>CAOKFN010000026.1 GCA_948467735.1 uncultured bacterium
GCTTTATGCGGCCTGTAGGCATTTTTCTTATTGTGGAACTGTTAAAGACCCGGGATTGACATTTATGGAGAATACAAAATGGCGGAAATTAAATATTGGTTGAATTATGAAGGCTTTTGTGCTACTATCTTAAAAGCGGACGCAGCATGTCCGGAAACTGTATATTCAGGATGGGCGTTCCGCTTTGGGGCGCGGCCGCCCGCAAGGAGGAGTGTCGCATGAGCATAAAACACAATTTATTTTATGGTTCCCTTTTTCTGCATCAAAAATTGGCAAAACATTTTAAAGGCGAGCTGGTCTTTGTACCTTCGGGGTATCTAAAAAATAATATTGTCACTCAGCCTATGGCGTATGATGCGGTTTCCTCAAATATGTATCAGGATTATAAGCATCAGATGGATTATGTCAGATACCGGACAATCGAGCTGATAGCGGAAGAAATCGGGCGGCAGTGTATTCCCGGCGATATCGCTGAAGCAGGCGTGGATTATGGAGATTGTTCATGGATTATCAACAGAGCCTATCCCGACAGAACCTTCTATTTATATGACACCTTTTCCGGTTTTGATAAACGCGATGTGGAAGTTGAGCAGAACCGCCGATACACGTCGGCGGAATTTTTCGAGAGTGCGAATTATTTTAAACGCAGTAACTTTAAATCCTCCGACGAGCAGATGGAATATGTGAGAAAACGTTTGGCGCATCCGGAAAAGGCGGTGTTCAGAAAAGGCTATTTTCCCCAGACCGCCGCGGAGGAAACGGAGAAAACATTCGCCTTTGTTTCGCTGGACATGGATCTGTACCAGCCAATCGTAAATGGTATCGAGTTTTTTTATCCCAGACTGAGCAGGGGCGGATATATCATGATCCATGACTATAATCATCGGGAGTTTCAGGGAATCAAACAGGCGGTGGCGGAGAGTGAAACGAAATTTGGCCCCATACCCAAATTCCCGCTTCCTGACCAAGGCGGAAGCATAGTACTAACGAAAATATAAATGATCATTGAGGACGGGCAAGGGATGGAAACGGAGAAAGCGCTGCATAGGGGAAAAGAGGCGTCCGGCAGAGAAACGGGCAGGGAAAACGACGGGGCGCCAAAGAGGATGACGGAACTGGAGCTGCTCAGATGTGCGGCCATGATGATGGTGGCGGCGCTGCATTATCTGGGGAAGGGCGGCCTGCTGTTGGATTTGGCTCAGCCAGTGGGGGCCGCCGGCATGGCCGCATGGCTGGTGGAGGCTTTCTGCATTGTGGCGGTGAATGTGTATATGTTCATCAGCGGATATTTTCTGTGCATGTCCTCCTTTAAGCTGAGCCGCCTGATACAGCTCTGGCTGCAGGTGTGGGCGTATTCCGTGACCTTCGGCCTGATTGGGGCGCTGACGGGAATATTGGGGGAGGCTTCCTTCGACACCCATTATCTGCTGACGATGTTGTTTCCTATTTCCATGGAGCATTATTGGTTTATGACCGCGTATGTGATTATGTATCTGCTTCTGCCCTTTGTGGGAATCGGAGTGCGGAAAATGACAGAGCAGCAGATGCGGGCGGCGCTGGGACTTTTGTTTTTTCTGTTCTGCTTCTTGAAGAGTGTCCTTCCCGTGCGGCTGGAAATGGATCAGCTGGGATATGACTGCCTGTGGTATCTGTGCGTATTTTTGGCGGCAGCCTATGTGCGTCGTTTCGGGGTGCCTTTTTTGGAAAAAAGAGGGCGCTGTCTGGGGCTGTATGTGGGAAGCTGTCTGTTGATATTCGGGGGGACGATGATTCTGCGGGAGATTTTCCTGAACACGGGCAGTCTGGAGAGAAGGATGCGGATGTGTTATGAATATAATCATATTCTGCCGTTTCTGGCGGCGGTCGGGCTGTTCGGCGCGTTTCGCGGTATGAGGATTCAGGGGAGGGCGGCGAAGGCCATCCAAAGGATTGCGCCCCATACGCTGGGGGTATATCTGCTTCATGAGAATCTGGGGCTGCGCGAGAGCTGGCAGAACCTGTTCGGGGCGGATAGGATAGCCGCAAAGCTTATGGACGCCGGGAGCGGAGCCGGCGCCGTACAAGCGGCCGTCAGTCTGTTTCTGGGGATCATTACGGCGGCGGTGTGCGTGTTTGCCTGCGGGATTTTGGCTGATATGGTGAGAAAATGGATGTTTGGCTTTCTGAATCGGGGACTTTCTAGAATTTCGTTGTACCGCAGGCTGACGGAAGGCGTCCGGAGAGTGGATGAGATGTTTGCGGTTTCCCGGGAGGAAAAGTCCGGCGGAGCATAACGACGCCGGGAAAACGCTGTGATATCAAAGAGAAGGTGAAAGATTTGAAATGTTTAAGAAAAAACATGGAGGAGATGGACAATCGAATTTGGAAAGGATTTGGAAAGGGATTGACAATTGCCTTCTTGAAAGAGTATAATAATGTTACAATGCTTTTTGAGATGGGTAGATTATGTCTGCCCATGATTTTTTTGGCTTAAAATGTAAGCGCTTACATAAATTGGTGGTTAGATGAAAAAAGAAAAAAATTATGCAGCCAGATCGGTTGTTCATGAGCTTCTGCCCTATGTCATATTCGTTTTAATCGCGATTTTGCTTATTAATGGGGGAATGATATATACAATTTCGGCAGTGATGGAAAAGGAACGGAAGCAGGGTTCGGTAAAATTAGAGGAATATGTGAAAAGCTCGGGTCTTGCCCAGAACGGGGAGGAGGAATTTCCGAGGGAGAAGGATTTGCAGGCATTTCTGAACTTTCATCGGGATTATTTTGAGAATAGTTTGTATCGGGCGGTTTTTTTGAGTAATGTTTTTATACTGTTATCAGGGGGAGGATTGATTGCGTGGCAGTTTTTCCGATATCTTCTTCCGGTGAAAAAGGTCGTCCGTTATATGAACGGCCGCGGGGACAGCGGAACGGAAATTCGCTATAATAACCTCGGCAAAGAAATTCTCGTGTCGTTGGAAGATTATGAAGTCTGTAAGGCCAAGTTAGAACAGGTTGAGTCCATTGTGCAGGCCGATTTTATTGAAAAGCTGCTGAACGCTGAATTTAAGAGCGAGAGCAGGATTCGGGCGGAAGCGGAGAATGTGGGAATAACCATATATGGCTATCGGTATCTGCTCATTGTGGCGGGAATTTATAACAATATGGCGGATGAAGACGTGGACGCGGGGACGATTTATGAGAGTACGAGGGCGCTGGACTATTTGGAGTTAAAATTCAAATGGGGCGGGTATCTGGCGAATCTTTGGTCAAAGAAGATTAGTTATCGCCGGATGATGCTTGTGCTTCAGCTTCAGGACGCTTTCCCCATGGAATATCTTCAGGAACTGGGGGAGGAATTTCAGCGGGAGTACGGGGTGAAGATTTACTGGGGAATCAGCCGGCTTTGCGAGGATCCTCTTTATTTGTGGAAACATAAGGAGGAGGCGTATGCGGCCATTAACTGCTGCGATGCCGGGCAGACCTGCGTGGAATATTCGCCGGAACTGGAAGCCGGCATGAAATGCTATTTCCCTTTGGTGGCCAGAAACAATGTAATCGCTTATATCAGGTCGGGCAATGTGACCGAAACAGGCAAAATTATCGCGCTTTTGAAGGAAGAAAACTGCGTTAGAAGGAAATTGTCCCATAATCAGTTTGTCGCTTTGAACAGCCGCACTATCAGGATGTTTGAAAAATTTCAAGAGCAGGATAATTATAATACGGAAGCGATGATTGACTGTCTCAATGAATTTGTGATTCAGGACGAGGGCGTCCATGAGGAATATTTTGAGCGGCTGAATGAGCTCTGCATGGAATTATGTGCAAAGTTTAATGAAGAAAAAAAGGATAAAAAGAATAAGCTTGCGGAAGAAATCAAAGCTTTTGTGGATAAGAATTATCAGGACAGCAGTTTGAGCCTGACACAGCTTGGGGCGGCGTTTAACATATCCGATAGTTATGTGTCGTTGATTTTTAAAGAGTGCTTTGATATTAAGTTCTCAACCTATGTGGAAAAGATAAGAATCCGTCATGCGGACAGGCTGCTTGGGGAGACTGAACTGACTGTGCGGGAAATTGCGGAACAGACCGGGTATAGCAGCGAGCAGTCATTTCGGCGTGCTTTTAAAAAGGTAAGGGGTGTCAGCCCCAAGGATGCAAGGGAGGCCTTGGCCATCCGAAAGAGCGGATGAAGGAAGGGACTTTAAAATGAATCTTGATATTGAGTTTGGGGCGGAGATTCCTTTGTTCGGACAGAAAGATAGGACAAATGGAAGAGGTGCTTCCTATGGTTTTATCAATGGAACGGTAACTTTTCCACGGCGAAGGGCGTCGGCAGACCGGCTGTTTATGCAGGATGGCGCTGTCTGTGTGGTGGAACGGGATCAGGAGAGGTTTCGGGAGTATCATCCGGGCGCCACGGATTATGACTTCGGAGGGATGATATTCCGGATATCGCTTCCGGAAGGGGCATATGATTTTGAGGTGGAGTGTACGGGAGACGGGGAGTCCATAGCCGTCGGCATCGCAGGGATGAATCCGGAGCGGATTGTTCAAGGAGGTTATTGGGATGCGGGAAAGCTGGTTCCCGTCAGGCACAGAGCTTCTTGGAATGGCAGTATCTGGCGGTATTCCTACGTAAACGGAATATCTTATGTGGATATTTCATTGGAACCTTTGCAGCCTGACAAGGTAATTGGCTTGAGGCGCATATGCGTCAAGGAACATGTGTTTTCTAAGTGTGGGGAGAGAGGAGAAAACGGCGTCGGCGGAAATGGTGTTCCTTCTATATATATATTGGGTGATTCCACGGCGAAGTCATATGTTTTTGAGGAAGCTCCCATGAGCGGGTGGGGACAGCTTTTTTACCGGATGGCTGCCGCCGGGCCGGAGGGAGTGGTAAATTATTCCAACGGCGGGCGTTCCCTGAGGGTGATGCATCAGGAGGGAAGGTTCAACGATTTGCTTTTGTCAGGGCGGGCGGGAGATTTTGTTCTGCTCCAGTCGGGGCATAACGACGAAAGGGACAGAAATGACGGAACGGATCCCGACGGAGAGGAAAGCCGTTTCGGAAGAGGAAGTACGGAAGAAATGTATTACGGACTGTTGACGAAGCATTTTATTCCGGCCATCCGTTCGGTGGGAATGATTCCGGTGCTTGTGACGCCCGTGACCAGAATCAATGCCGGGTGCGGAGACGATGCGGTTTTTCGGGATTCCTTTCAGAAAAGAAAATTTCCCGAGGTGATGAGAAGAGCGGCGGCGGATACGGGGACTCTGCTTTTGGATTTGAATAAAAAGAGCGTGGAGCATTTTAACGAAATCGGCGCGGCGGCAGCGAGGGCGATGGTGATGTCCTTGGAGCCGGGAGAGACGCCGGGCAAGACCAACGGCGGCAGCTATGCCAATGGCAATCCGGGGAACCATGCGGACGGAACTCACTATAAAGAATGCCTTTCCCGACAATACTGCAGGATGGCGGCGGAGGAAATCGTGAGAACGGCGGCAGGGGGAAATGCCGCGGCGGAGGGCCTTCGGGGGCTGCTTCGCAGCGAGGTGCTGAGGGCGGTAAATACGGGGGAGTATGGGGAGGTATTTCCGGAAATCTGCAAAGATACCATATCCGGCAGAGGCGCTTATTATCGCAATCAAATAGAAAAGATGGTCCAGCTTGGGGTGTTTCATAAGGATGAGGACGGAAATTTTCGTCCCTTCGCGCCCTGCGGCCGGGAGGAATTTCAGGAAGGAATCCGTAAAATCTGGGGGCTTTCGGAGGATTTTGGGCGGGAGAGGGAAGAAGCTTCCGGAGCGGGAAACGCGGAGGTACTTTCTTCGGAAGGGGAGAATATGCGGCGGCTCAAAACGGAGGAAGAAAGCACGGCTTTTACCCGGCTGGACGCGGCGGAGATTTTGTACGACGCCTACGCCGCGCGGTTTGGCATGGGAGAGGAGAGGAAGCCTCCCTATATGACGGATTATAACGGCAGGAATATTGATCCTACAGACCCCAATTATGACGCGAATCTGCCGTCGGGTGAAACGATGTATTACCCGCTGACGCCTTTTGAGCGGGTGACGGATCTGGGGGGAGTACACGGAGAAAAAAGGCGGAAATTGGAAGCGGTTTATTGTCTGGGGCTGATGCGCTGCGAGGGAGGAATCAGGAGGGGTTCTTTGGAAAACGGAACGCTTTTTGAACCCGGCCGTCCGCTTACCAGAGAGAGAGCAGCAAAATATCTATACTTTTGTTTTGTGCTTGGTCAAAATATCATAAGGGAAAATCATTGCACGTTTTAGTAATAATCAGTGTTTTCATGACCATACAATTCTTGAATCAGGCCTTAGTAAAGTATTGTATGTTTCAAAACGGATATGAATGGGGTAAAGTTATAATATTCCCAGCCTTTGGGTTTTTGACCGGGCGGCCAGATTTGGAGGTAATGAAGTGATATGAAGAAATTCAAGTTCAATAAGTGTGTGGAATACTACATAGTGATTGCGGCGCTGGTGGTGCTGGTGATTGTCTTTGGGGTGCAGTCCGTGGTGAAGAGGAATCAGAGCAGCGGTCAGTCTCAGAAGGATGGAGAGGAATTGGCGCGGCTTGAACAGATGGATTACATTGCGTATGAAACTTATGGGGAAACACAGGTTTCGTATGCCGTACTTTCCTCCGATTACGCGGCACGCGGGTATGTCGGAACGGATGCCTCCATTGCGCTGGCACCCAAGCAGGCTGACACCGCAGGAGCCGGCGTCCTTCAGACGGGGATTGCGGACTACAGCGGCGAAGCTCTGGTTCTGAAGGAGAATGCGAACGCCCAGTGGAGCTTCGATGTAAAGGAAGCGGGGCTGTACAGCATTGTGCTTGATTATGCGGGCGTGGACGGAGACGGCGCCAAGATTCAGAGACAAATCCTGATTGACGGGGAGATCCCTTGTGCGGAGGCATCCAATGTATGCTTCTACCGTCATTTTATTGAATCGGGAGATGTGAAAATTAATGAAATCGGCGACGAGGTCTGGCCTACTCAGACGGAGGTTGTGATGTGGCTGACGCAGGCGGCCCATGATTCCTACGGATATGATCCGGAGCCGATGTACTTTTATTTGTCCCAGGGAAAGCATACGCTCTCGATTAATTATGTGGATCAGCCCATAGCCATCCGGGAAGTCAGGCTGGAAGGAAAGCAGGAGATTCCTACCTATCAGGAAATGCTGCAGGTATATAATGCGAACGGGTATCAGAAGGTTTCCTCGGGGGCCGGCGATTACATAGAGGGTGAGGAGTCCGCTTGGAGAAGCGATTCCATCATCAGAAGAGAGAGCAATAATGATCCGGAAACGGTGCCGTTCTCGCTTTATAACAGAGTGCTGAACACGGTGGGCGGAAACCGCTGGAACCGTGGGGAGCAGAGCGTCAGCTGGGAATTTCAGGTGCTGGAGGGCGGTTTGTATGAAATCGCCGTGAAGGTATTGCAGGGCAGAAACGAAGGTATGCCTTCCTATCGTAAAGTCATGATAGACGGCAAAGTGCCTTTTCAGGAATTTTTGGAATATAAATTCCCTTATAACAAGACATGGTATGGGGAAGTGCTGTCCGATGAAAACGGAGAACCCTATCTGGTGTATCTGGAGCCGGGAGTTCACGAAATTACGCTGACGGCCCAGCTGGGACCGATTTCCTCCGTGATTGAGAGAACCACCAATGATATTTCCGTATTGTCGGAGATTACAAGAGATATCACCAAGATCACGGGAACGGAGCCCGATCCCAACTATGAATATGATTTGTACAGATTGATGCCGGAGCTGTCAGGAGAATTAGAGGAGCTGGCTTCAAGCATCGAGGTGTGTGCGGATATTCTCGCCGCGATTACAAATAAGACCACATCGACGGAGAACAGCTATCGCGCCATTATCGATACGCTGCGGAATTTCTCGGAAGATGTGGACAGAATTCCCAGAGCGCTGAGTGAGCTGGAAAATGCGCAGACAAATATGGGATCATACATAACCAGCCTGAAGGTGTCCCCGCTGCAGATTGACTATCTGGAGGTTAAGGCGCCGGAGGAGGAATTTGTGGTAAAGTCTTCCAATGCCTTCCAGAAGTTTTATGTATCAACGGTGAATTTCCTGATGTCCTTCGTAAAGGATTATGATGCGGTCGGTACTACGAAAGAGGATGGGGAGAACGTGGTGCTGGATGTATGGATCGGACGCGGTTCCGAGTGGGGTGAAATTCTGAAGGAAATGATTGACGAGGATTTTACACCCAAGACCGGAATTTATGTCAATTTGAATGTCATGCCCAGCAGCCAGCTGACCACGGGAGGCGTTAATGTGCTGATGCTGTCCATTAACTCGGGCACGGCGCCGGATGTGGCGTTGTCCGTGGACTATAATCTGCCCTCGGAGTTTGCTTTCCGCGGCGCGTCGGTGGATTTGACGCAGTTTGATGATTTTGAGGAAGTGGAATCTTGGTTCTATGGCAACAGCATGGTGCCTTATGTATTCCGGGACGGTGTGTACGCGCTGCCGGAAACCATGGATTTCACGGTGATGTTTTATCGGAAGGATCTGATGCGCGAACTGGGACTGGAACTGCCGGAGACTTGGACGCAGCTCTATACGGATGTTCTTCCGAAGCTGTATGAAAATAATATGTCCTTTAACTTGTCCGTGGATACTTCCGTATCGTCGAGTTCTCCGGCGGCGCTTCGAGGATTTACCATGATGCTCCTGCAGAACGGCGGTTCCTATTATACGGCGGACGGAAAGCAGAGCGCCCTTGGCACGGCGCAGGCGTATCAGGCGTTTAAGTCATGGACGGATCTGTACAGCCAGTATGAGGTGGATGAGGAATCCAATCTGTTCACCCGTATGAGAACCGGAGCGACGCCTTTGGGTGTGGCAGGATATACGGAATATATTCAGTTCCTGACTTCCGCTCCCGAATTGTACGGACGGTGGGGAGTGACGGCGGTGCCGGGCATTGCCAATGCGGACGGAACGATTTCCAGAGAGACCGGCTCCGTGTCTAAGACTGCAAACCTGATTCTGTCACAGTCAGATAAACAGGACGCCGCGTGGGAATTTTTGAAGTGGTGGATGTCGGAGGATACACAGGTGAATTACGGCAGACAGCTTGAGGCGGTGATTGGGGAATCCGCGCGCTGGAATACGGCGAATGTGGACGCGTTCTTCAGGCTTCCATGGAAGACGGAGGATAAGCTTGTGATTCAGGCAACCTTGGAAGACGCCCAAGAGCAGTATATTGTTCCCGGCGGTTACTTTACCAGCAGGCATTTGATTAACGCATGGAACCGTGTGGTTATCAATGATGAAAAAGCTAGGGATGCCCTTGAGGAAGCCGTAAAGGATATTAATAAAGAGCTGAACGTGAAGATAGAGGAGTTTGGCTTGCAAGATGTAGATGTCATTCCGCAGGAGGGTCGAAGATGAAGCAGATAGTGAAACGCAAAGTAAAAGGGCCAATGAGCCAGATGGATCGTCGAAAGACGTTTGTGGGCTATATGTTCCTGACCCCTTTCCTGATTTTGTTTGTTACCTTTACTTTAATTCCCATATTTGTGGCTATGGGACTGAGCCTTACCAATTATAACCTGATTCAGTCGCCGGGATTTGTGGGGCTGACCAACTACATGAACCTGATTCTGGAAGATGATGTGTTTCTGACTTCCCTTTCCAATACCCTGTTGTTTGCGCTTTTGACAGGGCCTACGGGCTACATAGCGTCTTTCTTAATGGCATGGCTGATTACTTTGATGAATAAGGGGCGCGGCGCGTTTGCACTGGCGTTCTATGCGCCCTCCTTAACCAGCGGCGTTGCAATGTCAACCATTTGGCTGATTATCTTCTCGGGAGATAGAAACGGTTATCTGAATAACTTTATGCTGAAGCTGGGAGTTATCCTAGAGCCGATTCTGTGGACGAAGGATGCGAATTATCTGAAGTGGGTTATTGTGATTATCTCCGTGTGGATGAGTATGGGTACCGGATTCCTTGTATTCTTAGCCGGCCTGCAGAATATTGACCCGGCGCTTTATGAAGCCGCAAGAGTGGACGGAATGAAGAACAGATTTCAGGAGCTTCGCTATATCACGATTCCCATGATGAAGCCGCAGCTTTTGTTCGGCGCGGTGAATTCCGTGGTCAATGCCTTTGCAATATTTGATGTGGCTACTTCGGTGGCCGGTATGCCCAGTCCCAACTATGCGGCACATACCATTGTCGCACACTTGTATGACTATGCGTTTATCAGAATGAATATGGGTTATGCATCTTCCGTTGCAATGATTCTGTTTATTATGACGTTTGTAATAGGGCGTATCTGCTTCTATATATTCAGATCGGAGGATTAAGTGGGATGGAATCTATCATAGTACAGACACTGACCGGAAAAAGAAGGTTAAAAAAGGTTAAGTTTGGCCATGTGATGCTGGTCATCGGGATGCTGGCGCTTGTGTGTTTTACAGCCCTGCCCATGGTGGCGATGATATGCCGTGCATTCATGCCTCTGGATGAGTTGTATCTCTATCCTCCCAGAATTATCGTGCATAAGCCCACATTTGCCAATTTTGCCGATCTGTTGAATTCGTTGAACGCTTCGGATGTACCGTTTACAAGATATATATTTAACAGTATATTGACTACCGGTGTTACGGTATTTTTAAGTATTTTTGTATCCTGTGCAGGCGCGTATGGACTGGCAAAGTTTAAGCCCCGGGGGTCTGCGACGATCTTCGCCGTGATAACGGCCGCCCTGATGTTTTCCACCTATGTTACGCAGATACCAAACTATCTGATTGTCAACGGGCTGGGGCTGGTGAACAGTTATTGGGCGCTTATTCTGCCAAAGATTGCAGTGGCGTATAACTTCTTCCTAGTGAAGCAGTTCGCGGAACAGCTGCCGGATTCTATTTTGGAGGCCGCAAGGATTGACGGGGCCAAAGAGCTTTATACATTCTGGCATATTGCGATGCCTCTGCTGAAACCGGCATGGAGCACCTTGGCAGTGTTCTCTTTTGTAAGCAACTGGAATGATTATTTCTCTGCATTGGTATATATCAACAAGGATGCCATGAAGACATTGCCGCTTGCACTGCAGACATTGGCGGGCGGCGCAGGCGTGGTTGCAAGGTCGGGTTCCGTAGGAGCCGCCACACTTTTGACCACATTGCCCACAATCATTATTTTCTGTATCATGCGAGGCAAGGTAATGCAGACAATGACATATTCCGGAATTAAGAGTTAAGAGTTGGAGCGGAGGACGGATATGAAACGAATAGTTGGTTTAGCAAAATCAGTAATTTCTTCGGCTCTGATAATAGCAGTGTTGTTTTTATCTGTCGGGGGCGAGGTACAGGCAGAGGGAAGCGGAGTTTCTCTAGTGGCGAATGAGGAGGGACACTTTGATTCCATACCCACCGTCTATGATGTGGAGGCTACATATAAGAATCTGGGAGAGTATGGAACCCTGAATCATGCCGAGGATTTGTTTGTGGATGACAATAATAACCTCTACGTGGTGGACACGGGAAATAACCGTATTTTGAAGCTTTCCATGGAAGGAGAGGTTCTCGCGGAATACAAGGAAGGGTTTGGTCAGGCGTTTAGCGGTCCCAAGGGCGTCTACGTTCATTCGGATGGCAGTATCTGGGTGGCGGATTCCGGCAATTATCGTATTGTGCGGCTGGATGCTCAGGGAAAGGACATGGATGTTTATTATAAGCCCGACAGCGCCCTGCTGGAAGAAAGCTTTACATTCTCTCCGGAAAAGATTTATGTATCCATCACAGGTTATATCTATGTGCTGAAAGGCACCAATTTGATGCTGATGGACTCCAAAAATGAATTCCGAGGATATGTGGGTGCCGTGGCGGTGCCGTTCAGCCTGCAGCGAATGCTTATCAGAACCTTTGGTACCAGATCTCAGATAGAGAGAACCATGAAGGTGCAGCCTTCCGCCTACAACAATTTCATGATTGCGTCGGACGGCATGGTATACGGTATTCTTGCCAATGAAAAAACAGGACAGATCAGAAAGCTGAATTCGGTGGGAACCAATACTTTCCCCGAACAGCCTTACGGTTTTGATATCAGTCTGGATAACATTAATTACCAGACATCCAAGTTCTCTGATATCAATGTGATGGACAACGGCATTATCACATTGGCCGATCAGAACACAGGACTGCTTTATCAATACAATCAGGACGGAGACCTGCTGGCGGTATTCGGAGGAACCGGAACGATTAAGGGAACCTACACCAATCCGGTCAGCGTGGTATCCGACAGCACGGGTAGGCTGTATGTGCTTGATTATACTGCCAACACCATTACTGTGCTGGCGCCTACAAAGTTCATCAGCCTGATTCATGAGGCGGTGTCCTTATATGACATTGGGGAATACGCGGCTTCTAAGGATTATTGGGAGCAGGTGCTGGCCATTGATTCCAATTACGCGCTGGCTCATTCAGGATATGCGAAGGTGCTGTATAAGGAAGAAAAATTTAAAGAGGCAATGGATCAGTATTATCTGGGAAATGACAAGGAAGGATACTCCAAATGCTTTTCCGAGTATAGACATCAGCTGTTCCGTAATTATTTCGGATGGATTGTATTGGCGGTGGTGGTGTGCTGCGGCGCGTTATGGATCGGCTTTACTAAGGTGAAAGAGAAGATGGATGTATTAGCGCATAAGTTGGAAATGGGGGGATGGATAGAATGAAGATTATAAAAATGTCATTGTTGGTGATGTTCCATCCTGTGGTTGCGTTTTCTTATATTCAGAAGGAGAGAGATCGTTTTCAGGCGCGTCCTATTGCGATATTGCTTGCGCTGGGGGTCATTGTCAGATTGTTTTCCCTACAGTTTACACATTATCCTCTCTCAAGCATCACAATGCGGTCCAATCTGGTTCTTGAGGTTGCGAAGCTGTTTGTGCCTTTGGTTTCATGGGGACTCTGCTCTTACCTGATGACGACGATCCTAGATGGTGAAACTATGTTTCGGGAGTCCATGCTGGCGGTATCTTATGCGTTGACACCCTATATTGTTTTCATGATACCCTTGACTTTGCTTTCGAGAATTCTGGACACGAATCAGGCGGGAATGTTCAGTTCGCTGGAAGCTGTTATCTTAGGCTGGGTGATACTGTTGACCATCATCAGCCTAAAGGAGATGAATCATTTTACGGTGGGGAAAACCGTTATGATAGTGCTGCTCTCCGTATTTACCGTTGCGATTCTCTGGGCGGCAGTGGCTCTGTTGTATTCTATCTGTACACAATTCCTTGATTTTGTGGGAGAGGTAATGATAGAGCTGAGGTATAAGTTTTAGGTTCCATTAGAAAGAGAAAGGAGCGGGTAATCGGGATCATGAAGATCAAAAAGATAGAACAAAAATGGGGGCGGAAAAAAGGCGTTTCGCCAAAGAGTCTTCTGGGTCTGATGGCATTTGCCATATGCCTGTGGCTGGGTGCGGTCTGCAGGGCTGAAGCCGCCGGAACCGTGCTGGAAAATGACAAATATAAATTGGAGCTGACGAATGACTATTCGGAGCTTCAGGTGACGGAGAAGGCCACAGGCTATGTCTGGTCGTCCACCATGAGCGATCCGAACTTTGATCTTTCCGCCATGAAAGGGAGATGGGCTCAGAAAATGCGCTCCCTGTATACCATCAGTGTGACGGATCTGCGGAAAGGCGTGGGAAGTATGGTCAGCTATGACCAGCTGGGAACTCCGTATACGGCGGCGCCCTATGACACATCTTACGGAATCGGAGTTCAGTATGACGTGCCTGCGGCGGGAGTGAAATTTTGTATCGAATTTGCGCTGGCAGACGACGGTTTTTCTGTGAAGGTTCCCAGTGACAAGCTGGAGGAATACAGTGATTTCAGCGCGGTGTCCATAGATTTAATGCCGTTCTTTGCCGGGGCGGCGGATAATCAGGACGGATATTTGTTTTATCCGGACGGAAGCGGAGCGATTATGTGTTTTGACGATCCCTCCCATCAGAAGGAATCCGCTGTTGTCTATAATGTATACGGAGATATTCAAAATAATCAAAATCTGAAGGGCCGTTTTGAGCAGGAGGAGGCCAGCGTGCTGCTTCCGGTGTTCGGGGCCAATTATGGGAAGAAGGGTTTTGTCGCCTATATTACAAAGGGTGAGGAAACTTCCCGAATCACAGTGACTCCTTCAACCGCTATTGTGAAGGCAAATTATATTTATCCTACCTTCTTATTTAGAAGAGGATTTAACGATCCCCGTGTGAAAGGAAAGGTAGTACAGAAATACGATGCGGAACAGTTGACGACGGAATACGAGATCCATTATCAGATTCTGGCCGATGGAAAGGCGCAGTATGCGGATATGGCATCGGCTTACAGAGAATATTTGATTGCGAGCGGTCAGCTGGCACAGAGCGGGAAACAGGGGTTGTCTCTTTCTTTAGATTTATTTATGGGAGTGATAGAGAAAGGGCTGATCTTGGATACCTTCCAGAATGTGACAAGTTTTGCTCAGGCGCAGGAGATTCTTGAGGATTTGAAAGGAACCATTGACACGCCTATGGAAGTGTCCCTGATTGGATGGATTAAGTCAGGATATGGCACGGAACCGAAATATTTCCCTGCAAACAGCAAGCTTGGCGGCAATAAGGGTCTTGAAGCTCTGGCCAAATATACGAAAGCGAATGGAATCGGGCTTTCTCTGGGGGCCAATTTCCTGACGGCCAGTGCGGAGGCTTCCGGATATTCTCAGAGGACGGACGTCGTATTCCTTGGAAACTATCAGGTGTTGACCGATAAGAGAAGCTCCATTCGTGTTATCAGCCCTACGACGGCGCTGAAGAATTATGAGAAGTTTATGGAAAAGGCGAGGAAGTTCGATATTGACGGACTGAAGCTTGAAAACATCGGCGACATGCTCTATTATAATTATAACGAGAGAGGCCCCGTCTTGGCGACGGAATGTAAGGCGAACTGGCAGAAGATGCTTGCGGATACCAAGACTGCCTTTGGGAGCGTGACCAGTGAAGGCGGCAATTTATATGTGCTCTCATCTGCGGATATGGTGACGGCAATTCCTTCCGAGGACTTGGGGTATCAGATGACCACAAGAGAAGTGCCCTTCTACCAGATTGTGGTACATGGTTCGGTTCGGTATACCGGAGAAGCGTTAAACCTTTCCAGCGACGCGGAGAAGCTGAGGCTGAAGTGGATTGAATACGGTTATACCCCTTATTTTGAACTTACCTATGAATCGGCGGAGAAGCTGGTGAACACGGAGTATAATGAGCTGTTTACTTCCAGCTATAAGGACTGGAAGGATGAAATAGTGGCGACCTATCAGGAATTGAAGCCCGCATGGGACGCAATACAGAATGCAAAGATGGTTTCCCATGAGGAAATGGCGGAAGATGTCTACTGTACCGGATATGATAACGGCGTGAAGATTTATGTGAATTATAACAATCGGGCCGTTAAGGTGGATGGCATTGAGCTGGGTGCTATGAGCTGGGAGGTGAGCCGATGAAATCAGGACAGAACAATTCCATAAAACAGAAGGATAGTCCGAAGAAAAAGAATTTTATGACTATGCAGAGAAGGAACAGTCTGGAAGCTTTGATGTTTCTGTCTCCTTGGATTATCGGAACCTGCGTGTTTTTCCTCAATGCGCTGTTTTCTTCCATCCGGCTGAGCTTCAGTGAGATTGTTCAGCTGAGAGGCTTTGTGATGGAATGGGTGGGATTTGCGAATTATGAGCAGATTTTCGTGTATGACATTAACTTTATGCCCACCTTTATCTCCGTAGTGACAAATACCATGCTTAACACGCCTTTGGTACTGGTGTTTTCCCTGATTATTGCAATGCTGATCAATCAGCCCGTACCGGGAAAGGGATTTTTCAGAACCTGTTTCTTTATTCCAGTGCTTTTGGGAAGCGGTTATGTAATGGCCCAGCTTCTGGAAATTGACGCGACGGGAAGCGTGGGTGTGGGTATTACTCTGCCGCAGGTATTGCAGGAGATGCTGGGAACCACTTTAGTGTCAACGGTACAGCCCTTCCTCGACAGGATTACCTTGATTTTGTGGAATTCCGGCGTGCAGATTATCCTCTTTCTCGCGGGATTACAGGGAATATCCTCTTCTCTGTATGAGGCTGCGAAATGTGACGGCGCTACCCAGTGGGAGATGTTCTGGAAAATTACGCTGCCGATGATTTCGCCTATTATACTGCTGAATTTCGTGTATACGCTGGTAATGTATTTTACCTCTTCGGACAATGCCTTGGTGGCGTACATACTGGATCAGGTATTCCAGAATACACAATTTTCCAGAGGCGCCGCAATGGGATGGGTGTACTTCCTCTTTGTATTCGTACTCTGCGGCGTGGTGTTTGGCGTAGTGAAATTAGGTTCTAAGGCAAATGAATCGTAAAGGAAATGAAAGTATTGATACGCCTGCGGAAGCGGGCAGATGGGAGTTAGCGTGAAATGAGTGTGTTGACAAAGCAAAAGGAGCAGGCGCGGACAGCGAAGGGTCATATGAGCAGGGAAAATTTTTCTCAGGCGGCTGCGTCAAAGAGTAAGAAACTTGTGGTTCGACTTTTTTACTACTTGGTATTGTGCAGTTTGTCCTTCGTGTTCTTATATCCGTTTATCACCATGATTGTGACTTCACTTATGTCGGACTCGGATCTGCTCAATATAACAGTGAAGTGGCTGCCCAGCGGATTCAGGTGGAGTAATTTTAAGATTGCAATGGAACAATTATCCTACTGGCGTTATTTGAAAAATTCCTTGATTATCGCGGGCATCGCTACGGTAGGGCATGTAATTTCCTGTTCTTTTATCGGATATGGATTTGCGAGATATAATTTCAAATTTAAAGGGGTGTGTTTTGCACTGGTGATTCTGTCCATGCTGGTGCCCGTGCAGACATTGATATTCCCGCTGTATATTCAGTACAGCAAGATGAGATGGCTGGATACCTACCTTCCTCTGATTGTGCCTGCATTTTTTGGCTACGGCTTAAATGGTGCATTCTTTATCTTCCTTTTCCGCCAGTTCTTTATGGGACTGCCAAAGGAGATGGAGGAGGCGGCAAGGATTGACGGCTGCGGCGCCTTCAGGACATTCTTTAAGATTATGCTTCCCATGTCCAAGTCGTCCATACTGGTGGCGACGGTGCTGTCCTTCGTGTGGCATTGGAATGATTATTTTGAACCCAATATTTATATCAGAACGGCGGGAAAACGAGTGCTGCCCAGCAGACTGCCGGCGTTGTATGCTTTGATGGATACGGAAGACGCCATGGATCTGGTGATGGAAGAAGATGGCTATACCTTTAATAAAGCCATGCTGATGGCGGGAACATTTTTGGTAATTCTGCCTGTGCTGATAGTATATGGTTTCCTGCAAAGGAAGTTCATGGAAGGTGTGGAACGTTCCGGATTGACCGGTATGTAAAGTGTGAGAAGAATTTCTAAGTCCGTAAAATACACGGACTAAGAAATTCTAAGTCTCACACTGAAAAACGCAAGAGAGGTGTTCTTCTACATTTGCATCATCTATTTGTGCCGTTTCCAGAGGCACTGCCGCCTTTGGCGGTATCTCATTTATTTCTAAGGGATGATATAAGTACGCATGTGCGTATTTATATAGAAAAAACAAGGAGGATTGAGTATGAAAAAGAAAATTGTAGCAGCACTGATGGCTTCCATTATGTGCCTGTCAATGCTGGCTGGCTGCGGCAACAATGACGACCAGTCGGGCAGCAGTGGAAGCGGAAGTGGCAGCGGGAGCGGCTCAGGATCAGGTACGCCGACAAGCAGCACTACGCCTGCTCCTTCTGGCGATCAGTCGTCTGGTTCGGGGTCAGGTGAAGCTGACAACAAGCAGACATGGACACAGACTTGGCCGGATGGACAGAAGATTACTTGGCTGGTGAGAGACGATAATGTGGATCCTAAGGATTCTCGTTATCAGCAGCTGATTGCCGTTGAAAAGATTGAAGAGATGTTCCATGTGGATATCGAATTTATTATTTTCAATGGTAAGGCAAAAGATGCAGCAGAGCAGTATATGACCATGGTTTCAACGGACCCTCTGCCGGATGTTATCGCTTACTTGAATGAAGAGATGTACAAGAACACAGAGAACGGCAAGACCGGTATCACCGGTTTGAAGGAAATGGGAATTATTCCCCAGAGACTCAATGAGATCATTGAGACCAAGATGCCCAATCTGAACAAGATTTTGACAGAGCACCCTGATATCGCAAGGGATATGTCCGACAGCAACGGTGATTATCTGTATTTCCAGAGAATTAATCCTCTGGATGTAACGGGCATCGTAGCTTCCAACGATACCGGTCTGGTTATGAGGAAAGACTGGCTGGATGAGGTGGGCTTGGAAGTTCCCAAGAATATGGACGACTGGTATAATGTATTGACTGCTTTCAAGCAGCTTGGGGATGACAAGATTCCTTTTGACGCATACTCCAGCGGTATCCAGATGTTTGAGGCTGCCTTTGGCATGACCAGCGGCATCTATATCGATCCTGACACGGGAAAGGTAGAGCATGGCGCAAGGACTCAGAAGTATAAGGAATATTTGGAAACACTGTATAAATGGCATACAGAAGGCTTGATGGCCGAGGCGTTCGATGAGAATGGAAAGGCAACCAAGGGCACGGGCGATGACAATGTCCTGAGCAGTATTGCCGGAAGCTGGAAGGGACTTGCCAATAATGGCGGCGAAGGTTCCAAGTTTGAAGGCAAGCTGAGAACAGAGAAGGGCCAGCCTAACGCCGAACTTGTAGCAGTTCCTTGGCCTGCAACCAAAGACGGCAAAGTGTATTCTCCCAGAACCGTATCCAGAAAGCAGAGAGAAACCGAGATTATCACCGTGGATGCAGCAAAAGAGCCTGAGAAGATGGATGCTATTGCAGCTGTCATCGATTATATGTATTCCGATGAAGGTTCTGTTCTGTTGACATGGGGTGAAGAAGGCGTGACCTTTGTAACGGATGACCTTGGCAACAGGTCTCTGACAGAGTACGGAAACGAGCAGCTGGAACTGCCGGGCAATACCGGAAAGCCTCAGCGCTACAAAATGTACGGCAACCAGAGCGGCGGCTTCCCTTCCTATGGATGCTTTGATGTAAACCTTGCAACCCGTAACGAGTGGTATGTAAATGCAGCTACCACATGGGTGGAAGGCACCGACTTCTCACTTGGCTATCCTGGTTCTATCTCCGTGAGCGTGGATTCCAGCAATTCTCAGCTGGATCAGTATATCGGAGAGATGAAGTGGAAGTTTATCACAGGTCAGGAACCTCTGTCCAACTTTGATACCTATGTAGCAGAGCTGGAGAGAATGGGTATTTCCGATGTTGTGGCAGCTTATCAGGCAGCATATGACGCTTACTTAGCAAAATAAGCTGCGGCATAGTATGAATTGATGTAAAATAAAAGATACCAAGGGTTCTTTTGAACTATCATTCGAGAGAACCTTTGGTATTCAATTCACGACAATAGAAGCCTCGCGGAGCGTGGATTCTATTGTTTTTTCATATTCCGCCGAATTGCAGCACCGGAAGCACGGAGCGGAACTAACATGGAGGGATTGATATGGATCAGAACAAGGTGAAAAAAATGTGGATTGCGGATCAGGGGGACGGAACTTATAAGAATCCCATTCTCTACACGGATTATTCCGACCCGGACGCCGTCAGAGTGGGGGACGATTTCTTTATGATAGCGTCCAGCTTCAGCAATGTGCCGTCGGTGCCGCTTCTGCACTCAAAGGATCTGGTAAATTGGGAAATCATCAATTATGTGATGGAGCGCATGCCTTTTGAGAGCTTTGACGTCCCGAGGTACGGCTGCGGCGCATGGGCGCCCGCCATCCGCTATCATGATGGATTATACTATGTGTTTATTCCCTTTGTGGATGAAGGCATTATGATGTGTACCGCCAAGGACCCTTGGGGAAAATGGAGCGAGCCTCATTTTATCAAGCAGAATGCGGGATGGATTGACCCCTGCCCCTTCTGGGACGACGACGGAACCATGTACATGGTAAACGGTTTTGCCAAGAGCAGAATCGGTTTTAAGAGCGCGCTCTACGTCTCGCCTGTCCGCGACGAGGGCGCAGGGCTTACGGCGTTTCCCGACGAGGGCGGCTTTGTCTATGACGGACATGCCACCCAGCCCACCATCGAGGGGCCGAAGCTGTACAAGAGAAACGGCTATTATTACATCTTTGCCCCCGCAGGCGGCGTGAAGCCCGGCTGGCAGACCGTGCTGCGTTCCAAGAAAATATTGGGGCCTTATGAGGAAAAGATTGTTCTCCATCAGGGAAATACCCAGGTCAACGGCCCTCATCAGGGAGCATGGGTGGATACCCCAAGCGGCGAGGACTGGTTCCTGCATTTTCAGGATGTGGGAAGCGCGGGCAGAATCGTGCATTTACAGCCCATGCATTGGGTGGACGACTGGCCGGTGATCGGTGTTAACGAGGATGAGAACGGCTGCGGGGAGCCGGTGACAGTCTATAGAAAACCTGACGTGGGGGCGGTATATCCCGTCAATGCCCCGGAGGACAGCGATTTCTTCCAAGGGAAGACTCTTGGCCTGCAATGGCAGTGGAACGCAAATCCAAAAGACGGCTGGTATGCTCTGGGGGACGGAAATTTACGGCTGTACGCACAGAAACAGCAGGCCGGACAGCTGGTCAGCGATATGGGAAATCTTCTGGTACAGAAATGGCCCGCGCCTCAGTTCATGATTACGGCCTGTCTGCATTTGGACGAGATGAAGGACGGGGATTCCTTCGGCCTGCTGTCTCAGGGAAAATACTGCGATAATCTGCTGGTACGGCAGGAGAACGGCGCGAGGAGCCTGCAGCAGAGGATTGAGAAAAAGGGAAAGAAATGGGCGGAAGAGAGCAGGACGGATCTGGGCGCGGTGGAAGGAGACGTTGTCTATCTTAGAATGAAGGTCAGGAACGCGGAGAAGGTTTCTTGGGAGATGAGTTCGGACGGAGAAAGCTTCCATGCGGTGGGACAGGAGACCGAGGCGGCGGCCATGCCCAGCGGCTGGGTCGGCGTGAAGGTCGGGCTGGCGGCGCTGCATGAGGGCGAAGGCGAGTGCGGCTGCGGAAAGGCAGAGTATTTTGTGTTTCAGGAGCTGGAATAAATCATATCTTAACTGCAATGAATTCAAGTCAGCAATGTCATGAGCCAGAAGACCGCCAAAGGCGGACAGGGAGGCGAAGCAGGAGCCGGAGCGTGTGCTAACTGACAGCGGGCGGGAGGCGAAGCAGGTGCCAGAGCAGGTGCTGAAACAGACAGCGGGCGAGAGGCGAAGCAGGAGCCGGAGCGTGCGCTGAAACTGACAGCGAGCGGAAGCCGAAGCATGTGCCGGAGCGTATGCTGAAACTGGCAGCGAGCTGGAGCCGAAACGGACAGCGGAACAGGCAATGTCGGCTTGAAAAGAGATAGGAAGTTTGAGAGGAGCGATACGGCAATGGAGATAATGGAGAACCGGGAGCGGCTGGAGGCATACCGGGAGAAAGCGCGGAAACTGGTGGAACAGATGACGCTGGAAGAAAAGGCGGGGCAGACCCTCTACGATGCCCCCGCCATTCCTAGGCTTGGAATCAAGGCCTATAATTGGTGGAACGAAGCTCTGCATGGGGTAGCGAGGGCCGGAGTGGCCACCGTTTTCCCGCAGGCCATCGGACTGGCGGCCAGCTTTGACCAAGATTTCGTGGAGAAAATTGCGGACGCCATTTCCACGGAAGGCCGCGCAAAATATAACATGCAGCAGAAATACGAGGATACGGAGCGGTATAAGGGGCTGACCTTCTGGGCGCCGAACGTGAATATCTTTCGGGACCCCAGATGGGGCAGGGGCCATGAGACCTTCGGGGAAGACCCCTATCTTTCCTCCCGTCTGGGAGTGCATTTCGTCAGGGGACTTCAAGGCCATGATGAAAATGTCTACAAATCCGCCGCCTGCGCCAAGCATTTTGCCGTACACAGCGGCCCGGAAGACCTGCGGCATGAATTTAACGTGGATGTGGACAAACAGGATTTGTACGAGACCTACCTTCCCGCGTTCAAGGCCTGCGTTCAGGAAGGCCATGTGGAAACCGTGATGGGGGCCTATAACCGGGTGGACGGAGCCCCCTGCTGCGGCAGTCATATGCTTCTTCAGGAAATTCTGCGGGACGAATGGGGCTTCGAGGGCCATGTGGTCAGCGACTGCGGGGCGATTAAGGACTTCTATCTGCATCATATGGTGGTGGATACGCCGGTGGAAGCCGCCGCAATGGCCATGAAAAACGGCTGTGATTTGAACTGCGGCAATCTGTTCCAATATCTGACCCAAGCGGTTAACGAAGGCTTGGTGGAAGAGAGCCGACTGGACGAGGCAGTGGTGAATCTGCTCACGGCCAGAGCCAAGCTGGGGATTCTGGATCAGAAAGAACACAGCGTCTACGACGAGATTCCTTATGAAGTCGTGGACAGCCCCTCCATGCGGGAGCTGAACAAGGAGGCCGCGGCCCGCACCGTGGTTCTTTTGAAAAACGAGGGAAACCTTCTGCCTCTGGACAAAAAGAAAATCCGCACCCTTGGAGTAATCGGGCCCAACGCGGACAACCGCAAGGCGCTGGTGGGAAATTATGAGGGAACCGCTTCCCATTACTGGACCATTCTGGAAGGCTTGCAGGATTATCTGGGAGATTCGGCCAGAATTCTGTATTCCCAAGGCTGCCATCTCTGCCATGTCAACAAGGAAGGCAAAGGGGACGACCGCAGCGCGGAAGTGAAGGCGGTCTGCGAGGCCAGCGATGTGGTGATTGCCTGCATGGGACTGGACGCCAGCTTGGAGGGCGAGCAGGGAGATGCCAACAACGAGTTTGCCAGCGGGGACAAACCCAATCTGAACCTGCCCGGAAAACAGCAGGAAATTCTGGAAACCATCTGCTCCTTCGGCAAGCCGGTGGTGCTGGTGCTTTTGTCGGGGAGCGCGCTGGCGGTAACTTGGGCGCAGGAGCATGTCCCCGCCGTTATACAGGGGTGGTATCCGGGGGCCATGGGCGGGAAAGCCATTGCGGAGATATTGTTTGGGGACAGGTCTCCGGAAGGAAAGCTGCCCGTAACCTTTTATAAGACCACGGAGGAGCTGCCGGAATTTACGGATTATCACATGAAGGGCAGAACCTACCGCTATATGGAACAGGAGGCGCTGTACCCCTTCGGCTACGGCCTGTCCTATACTTCCTTTGCCTTTGAAAACGCGGCGGCAGACACGGACAAGGTCACGGAGGAGGGCGTGGGGCTGACGGTTCGGGTGAAAAATACGGGCCATATGCGGGGCCGGGAAACCGTTCAGGTTTACGTGAAGATTTTGAAAGACGGCACACCCAATGCGCAGTTAAAGGCCTTTGAGAAGATTTCTCTGGAACCGGGAGAGATGCAGGAGGTCAATATCCGGCTGCCCAAAGAGGCTTTCGGGCTTTATGATGCTGACGGCCGCTTTGTCTATTATCCGGGAGAGGCGCAGATTTTCATCGGCGGTCAGGCGCCGGATGACAGGAGCCGCCAGCTCACCGGACGGACAGTGGAGGCGCTTCGGGTAAAGATGTAAGGCGGAATCAATTTCAGCGGTGAACAATAACTGCGGCGGGGTCATTGACTGTTGGCATAATACTGGGCCTGAGCCATCCAAAGCTCATAATATTTTCCGTTTTCTTCGGCGAGGAGCGTTTCGTGGCTTCCCTGCTGAACTAGGTTTCCGTTGTCAAATACACAGATATCGTCGCAGAAGCGGCAGGAGGACAGGCGGTGGCTGATATAGATCGCCGTCTTGTCCTCAATGATTTCGTTGAATCTACTGTAGATCTCCGCCTCGGCGATAGGGTCTAGGGCGGCGGTGGGCTCGTCCAGAATGATAAAGGGAGCGTCCTTGTAGATCGTTCTTGCAAGGGCGATCTTTTGTTTTTCGCCGCCGGACATAATTACGCCTTCTTCGCTGAAACGTTTGGACAGGTAGGTGTCCATGCCCATGGGAAGCTCCGCAAGGCGTTTTTCAAAGCCGGCTTTGCGCAGGCAGTCTTCCGCGCGCCTCCTGTCGTACTCCTCCTTCGACGCCACGTTTTGGCCCAGCGTATACTCCGTCAGGCGGAAGTCCTGAAATACCACGGAGAATACGGAGAGATACTCATCGTAGTCGTATTCCCGGATGTCGATTCCGTTTAACAGGATGACGCCTTCGGTGGGGTCATGGAGACGGCAGAGAAGCTTGATAAAGGTAGTTTTGCCGGAGCCGTTCTGCCCCACCACGGCAAGTCTTTGTCCCGCCTGAAACGTTACGTTTACATGGCGCAGAGCATACTGATCGCTGCCGGGATATTGGAAGGAAACATCCCGAAATTCAATCTCGCAGTTTTTGACATTTCTCTTTTCCACAGCCAGATTCCCCTGATGCATCACATTTTCCATATCCAGAAAGTCAAAGTTCAGCTTTAAGAAGACAGCATGGTTGCGCGCCTGCCCCAGCACTTGGAACAGGGAGGAGATCTTGCCGGATAGTCTGGAGATGGACGAGATATACTGCGTCACCATGCCTAGGCCGAAAGCGCCCGCCCATGCCTTTGAGCATACGAACAGATAGACCACGCCGGTAAAAATCACAGAAAAGACCCTTGAGAGCACATACCATGCGCCTACGACGCCCCGCGCCTTCAGGGCAAAAGGTCCCTTGGAGCAAAAAAGCGCTTCTTTATTGTTGATATATTTCTCACATACAGACTCTTGGCGGTACATGCGGATGTCCGCCGCAATATCGGTTTTTTTGTGTCCCAGAAAGCCGTAAAAACCAAAGAGCAGATTGCCGAGATTGTGCTGACCGGCGCTTTTTGCCCAGAAGGCGTCCGCTTTTACCACAAATAAAGGGGACAGGTAGGTTACGGCAAGCAGAAGCCCTGCGATGAGCAGAAGAAACAACGGACTGTTCAGCGCGGTCAGTTTTCCGGCGCTTTCAGGCACCCTGCTGGTAAACAGGCTGATTGTCAGGGAAAAGCTGCCGAACAGTGAGACGACTCCCGACAGGATCGCGTCATAAAACCAGATGACTCTGCGGAGGCTTCTGCCGGAATTATTGGAATATTGATCCAGTGTATCCAGCTTTTCATGCACTTTGGCGTCGTCTATCAGGCAGTAGTCCATACGCATCATTTTGTCTGCTTTTATCTGGCGTTCCAGCCAAAACAGAAAATGGTCTTCGATCCTGAAATGTCTGCGGGTCAGGGCGGAGATCAGGGAGAGAAACGCCGAGAACCCCAAGGTGAGCGTCACCAGCAGCATAAGTCTCTGAGGATCTCGGCTCCCCGACAGTTCCTCGATGATCCGCGCCGAGAGGTAAATATTGACAAAAGGGGTCAGCGCGGTATAGATTGTGTAAAAAGTATGTATCCGGAGCATGCTGGGGCGATAGCGGGAAAACAGCTTCAACGCCCTCAGGCTGATCTTCCAAGTTTCCTTCCATGATAGCTGGTTCTGGTTTTTCTTAGTTTTATGTTGGGATGTTTCAGGCATAGGCGGATTCCTCCTCTCTGTAATATCTGCTCTGAACCTCAAAGAGCTCCGCATAGGCGGCCCCCTTTTGAAGCAGCGTCTCGTGGGTGCCTTCCTCGGCGATGCGCCCGTCCGCAATCAGAATAATGCGGTCGCAGAAGCGGGTGGAGGCGAGACGGTGGGAAATGTACACAGAGGAGCGTCCTTTGGTCATTTCGCTGTACTTCTGGTACAGATCTGATTCCGCAATAGGATCCAAGGCGGCGGTGGGCTCGTCCAGCACCACCACGGCACCGTTTTTGTAAAGGGCTCTGGCCAGCATCAGGCGCTGGGTCTCCCCGCCGGAAAGCAGCACCGCGTCTTGATAGATTTCCCGGTTCAGCTTGGTCTCATAACCGTCCGGCAGGGACTCAATCTTCGCCGTAAGGGACGCCTTTCCAGCACATTCCCGGACTCGATCCATGTCGATATCATCCTCCGACTGCGCCACGTTGGCGGCAATGGAAGCGGCCAGCAGGGAAAAGTCCTGAAAAACGGCGGAAAACAGCCCGTAATAATCGGGGCGGCTGTATTCCCGGATATCCCTGCCGTTTAAGAGGACGCGGCCCTCCGTGGGATCCAGCAGACCGCAGAGTAATTTTACAAGGGTGGTTTTCCCGGCGCCGTTTAAGCCCACGACAGCCAGCTTCTCCCCGGGATGGAGGGTGAGGTCGATGCCGGTCAGCGTATCCTTCTCCGCCTTGGGATAACGGTAGCTCACATGCTCCATGCGGATTTCAACAGGGCTGTCCGGCTTTAGCCGGATGGGATCGCCGTCCTTGATGTGGAAAGGCTCAGGATACTCCAAAAATTCCCGGATGACGGAGATATCCGTGCTCTGTCGGTGCATGGTCAGCACACTGTTTAAGATACCGTTCACCCAGCCGGTGAAGCTTCCCACCGCGCTGAAGTAAAGCAGAAACAGGGAGATGCTGATTTTGTCATTTAAGACAAGTCCGATCAGGTATGCGTAGGCAGCGGCGTTTCGCAGAAAGGCAAAGATTAAATCAGCGATGCCCGCCCAGATAAAAATATTCTGTTCCTTCATCAGATAAGCCAGATAAGCCTTGGTCGCCTTTTCCTGAAGCTCTTCAAACCATGGGCGCAGGCCGAAGAGGCGGATGTCCTTTGCCATGGTATGGTCTTTGGATCGGTTCAGTATGTATCTCAATTGATCCTGCGTTCTGCTCAATTCTTCCTTATGCTTGTAGCGGTAGTTGTTTAACGGTTTGCTGATAAAATAGTCCAAAAGGCTGGTGACGAGCGATATCGCAATCAGCGCAGGCGGAAGGGCGGACATTAAAATCAGGTAAATGACAAAACCTGACACATTTTGATAGATGGACTGCATACTGTACCAGATGGATTGTGCAGCTTTGCCATTGGAGTTCGAGGCGTCAACGGCGGCTGTGGAAAGCGTCTGATACTCTTTTTGGTCGAGATTCTGGTAGGAGGTGGTGCATGCTTTGGCGTTCAGCCGGCTGATAATTGCCATGCGCAGGGTTGTTTTCCCGTATTCCTCATTGGCGTTTATATAGGTGGAAGCGGCGTTAATCAGCAGGTTCAGGTCCACAAAACCGAGGATGGTGAGAATCAGCGTGGGAAAGGGGGCGTGCTTCTCCACGTTTCCCAGAATCGCAGGGGTGATGAACAGATTTGAGAGATTCCCCAATACGGCCAAGGTGGCGGATAAAAAACAAAGGATCGGCACCTTTTTCTCTTTTTCCTCCCAAGACAGCTTCAACATCCACCAAGCATTCTGACACATATTAAATTTGGGCTTGGGGGTTTTCGCCTTTTTTGCCGACGCTGTCTTCTTGTTTTTTTCTTTCATGGGATACCTCCGTATGCGGAAACAAGTCTTTGGCCTTCGCTGCTGCTTTGGATGGAAGCCTGCCATAGTTTTTGTCTTATACTACATAACGCCGGAATTTACCGTACTGCGCCGGTTAAACGTATATAGTCGGCGTTATGTAGTCGGACGGCTCGGAAATTTTAAATGTTGAGCAGTATAAATCAAATTTTAACTGTTAAGCAGTATAAATCAAATGGATTGGTTTAAGCTTATTATATCCCGAAAGGTCTTATTTGCAAAGTGATTTTTCAGGGAGAGCGTCAGGCTTCTTGTGAGTTCCACTCTCCGCCGAAGCTGCGGCGTGTATTATCTGCGGTCGGCTTTTTCATGAAAAACCGCCGACCGCGCCATGCTTATGGCTTCGTCCTTGGTGAAAAATTTCTGGTTCAACGACAGCTCATATAAATATTTGCCGTCCGGTTCCGTAAAATAAATCTTCCAATGATGTGCAATGGATATGGCTTGGAATTCTTCATCGGTCAGGCCGTTTTTCTCCTGATATTCTCCGCCTTCCGGCAGGAGAAATAAATCATAAGAATATGCACGGAGAATCGCCTGCATCTGGCAGCCTTCTATCACCTCATAACCGGATTCCGGGCCTTCATGATTTGCACTCTTAATAACATCCTTCAATTTCCCGTCTTTAAAGACGATACTGTCCTCCTCCGAAGCGGTGGTATTCAGAGAATAAACGGTTATGCTGCCGGGGCCATAGCTGTATTTTGAGGCAGACTGGCCGTGAATCATCTCTTCCTCATTTCCTTCCAATAGGCAGCTCTGACAGTTTCCAAGCACCTGAAGGTCTCCAAGGTATAGGTTGTTAGGAAGGTTCAAAATCACATAATCATTGATATTATATGTTCTTTGGAGAAATGATACAATGTCTAAATTTGGTCTGCGGCGCGGGTCAGCATCATACAGCGTCTGTGAATCTCCGGTGGCCGGATGAATAAGGCCGATGTACTGCAGTTCGCCGTCGGCATACTCGCAGCCCTCAGAGGAGGGCTGCTTCTTCAGGTAAGACACTTGAAGCCTGTATTTTTTCCCGTTATAATTAAAATAACAGAAATACGATTCCCAAAGATTTAGGGTGTTCTTATGGGCATCCTCTTCAAAATTGCTGTAAGGGATCCTGTTCTTAAAAATAGATATAATGTCCTCAGGAGAAGTAATTTCCGCAGGTTCCATGGAAATTAGATTTTCTCCGGGAAGTAGACACATGGCCTTCTCTAATTTTTCTTTTCCACCTTCACATAGTGCAATCAAAGTTTCCATGGTCAGTTCTTCCGCAGGAGGCGGCGTATTGTTTTCCGCAGAGCCGCCCGCCGTGGTGCCGCCGCTGCCAGAGCCGCCCGCCGTGGTGCCGCTGCTGCCAGAGCCGCCCGCCGTGGTGCCGTCGCTGCCAGAGCCGCCCGCCGTGGTGCCGCTGCTGCCAGAGCCGCCCGCCGTCGAACCGCCGCTGCCAGAGCCGTCCGCCATCGTGCCGCCGTTGCCAGAGCCGTCCGCCGTTGTGCCGCCAGAGCCGCCCGCTGTCGTGCCGCTGCCAGAGCCGTCCGCCGTCGAACCGCCGCTGCCGGATTCATCCGCCCCGGCACTCTGCTGAGAATTTACATGCCTTCCTTCCGTTAGGAATCCCGCAGCCAGCAATATCATAATCACCGCCGCCGCTGTTGTGGCAATTTTCCATGCTTTTCCATAGTCTGCCATATTGCGGATTCTGCACTTTACATTTCCCTCCCCAAAAGCGATAGGCGCCGACGGCGCGGATTTCTTTCCGGAAGCAAGCAGCAAAAGCACCTCCGCATAGGCCTTCTTTTTCTCAATCCCCAGCCTTTCCAGCGTTACTTCGTCACAGGCCATTTCCATATCCCTGCCGAAGAAATGAAGCGCAGTCCAAGCCAGCGGATTAAACCAATGAATACCCGTGATGACAAATGCCAACAGCTTTTTCAGCGGATCGTGACGGTGGATATGGGTTTTCTCATGCTCCAATATATATGGCAGATGCTCCGCCTGAATCTTGGAGGGCAGATAAATCTTAGGCCGCAGCACTCCCAATACAAAGGGAGTATCCACATCATCCCCTCTGTAAATATTGTCGTGCATATGGATGCTGCAGATCACCCTTCTATGCAGCTTCACATAGGACAGAATGCTGTAAATTAGGAAAAGCAAAACGCCAAACAGCCAGACAATCCCCGCCGCATTTAAAATGAAAGATACATTTTCAGAGACAGGCGCAAGGGAAACCGGCGCTCCTGCTGCATTTCCGCCCCTGTTCCTACCTGCGTCCTCCGCGTCCGGCGATATATCTGACATTGGCTTGAAATTTGATAAAGGGTTCTGCTGAAAGTTTGGCAAAGGCTTGGGCAGATATTCCGGATTTTTTCCCTTCCCTGTCATCCCGGGCAGTGCGGCTCCATCCTTTTCTGCCATCTCAAGCAGTGCGGCGGCGTCCTTTACTGTCATCTCAAGCAGTGCGGCCGTATCCTTTGCTTCCATTCCGTCCAGCGGGGCCGCATCCTTTTCTGTCATTCCGTCCAGCGGGGCCGCATCCTTTTCTGGCATTCCATCCAGCGGGGCCGAGCCTTTTTCTTTCATCCCTTCCAGTTCAGCTAGCACAGCCTCCATATCATTTATCACATCCTGCTGCCGAACCTGTCCCGATTCCCTCCAAAAGCTGATACTGCTTTCTATTTTCCATGGAATAACCATGACAAGAAAGGGCACAAGCCATAAAAGATTCGATAATTTCTTCGCAACATGCAGGCGGAAAAAAATTACCCTGACCAGTAGAATTACACAGATCACCACAGCCGCCTGTCCGCTCATGATTCCAAGCCGTAATATAAAATGCTCCATAAAACCCCTCCATATCCCCCCCGAACCTTGTTATATGCGCCAATCAACCTACATACTCTGATCAATAATCCTCAGAAGCTCGGCCGCCTCTTCCTCACTCAGCTTTCTGTCCGCGGTAAAAGCCGCCACAAACTTTGGCAGCGACCCCGCAAAAGCCTGCTCCACAAACTGGGTACTCTGTTTGGACAGAAATTCCTGCTTGGACACCAAAGATGTCACAATTCCCTCCACATTCTGAAACAGACCTCTGTCGCACACTCTCCGCAGGATGGTATAAGTAGTGGACTTTTTCCACTGCAGCTCCTGTGCGCACAGTTTTGCCAGCTCTCCGGAGGTCAAAGGCTCCCTGTCCCAAATAATGTCCGCAAATTTCATTTCCACTTCCCCAAGCCTGTAGTCTGTCATATTTATCGCTCTCCTTCCTCCTATGCCTTTTTCGTGATGCTGGTTTGTAGTGATTTGAATATTCTACTACATGTAGACCTGCATTCATTCTACTGTATGTAGACCGATTTGTCAATAGACTCGCGCTGTGTTTTTTTACTGACGGTGGGCCTGCCTGAACGCAGGGTGACAGAACTACAGCTGACAAATTGGAAACTGTTGAAAAGGACGGATACATCGCTGCTTGCGTCAAATGCCTATGTTTTGCTTGTGTCTGATTATTTCCCGTTCTCCAAAACGCAATGCGCAGTGTTTAAAGGAACGGAAAGAACCGTTTTTCTTGATAAGCGGGAATTTACCGGGCCTGTCTATGAACAAATTGAGGAGGCAGCGGCATTTGTCTTGCGCAATATCCGTTTAGGCGCGGTGATTGAGGGGCTGGTCAGGAAAGAGGCCTATGAGCTTCCGATAGAGGCGGTTCGGGAAATGATTGTCAATGCACACTGCCACCGCAATCTGACAGATGCATCCTGTGTGCAGGTGGCAGTGTATGACGACAGGCTGGAGGTAACGTCGCCGGGAGGACTTTATAACGGGCTTACCTACGAGGAGATGATGAGCGGGCATTCAAAGCTTAGGAATAAGGTGATTGCCAATATTTTTAACCAGATGGGGTTTATCGAGGCATGGGGAACCGGGATACGGAGGATAAAACAGGCCGCCGAACAGTATGGGCTTCCAAGCCCGGAAATTCAGGTTTTTGACGATATGTTCCGTGTAAATCTTTACCGCAAGCCATTATCGGAAATATCAGACGCTTGCGGCGGGATGTCGGAGGAGCATCGGAGAAGCGTCGGAGAAGCATCGGAGGAGCATCGGAGAAGCGTCGGAGAAGCATCGGAGAAATATCGGAGAAGGTTTAAGCGACACACAAAGGAAGATTTTGGAGCTTTTGTCTGTGGATGCAAAGCTTTCCGCCGCAAAGCTGGCGGAACAGATTGGAGTGTCAGGCAGGAATGTTGAAGCAAATATCAAAAAGCTGAAAGAGCGCGGTATGCTGATCCGGTGTGGTTCTCCTAAAAGCGGGTATTGGAAAGTGATAGATAAAAAATCGCTGGATTGAGGCAGCGGAAAAAATTCAGAAAAAGCCATACAGGAGTTGAACCAGCGCCTATGCGGCGCTGGGAACCTTGTGTTTCTGTCCCTGAGCAGGAGAGTGGAAACTTGATTCCGGAGGGATTATACAATGCGGGACAAGCATATTTTTATTCCCGCGAGGGTCACAATTTCCTAAAGGAAATACCAAGGTGTCCTTTGGACACCTTCTGCTCTGCAGCGTTGCAAGTTTGATACCAATGTGTCCATGGACATATTTTGCTTGCAGCGGGGTATTTGATTTGAGCCGCCGCGATTAAAACTCGCGCCCAAACGACAGAAAACGACAGCAGAAAGATTTCCCCAAAACAGTACTTCACAAAAAGCAGGTATTTTGGTAAAATAAAACCAAAAGCGGAAGCATCAAAAATAGAAATACATAAGTACATCCACAAGTTTTCTGCAGCGGTTTTACAACAATCCCAAGAAAGGAACCTATTGCAATGAGCACACAAAGAGTTTATCACAATCCGGTACAGCGGGGCTTCTTCCCCGACCCTTCGGTCATCCGCGTGGGCGATGACTTTTACATGGTCAATTCCAGCTTCCAGTATTTTCCGGCTATTCCCATCTCCCATTCACGGGATATGGTGCATTGGCATATCATAGGTCATGCAATCACCAATTGCGAATGGCTGGATATCAGCGATATCAAGGACTCCCACGGCATCTGGGCGCCGGATATTTCCTATGTGGACGGTAAATTTTACATCTTCGCGCCCCTTCGGCTGAACGGGGACGGCAGCCGGGGGAACAATGTGCTGCGCCGCCAGCTGGTCATGGTTTCCGACAAGCCTGAGGGGCCGTACAGCAAGCCGGTGTGTCTGGAAGTAGACAGCATCGACCCCTCTCATTTTGTGGACGACGACGGAAAGAGGTATGTGATTACGGCCAGAGCGGCGCAGGCCACTCCCTTGTCGGAGGACAGCCTGAAAATTGCGGGAGAGCGCCGGACGGCTTGGGAGGGAACCGGAGAGCGTGCGCCGGAAGGCCCCCATATTTTCAAAAAGGACGGCTGGTATTACGCCATGGTAGCGGAGGGCGGCACGGGCTATGGTCACGGAATCAACGCTGCCAGAAGCAGGGAATTATTTGGAACCTATGAGAACAATCCCTATAATCCCGTGATGCGCCAGTTGGATCCGGACGCTCCCATCCAGAGGTCCGGCCATGGAAAACTGGTTCAGGATCAGAACGGTAAATGGTGGTGCTATTACCTCTGCGGCAGAACCAACGGGGGAAGATACACCACGGTGGGCAGGGAAACCGCGCTGGATCCGGTACAGTGGACGGAGGACGGATGGTTTACGGTCAACGAGGGAAAGGGGCCGAGTCTGGAACAGAAGGCGCCGGACCTGCCGGAATGCATTTTTGAACGGAATCTTTTTGACGATTTTGACGCAGACAGGCTCAATCTGGAATGGGAATTTGTGCGCAATCCCGACAACGGCTCATGGTCTTTGACGGAGCGCCCCGGGTATTTCAGGATTTGGACAAGGGACGGCCAGCTGAATGAAATCCGGGCGAAAAATACCCTCCTTCGGAGAGAGCAGGCCTTATCCTACCGGGCGGAGACCAAGGTGGAATTCTATCCCGACAGAAACGGGGAGCAGGCGGGGCTGACCTGCTATTACAGCACGGCCACCTATGCCAGATGCGCGGTCTGCTATGAGGAGGGAAGAAAGCTTCAGCTTGTGATCAACCGCAATCAGGGGGAGGAAGTGATTGCGGAGATTGGTGATATCCGGGAAAGCGCGGTTTACATTGCCGTGGAGGTGAAAGGGCTGACCAGAAAATTCCTCTACAGCTATGACGGCGATTCATGGACGGAAGCGGGCACGCTGGAAAACTGCGTGTACCTGTGCGACGAAGGCGTGCCGGAGGACCGCAAGCGCCACACGGGGACGCTGGTGGGAATCTACGCCAACAACGGCGGCTGCGGCAGCCGGAAAGCGGCGGATTTTGATTACTTTAAATATGAGGACGACTGGAAAGACTGACTGCGGTTTCTTCCGTGAGAACTGTCGGCCTTGGCAGGAACATGGCCGACAGGCTCTGACATGGAACATGGTCGGCACACGGCTTTCCGTGTAAGGCGGTCAAAGGCAGGAGTTGCAGGCCTTGGCGCCAAGCCGCTCGCTTCATTGACTTGGTTTGCCCGGGCAGGCATGGAAGAGAGACGGGGCGGAATTTGGCGCCAAGCCGCTCGCTTCATTGACTTGGTTTGCAGCAGGCGGAATGAAAAAGACCGGGCCGTCCCGGTCTTTTTGCAAGTGGATTAATATCTTTTTAACTGACGGCTGTGAGACAAAAATGTCGGATTACGGAAAATATAAAGCGGTATGATAAAGGAGCGTTGCTATGTTGTTTTTGGCAGTGTGCGACGATATGCCCACGGAATGCGCCGATATTGCAAAGCAGATTGAGGGCGTTTTAACACAATTTCAAACGGAGTTTAGGATAAAACAATTTTTTGACGGGCAGGAGCTGCTTCACAGCAGGGAAAACTTTGACATTATCTTCCTAGACATTAAAATGCCTCAGATAAACGGCATGGATTTGGCGAGGAAAATAAGAGAAGAAGAAAAGCGGAGCCTTATCGTTTTCATCACAGCCGCAAGGGAGTATGTTTTTCAGGCTTTTGAAGTGGAAGCCTTTCAGTACCTTGTCAAGCCGATCAGGAAGGAGAAGCTGAGAAAAGTGCTGGAAAAAGCTATAAAAAGAATAGGGGCGGACGGGGATAGGGATTTTCTCATTATCATGGCGGCCCGTCAGACGAGAAAAATATTTCTGAAGGATATTTACTATATTGAATCCATAGGCAGGCTTGTTAAATTCCACTGTGCGGAGGAAACCTTGGAAGCCTATGAACAGATTGGGGCGTTAGAAGATAAATTATCGGATAAGACTTTTTTTCGATGCCATAAATGTTTTCTGGTAAATCTGGATTATGTGGACGCCTTTCATAAGACGGAAATCAGCTTGGAGAACGGGGAAAAAATTATGCTGGCCAAAAGGCGGTATGAAGAGTTTCAGAGAGCGGTTCTGTCATATATGAAAGCAAAAGGCGGTATTCTATGATGGAAAATCTTATGCGTCATTTGGAAGGGTATGTGTTAATTATTTTAAGCATACTCATTTCCGTAGCATGGATGGCGCTTTTAAGTAAATTGTGCGGCATGTTTTTACGGAAAAAAGAGAATAGGGCGGGAGTATCCATCGCGTTATCTATTTGTTTTTTGGGACTGTCGGCCGCAGCGAAAGCATGGGCGGCGGACAATTATATGATGAGCTCCGCAGCACAGCAGACATTGCTGCTTCTATTTTTGGCAACGACGTTTCATGGGGATGGGTGGGAAAAATTAGGACTTTCCGGCGTCTTGGTTTCGCTCTGGGTGTTTCTGTGGAATGGTCTGGACTCTATTTTTTCCATATGCGATATTATTTTCTCAAGCAATAAATTTATGCCCTATGAGAGAGGAAACGGATATTTGATAGCGGTACTTTCCTTTCTGACAACCGCAGTCTGTATGTATATGCTTTTTGGCAGGACAAAGCTGTCGGAGGGGAGTTTTTTACATGGGAGCGGCAAAATTCTGTTCTGTATTGCAGTTTTGCTACTGTTTTTGATAGATATGTGCAATTTTGGGATTACGAGGGGCGTAGGGATTGTTTCCGACAATGGGGCGGAATATTGGAATATTACGCATAATGAGTGCCTCACGCATATGGAAGTGATTATTATATCCGGTTTGTGCTTGGCAGTAAGCCTTTCCCTGCTATTTGGGATGAACAGCTTGATTGAATATATTACCATGAATCATCTCCATCAAATGGAAATCAGCCGCTATAGAGGCATATTGGAACAATACGAGAAACAGGCGGACGTAAAGCATGATATGAAAAATCATATCATAAGTCTGCGTGTACTTGCGGAGCATGAGGAATGGGATAAGCTGAGGGAATATCTGCTAAAAATTTACGACGCGGGGAGGATTGGCGAGGAAGAGATTGAGACGGGAAACAATACGGTCAATGCCATTATCAATACCAAAAGACGGACGGCGGCGCAAAAAAATATAAGCTTTGACTGCAGCGTAAATATCTCGAAACCTCTCATGATTGATGAATTTGATTTATGCATTATATGGGGGAATATTCTTGATAATGCCATAAAGGCCGCGGGTGATGCGGAGGAAAAATATATCTTTATTCAGGCGGAAATAATCAAAAAAAATTTATTGATACAAATAAAGAACTCGGCGCCGCCGGATATGCGGCAGGGGCCTTTTAATAAGCGGAATTGGGGAACGGGGCTTAGGAACGTGGACAGAATTGTGAGCAGAGAGAACGGGATCATGGATATCAAAGCGGAGGGAACGGTCTTTGAAATTTCCATCCTGCTGCCGGTGGTGGATTGGCGGCAGGATCGCGCCTGACAGGAAATAACCTTGGCTAAAGCATGTAATAAACCATATATGACATGAAATGAACCGAACGTGACATTTTTATTATATGTCCCCTTTTTACTGCCGAAATGAGTGCAAAGGCGGTCTTTGACGATTTCATTTCTTTGGGCGGCGAACCGGGCGTTGGAGTCTCGCCGACGGATTTGACGTCGGACATCTCGTCTGTTTTTAATATTGGCGGCGGGATATTTATGTAAAGCGAAGGAGGTTTTGTATGAAAGCTGGAAGTATGGAAGGATTGATTGGCGCAAGTATTAATATGAAGCTGTCGCGGACGCCCATGCGGGTATATAAGGAGGCGGAACGCAGAGGGGATACCGAGGTGATGGAGCGCGCTATGGGGTATGTCTCGGATTTTCAGGAAAAGGCCCATGAGTGCGGCGACAGGGCGCAGGAAGAACTTGCCAAGGAATTGAAGGAGGAACGCAGAGAACAGGAAATCCGGCGTGAACAGGCTCTGGAACGCAGGGAAGAGGCCAAAGAATATGCGGAAAAAATTCAGGAGCAGGATAACCCGGATACCCCCAAAGCAGACAGCGTGGAAATCAGTGCGGAAGGAAAGGCGGCGTCCCAAGACAATGGGCAGACAAAAAAGCCTGCCGAGACGGCTGGAAATACGGATGTAAAAATGTATACAAGCGAAGGAAAACCGATACAGGGCAATCCTTCCGAGGCGTCTGCCGATAAAAAAATTGATGTGACGGTTTAATGCCTGCCGAATCTGCGGTCTGCCGCAAAACTATTTAATGAATACGGACTTGCCTTCAAAGGCGAATCCGTATTTTTTTATTCGTTCCGGCGCGACGCCCTCCGCCTCTAGCGACGCCGCGTAGTTTTTCAGCTCGATCTGCGCCAAGGCCGCCTCTGCGGTCTCTTCCAAGGATTTTTCATCCTCCGGGTCGCGCACTTTAAATTCTATAATGATTGCGTCGCCGCCTGCAGGGGAATTGTCAGCGCCGTCAATGTCCCCAAAGGCGGAGGGTTCTTTGCGCAGGCGCGGTTTTATTAATATATCATATCTTCCGAATCCGCTTTCCCGATTGGAGACAATCAGGTATTTGTCTGCCAGCTCTACCATGAGGCCAAGTACAAAACCATGGTAGAATCGTTCCGGCTCCGCATATTTGGAAGGTTTGTTTCCCACATCAAAGAAGCTGAAAGTTGCGAGAGCCACTCTGTTCATGTAGACATTCATGGCTTTTCTGTCGCCGCATAGCAAAGCTTTGATGAAGTCATTGTAAGAAGGTGTAAACTGTGCAAACCATTCGTCTATCATCTGGCGGAACATAAGCCGGACTTCATTGTTGGTCAGCATAAGGTCATATTCGCCGATTCCGTTTTTGACCACATATCGGGCTATTCTTAGGTAGCCGCCGGACAGAAGCAGGCTCCAGACAGCGGATTCATTATGGTTCAGCTGGCTGAAGACAATTTGTTCGTCGATTCGTGTGTGAAATGATTTTCCGTTCAGCAGGTCTTCCATTATGATTTTTATGTCCCGGCTTCCTTCTCGAATTAATTTTCCCGCAAGACTATTGCTGCTGGTGTTTGCCCAATAGGTAAAAAATACTCTCTTATCCAAGTAGTTTATAATGGACCATGGGTTATAGATATCTGTCAATCTGCCGAAAGAAAAGCCGTCGTACCATTTCCTCGCTTCCCCTTCTTTTTCGGAGAGACCATATTCCTTCAAGGCGGCGGAGACCTCCTGCTGTGTAAAGCCAAAGGAATCCTGATATTTTTCCGAAGTCGCGGTGATGATTTCAAGATTATTTAAGTCAGAGAAGATGGATTCCTTGCTGATTCTGGTAATGCCTGTCATAATTGCCCGGTCAAGACAGGGGTTTGTTTTAAAGGCGGCTTGGAAGAGATTTCTGGTAAATGCCGTCAGCTCCTGCCAATAGCCGTGAACATATGCTTCCTGTAAAGGAGTGTCATATTCGTCAAGCAGAATAATGACTTTTTTGCCATAATAACGCATTAAATAATTTGACAGTGCATTGAGAGAATCCGAAGCCAGATAATCCTCCATCTCAACGGATATTTTGTGATAATCTTCTTTTTCTTTATCATTTAACAGACTGCCTTCCAGCAGAAAATCGTATTTGTTATATAAATTTCTGATAATCTGGCATATTTTTTTTCGTGCATTGGAAAAGGTGATTTCCTTCACCTTGGCAAAGCTGAGGGAAATCACCGGATAAGTTCCTTGAAGACGGCGGTATTTTTCCTCGCTCCATATAAATAGATGCTCAAATAAATCCCTGCGGCCGGCGTATTCAAGGGAAAAGAACTGCTCTACCATACTGATATTCAAGGTTTTGCCGAAGCGCCGGGGACGGGTGATTAATGTGACCGCATCGCCGTTTTCCCACCATTCTTTAATGAATCTTGTTTTGTCTATATAAAAATAGTCATTTTGAATCAGCTGAGCAAAATCCTGATGTCCAATGCCGACTGTTCTTGCCATGGCTGCCTCCTGTTAAATATGCTCATTTTATGAGATTTTCCCATACTGGTCTGCGGAAAATTCCATTGAGGATGTCTATTGTATTTTTGTTTCGGTTCTATTACACCATATCATATTCCGGAGGAAAATAAAAGATAATTTATGATTATCGCGCAGGTTTATAGGTATATTGCGCAATTCATACTGTTTAACGATTTCACTTGCCGTGAAACCAGACTGCATAACGCTGACTGGTTCAATCGCATGATTATATTAGGCAGTATTCGGCGTTATGCAGTATAGATTCCCCGTCCGTTCAGGAATGCATCTTGAAATTCGCCCCATATGATAGTATACTGGAACTATCAAAGAAATCTGCCGGAAGAGGCTTTGGGAAGGGCCGCGTGAAGACCGGCGCCGGATTTCGGAAGGCTGGTATATGTGATGCGGGCATGGAAGAGTCTCAATCAGGAACAAAAGCGCAGATGGATGAACCTGCTGGAAAATTTATTTCTGGTGGCGCTGTTTTTTTATCCTCTGCGCCATATAGGAGAGGGTATTGATTTCCGAGATACAGGATATAATTATGCGAATTTCCAGTACATGGGAACGGAGCATATGGATTCCATGTGGCTGTTTTCCACTTATCTGGCAAATGCTTTGGGTAATCTGCTGATGGGTCTTCCCAAGGCGGATACAATGATGGGGATGAATCTCTATACGGGGCTGTTCGTGAGTCTGCTGGCGCTTGCTGGCTATTTCTTCTGTACCAGAAAACTGAAAATGCCAAAGGCGCTGACCTTTCTGGGGGAGATGATGGCTGTCAGCCTGTGCTGGTGCCCGACGGCGCTTCTGTACAATTATCTGACCTATGTGCTTTTTCTGGGAGCGTTTATATTATTATACTGCGGATTGTGCATGGAATCGGGGCCCGCCATAACCCCGGGATATTCCATGGAAGTAAGATATTTTGTCATGGAAAAGCATTTTAAGAAGCAGGGGCGGTATCTGGCAGGGGCGGGAGCCCTGCTGGGAGCCAACGTGCTGGTGCGCTTTTCCAATCTGGCGGAGGCGGCCATGATTGCGGCGGTCTGGGCCTATGATGTGATTCTTTGGCTGGAGGGGCGGAAGCTGGTTTTGATGAAGAAGGCGGGGAAGGAAAGCGATGCGGTCAGGGAAGCGGCGTTCATCACAGGGGAAGGCTTCTGGCACAGGCTGGGACGGCATACGCTCTGGTGTCTGGCAGGATATGCGGCGGCTTTGGGGGCGCTTTTGGGATATATGCATCTTAAGTATGGTCTGGGGGAGTATATCGCAGGCATCCGGCGGCTTTTTGCCATGACGGAAACCGCGGTGGACTATAAAGCGGAATCCATGCTGACGGGCATGCTGTGGGACTACAGGGAAAATCTGTATTGGGTACTGCGCATCGGAATCATTGCGGCGGCGGGAATTTTGCTGTTTTTCCTGACGGACAAGCTGGAAGCTTGGATACGCAGGAGGAGCGGCGCAATAAATGAAACGGGGGAAGAGGAGGCGGAACCGAGATCAGGAGCAAGGCTTCCAATGGAAGCGGGATCGAGATCAGGAGCAAGGCTCCCCAAGGAAGCAGGGCCGAAATCATCGGCAAGCCTCCCCAAAGAAACAGAGCCGAAGGCGGCGAAATTCCTCCATGTGACGGTCAGGCTGTTCTGGGCGGCGGTCTGCGCGGCCATGCTGGGATGGCTGTATTACCGGGGATTCTGCTCGTTATTATTCTACAGCTATGACCCTATCCGGCGGCCCTGCATCCTGTTTTTGATGCTGGCCATGCTGATTGGGGCCATTCGGATTTTCCAGAGAAGCTGTCCCCGGGAAGAGAAGCTCTTAAGCGGCATGGTGATACTGGTTATTCTGTTGACTTCCATAGGCAGCAACAATAAAACCTTTCCCAGCTGGAACAATTTGTTCGTGGCGGCGCCCTATACCTTCTGGGAGAGCTGGAAATTTATCCGCGGCGGAGAGAAGAAAGCAGCCGTGCTTTTCCCCATAAAGGCAGTCCTTTTGGCCTTTTTGGGAATGTGCCTGTTTCAGTCCGCGGGCTTCGGGGCGACGTTTGTCTTCGCGGAGTCCACGGGGGTGCGGAATGCCGATTCCTATGTGGAAAATAACGAGGTGCTGAAAAATATCAGAATGCCCGAAGACAGAGCGAGGCTCTTGACGGAACTCAGCGCATATGTGAAGGAGAACGGCCTTCAGGGAAAGGAAGTGATTCTCTACGGGGAGATTCCGGCCCTGTCCTATTATCTACAGATGCCTTCGGCCTTCAATCCATGGAGCGACCTGCGTTCCTATGGTCTGGAAATCATGGAGAAGGACATGGCCGAGCTGGAAGAGGAGATGGCGGAGGGAAAATCGGAAAAACCGGTCATTATTTTGGAGAACACCCACGCCCTCTATGTGGAAGGCGGCCCGGAGGCTCTGGCCGCGGCGGGAGTAAAGTCGGAGGCCATAGAAAATGACGGCAAGTGGAAGCTGATTGTGGAATTTATGGAAAAATACGGATACGGACAGGTTCTGCGCAATGAAAAATTTGCCATATATCGATGATGGATCAAGCATGCGCCGCGGGAAATCCGGCTTAGAAGGGGCATGGGGGCGTCAAAATGGATGGAAAGCGGGGAAGTGCCCATGGTTTCCGATTTTTCTTTACATGCTCCCGACGGAATGATAAAATAAACTGGTATAGGAATTTTGATGTATGAAGAGAGGGCCGCTATGTTTCAAGAGCTGACAAAAAACGAAGAACGCATCGTCCGAAAGAATTTACCGCAGAACAGGACAGGAATTCCGGTCCGGCTGAAGGAACGTTTCGAGAGAGGGTCAGGTTTTTCGCTGGAGGATGTGCGCGTTCATTATCGTTCCGACGAACCCGCAAAGCTGGGGGCGCTTGCGTATACTCAGGGCAGTCATGTATATCTTGGAACAGGGCAGGAACGCTTTCTCTCCCATGAACTGGGGCATGTGATCCAGCAGAAACGGGGAAATGTTCCTCCGCGCGGAAGCATAAACGGAGCAGGGATCAACGACGACCCGCGGCTGGAACGGGAAGCGGACAAAATGGCGGAAGAGCTGGAACGGGCAAAATTACCGGAACAGGCAGACAGCCCTTTCGCGCGGGAACTGCCGGAACAGGCAGATATCTCTGCCGCGCGGGAAATGTCGGCGGGCGCAGGCTTCAGAGAGAGCACGCGGCGGGGCGGGCGGCCTGTGATACAGCGGAAGGGTGTCGCGGGCGTGACGCTGTCGATGGTGCAGAATATCAGGCTTCCCGCGAAAAGCGTGTGTGTGGACACCTTGACCTTCGGAGACAGATTTGACACGGGATTAAAGAAAAAAGTGATGAAGAACGGAAGAGAGGTTCTGTTGAAAAGCGGAAAGCCCCAGCTGGCGGACGTGGAAGGGGATCATACGATAGCTGACGTTTTTGTGAAAAAATATCAGAAGGATTATCTGAAAGAAAAAAATCTGGCGGAGGCCTTGAACTTCTATGGAAATTTGGCGGGGGAGATTTTGGGCGATGCGCCCCCGGAAAGGTTTGCGGGAGATATCGAAGGGTTTATGGAAAAGCGTTATCATGAATCGCAGGATTTAGCCCATAAAACCATACAATACGTAAATTTTGCGGAATCGAAATCAGGAGAAGGTTTTCTCCTAAAAGAGTGGAACGTTTTGTTCAAGGATGTGGTGGAGTCCTATAATCGGGCCTATGCCAAGAGCCTGCTCTCCACACAGGGGAAGGGCACCGGCGGACATGGGGAGGGCACAAGCGTAAAGGCCCTAAAGCGGGTGAAGCACTCGGCACCGGAAGGAGTGTCGCCGGAGGATTTGAGGCGGATAGAATCACTGATAGACTTAGGCTCGGTTAATACCCTGCAGCAGCCGGACGTTCTGGGACAGTACCGCACCATCGCCGGCATACCGCTGAAGGAAGCCGAGGCCCTGCTGGGGAAACCTGCGGTATATCAGACTTCCGGCAGGGACGTCTTAAGGCGGGCGGACCCGAACATATTTTACGCAGGGGTACAGGACGCCGTGAAAGTCCGCTTTGATGTTATGAAGAATGCGGCCATAGACAGCCGCAGGAGAAATCATGAGAGATATGACTGTAAGAGACAGCTGCAGCTGGCGCTTGCGGAATTCTCGAAAGAAGAAGAAGCTGCCGCGGTGATAGGCCAAATTGCCGAAAGGCGCCGGATTCCGGAGGATAGGGTCGGAAGGCCCCATCTCATAGCGGCGGCATTATCCAATGAACTGGCCGGTTATGAGGACGGGCTGAAACGGCTGTCGGATATCTATGAGGAGATTGAGGACGATTTATGGAAATGTTTTGATCCGGAAGAGGGCTTTGCGGTAGAAAATATTCTTCCCATCGCCGATAAAATAGAGAGGGCGAAGCTGTATTTGGACGAACTGGAAGGAAGGTTTACGGGGTCTGCCGGACGGGAGCCGGGTTTCTTTCAAATATTTCCCCAATATGGGGAATTTCTTGGGAGATATTTCAACGGCTTGAGGATTCAAAAGCAGAGGCTGAGCGAGCTGTTTGACGCTCCCGAAGGAGGGTTATCCCTTTGGGAGTATGCGGCGGATTTGGCTCATACCGTTCGGGAGGTTGACTCGCTGAACATGGGGGAGAGGCTTTCCACAGGGGACTATGGGGAATTGGCGGAAAGGCTTGCGCCCCACGATGAAAAGATTTGGACGGCGTTAAAGTACGGAAAAGAGGCGGAGGGCATTATGAATGTCATTTATGAACATATTGAGGCAGCCATGCAGGAGGACAAAAAAGTGCGGGAGTGGCTGCATGACGCCGGAACCCAGCTATTGGGAGACTTGGAAAAACATATGGCGGGGAGCTGAGTCGATTGGTTTTTGCGGGATATCCGACGGAAAGCGCGTGCGGAGAGGAAAAGAAGGGGGTTCGCCGCTTTTTAGGAATAGATTCGGGAGGGAATTATGATGAAGGGAAGAAGAAAGTCATTACAGGAAGCAGGATATGTGCTGCTTCTGCTGGCGGCTATCATTGTTTTGTTTCATTGGTACACTGTGCAGAACAGCCGCCGCATGGAGGAACGGAATAAAGATTATGCGGCGGATTCGGCCCAGCGGAAGGCGGTGCAGATTGACGCTGAGTTAAGCAATGCGCTGAACCTGATCAATACGTATTCTTATTATGTAGGACAAAGTCTTGACGGCCCGATGGTTGACGCCGGTGCGCTGACACAGATGGCGGCCGATTCCGTCTTTGACATTGTGGTATTTACCGATGCGGACGGGACGGATCATGCCCCGGACGGCCGGACGGCGGATGTGAGCGGACGGAATTTCTATCGCGACGGAATGGCTGGGAACAGCGGGGTTGAAATTATATTTGACCCTTATTTATTTCAGGAGACCATGGCATGCTTTTATGCGCCGGTTACTTATCAGGGAGAGATCATCGGTGTGCTGAGAGGGGCCTATATGGCGGAAGAATATCTGCGGGAAATGCTTTTCACCACTTATTTTGACGAGCCGGCGGATGTGTTCCTCTGTATGCCCAACGGCAGGATTATTGCAAGCTCCGATACGAACAGATATGAGGGAGAGGTTCTGGATATACTGAAAGGCTCCGGCGTCATTGACGAGAAAACGGCCCAAAGCGCAAGGGTACTGCTTTCCAATGGGGAAGAGGGCGCTTTTATCTGTGATTCCCGAAGCAAAACGGACAATCTCTGCGTGACACGCCTTCGGGAAAACGGATTTGTTCTTGTGCAGACCTTTCCTAAGAATGTCACACAGGGCATGATCAGGGCTGAAAACCGTGTGGGGATTTGGCTGGAAGCAATGCTGGCGGGATTGTTCGTCATATACATCATTGCCCTTCTGGTGCGGGCCGGACGGGAGAAGAAGCTTCTGGAACGGGAAAACCGTGAGATGGGATATATTATCAACGGCGTCAACACCTTGTTTACCCGTTATGCCATGGTGGATTTCGAGGCGGGAACCTATGAATATCTGGCGGGGACAAAGCCGGAGGGGGACAGAATCGCCGCCAGCGGCAGATATGAAGATTTGGTAAGCTATCTGCGTGAGATTCATGTGGATGAAAATGCAGGAAAAGAGTTTGCGGCGCAGATTGCGGCGGAGTCAGTCATTGAGGCAATGAAAGAACGTGACGACCTGCGTTTTGAATGTCATATACTGCGGTCGGAGCAGCCGGAATGGGAGCATGTGAATATCATCTCTCTGGAGAGGAAAGAGGGAAGAGTAAGCAAGGTTCTGTTTATCAAGCAGAATATTACGGACGTCAAGGAAAAGGAACTGCGGATTCAGGCGGAAATGTCCCGGGCGAACCGAAAGGAAAGGCAGTATCGGATTGCCATTACTTCCGGGGCTTTCAGCAGTTTTGAATTTAATTTGACGAAGGACCGCATTGAACAGGATATCAGATATGTTGTTGACGGAGAAGAGTTGTCTCTGCTTCAGGAAGCGGGATTGGAAGCTCCCTGCAGTGCGTCGGAATGCTTTGAACGGTGGAAGCGGTTTGTCTCAAAGGAGTCCTTGGAGGAATATTCCGGCGTAGTAAATACGGAATATTTAAACGAGCGTTTTCGGCAGGGAGACGCGGAAGTAGTAATTGATTATTGGGAGGAAAATGCTTCCGGAAGAAAGCTTTGCGTGCGTCAGTCGTTTATTATGACCCGGGATAATGATACGGAAGACATTATGGTAATGGTGGTGTCGAAGGAGATTACGGGACAGGTTTTGAAGCAGAAGGAACAGACGCAGGCTCTTCAGGACGCCTTGATGCAGGCCCAGCACGCCAACAGGGCCAAGACCACCTTCCTGTCCAATATGTCCCATGACATAAGGACGCCCATGAACGCGATTATCGGATTTGCCACCATTGCGGTAAGCCATATCGACAATAGGGATCAGGTCAGGGACTGCCTGCAGAAGGTGCTTTCTTCCAGCAATCATCTGCTCAGCCTGATCAACGATATTCTGGATATGAGCAGGATTGAGAGCGGAAAGGTGCAGATTAAGGAGCAGGAATGCAATATTTCCGAGCTGATGCACAATCTGGTGAACATTATCCAGCCTCAGGTGAAGGCAAAGCAGCTGGAATTGTTTATCGATACCTTTGAAGTGGCCAATGAGGACGTTATAGCGGATTCTTTGAAGCTGAATCAGGTGTTTATCAATCTGTTGAGCAACGCGGTGAAATATACTCCGGCGGGAGGGACCATCTCCTTCCGCATCATGCAGAAAACCACCTTCCGCCATGGATACGGCGATTATATTTTTATCGTCAAAGACAGCGGCATCGGGATGTCGGAGGAATTTGTAAAGCATATTTTCGAGCCTTTCGAGCGGGAGTCCACCGTCACTCGGTCAGGTATTGAAGGTACGGGGCTTGGCATGGCCATCACGAAGAATATCGTGGAAATGATGAACGGAACTATCAGCGTGGAGAGCGAGGTGGGAAGAGGAAGCACATTTACGGTGGAAATCACATTAAAATTACAGGATGTGGAGAAAAATGCGGCTCAGATTAAGGAGCTTGACGGGCTGCGCGCATTGGTGGTGGATGATGATTTCAATGTATGTGACAGCGTGAGCAAAATGCTGAAGCAGATCGGAATGCGAGCCGAGTGGACCACGTCCGGCAGGGAGGCGGCTTATCGGGCGAAGGCCGCCCATGAGGAAGGGGATTCCTACCATACTTATATTATTGACTGGCAGATGCCGGAGACCAGCGGCATTGAAACCGCAAGAAGAATCCGCAGCGCGGTGGGAAATGAGGCGCCCATTATTATCCTTACCGCCTATGACTGGTCCGACATTGAGGACGAGGCGAAGGAGGCGGGAGTAACGGCGTTCTGTGCGAAACCGCTCTTTATGTCGGATTTGAAGGCGGCACTGCTGGCGGCAAATAACATGATTGACAGGGAGGATGAAGCCGCGGCTTGGACAAAGGCTGATTTTGGCGGAAAACGCATCCTGCTGGTGGAAGATATTGAGCTGAACCGCGAGATTGCGGAGGTCATATTGATGGAAGCGGGCTTTGTTGTGGAATCCGCGCCCGATGGAACGGACGCGGTGGCCATGGTGAAGGAATCGGAGGAATACTATTACGACGCCATCCTCATGGATGTGCAGATGCCTATTATGAACGGCTATGAAGCTACCCAGAATATCAGGAATCTGCCAAGGAAGGACGTCAGGACGCTGCCCATTATCGCCATGACTGCAAACGCATTGGAGGAGGATAAGGAGGCGGCGCTGAAGAACGGCATGAACGCCCATCTGGCGAAGCCGATTGATGTAGACGTCTTTATGGAGGTGCTGGGGCAGTATTTGAAGTAATGTCTGTGAGCTTTTGGTCATGATCAATTTTAGCAGCAGTTCAGAGGTTCATTTGAACTGCTGCTATTTTAGCGCAGGTACAATTCCCAAAAGGGAGAATCATAAAAGCTGCAGCCCTTTCCTTTCGGCTTCTTCCATAAACTCTGTCGGCCAGAGAGAGCATTGTACCTCTCCGATATGAGCTTTGCGCAGGAAGAACATACAGATACGGGACTGTCCGATGCCGCCGCCGATGGTATAGGGCACTTCCTCATGGAGAACCGCCTGATGGAAGGGAAGTTCCGCTCTCTCAGGGCATCCTGCTTCCTCTAACTGACGGAGCAGGGAAGCTTTGTCCACGCGGATTCCCATGCTGGACAGCTCCAAGGCGATATCCAGTACGGGATAGTAGACCACAATATCCGCGTTCAACGCCCAGTCGTCATAATCCGGCGCCCGTCCGTCGTGAGGCCTGCCGTTTTCCAGCGCGCCGCCAATCTGCATGATACATACTGCGCCCTTGGCTTTGGCTATGTAGTATTCCCGTTCCTTTGGAGTGTAGTCGGGGAACATTTCTTCCAGCTCCGAAGTAGTGATGAAGAAAATGTCATGGGGCAGTATTTCTTCAATGTAGTCATAGTGAATGGACATATATTTCTCGGTTTTGCGCAGTACTTTGTATACGGTGCGGACAGTGTCTTTCAGGGTGTCCAGATTTCGTTCTTCCTTGGAAATAATTTTTTCCCAGTCCCATTGATCCACATAGATGGAATGGATATTGTCCACATCTTCGTCCCTGCGAATGGCGCTCATATCGGTGTACAGTCCTTCGCCTACGGAGAAACCGTATTTTTTCAAGGCATAACGCTTCCATTTAGCCAGTGACTGAACAATTTCAGCCTCCCGCTCATTCTGGCACTTAATGTCAAAGGATACGGGCCGCTCCACCCCGTTTAAATTGTCGTTCATGCCGGATTTCGGGTCTACCACAAGGGGCGCGGATACCCGCAGAAGATGCAGGCGTTCGGCCAGCAGCGTCTGAAAAAAGTCTTTTACCGTCTTGATGGCAATCTGCGTCTCATACAGATTCAGCTCGGAATGATAGTTTTTGGGTAATGAAATGTTTGACATAATGTTCCTGCTTTCTTTACATGATTCTTTTTATTCTTATTCGGCCTTTTGGCCTAATAGTTCTACCTTTTTTATTTAACAGCTTTTCGGGAAAATTTGCAATAGTTTTTCATGATATTTTGCAATAGTTTTTCATGATAGTTTTTGCATATGGGCGGGAAATGTAGTACAATATTACTAGGATGAATGTTCGGCGCTGTTTCCGCAGGACAGGCGGCAGGCATCTTTGTGCCAGTGTGAGTATGAGTGCCAGTGCCAGTGCCAGTGCCAGTGCGAGTATGAGTGCCAGTGCCAGTGCCAGTGCCAGTGCGAGTATGAGTGCCAGTGCAAGTGTGAGTATGAGTGCCAGTGCCAGTGCGAGTATGAGTGTGGGTGCCAGTGCAAGTACTTGTGCGAGTGCAGATGTGAGTGCCGGTGCCCGTACCAACGTCAGTGCTTGAGCCTGAACTTATGCCGGATTTCTGGACGCAGCAATTAGGGGGAATTTTTATCCCATGCAGAGGCATTAGAGAGGCGGAATGGGCTGAAAAGTATTGAGGATCAAGCTGCCGCGAGAGGGAAAGGTATTGCAGGCAGGATAAGCGACCGCAGGAGGGAAAGGGTTTTGCAGTCGGGAAAAGTTGCCGCAGACGGTAAAGGTTCCCATGGGTGGGAACCGGAATAGGAGGTAAAATATGAAAGATTTTCAGGTGGAACTGCCCCAAAGGGTGGAAAAAGAGTACGATATCCGAGATTACGGCGCTGTTTCGGGAGGAATGCAGTCCAACTCGGAAGCTATCGGCAGGGCGATAGATGCCGCATGTCAAAACGGAGGGGGAAGAGTGGTGATTCCGGAAGGAATCTGGCTCAGCGGCCCTATTGAATTGAAATCTCATATAGAACTGAATCTGCGGCAGGGAGCGATTCTGACATTTTCCAAGTCGAAAGAGGAAAATGCCCTGTACCTGTCCGATTTTGAAGGAAGGACTAATCTTCGGGCCAAATCCCCGATTTATGCGGATCATGCCTCGCATGTATCCATTACGGGGAAAGGGATTATAGAGGGAAACGGTGATCTCTGGCGGCCTGTCAAACAGAGCAAGCTGACAAAGAAGGAATGGGAAGACCTGATGAAAAAATCCCAATACACCGTACAGGGCGGAGACGGTTTGATTTGGATGCCGTCCAAGACCTTTTACGACGGGTGGATAGCGGAGGCCGAAGGCAGAATTGACCGCGGCGACATTGACGCCATGGAGAATTATTGGGATTATTTCCGGCCTGTGATGATTCGGCTGTATCATTGCAACCATGTGCTGATTGAGGATATTACTTCCCAGAATTCTCCGGCTTGGAATATCCATCCCTGTTTCTGCGAGCATGTAACCATTAGAAGGGTCAATGTGCTGAATCCCTATTATGCCCAGAATGGGGACGGACTTGACGTGGAATCCTGTAGATATGTGGAAATTCTGGATTCTACCTTTGATGTGGGGGATGACGCCATCTGCTTAAAGGCGGGAAAAGGGGCCGAGGCAAGGAAGACCAAAGCACCCACGGAGTATGTGAGGATAAAGAATTGTACTGTGCTGCATGGACATGGAGGATTTGTGGTGGGAAGCGAGATGTCCCGAGGAGTCAGACATGTGGAAGCAGCGGACTGCAATTTTATTGGGACGGATGTGGGAATCCGCTTTAAGTCTGCATACGGCAGGGGCGGCGTTGTGGAGGACATTACGCTGGAATCTATCAGAATGTTCCAAATCAAAAAGGAAGCAATTATTTTCTCCATGGGATATGTGCTGGATCACAGGGAAAAGGGACAGACGCCGGAGACGATAGTGGAGGAGGACGTTCCGTACTTTAAGGATGTTACCATGAAAAATATAACCTGTCTGGGAGCGGGAATCGGTTTGAAGGCTGAGGGACTTCCCTTTGAGGAAAAGCTGAAGGAACATACCATAGACCGGATTGCCCTGCGGGATTCCATGATTGTCTGCGGGCGGGAGACAAATATTAAGAATGCGGGAAGCATCACCATGGAGGGTGTGGAATTTGTCGGAGGCAGAAAATGAGAACGATCATTGATTTTCATGTGCATCCGTACTTGACGGAAGAAGAAAATCTCTGTATGTATCGGGAGGATTTCTCTCTGACTGCTCAGGAAGCCGTTCTTGATATCAAAAATGCGGGTATATCTCATATATGCGGGTCGGTTCTCTGCAAACAAAAATTTGAGCCTCACAAGGGATGTGAACATCTGAGGGAACTGAACCGGGAGGCATTAAAAATCAGGGAACTGTATCCCGATTTTTATACGCCGGGGTTTCATATACATCCGGGATACATAAAAGAATCGCTGGAAGAAATCGAGTATATGCATGCTAGGAAGGTGAAGTTGATTGGGGAGCTTGTACCCTATATGCATGGATGGAGGGAGTCGGGCTATGACTATGGGTGTGGAGAATTGTCAGAACTGCTGGATTTGGCCGGAAAATATGGCATGATTGTCAGTTTTCACACCATGACGGAGCAGCAGGATGAAATGGAGCGGATGATTGCGGCGCACCCGGACGTAATCTTTGTGGCGGCTCATCCCGGACAGAAGGGAGATTACCTTAAGCATTTGGAGCGTCTTTTAAAATATGAGAATGCATATCTGGACATTTCCGGAACGGGGCTGTTCCGCTATGGCATGCTTGCGGCAGGAGTCAAAAGAGTGGGGGCGGAGAAAATCTTATTCGGGACCGACTACCCGATTACAAATCCTTCTATGTATGTGCAGGCCGTTTTGGGAGAGCATATTTCGGAGGAAGACAGGGAGAAAATTTTCTACAGAAATGCAGGCAGGATATTGGAGATAGAGCAGGGTAAAATAGAGGATAGCAGGGAGGGCAGGAATGAAATATTGGGAGTATGGCCCGCTGGAGGTCAGTGAAAATGGAAGGTATCTGAGGAACGGAGAGAAACCGTTTTTCTGGCTGGGAGATACTGCGTGGCTTCTGTTTCAGCAGTGTACGGATGAGGAAGCGCTTCTGTATATGAAAAACCGCAGGGAGAAAGGCTTTAATGTGATACAGGCAACGCTTGTCCACAATATGCCCGGAAAGTTTCAGAGCAGCCTCGCCAGAGTAAAACGGGATGTGACAACAAAGGAGTATTGGGATCACTGCGAGGCGGTGGTGTCGCTGGCTGAGGAGGGCGGATTGTATATGGCGCTGCTACCCGCTTGGGGGAGCATTGTTAAAGCGGGAATTCTGCATATGGGAAATGTGGAGGAATATGCGGAATATCTGGCGGGCAGGTTTCATCAATATCCTAATATTATATGGCTTCTGGGAGGCGATATCAGGGGGGACGTGAATCCGGAATTGTACCGTGTCTTTGGCACTATGCTGAAAGAGAAAATGCCGGAGACATTGATTGGCTTTCATCCGTTTGGGAGGACGTCTTCTTCCCTATGGTTTCATGAGGAGGAATGGCTGGATTTCAATATGTTTCAGTCCGGACACCGTCGATATGATCAGGCTGTGTTGAAACAGTGGGATGATGTGGGAGAGGAATTCTACGGTGAGGATAATTGGAAATATGTGGATAGGGACTTGAAGCATGAAAAGAAAAAACCGACCGTTGACGGGGAGCCGTCCTACGAGTGGATTCCCCAAGGACTGCATGACCCGTCTGAGCCTTTCTGGCAGGCATGGGACGTGAGAAGGTATGCGTACTGGTCCGTGTTTCAGGGGGCAATGGGGCATACCTATGGGGATAATGCCATTATGCAGTTTTATAATGATTTGTCGGTGCCGGGAAACTACGGTGTCAAGGAGGTGTGGCAGGAGGCCATGCATCACGAGGGCAGCGGCCATATGGGACATTTGGCGGCGCTGATGAACAGTGTGGATTTTACAAAAGGACGGGCAGCGGAAGAACTTCTTGTGTCAGGACAGAAAGAGAAGTACGGAAGAATTGCGGTATTTGCAGGACCTGATTTTGTGTTCTGCTATGATTACACGGGGGAGGAATTTACGCTTGGCCTTTCCGCGTATCAGGGCAGATATATGTCGGCATACTGGTATGATCCCACAAGCGGGACGTATTCCTTTTTCGGGGAGATATGGGGACGGGAGGAAATGACAGTGAAGCCGCCAAGGAGATACTGCGGACAAAACGACTGGGTGCTGGTGCTCAGGGAGAGGAAATGATGATTTGGGACAGGAGCTTTGGGCGGCTCAGAGATTACGTGAAATCCGAGCCGCTCATGCTGACATAATCGGGGGGCAGAAAGGAAAATTTTTTCTGTAATTTGGGCAGTGGATGGAAGAACGGAATTTCACTAAATGGAATCTGTGTCAAAACAGTCAAAAATAAATACATCCTGTGCAGGGTCATAATCAAACCATGCTTCCATCCCTAAGTAATCGTCGATTTCTTCTCTTGCGCAGCCCTTCGGATAATGGCCTAGGAAACGAGCGTACAAGCTGATTCGGATTTTATTATTTCTTTCATACATATGAATAGAACCCAGATACCAGTCGCCGGTCAGCTCCTGTATGCGAGGAAAAGTATCCTCTTCCATCCAAGCCTCATCATCCAAATATGTTGTAAATTCCTTTACGGTTGTTTCTATTAAGCTGTCCTTGTGTTTGGTGTAAAGCTGTTCTAAGGCAGCCGGGTTAAAATCCATCCGAGGACGTAATTTGTTTTGGTAATTCGGATATGTATTATCGGGATTAGGGTTTGGCATGGAAAGTTGTTTAAATTGTAAGGGTTTTTTCATTTTTTGTTTCCTCCATTCTATAATGGCAGTGTCAGCTTTATAGACCCAAAATCGGATCAAAACCAGTAAATTCAATGGTTCCCAACGTAAAATATAATTGGCCTCAGTCAAGGAAAGGGGGCGATTTTTCGTAATCTGTTTGACACTGCCTCTATAATGATTTATCAGTATAATTTTAATCTATTTTCATCAGGAATACAAGCTGTATTTGTTCAACGGTTAATGATGGTATTTGAAATTGACCTCAATAAATATATTAAGAGAAAACTGGCATTTGAATTGCTGTATGAATGCCAATGACGGTTTTATAAAAACGATGGGAGAGGTATCAGTATGCAAAACGATGATGGGCAATTACAAAATTTGAGAGGACATGATGTGAAAATGTCTGAGGATACAAAAGCAGACGTTTCCTCTAGGTTCGGCAGGACGGAATTCATCATGGTGAAAGGCGATATCACCAAGGATCATGGCGTGCAGGCTATTGTGAATGCGGCCAACACCAGCCTGCTTGGAGGAGGCGGCTAAAATTGCAGTCGGCACGGCAAAGAATTTCACAGAAGAACATCCGGGAGAGCTGGACATCATAAAATGGGTGCTGTTTGACAATAATACGTATCAAGTTTATAAAAGCGAGCTGGAATGCCAAAACAGCTCCAAGCTTGGATAAAAGTGATAAATTTCGCCGCGGGCAGCGGGGAATTTGTCAATGTCTGCGTCGCCGCCGTTTGGATCACCGTACCTTATGTGGTGAATTCCACCATATATTCTCGGAAACGCAGGGGAAGCATATTCCGCTGAAGCTTTGAATTTTTTCGTGCCTCAATGGTGATGGTATGGCAGAAATTTTTAAAAAGCTCCTGATAACGCAGTTCTTCTTCTGAGAGCTGCAGCGGAAGCCCTGTCTCTTCCCCGCGAAGCAGATACCAAGGCCGACCTGCCGGATGTATTCCGAATAAATTTCTCTTCTCATCATAAATCATGAAGTTTTCTATGGGCAGCCTGTCCGCAAAGTGAGGCATCAGAAAGACCATAACATCATTTTTGGGTCCGATTTTGGAATATAGGACACCGTTTTCCAGTTCCTGAAACCGGAGAAACTGTTTTTGGTGTCCTATTTCCGTTGACACGCCTCTTGCCAGCACAAAGGCTTTATGCACATAATCGTCTGCAAGATGATCGAATAAATGCCCCTTGGGGATATTTCCACTCAGTCCCTGTACTACGGTGCGATACACTGCCTGCGCGCCGTTCTCATCACCGGAGGCAAGCGCCATGCACAGGGAAAGATAGTTTTCCTGTCCAAAGCGTCTGATTAAAGTGCGAATCACCTTTTGGGCTTTGAGGAGGTCAGGCGTTACATTGATATCTTCCGCAAAAAATATCGGCTCATCCGTCACGCACAGCATGGTATTTTCATGGGTTCTTTTTTCCTCATAGGCCTGATAAATGGCTGTAAAAATGCATTCCAAAGAAGCCTCGCATCTGTAAACTATCATAAATCCTCCCTAACCCTCCCCCGCAGTTAATGCATGCGGCTTGGTCATTCTTATTTCCGCTCTTTATTTTCTTTTTGAGTTTCGACGGCTATCAAAGGAAAAACATGGTATTAACCCAAGGGTATGGATAAACCATTGTTATATCTGGCCCGCCGCTGTCTGAAATTTTTCTTCGCTGCTGATGGGGCGCATAAAACTGCCGTCGTCAAACAGGGACAGCTGTCGGTAGCTCATGCCGTCGCTGCCAAACTGTATTCTGTCCTTTGCGTCCGTCAGATGCCTTACGATATAATCTTCCTCCAGCTTCACAGGATACATCATCCTGCCGCCGCAGGTAATAAAATATATTGCACGTTTCAGCACAACGCCAATTTTCTTTAAATCAGAGAATGTCAAACGAGCGCTTCTTCTGGCGGCAATGATTCTCTGAGCGCTTTTCACACCTACGCCCGGTACGCGCAGCAGTGTTTCCATAGGGGCACGGTTAATTTCTACAGGAAACTGTTCCAGATGGCGCACGGCCCAATCTTCCTTCGGATCCAGCATCACATTGAAAAAAGGGCGTTTTTCATCTAGCAGCTCCTCAGCCCGGAAGCCATAAAAACGAAGCAGCCAGTCCGCCTGATAGAGCCTGTGCTCCCGCAAAAGCGGCGGGCCTCCCGGCAGCGCAGGAAGATTTTTGTCCCCTGTCACGTTTACAAAGGCGGAATAAAATACTCTTTTTAAGCCGAATTTCTGATAAAGCCCCTCTGCCACATTGATAATATGGTAATCGCTTTCGGGAGTTGCCCCGATAATCATTTGGGTTGACTGACCGCCTGCCACAAATTTTGGCGCGTTTCGGTATAATACAAGATCGTTTCGATTCGCCTGAATGCCGTTTTGAATCTGCCGCATGGGAGTAAGTATATTTTTCCGATGTTTATTGGGGGCGAGCATGCGCAGGCCCTCGGCAGTGGGAAGTTCCAGATTCACGCTCATTCTGTCCGCCAGAAAACCCGTCTGTTCGATTGCCTCCGGCGCCGCTCCGGGAATCCCTTTTACATGGACATAGCCGTTGAAATGATACTTGTTTCGCAGCAGCCATACGGTACGACATATCAATTCCATAGTAAAGGTCGGATTGCGGATGATGCCCGAGCTTAGAAATAATCCTTCGATATAATTTCTGCGGTAAAATTCCATCGTCAAAGTGCAGATTTCTTCGGGTGTAAAGGTGGCTCTGGGAATATCGTTGGAACAGCGGTTCCGGCAGTATTTGCAGTCGTAGATGCATTCGTTGGTCAGCAGTATTTTCAGGAGAGAAATACACCTTCCGTCGCCGGAAAAGCTGTGGCAGATACCGGCGGCAACGCAGTTTCCGATACTTTTTCCGTTTCCCCTGCGCTCCACGCCGCTGGAGGTACAGGCCACATCATATTTTGCCGCATCCGTAAGTATATGTAATTTATCTGTCAAAGACATTTCCGTGTCTGACATTAAATATTCCATTTCCTGCATCCTCCGCCTGTCCGGTTCCTTGAATCGGTTCGGTTCCTTTTGTGTTTTGTTTTTTCGTACTTGCTTTTTTGTATGGTTTTCAAAGGTTTGTTTTTCGTAGTTGGCCTTTTGGCAGTTTGGTTCTTCCTCCGTCCGGTTTTTCCATAGAATGGTAATCTATATGCCCATCCGGTTTTGGACCCGGTATTAAAAACGGATTGGGCTGTTTTTGTTTCTTTCTTAGTTCCTAATATGGGAAGAACGTCCGTTCTGAATATAGAATAGCACGTTTGTTCTGTTTTTGCAAGAGTTTTTTGCAGGGTTTATTTATTATTTTTCTTTGCCGAAGGGGCCGCGACGGATGGCTGCGAAGGATTTCCACCCTGTGTCCTTTCTACGGCATGGTCCGCTTTATGCTGAAACGATTGTCCGTATTTGTTATGTTTTGAAAAAAGAACTTTACATTTTGCGTTTTTTGGATATAATGGTAAATTGTAGAGACCAATGAATAGATGTGGATGCTTTGAAAGCATTGGAAAGGAAGGTTGGAAATGGTTAAGACAATTCATTTGACTCAGGAAGAAGTTCAGCATTTTGTGAACGTGACTTCAAAATGTGATTTTGACATCGACATTTCCTATAACAGATATGTGGTTGATGCAAAATCCTTTTTGGGCGTATACGGGCTGGATTTCCGCAAGCCGTTGAAAGTATCTTATAACGGATATAATAGCGAGTTGGAGGAACTGCTGACGAAATTGGCTGTTGCGTGCTGAGTGCGTCGGGATGGTGCGAAGTAACCGGAAATGCAGGCGTCCGGATGACAAAAAGTGCATTGATATGCGTTGAAGGACTGTTTTATAACGCCGCTCCGTGTATAGGGGGGATGAAAACAGGCCGTATATATGGAATATTGCAATAAATCGGCGTTCCGAATTTGACAGTCAGAAATCAGCGAGCTGTTCAAAGGGCGAATCCGCCAAAAGGCTCAAGCGACTGCCGCGAATAAGAGGCTCCCTATGTCAGAGTATCTGCATAGGGAGTTTTATGTTGCCGGACATGGAGGGAATCATGAAGAGTACAAAGACAGAGACAGGGCAGGAGAAACGGTTAGGGCAGGAAAATCAAGCAGTGCAGAAGAAACGGACAGGACAGGAGAGGCGGCGGGAAACGAACGGGAAGACAATGGAAGGGGAGTCTTCCGTGGAAGAAATGCGTATTTCGGTGCGAAGGCTGGTGGAGTTTATTCTGCGTCATGGGGACATTGATAATCGCCATCAGGCGTCGCCGGATAATGCCATGCAGGAAGGAAGCAGAATTCATCGTTTGATTCAACGCCGAATGGGGGCGGAGTATCAGGCGGAAGTGCCGCTAAAGTATTCTTTTCCTGCGGAGGGATATATGTTGACCGTGGAGGGGCGTGCTGACGGCATTATACATCGAAACGAGAGGATTATCATTGATGAAATTAAGGGGACATATCGTGAGCTTGCCCAAATGAGAGGCCCTCTGCCCCTTCATTTGGCGCAGGCAAAATGCTACGCTTATATGTATGGCGTTCAAGAGGGAGTTACGGAAATAAGCGTGCGTATGACTTACTGCAATATTTTTTCAGAGGAATTGAGGTATTTTAACGAAGATATCACATGGAGGGAGCTGGAAGAATGGTTTCAAGGAATTTTGGCGTCGTATCGAAAATGGTCGGATTACGCTTGGGAGTGGCGGCATATTCGTGAAGCTTCCATAGCAGGGCTGGCGTTTCCTTTTCCGTATCGTCAGGGCCAGAAGGAATTGGTTTCAAATGTGTATAGAACCATATATCATAAAAAGAAGCTTTTTTTAGAAGCGCCAACGGGGGTGGGAAAAACGATTTCCACCATTTATCCTGCCGTTCAGGCCATGGGAAGAGGAATGGGGGAAAAGTTATTTTATCTTACTGCCAAGACCATCACCAGAACAGTGGCCGAGGATACGTTAGAGCTTCTTCGGGAACGGGGGCTTAGGATGAAAAGCGTAATTCTCACGGCGAAGGAAAAAATATGCTTTATGGATCACGCGGACTGTAATCCGGAGTACTGTCCCTATGCCAAAGGGCATTATGACCGTATCAACGCCGCGGTGTTTGAGCTGCTTACATCCGAGGAGAGCTTCCGCAGGGAAAGAATTGAGGAATATGCGAAAAAATATCAGGTCTGTCCTTTTGAAATGTGTCTGGATATGAGTCTGTTTGCGGACGCTGTCATTTGCGATTACAATTATCTTTTTGACCCGCATATTTATTTAAAGAGGTTTTTTGGAGAGACGTCCTCCGGAGATTACATTTTTTTGATTGATGAGGCGCATAATCTTTTAGAGCGCGGCAGAGAGATGTATAGCGCGTTATTGTGGAAAGAACAGTTTGTAGAATTGTGCAGGGAAATAAAACAGACAATAGTGTCAGAAATAAATATGACACAGAATAAACAGGATATTTCCGGGCAGATAACGTTTGATGTGGAAGAAAAAACGACACAAAGTATGACATATAATTTGACGGAAGAAACGACATTGGGTATGACATATATGTCACCTGACGGGAATGTTGATGGCGGAGAGGGAGGTGGTAAAGAAAAAGATTACAGAGAGGGAACCGGGAATGAAGATGATGGGATTGAAGGGGCCGGTATGCATATCGGCATGGATTTCATGGCGGGGCAAAGGGAGTCTGACGACGAATGGGACGAAGAGGGTAATGTGGGCGAAGGCGGGGAACCGGGAGACAAGGGAAACAAATTTCATGGCGGCAGGAGCGTGCTGGTTAGACAGGGTTATGGGGAGAAGCTGTTATATTGGATGAAACGGTGTAATCAGGAGCTGCTTGTGCTCAAGCGGGAATGTCCCGGGAGCCGTATTGTGGAGAGTATAGAGGCCTTTGTTCAGAATCTTCTGCGGCTGCAGTCGGTTATGGATGATTATCTTTCGGAGCAGGAGGAAGTACAGCTTCCGGTCAGAGAACAGGTGCTGGATTTTTATTTTGAAATCAACCATTTCCTTTTTATATATGATCTGCTGGACGTCAATTATGTAAAGTATACGCAAATATGCGAAGACGGCAGTTTTTTTGTGAAGCTGCTCTGTGTAAATCCACGGGAAAATTTGAAAAACTGTATGCTTCGGGGGCGAAGCAGCATTCTTTTTTCCGCCACGTTTCTGCCCATACAATATTACAAAAAGCTGCTGGGGGGTGATAAAGAGGATTATGAGGTATATGCCCAGTCGGTATTCAATCCTGCGAAACGGGCTTTGCTGATTGCCGGTGATGTGACCAGCAAATATACCAGACGTTCTCAGGAAGAGTATTATAATATGGCATGTTATATAGAGGAAATTGTGAAAAACCGGCACGGGAATTATATGGTATTCTGTCCTTCTTATGCGTTTCTTCGTATTATATATGAGATATATGTGGATAACTTTGGCGCTGAGGACAGGGAGTGCATGATCCAAAGTGAAATTATGGGAGAGGCGGACAGGGAAAACTTTCTGGAAAAATTTCGGAAGGGCGTTGGCAGAGAGAATATGGACCAAAAGAATATTGATGCAAAAGGCATTGACATGGAAATCGAAGGGAATGCTATAAAAAAGGAAACGGAGTCTCGGGATCGTATCCTGATAGGGTTCTGCGTTCTGGGAGGAATATTCAGCGAGGGGATTGATTTGAAAAATGACAGTCTCATTGGGGCTATTATTATCGGCACCGGTCTGCCGCAGGTATGTGATGAGAGGGAAATCCTGAAAAGCTGTTTTGCGAAGGAGGGAGAGGACGGTTTTGACTACTCCTATCGTTATCCCGGCATGAACAAGGTACTGCAGGCGGCAGGACGTGTGATTCGCACTGTGGAGGATGTGGGGATTATCGCATTGCTGGACGAGCGTTTTCTGCAATATGCTTATCGCAGGCTGTTTCCGAGGGAATGGGAGAATTTTGAGGTTGTGACTGTGGATAACGTGGCCGGAAAAGTGGAGCGCTTTTGGAATGAGTGGTTATAGGGACGTAAAACGAGTGCTTTTAGAATGGGCGGTTACAGGGACGTAATGCGGGGTGCCTTTGGAATGGGCGGCTATAGGAATGCAAAATGGAGCGTCTTTGGTGTGGAAGCCGCTGTGGATATTGTCCGATTCGGTCGATGGCGCGGCGGCGCGGGGATGGAAAAATTTTATTTTTAAGGGTAAAAACGGAAAGATTTAAAGGAAAATATGGAAATGACATGGAAAGTATGGTAAAATGACAGTTGTGTATATGTGGATAACTCTGTGGATTTTGTGGATTTTCCGGTGGGGATAACTCATGAAAATGACATTTGAATCAAGTTATCCACAAAAAGGGCATATCAATGGATGTTTTTAGTACCAAATCGGTCAATAAAACGGAGTTTTGGACGGAAAGCATCGATAAATATGGTCCGCCAGCGGCTGCGGGCAGTGAAAATGTGGAAATAAAATGATTTTATCGCATGGGTATGTGGATAAGTATGGTTTCATGACACTGCCGCGGCGCAAGTCCAAACTGCCAAAGGGCAGGACAAATAATAATGATAGGCATGATAGGAGGAAAAATTATGTGGGCATACGAAAGTGTATTTTATCAGATTTACCCCTTGGGCTTCTGCGGGGCGCCGTTTGAAAATGACGGGGTGCTGGAGCATCGCATTTTAAAGGTGCTGGACTGGATTCCGCATATCAAAAAGCTTGGGACGAACGCGGTTTATTTTTCACCGCTGTTTGAATCTGACACTCATGGATACAATACCAGAGACTATCGCAAGGTGGATGTGCGTTTGGGAACAAACGAGGATTTCAAGAAGGTTTGCGACGCGCTTCATGAAAATGGCATCAAGGTAGTGCTGGACGGTGTGTTTAATCATGTGGGAAGGGGCTTTGGGCCTTTTCAGGATGTGCTTCGCAATCGGGAGAGGTCTCCTTATGTGGGCTGGTTTCAGCGGATTGCTTTTGACGGCAATTCCCATTATAACGACGGGCTGTGGTATGAAGGCTGGGAGGGAAACTATGATTTGGTGAAACTGAACCTGCGCAATGAGGATGTTGTGAATTATCTTCTGGAGAGTGTCAGAGCTTGGGTGGAGGAGTTTGACATCGACGGCCTGCGTCTGGATGTGGCATATTGTCTGGAGGAAGGTTTTGTGCGCAGGCTCCGCAGTTATACGGAAGGGCTGAAAAAAGATTTCTTCTTGGTGGGAGAGATGCTGCACGGGGATTACAATCGTCTGATGAATGACAGTATGCTTCACTCCGCCACCAATTATGAGTGCTATAAGGGACTTTTCAGCAGTTTTAATAGCATGAACATGTTTGAGATTATACATTCTCTGCTCCGCCAGTTCGGTCCGGAGAATTGGACGCTTTATAAAGGGAAACATCTCCTAGCCTTTGTGGATAACCATGATGTGACACGCGTGGCCAGCATACTTTCCAATGACAAGCATCTTCCGCTGATTTATGCCCTTGCGTTTGGCATGCCGGGGATTCCCTGTGTCTACTATGGCAGCGAATGGGGGACGAAAGCGGAGAAATCTCAAGGAGATCCCGCTCTGCGCCCTTGTTTTGAAGAACCCCAGTGGAATAAGCTCTCGGATTGGATCAGCGCGCTGAGCGCGGCAAAGAAGGGGTCGGAAGCACTAAATTACGGCGCGTTTCGTTCGGTGCTGTTGACCAATAGGCAGTGTATTTTTGAGAGAAAGACGGATAATGAGAGAGTGCTTGTGGCAGTCAATGCGGATTCGGACGACTTTACAGCGCATTTTGACGCAGGCTGCGGCATGGCGGTAGATTTGATCAGCGGAGAGAAGCACGATTTTGGCGGCGGGAGCACTCTGCCTGCATACAGCGCGTTTTTCTGGAAGATGGAACGCTGAATTTCTGGAGGTATTCCATCCGGCTAAAATTTGAATTGCTGCACTGCCTGTTTCGCACGGCTGTGGTTTTAAGGTTTTTAGACGCCGCGGCGTCGCCGTCAAAATGAGGGCGGGCAGTTGAATATGCGGTTCGAGCAATGGGGCGGCGATATATGGGGAGGATTCTGTCCATGTATCGTCTGCCTGTATCAACGCAGGGATATGAGAATACAATGAAATGTCATGCCTGATTGTCTTATCTGTTCGTGGCAGCAGCTATAATCAATGCGGATTGTTTGATGAAATACCCGAAGTGCTATGGACGTTTCCTGAAAAAAAGAACTAAATGAATATAAAAATAATAACATCCATGTAGAGAATTGTCAAGGGGGGAATTTTTTGATAATTTTTTAACAATTAGTCCATCTCGTGAAATTAATGCTTCAAAAAATGACATTTTTATGACATGCCCGAATATGCATTGTATCATGCACTATAAATTACCGAAGTTTCTTGACTTTTCTGACTTTCTGAAAATAGGCGTATCTAACAAAGAACGTTTCGGCTGAATCCATTTTCGCAATCCCAGTTCCCGCCATAAAATATTTTTTGTGGACGGCCCTTTGGTTCGTCAATTCTTTCCCAAGAGCAGTTAAAAAATCTTTTGTGTTGTGAGGATGGTTATACTATTGTTATGCAATTTAAGCCGGCACAGCCGGCTGTTGCTTGTCAAGGACGTATTGAATCTTTCCAAAGTTAGTTGATTTTGCGGTTTAATTCAAGCCGCAGCAGCTTTCATTTCAGCATCTCAAAGCTGCTGCGGCCATACATGATCCTTTTGACAACCTTTAGCTTATTTACGCTTCCCTCTGCAAGCCCATTATTATAATCAAGCAAAATTGCGTTTTTTACTGCCGCGATATCCCTCCTGATCCCGTTTGTGAAGCTGCTTAATTCATCTATCTCCAGGGCATCTGTTTCTTCCAGCCATTTATCAAGTTCAGATGTTTTTTTGCCAAACAGCGTCTGTTTGAAACCTGACACGGCATCATAGGCACGTCCTATGATGGGACATTCCGCGATAATCCGGTCAAGCTGAGCCGCGCTGATGGATGAAGCCTCGTCAATCGGACGGTACAGCAGGCTGACCAGCCATTTCCGTTCAATTTTTTCGCCCGCCAGCCCCCGGCCGGCAGTTTCTTTCATGATCCTGCGTTCCCTTGTGGCGAACATGCGGATCGTGGAATCTGAACCGTCGTATCCCTTTTCACGGACTGCCGCACTGATCTGACGGAATGTCTTCCCTTCACTGAGCATGTCCATTATGTCCCCGGCATAAGGCTTTATCTTGCTGGGGATGGCTGTATTGTAATAAGGGCTGGATGGATCAAAATTTTCCTTCAGGCATTTTGCCGCTGTCACCCTGTTGATGCCTGCCAGCCCGGCAATCTCCCCTTTGTTGAATCCCTGCTTCCTTAGTTCCCACACCTGTTCCGCCACTTTCATCTTCTTTTGCACATTTGCATTATGTTCTGTGGCGGGCGAATCTTCCTTAATGGTTTTGTCCCAGTAATCCCCGGCGGGCTTTCCGTCATAATGGGATGCTTATGCTGGGAGTATAAGCTTTACCGAAAGCAGGCGTGTCATGAATTTTTTCGCCGCATCCGTAAGACCATTGAGAAGGTGGAACCGGTCGTTATGCCCATCCCAGCCTGCTCAATGGCGCTCTTATAGGAAACAGATCCATCCTTGACACAATCTGAATATTCGGATAGCTCCTGAGCCATTCCGTCACGTCTCCCACCTCACGGGATGCAGGCAGGTCTACCACACGGTGCATGTCAATGTCCACCATAACGGTGCCATAGGTCTTTCTTTTCCTGAATGCAAAATCGTCGATGCACACTTTTGTGATGGACTGTTTTTCAGGAAGTGGCATATCTTTTTTTAAGAGACTGCAGATGGTGCTTTTCCCCACATCCGCGACCCCGTCTTTCAATGTCCTTGAAGCCGCAGCAGAACTGGTATTCAATGATATGTCCACGATCTTGTCTATAAGGCGTTTCGTTTTTTTGCCGTTCTGCTTTAGGAAATCAAAACGCTCTGCAAAAGTGGTAAATGTACAGTCCTGATTGTCACAGAAGAATTTCCTGTTTTCAATGATGATCTTCGTCTTCTTCCCCATGACGGGCAGGTCATGGAAACTTTTTTCGTAACGGCTGTGGGTACGCATGGAAGCGTGTCCGCAGTATGGGCAGCTGCATGATCTGCGGTTTGACGCCACATATATAATAACCTCCTCCGCCGTTATCTCATGCCCTAAATAATCAAGGTTCGCATCAAGTTCTTTAATAAATTCATCCATGGTATAAACTCCCGTATAAACCTTAAAATCTATATTTATTATACCATTTTTCGCACATGGAATAAAGCCTCTATTTCAACTAGCTTTGGAAAGATTCAACTATTCATCACTTTTTCTTGATTTTCCTTGTTTTCCATGCTCTAAGTCGTGGAGAATGACACGCTTTAACTTGTCATCTACGCTTTGGGTACTTGCAGCAGAGAAATGTACCTCGACTAAATACCTTGTCTTGTCAATCTTCTGTTGTAAA
>CAOKFN010000027.1 GCA_948467735.1 uncultured bacterium
ATAAATGCGTGGCAACGTTTTGGCAACAGAAAATCAGTAAACCAGAATAAATGATGTAATTGAAGTAAAAAAGTGCGTGTATTTGCATATAACTTAAACAAATAGAGTTAAGAGTAACAAAGAACACGCCGAGTTCGAGTAACGGATAATGTTCTTGCAGAACAAGATTTTCCTCCCCGCAGATTTTAATTTTTCCTGCGGGGCAACAAAAAAAAGAGTAATCATCAGGGCCTTGTGGGTGTCTTCCTCCCCGCAAGGCTCTTTTCTTCCCCCTCCCTTTCCGTCCTCATCCCCCTCCGCTCTAAACCATTCTCGGCCATTGAGGGCATCTTGGTCTTTTCTCTCTTTTTTCAGGATTTCTTTTCGTATCTTCCTCCCCCGAACCCTTTAGAAAGCCCGGAAATAAAGGATTTTCGGGGAATGCCTCTCTTTTCCTTTCGGTGAGGGGAGGAGGCGGGAAGTGTTTTCAGGGAGGCTTTTCAGGGAAATTTTTCTGGAGTTTCAGGAGCCTTTCGGAGAGGTTTCCCAATCTGTTTCTGTAGAAAAAAATCGGAAAAAAATTGGGAAGGGGAGGGGGAAAGAGGGTGGAAGGGGGGAGAGGATGTGGTAGAATAGGGGGGAGGCGGAGGAAAAATTAAAATCTGCATACGGGAAAAATGAGTTCTGCGACCACATAGTATTTTTGCAAAAGCCTGTTTTTGGCGAAATGTGATACTCTGAATTTGGCGAAAAAGTGCCAAAAACAGAGGATTATATGCCAAAAACAGGTTTTTTTCGCCCAAAACATCATTTAAACCGCCAAAAGTTTTGTTTTTGGCGAATCTGGAACATTTTTGGCGAAGTTTTTGGCGGATTATTTGAAGAAAGTCTAACTATTAAAAGTCAAGACTAAAATGAAGATTTTTTGAGTGAAGTGCAGAAATGCGTTTCAGATATATTTGAACTTTGAAAACTGCATGACAGACCCTGACCAGTTTCTTGACAGCATGGGATATTGCAGCATTATAGTGTTTGCCTTCGGAACGCTTTTTTGCAAGGTAAGCAGCGAACTGATTATCCCAAATGCAGACAAATATTGCCGCATTAATCAACGCATAGCGGAGATAACGGGAACCACGTTTTTCCATATGGGAATAACAGTTGTCAAGCTGACCTGACTGGTAAGTAGACGGAGAAAGTCCTGCATAGGCAAGTATCTTGTCAGAGGAACTAAAACGGTTGAAGTCACCAATCTCAGCGATGATCATAGCACCCATTCGGTAATTGATACCGGGGATGGAAAGGATTGGCGAGTGGATGTCGTCCATAATGGATTTGATAGAGCATTCTATTTCATCAATCTCAAAAGTTAATTCCTGAATAAGTCTGGTTGTGTGCTTCAGTTCAAGAGATTTCGCAGGCATATTTGAACCGATGGATCGTCTGGCAGCGTTTCGGATTTCTATCGCTTTTTCCTTATTGTAGTGTCCTTTAGAAGCATTCGCCAGCAGATTTGTAAGGTGTGTCAGATGGCAGGAAGCAATCTGAGAGGAAGAAGGAAATTCGGCTAGGAGTGTGTATACAGAAACCATGTGAAGAGTAGGAACAAGTTTTTCCAGTTCAGGGAAAAAGATGTTAACAAGCCGCGAGATAGAAGTTTTCAGTTTTGCTCGTTCTTGCACTTTATCAAATCTGTATCTGGTTAATGACTTAAGTTCTTAGTTGTGATAAGATGTGTCTGAGCAGGACTGTAAGTTCACTCCGGACATCATCATAAGAGCAATCGTATGGGCATCCGCTTTATCGGTTTTTGTCTGTCTAAGGCTGAGACTTTTACGGAATAGGCTGGCATGCAAAGGGTTGATGACAAAGGCGGGGAGACCTTTATCAATGAGAAAACCTAACAGATTGTAATTGTAGTGTCCGGCAGCTTCCAGCCCTGCTTTTACGTTAGAAAAATCATTTGTCAGGGAAGAAATTTTTTGAAAGAGGTCATTGAAACCATCCGCATTGTTTGGAATGGTAAATGCGTTAAAAAGCACTTCTCCTTCTGAGTTTGTGATAAAACAGTCGTGTTTGTCTTTTGCGACATCAATACCAATGTAAATCATGGCAAATCTCCTTTAAATATATTTGACACTGTTTTAGAACCACAGATGCTCTTTGCAGTTGTGAACTCGTTCTAAATAAACCGTCATGCGGTATCTAACTGATTAACAATCAAGCAAAGAGACTGCGGCTGGACACTTTCTGAAACCATCAAAGTGGCAGCGAGGAAACACCAGTCCACAGCATCTTATATATCATAACCATACCTGTAGAAAAGGTAAAGAGCGGCTATGATAGAAATAGCATACAGTCTTTGGAGAGGGACTATAAACACTACTACTTATAATACGAGCTGAGGAAATCAGTTCTTCCTCAGCTCCACCACGTCGGATATATCGCAGTTAAGGGTATTGTAGATTTTTTCGACAGTTTTCAGGGAAACATATTCATTTTTTCCCAGTTGCGCAAGGGCGGAAGTTGTTAAGCCGGCGCTGATCCGAAGCTCTGTTTTGGACATATGCCTGTCTATCAGCAGCTTCCAAAGTTTGTCATAAGACACCATATTATCACCTCAGGAGTTATCTTTGATCGGCTTCTGGCCGTATCGAGAATTGACAATAAGACTATGATCTGTGATGACTGCGGAACCATGGAGGCGCTGGACAGCGTTCCGCATGGAATTTTGACACCGCAGGAGTGTATATGGATTGCGGCAGCAGCCGGAAATAAGCGGGCCATGGAGAATTTCAATGCCGCATATAACTGAGGAGGTTTTATGACAGCAGAAGGAATGAAAGCATATAAGGCGAAACAGCTCCGTTATAAGAAGCCGATAGCCAAGGGACTGAACCTTGACGACACCCTCCTTAATGCCCTTGACGGAGACGAGGACGATGCCTTTGAGTTCAAAGCAATGTTTTCCGAACTGGCCGCTGAATGCGAACAGATGCAGGAAGATTTAAGAAATGAATATGTGCCCGAATATTTTGACCTGTTCTTTGCGGCAGTCAATAAGGGCGGTGAAGAAGATGAAGGCGCTGACGAAAGACCAGCTGATTCAGGCGGCTGGAGGCAGTGTCTGGAAAAGAGGCAGAAGAACAGCCTGCCGCAGCAGAAATCCCCGGATCCGTGCGGCAGAAGCGCCGCAGGATTCGGGGGAGAGAATAAAGAAAATATTCCGGAATTGAAAGGGCATGCCGCCCGAACCGCCCTTATGGAAATTCAAGCGGACAGAACAGGCGGCCCTGTTCGGCCAGCCTCTAGTCCTTCTCTGGAAGCGCCGATTTTTCCAGAAGAAGGAGCGTATAGACAAGGAAGGCTTTGTCGTTGTCGGACAGACGTGTCAGAAGCCGGGCAAATCTGTCAAGGGTATATTTCCCCCGAATGACTCCGGGCATGCCGGGGCAGGCGGAGCGGCCGAGGAGAAAGTCCAGAGACACGCAGTAGAAATCGGCAAGCATGCACAGGGTTTCCAGATCAGGCATGTGTACGCCGTTCTCGTAGTTCGAGATGGTGCCGGCGGAAAGATTCAGGCGCATGGCCAGAGCCTTTTGCGTGATTCCCTTTTCGGCGCGGAGCCGCTTCAGGTTTTGAGAAAGTGTTTCCATAAAAAATCCTCCTTAAAAAAATAATCTTGTTGCATAAATACCGTACCGCAGGATGGAGGGCGGAAGCAAGGACTTGAACGGAAAACCATGGGATGAAGTACGAAATCAAACAGAAAGGGGGAAACAAAAAACGAATATGGAGCGCCAGTGCCTGCTGGGAAAGCGAGCACCTGCTTTTGAAAAAACAAAAACCAAACAAATGCAGCGCTGCAATCTTCCACGATTCAAAACAAATAGGCGGACGAGAGGGAGCGGAAACCATGCAATACCGTATTTTGAGGGCTTTACAACTGCTGCCGTCTGCCAGAACCAAAGCGGGCGTTCGCCTTTCCGCGGAACGAAAACGAATGGAACGTTAATTGCAGCGCTGCAAAAGCCGGAGGGTGGTCTGCGGCACACGGAGGGGCGCCAGATTGCCGATTTTGGAGCATTTTTATGCCAAGAATGGAAACAGGGTAGTACGGGGCGCTCAGAGGGCATGAGGGAAGCGGATATGCAGACAGGTATTTCATTTTGTGGAATTTTGCGATAAGATAAAAGAAAAGGGGAGGAGACAGCTATGGTAAATGCAAAGGATTTAGGGGAAAGAATTTCCCGAATGTTCAATTTCATGTATGAGGCGAAAGACGATTATTATGTGTTGGGGCGCGACTATTTCAGGCCCTGCACGGACTTGGAGATGGGTGTTTACAAGGGGTTCACGGAGGCGCTGGAGAGCGGGGACGGAGATTGGATTATTGACCAGTATAAGAGAGTCAGAAAATATGTGTCTGATGTCCAGCCCGGCAGCAGGGTTAGGGAGCAGGGGATTGTGGAGTTTGTCCAAGGGCTTGACGGGGAGGAGCTGGAATCATTGCGCATTCAGGTGGATCGTGCAATGGAGTATGCCCGGACTGCTTACTGATGATGTGGTCAATGGGAGGAGGGATATATCATGAAGAGGGAGACAACACCAGCGAAGATTACGGACTGTGCAGCAGCGCGGTTCCGGGTGCAGCGCCGCTTTATATTCCTATTGAGGCAGCAGGCCTGATGAATGTTTTCCAAATGTCCGCCGGATGGTTCAGGAGCATGGCGGGCAGGGCTGGAAGGAAACGCTGGGCGCTCTGGCATGGCTTGACCACTACAAAGAAACTGTCACAAAATATTTCAGCCGCCCGGCAGCGGCTCACATTTTTAATAAAAATAAGTGAGGTGGAAGGCGGGATTAAAATATGTTATACTATACCATAAAGGAACTGACAGTTTCATTACGGTAAAATTATAGAGGGAGACTGAATTATGGATTACAGCAGAAAAATATCGGAACGTTTGTGGAATTTGCCGGATAAAGGCGAATTGGAAAGCCGCCGGGAGGAAACCTTTATTGATGACATTATCCAAAAGAGTCATATAGAAAAAGAACTGCTCTCACATTTGGACGGAGTAAAGACGGTGTTTGACGGCGGTGCGGGATGTGGAAGGTTTTCCATTCTCCTTGCAGAAAAAGGCTGTGCGGTTACGCATTTTGACATATCACAGCCCATGATAGACAAGGCAAAGGAACTGGCGGCAAAAGCAGGGGTTCTTGACAGAATAACCTTTGTGAAAGGCGCGTTGGAGGAGTTGAAGGATTTCAAAGATAAATCTTTCGATATGGTGATTTCCTTTGATGCTCCTGTTTCCTATACCTACCCCAATCAGAAAAAGGTGATCGGTGAACTTGTACGCATATGCCGCAGACGGATTATGCTCAGCGTATCGAGCCGCTTGGGTTCTCTTCCATATTTGGCAAATCCAATCCAAAAATACCAGTTTATATTAGATGAAACCTGTGATGACCCATTTGTAAAATGGTGCATTGGCAATAAGGAAAATGCCATTGAAGCATATCATTTCAACAAGGATGCCGCTATGAAGCTGTACAAGGACGGGCTTATAGGAGGGGACAGCGAGATTGCCGAATATGAAAACGGAGGAACGCCGTGGTGCATCACATATACTTTTATGCCGGATGAATTAGAGGATATATTGAAACATTACGGCGTGAAAAATGTGAAACTGGCAGGTCCCGGGGCATATGCAAGGACACTTCCGAGAGAGCTGCTTGTGAAGATTATGAATGATTCAAAACAGCGCTCTGAATTTTTGGATTTTTGCCACGATTATGACGCTAATCCGTTCGTATGCGGCATGGGAAAGGATAACCTGTTTGCCCAAGGCGAACTATGATGTTTTTAACAGGTTTGCGTTGAGTGGGCTTGACGATAGCAGCAGCGTGGAAAGCCAGTGCGACATACGTAACGATTTTCCGTGGCAAAAGCAGGATACGATGTAACCGGACTTAATTGTGACGAGTACATGCTTATCTTAGAAGCTCCCCCTTTTTCAGACGAAAAACCATATCTGCCTGCTTCGCGAGGTCGTTGGAGTGGGTTACGACAATTACGCATTTGTTCAGCTCATGGGCACATTCTTTCAGAATCTTCATTATCTCTGCGGCGGTATCTTCGTCAAGATTTCCTGTGGGCTCGTCCGCAAGGATAATGCTTGCGTCGGACGCTAATGCACGGGCGATTGCGACGCGCTGCTGCTGTCCGCCGGAGAGCTTCAGAACATTTCTTCCCGCTTCTTCTTTTGTAAGTCCCAAACGCTCCAGAATGGGCAGCGGCGGCAGTTTAGAAGTCAGAGCCACATTTTCGGCAGGCGTCATATAATCAATTAAATTATATCCTTGGAAGATAAACGATACATTATTTTTTCGATGCCATGCAAGCCCTTTTTTCTCAATATCTTCCCCCTGAAATAACACTTGGCCGTCGGATGGGCTGTCCAATCCGCCAAGCAAAGAAAGCAGCGTTGTTTTTCCGCATCCGGACGAACCGAGGATTGCGTAAATTTTTCCCGTTTCAAATTCGACAGATATCTTTTTAAGAACCATTTTGGATTTATCATAAGAATAGGTAACATTACATACGTTCAAAACACTCATTTAAATGTCCTCCTGCGCCAGTTAATGGTATTATTCATATTTTGTAAGAATTGCTTTGGGGCTTATGTTCATGATAGGAATGCCTGCGATACATATACAAAGAAATATAATTAACAGTTCCGATGCATATACTGCTGCAATGATATCGGCAGATATATTTACGGTTAATGTTTCTATCTTAGGAGCAGAAAAAACCGGGGTTAAATCAAAGGTATCAGCCGGAATGGGCAAATTGGAATATGGTGGATTGCCGTTCTGTTTATCTGCGTTTTGTTCATTTGCCTGTGAAAGTAACATATTCCCTGCCTCATTTGCCGCGAAATTGCCGCAAACATAAGACAAACAGAATGCCAGAATGGTAATCAGCAGGATTTCTGTGATTCGCTGCGTAAGAATTTCCCATTTGCTTATCCCCGCCGAGAGCAGGATTCCTGTTTCATGAGTTCGGGACTTTGCCCAAATGCTTAGCAGTAAAATAAGTATTCCGATTCCGGCGGCGGTAATGACCAGAATCATGATACGAATTCCGCCATCCATACCCTTTAATGAATCTTCCGCACTCTGGTAATTGGTGTTGTCAATTTTGATTTTGAAATAGTTCCAATCAATCGCTCTGTTTTCCTGAAGCTTTTTTATAATGGAATCCATTTCGGCGGGATCGTTCACACGGAATGTCACTTTATCATATCCAATGGGCGGTTCGTGGATGGAGTCCAACAGTTCACTCAAATATGACAGCAGCTTTCTTGAATCAACAAATATCCAATTTTGCAGCATCTGCCGCTGCGATGTATATGGGTCTATTTTCTGCTCTCCGCGGATGTCGAATATCCCAACGATTTCAAAAGTGCATTCTTGCTTTTCAAGTGGAAAATCAAAGCCGGTAACTTCGCGATTTATTTCAAGCGTGAGCATATCTCCCAGCTGAAGCTGATTCAATTCCGCCAGTTCACGGCTGATAACGGCTTGGCCTAACTCATCGGCTGTAAACATTTTACCCTGCGTGACCTCTAAAATATGATTTGCGAAATATGAGCATTGCTGCAAAGAAGTCCATCCCTGTATCAGAGCCATATGTAAATTGGGTGAAGAATAATAATTCTGTAAGTTTTCTATTAAATTGCAGTACTCTCCATCGCCGGATTTCAGATTTGCTGCTGCTTCAGTATGTGCGCTGTACTCGGAAATCCCAGAAGTTTTCATAACTTCATTAATAACGGCATGGTCTAAGTATTTTCCGACATAGAAGCTTCCGGTATATTGGTCGGTAGATGGCGCTGCCTGCATATTTGCAGTATTGCTTGTGTCAATTTCCATGCTGAATGTTCCGCCTAGCTGCCTGCGTAAATTTACCGCCGCTAAGGCGGATGCTTTCAAAACGGCAAAACCAATGAAAGAAGAAGTACTAATTACAAGTAAAACCAAAAAGACAATAAGGCTTTGCTGCCATTTTCGGGAAACATACAAAAAAGCTCTTTTTAAACCACTCATTAATACCTCCTTGCGCTTTATCGCGCAGACTATGTAATATTCTTGAAAACAATCCGTGAAGAGGATGCCTGATTCCGACGTCCTTTCGGGCGGGCCTGCGCAAAGCGGAGTCTGCCCGCCTTTAACTTAATTTTGAGAAAATGGTTTTTGGATGTAAGCGCATCAGCCATAAATTGGATAGAAGCACCGACAAAAACAGTATCGTCATTCCGCATCCAAAGGTTGTAATAATTGTTTTAACAGCCAAGACAATGTCGCTTTTCATATGGATGTTTATTGCTGCCAGCTTACAGACAGCTGCGCTGATACAATTCCATGCAGAAAAATCGAAGGCCAGCGATAGTATAAAGGATACTAAAGCAATGAATAGCATTTCAATAAAGTGCTGCAAAACAATTTCAACTTTTGAAATCCCTATTGACAGCATGATTCCAATCTCATGCTCACGGGCTTTATGAAAAAGGAGCTGTATGAGTGATAACACCCCCATGCTCATCACGCCTATGATTCTCAGCAGAGTATTTAACAGAACCGTCAGGTTTACCAAAGGACTTGATATTTTTTCATATTCCTTCGTGTCTGCTGTAATTACAAAACACTTCCAGTTTATCGTGGCAGTTTTTTGAATTTCTTCTATTATCGTTATTACCTGCGCGGGGTCATCTACAAAAAAATCTATATAATCCGCACCTGCGGCAGCCGTCAAATAGCAGGCGCTCGTTATATCAATAAATATACGGTTTTCCAGTAAGTGGACGGGAGCGGCGTCCATATTCTGCTGTTTTGCTTCTACTTCAAATAGTCCTTTGATTGTCAAGCAGATTTCCTGCCCTTTGCCGTCTAGGCGGGGGGAGAGTTGTATTTTGTCTCCAAGCTTCCAGCCGTTTTGTGCCGCTAAATTTCTGCTGACTACTGCCGCATATTTATCGTCTATTGTAATTTGTCCGCCTTCAATCAGCCTTAAACGTTCTTTTTGAAAGTCCGTGGAATACATGCTTCTTGTATCGGCTTCTACGGATATTAAACGGGCTGCAGCAGGGTCGTCTTGATATTTGCCGTTATAGTCAATAAGGCGGATATCTCCTTGGAGCAATGCGTCTGCTTTGATAACGGCATTATATGAATTAATTTTTTGCGTCCTTTGTATTGTCTCTACAATTTTCTCATTCAGCGGCTCGCCTATATAACTAATATTGGTCTGCCCATCTGCTTCGCTTATCGTTATGTTTTCTCTGTTCTGCATATCCGGAGCAATGCGGAAGGATCCGCTTAGGCTTTCTCTGGTCTGCGTTACAGCCAGATCCGTTATACTGCGCAGCAGCAATCCAATGACGCTAAAGGAGGACAGCAAAAAAATGGTAATACATAAGAGTAGAGATTTTCGTTTCTTACGGCGGACATATAAATACGCCCGTTTCCATAGCTGCATATTTAATCACCTGCTTTCTTTATCCATGGAATCCTCTTCTAGTTTATTCCCGCGGGCAGTGAGCTGAGCGGGTTAAGATGTCCCAAGGACAGCTTCGCTGCGTGTCAAGCTTGATATTCCTTTAGTCTGCTTGGGGATATTTGATTCACACAACAATAATAAGATATCATTTGTATGTTTCATCAATATGGAGTGTATGTTTCATTCATGTTTCATCAATAGGTTTATTTTTATAGGGGTATCAAAGCGGTTTCTGCGCAAAAAAAATCCCTGCCGAGAACGCAGGGATAAAACTTGTATTGTTAGAAGAAAATGGTAAAACGCATGCCGCTTTTTATGTCGTCATCCGGATGCAGAAATGGCTTGAAATCAAATCGATACTCAAGGACATTTAAAATTTTTGCAGTAATGTATAATCCCAAACCATTTCCGCCTTCGGGATTCTCTCCCATGCTATTTCTGCTTCTTGAAAAATCCGGCCGGTAAAATGGCTCAAAAATATGGGATAGGTCGTTGGGCGGAATGGGGGCACATTCATTTTCAACCACAATGCTTTTATCACCAAAATAAATTCTCACTGTACATTGAGGCTTTGTATACTTTACCGCATTGGAAATAATATTTGACAGGACTTTTTCCATTGCGGATTTGGGAAGCTTTGCTGAAAAACCAGCTGAAAAGTCAGTATCTATGATAACCCCCTTTGATTTTGCAATCAGCAGATAAGGAGCCAGCAGTCTTTCCACAAAGGTATGCAGCATTACTTCCTTAAGCGGCTCGCTCTCAAAAGCAAAGTTTAATTTAGACGCATCCAATATTTCTTGTATCATTTTACTAAACTTACCCGCCATATCATGGCAGATTGGCAGATAAGTTTCCCAATCCTTGTAACGACCTATTCCCATAATCATATTATCAAGCATTCCGCATAATGCTGTTACCGGAGTTTTTAATTCATGGGAAGCTGCGCGTAAAAAATCTATTTTTGCTGCTTCCGCTTCGCTTACCCGTATGTTTTCTTTTTGCAAATCATCTATGGCGGCCAGCAGGCTTTGATAAAGTTTATTAATATTTTCTGAAAGTGCTCCTATTTCATCCTGCGTATCCGTGCTGCACAAGGCTGATCTGTCCAGCTTCTCCATCCGCTCTACCGCTTTGGAAATATCTGAAAGCGGCTTGGTGATTTTTTTAGAATACAGCAGAGCAAAAATGGCTGATAACGCCAGAGACAATATCAGCGTAAACGGCAGAAATATAACGACGGCGTTTTTGGCTTCATTAACCGGCTGCAGAGTCAGAAACATTACAAGATAACAGGGCTGTCCGTCCTTTGTTTGGAAGTGGCTGCCGGAATACAGCTGTGAATCCGTTTTCTTGTAAAAATCCTGCTGAAAATAATTCAATTCTGTTTTCTCTCCAACCTGCACGTTCCAGTTGGATTCAAATTCTTTTTGCGCGGCGCTGTCATCGCTGTCTGAAGAATTTTCGTTTACCATGAAATTATAGGTATGACCTGCATAATATACAAGGATGCCCATTTGGTTTTGCAGTGCATGCTTTCTTACAATACTTTCTATGGAACGTGTTTCTTCCATTGAATGCACTTCTTCCAAGGAATGCACCTCTTCCATGGAATGCACTTCTTCCAAGGAATGCACTTCTTCCATGTTATCAGCGGAATCATTTAAAACGGTCTGTAGTTCCTCAATTAACTGCGTTTTCGCATCCTTGAAGGCCTCCTCCTTTTGGGCGGTGTAAACAAGGGGCATTAAAAAGAAGAAAAGGGCATGGCTTATCAACGCAATGACAGCCATAAGAAAAAATACATATAAAAAGGTTTTGGGAAACAATTTCATTTTTTTCATTGCGGCGCCTCAAAACGATACCCGACGCCTTTTACTGTCGTAATGCAGTCAAGGTTCAGCTTCTGCCGTATTCTTCGGATATAAGTATCTATTGTCCGGTCAAAGAGAGGGGCGTCAACGCCCCAGACGCCATCGATTAGATTTTCTCGTGTCATAACCCGCCCGGCATTTTTAATCAGCAGTCGTAATAATTGTATTTCCTTTGGCGCCAGCTCCACCGGTTCCCCGCCCCTTTCGGCTAGATAGCCGTTAAAATCTACTTTGATATCTTTAAATTCCCATACGTCCTTTTCCACAATTTGTCCTGAACGACGCAGCAAGGCCAAAACCCGCTTCCCCAATAAAACCATGGAAAAGGGCTTTGTGATATAATCGTCCGCCATGGAGTCAAAGCTATTAATTTGTGTCCTTTCATCATTCAGGGCTGTCAACATTAAAACCGGAACCATGCTCGCTTTACGAATTTCGTTCAGCACTTGTATTCCACTGATATGTGGAAGCATAATATCCAATATAACAAGCTCTATTGATTTTTTCGCAAACAGCTCCAACGCATCTCTCCCATCATAAGCTTGATAGACGGAATGGCCCGCGTCATGTAAATACTCGCAAATCAAATCATTTGTTATCGTATCATCTTCCACAATTAAAATAGCCGCCATATTTTTTCCCCTTTCTGCACAAACTTATTCTATGATACACTGTGAATGTTTCAACAGTATGACAACGGATATTAGTCCGAGGTTCTAAAAGCTTGTTATTATCATGTATTTTCCAAACATTACCCATTTACAAACAAATGTTTGATATGCTATCATAAAAATGTATGAAAGCAGGAGAGGGGTGTTAAGACTTGGAAAGCATACTGTGCGTCAATATTCCGGTGCAGATGATTTCCTGCACTGATACAAATGGTAAAATTACACCGATGAGATTTCGGTTTAAGGACAGGACGGGAGAGCTTATCACAGTTACCATAGATAAAGTGCTGTCTGAAGATCATGACAGAAATAAAGTGGGAGTGAACTTTTCATGTGCGGCCACGCTCTATGGAAGCAGGAAGACGTTCCAGCTCTGGTATAATTATTTTGCCCATGAGTGGTATCTTTCACGGCTGCATGTCTGACAGTTCCATGTTCCGGAACAATTCTCCTTTGATGGAAAAAAGATAGTCCATGGGGAGAATTGTTCCGTCCGTGAAAATAATCAGGCGCTCGTATGGGTCAATTTTTTTGATTCTGCCGCGAATCGTAACATAGCTTCCGCCGCTCTTTTTCCCGTCCGGCTGAAAATATGTGATTTCGCATTCGGGTTTCTGTTCCAGATTTTCTCGGATCAGCCGAAGCTGTTCGTTCAGCTGTTCTATCCGGTTTTCGTCCAGCTCCGCAAAAGAATCTGTCAGGCGCGCCGTTTCATGAAGGGCGTCCTCATGCCCTGTGAGGGCGGCAAAGGGAGAAAACTGTGCCGCACGGTTTAAGGGTGACATTTGTGGATGCTTTTTCGATACATGGTGCGGGAGGCGGATGATATCGTCGTATTTGTATTTCTCATCATAGTTGTGTGCCTCGGTGTGTTTCATGCCTTATGTCCTCCAATCTGACGGCTGCGCTCCATGGCAGTGGAGCCTTTCTGCAGATTTGTCCCTTTTAAAATCGCGTTTTTACCGTATTTCTTCTTGACGGACAGCATGGCTTCCTGCAGCTTCCTTTCTTTGGAAAGCCTCTCCTCCTCTTCCTTCCGTTCCTTTTCCAAAGCGGCGTAATCCGTAAAGAGATCCAGCTGTTCAAACTGCTGCGTTTCCTTTATTTGTGTTTCCTCCGTCAGATGATTCGCCGTTATGTTTACACGGCGGATGAGGAGCTTGGGATGGATGATTCGGTCATATAGCTCCATGACGGCGTCCATGATGATCTGCGTGGATGAAGTCGGGCGGTTCAAATTGGCGGTTCCATGGGCATGTTTGGGAACCTTCCGGCCGTAACGGTCCGTTGTGATTTCTCCCTTCCAGCTGTTTTTAATTTCGGGGCTGGCGAGGTTGTCAACGTCATAACCGACGGTGAGAACCATCTGATCCGTTACCAGCTTCTTCTCCACTAAATCAAGGACGAGCAGGTCCGTCATTTCTCTTACGATTAATTTTCCCTGTTCCGCATCATAAGGACATTGCAGTACCTGACCGGAGCTGATGCTGCTTGTCTCCGGTCTGTAGGCTTTGATCAGATCCATGGTTGTGGGCTCCCATCCCCATGCGTGGTCGATTAACAGCTCCGCGTTGACGCCGAACATCTCATATAGAAGTTCTTCGTTGTGATAGTCCCTGTCCCCGCCCAAAGAGCAGCGGGCAATGTCGCCCATGGTAAAGAGCCCGGCAGCCTCCAGTTTTTTTTGGTATCCATGTCCGATTCTCCAGAAGTCCGTGAGGGGGCGGTGGTTCCACAGAAGCTTCCGGTAACTCATCTCGTCCAGCTGGGCAATCCGGACGCCATGTTCATCCGGCTCCACATGCTTGGCGACAATATCCATTGCAATTTTACAAAGATACAGATTTGTTCCGATTCCGGCCGCCGCCGTAATTCCGGTGCTGTCGAGGACGTCCCGGATGATTTTTGAGGCCAGCTCCTTTGGGGTCATCTTGTATGTGTTGAGATAATGGGTCACATCCATAAATACTTCGTCAATGGAGTAGACATGCATGTCTTCCGGAGCGATGTATTTTAGGTAAATATTGTAGATGATGGTGCTGTATTCCAGATAAAAGGCCATTCTGGGAGTGGCGATAATATAGGAGAGCTCCAGCTCGGGATGGGCGGCCAGCTCCGGCGCGGAATAGGAAGAGCCGGAAAATTGTCTGCCGGGAGCATTGAGCCTCCGGCCGATATTGATTTCTTTTACCCGCTGGACTACTTCAAATAGTCTTGCCCTTCCGGGGATGCCGTAAGCTTTCAGGGAAGGCGATACCGCAAGGCAGATGGTTTTTTCTGTTCGGGAAGCGTCCGCAACCACAAGATGGGTGGTAAGGGGATTTAACTGTCTTTCCATGCACTCTACGGACGCATAAAAGGATTTCAAGTCGATGGCGATATAAGCGTGGTTATCATTCATACGAGAGCCTCCCTCCGGGAAAAAGAAATAAACTGCTGTTTGTTTTGGTGTAAAGGGATATATGGGTATTATAACAGAATATCCGTTCGATTTCAGCAGTTTTTTGTAATTAATGATTATTTTTCCCGAAGCTTTGATTTTTAAGCGCTGTCGGCGCGGCATTGGGAAAAGCTTTTGGTACAAGCGGCGCAGGGGATATTTGGCATGATATACTTTGGGGACATATGTGCGATATTTTTATGATCTGGCTTTTGATAATTTGGTTGTGACGGATGTTTTATCGTGGTATAATGTTTTCATACCATAGTATAATGTTTTCATACCATAGTATAATGTTTTCATACCATAGTATAATGTCTTCATGCCATGGTATTTTAAATCCATAGCGGCGCAGTGAAAACGGATGAGGGAAGCAGGTATTATGAGTTTTCGAGGAAGCATGTTGATTTGGGGAGAGGAGAATAATCATGCGCACAGTGAAAAAACGGCGTCTTATCACAAGGGTCAAACGGGCGGCGGCATTTGCGGCGGCCGCGCTTTTGGCGGCGGGCGGTCTGTCCTTTGACTGTCTGGCCGAAAAAGGAGACGGGGACGCCGGGGAAAGCGGCGTGGGCCTTGTTTCCGTTGTCAAGGAGGGGAGCAGGAAGATTGAAGTATGGGACTTTGCCGAAGTGCAGGAGGAAAATACCGAAATCTACAACAACAATATTTATTCCGGGTTTTGGAAGGAGAGCGGTCTGATTGGCTCTCATTCCGCCAGCGGAAGCGCCGCCATTGAGCTGGAATACAAAACGAACGTGGATAAAACCGTAACCATCGGTGATTTGACCATGAGATATGAAAACGGCGACAGAATTTACGGTAAAATGACGGAAAGCGAATTAGAGCCTTACAGTAAGATGGCTTATGAAGACGGCTATACCGCGGACGGCCTCTGGTACTGCAACGATACGGGCGGGGCGGGCAGGCGCTATGTCCTCATAGACAATGTGGAGGCTGGGGATAAGGTGGTGGTTTATATGGGCTCCCATTCCAAGGAAAGCAGTATTGTGCATTTCCGCTATCAGGGCAGCGACGCCAAACAGGACGATACGGCGGATATCGAAGCGCAGGAGGGAAGGAAATATGAATTTACTGCAAAGCACGACGGCGCCTATAAGATTTACATAAACAGTAATACCAATGCGAGGCCTTTCTGGCATAGAATTATGGTGGTGCCCGGCGTAAAGGCCGTGTGTACGATTGACTTGGCTTCCGCGAAAATTACCGGATATGGCCTGAAATTCATAGACAACGCCACGGAGGAGGAAATCATTGCGGATATGACAAAGGAAGGCACATTTACCGCTTCTCTGACGCCCGGCCATGAGTACAGGGCCGTTCTCACGGATGCGGCGGGATATGGACTGACGAATGAAAGCAGGACGGTGTGCGTGCCGGATGCCGCGGCGGAAGGCGCGCTCGATGTGAAAATGTCGGTGGAGAAGAAGGATGTACAGAGGTTTAGGGGGACGTTTGTCGGATTTGACGAGGATGTGGATATGACCGGGGTGAAGGTCGTTCTTGCGGCGGCGGACTCTAAGATAGAGAATATTCCCCTAAAGCTGGCGGCGGACGGGAGCTTTGAGACCTATGTGGAGAGCGGCGTATCATATACGATTACATTGGAGGGCATGAAGGATTATGAGATTGCCGGAAATACGGAAGTGCGCCTTACGGCGGCTGAGGAAAGGGAGGTGAAGGCGGTGAAGAAGGCTGGCAGCAGGGTGTCGGGAAGCTTTCTGGGACTGGAGGGAGACGCGCAGGTGACTTCCTTAGAGTTTGTCAACATGGAGGACGGCAGTAAGTATGCCGCGGCGGTGGATGGCGGAAGCTACAGTATTGTTCTTAGAGACGGGACTTATGAAGCGGAAGCGGCGGTCAGCGTGGGCGGGTACAGTACCGCTTCCCATGTGGCGGTGGATGGCAGTGCAGTAGACAGGGATCTGCTGTTTATTTCCGGGGCGAAGGCGGCTGCGATTCCGTTTGTACAGGATATCTATGTGGGGTATTCCGGCAGGGATAACAACTATGGTACCGTCCGTGAGGCGGTGAAGGCATGCGAGGCAATGCGGCTTTCTAATGGGGAGGATAGAATTACCGTCCATATTGCCCCCGGCGTGTACAGAGAGCAGATTATGATCAATACGCCCAATGTGACATTTACCAATGACGAGCCTGAGAAAGAGGTAAAACTGACATGGTATTACGGCATCGGATATGAGTATTACAGCATCGGCTCGGACGGATATTATTCGGAGGCGGCCGCCTTTGATAAGTTTGAAAGGAATACGGCCAAGAAATGGGGCGTCGCTGTGTATGTCAAGTCGGGAGCCTCCAATTTCCGTGCGGAACATATTACTTTTGAGGCTTCCTTCAACAAGTATGTGACGGAGGAGGAGATTGCCGACGGAGTGAGGCCCGGGGGCAGCGACAAAAAGGATTATGACAGGACGGCAAAGGCGGCGGATGTGACCAGCAAGGCGGGAACGGAACGCGCGGCGGCGCTTGCGGTGGAAGGCAATAGGTGCGAATTTTATGACTGCAGGATGCTTGGCAGTCAGGATACCCTTTATACCGGAAAGAATATCAAGGGATATTTTAAGAACTGTTATATCGAGGGGAACACCGATTATATCTTTGGGGGCGGGGATTTCGTGTACGACGGCTGTGAACTGAATTTCTTCGGCTACAGCGATAAGGAAAACGGCGGATATATTACGGCGGCAGCGGACGGCAGCACCTATGGATATGTTTTCAGAAACTGCTTTATTACAGGGAATGAGGATATGAAGGTGGGTGCAGGCGATCTTGGCAGACCTTGGAGGGCCTCCGCCACAGTGACTTTTCTCAACACGAAACTGGAATATGCGGGCATTATCCGGCCCAGAGGCTGGAACAGCATGAGCGGCAATCAGCCTCAGAATGCAAATTATGCCGAGTATCATACCACTGCGGCCAACGGCGAGGCGGTTGATGTAAGCGGCCGCATTACAGGTGTGAAGGAAGAAAATCCCATTCCCGATATTTCAAAGGTCTTTAACGGATGGACGCCTTTTTATTATCAGGCGGATACCGACAATGTGTCCTTTGCCGAAGCGCTGCGCATCAAAGGGCCGAAGGAAGAAAAGATCGAGGCGGGGGATGTGCTCACGGCTGAGTTTTCATTGGGCGGAGGAGAATACAATAACGTATCCGTTATCAGGTGGTACAGGGTGAGTGCGGACGGCGCTGAAAAACTGGTTAAGGCGGGGGCGGCGCAGTTTGACCGCTGCTATACCGTTACGGAGCAGGATCGGGGCTCCTATATCAGAGCGGAGGTGCTACCTGAGACGGTAAGCGGTTACACCGGCGCAGCGCAGACGGTGACTTCCGCTGTCGCAGTGGAAGGGGAAGCGCCTTCGCCCGGTCCGGAGGCGAGCCCTTCGTCCAGTCCGGCGGCAGGTTCTTCGTCTGCGCCGGGTGCGGAATCCTCACCTGCGCCGACGGCGGGCGTTTCGTCAAATCCGGGGACAGATTCTTCCACTGCGCCGGGTGCGGAATCTTCGCCTGCGCCGACGGCAGGCGTTTCGTCAAATTCGGGAACAGATTCTTCACCTGTTTCGGGCGCGGAGGGAGGCTCCTCGCCGGTTTCGGGGGAAGGCTCCGCGCTTGGATCGGAGACGGACAGGGGGAATGACGGTGAGCCTGCAAATGCCGACGCCCAAGCCGCCAAAACAGGTTCTCTATTCAGCGGAGCCCGTCTTGTGGCAGCAGTTGTCATAACGGCGTTTATCGTATTGGGGGCAGTGCTTGTATTTTTAAAAAGAGGCGGGAAAAAGAAATAAAATAATATTTTATTGACAGCTTTTGGTATGGTATCATATCGAAACATAAGGATATTGTTTCGACTTTTGATTCCATGTGAGCAAGAGGGTGTGTAAACACCCCTCTTTAAGTGCAATGCTCTAAAACGAACGAAAATATGCTATAATAAGTCCATATTCAAGGAAGTCAGCGGCCGGATGGCCATCCATACCATGATTGGATATAAGAAATGGGTGCGGCAGAACGCGGGAAATCGGCCGTCAGCATAATCAGAATAATTTGAAAGAAGAGGTATGTTATGGAACAGATAGCGAAAGAAGTGGAAAAGCTTAAGGCGCAGTATGAAAGTCTTCCGGTGAATGAAAATGCCAAAGAGGTAAGCAGGGAGGAGTTTACGCTGCTGCTCGGGGGAATTTCGGCATGCCGGAAGGTGCCGGGAATTCATGAACATATGGGATATGAGCGGCTGTATCATTGCGATAATGAGGAGGACGTCAGGCAGGCGCGGGGGCATTTGGAGCGGCTGTATGGCGTAGGGGACAGGGAGAGTCTTGAAAAGCAGTGTTATATGATGTTCTCGGGCGGGAATGAGTATGAGCAGTTTATGACATTTTGGAAGAATGCGCCCATGTTTGAGATCGAGAGATTGAATCCTAACGGACTGGCAGGTTTTATGCACTGCAAGGAGACTGCCGAACATTTTTATCCGATTGTAAAGGAAAAGGGTTTTTATGCATGGGATATCAATGAAAGAATCGGTCTGTGCAGAAACGCGGCGGCCTGCGGCATTATTTCGGAGGAAGAATTTTGGGAGATAACGGATCCATGGGTGCGTCAGGCACAGGTTTTCTACCATTCTTATGGGGAATATGCGGTGAGCTGTCTTAGCGGCGCGCTGTATGATATGGGAAAAAGCGAGTCGGATGTGAGTACGTTTTTGGAGATTAACCGGAATATAATCGGGCATCTGCTTGGAGAGGACGGGGCATGGAACCGAAATAAATGGTATGTTCCCAAGGAGAGGGAGTGGGCTCCCCTTGTGAGAGAAAATCTGGGCTGCGTTATTACGAAAAGGGCGATTGAGGAAGAGCGCATCGGCTATATGTATCGTGAGGAGCCGATGAAGGATGTTCCGGACAGCGGGTGGCGTTTTTTTGTGGGAGACGAGTCCGATGAATATGTAAATGACCCGGGTAATTCAACTGTATGCGGGCTGGATACCGTCTGCAATATAGCGCCTGACATCATGGCGTTTCTCTATGCCACATGGGGCAGGGAATTCGGGCGGCAGGAAAACGGATGGGAAGAAGAGTAGGCCGACGGGCTTGGAAGGCGGGGCGGCGGTTCAAAGGATGAAAACATATAGGGGATGAAAGAGGCATGGCGGCGTAAGGGGATACAGAGAAGCATTTCAGGCCATGGCGGCGTAAGGGGATAAGAAGTATTTCAGGCCATGGCGGCGCAGGGGATACAGAGAAGCATTTCAGGCCGTGGCGGCGCAAGGGGATAAGAGAAGCATTTCAGGTCGCAGCGGCACGGAGGAGCATATGAAGACGGGGATTTGTTATGTGGTGGGAGCGGGCGAGAATTATGGTTTACATTTTGCTTCGGAAGCGGGGGATTATGTCATTGCTGTGGACGGGGGGTTTCAAGCGCTGGAGGAGGGCGGAATTGCCGCCGACATGGTGATTGGCGATTTTGATTCCCTGCAGGCCGTGCCGCGGCATCCCAATGTGATACGGCTGAATACGGAAAAAGACGATACCGATATGCTGGCGGCCGTCCGGGAGGGCATTCGCGCAGGATACGGAGTTTTCCATATTTACTGCGGGACAGGCGGACGGATAGAACACACCATCGCCAATATACAGCTGTTGGCGGATTTGGCACAGGGAGGAAATCAGGGATTTCTTATGGGAAGGGATTATATGATGACCGCTATTAAGAACCGGGCAGTGACCTTTCCCAAAGAGACGTCGGGTTATGTGTCGGTATTTGCGCATTCAGAGAGAGCGGAAGGGGTGTATTTAAAGGGGTTGAAATATGAATTGGACAATGCTGTTTTGACCAATACGTATCCGCTGGGCGTCAGCAATGAATTTATCGGGAAGGAGAGCAGGATTTCCGTAAGAAACGGGACGCTGCTCCTTGTGCTTCCGATACGATAAGATACCTAAAAATGTTGAATGGGCAGCTTTGGCGTGATAAGAGCACTAATGGAAAAATATACAGCATGGCATAGTGTGTCATTGATAGAAGGGCGTAATTTTGAAATGGAAGAAAAATATTTTTATATCGAGCCCGAAATAGCAAGGGGGCTGTTATCTCAAATAAAAGAAATGAAAGCCGCAAAACGCGGCGTTGATAAGCAAGCATACTTCATTGGCGAATATGCGGTATTAACGGCGTCTAAAATCAAACTTAGGAATGCTATGCGCGATGATGACCTTGCCTATTTTGACGAATTAATTAAAACTCTAATGGGATTAAAAGAACAAGGCGCTGGGGTTGTTCCTATCCTTGGGTATTGTGTTGAGCCAAACAGCGAAAACGGAAATGGCTATATCATTCAATCACGGGCAAAAGGTGAGGAGCTTTATGACGATTCCATTATGAAAGAATATTATGTTTCTAAACCTCGTTTTGCATATCTTTCAAGCGATACTGATGCAAAAAAATATGTTATTTCCAGAACGAATTTCATATCCAAAGTACCGCAGAGTCACTTTGACAAATTCATAAGGGATATTATCGTTTTAATAAACAACGATATTTTGATAGATTTCAATGGGAAAAGCAATTTTTTCTACGACGATACCGACGGCTTTCAGTTTATTGACCTTGATTCTCACACGGATTATAAATACGGACTAGTTGAAAATAAACTGGATGGGAAGGAAATTGCCGCATATTACGGCTTTACGCCCTGCCATTATGCGGTCGGGACAAAGCTGCTTCCGGGGCTTGCGCTGGAGGAAGAAGCTATTTCTATCATTGACGATGAAAAATTACTTCAGCTTGCTATGGATAATAAAATTATTTACGAAAAATGCAAAACCGCATTATTAAATAATGGAATTTCGGAAGAACAGCTAAGCAATTCACTTTCAATACTTAAGCTGTTTGGATGCTGACGGAAGCCGCTTTCAAAAAATATCACATAGGATGCGGAGCTGCTCTGCATGCTGCCAAACCAGCCGGCAGAAAGCTGGATCTGAGGGTGCTGTTCATGAGCCGTTTGGGAATCGGCGGTTTCCTGCCGCCAAAAGTCAAATCACAACGGGTAAGCCTGTTTGAATACTTTATACTGCTTAACAGTTAAAATTTCCGAGGTACCTGACTACATAACGCCAGTCATATACGTTTAACCGGCTGTAGTACGGTAAATTCTGGCGTTATGTAGTATAAAATAGCGGATTATGAGACATGAGACTTCAAAAAATGGGGAAACTCAAAGAAAAAAGGTTGACAGGAAGATACTTCGGTGATAGTATTAAATTACTTCCACAGAAGAAATATTCGGACATGGAGATATGGAGCGGAAGACATGAATTTTAAGGAACAGGGAATCACAGAGGATATTGCCCGGTTAATTACGGATTATGTGGAAGAAATAAAAGAATTGCTGTCGTCGGATATATGGGAGAATATATTTCTCAGCTGTACCAAGAATGAAGTGCTGGTTTTCTGGCTGCTTTATCGAAAAAATGAAGCGAATATGACGGAGATTGCGGATTATATTCATGTGCCTTTGAATACGGCGACGGGTGTCATCAGCCGGATGGAGAAGAACGGACTGGTGGTGAGGACGCGTTCCGCGGAGGATAAAAGGGTTGTAAATATCGGATTCAGCGAAAAAGGGAGGATTCAGTTCGAGGCGCTGATCAGCGAAATCTTTTATTATGGCATGAAGGTGGCAGGTTCTTTTACGAAAGAGGAGATGGAGCTTTTTTACAGGATGCTGTCAAAGGTGGTGCAGGTGATGAGGCAGGAGCATAAAAAGAAGGAAGCGCCGAGGAAGGTTCGGAAGATTATGATTGAATAGGCGCGGAGAAACGGGTCTGCTGATTGGTTGGGAAGGTTTTGGGTATTTGGTGATAATAGAAGGCGGGAAACGTTTCCGCCATAACCCAAGAGAAGAAATGGCAGTTTTCGGACTGCCTGTTATTTGACAGAATACTTCGCTGTGAGAATAATTCTTTATGCGAATTAATGAATGGAAGGGTAAGTTAGGCATACTGATAGCTGCATGCAGCATGAGGAATGCTGAGATTCTCCTTTGCGGAAAATGTCCTTGGAGCAGCTGCTGATATGGTGGGAATATGACTCATGGGGCAGATGCGGCTGATATGAGGGAATATAGCTGATAGGGCAGATGCGGCTGATAAGGGGGAATATGGCTGATAGGGCAGATGCGGCTGATCTGGGGAAATATGATTCATGGGGCAGATGCGGCTGATCTGGGGAATATGATTCATGGGGCAGATGAGGCTGAGATGGGGAATATGGCTGATAGGGCAAATGTGGCGGATATGGCAGAAGATGGATGCTTCATAGGAAGAAATTATGTTTTGTGCGGCGGAATGTATTTTGTAAAGCGGGGCATGTTATGGGCGTCAGGGGTTGATGTGAGGAGCAGGTGTATCAGCTGATGAAAGCGCATTGAAAACAAACTTGCTGTTGGAACAGCCGGGGGATTGTATGGAGGTCAGGATGAAGCGGATTTATATTTTTACGGGAAAAGGAGGCGTGGGAAAGAGCAGCGTCGCGGCGGCTCACGCCATAAAAAGCGCGGAGGAGGGGAAGGAGACTCTGCTGGTGAGCACGGACATGGCTCATAATCTTGGAGATATTTTTGAGAAAAAAATGGGCAGGACGGTGGAGAAACATGTGCTTCCCCATTTGGATCTATATGAAATTGATCCAGAGTATGTGATGAAGCATGATTTTCCGGCGGTCATGGCTTATCTTGAAAATTTGTTTTCAGGCTTGGGGGAGGCGGATTTTCAGAGCATGGGAATGATTCCGGGGATGGAAGAGCTGTTTTCCCTGCTGAAAATTGCGGATATCTATCAGAAGGAGAATTATGAACGGATCATAGTGGACTGCGCGCCCACAGGAGAGACACTGTCTCTGTTGAAGTTCCCGGAACTGCTTTCTTGGTACATGGAAAAGCTTTTTCCCATCGGGAAGGTGGGGGCAAGGATTCTGGCCCCTATTTCCAAGGCGGCATTTCAGGTGGAGATGCCCAATAAGCATGCCATGAACGATATTGAGAGGATGTATTTGAAGCTGGCGGAGCTGCAGGAGCTGTTGAAAGACAGGGAGATTACCAGCGTCAGGATTGTGGCTGTGCCGGAGAAGATGGTGGTGGAGGAAACGAAACGCAATTATATGTATCTGAATCTTTATAATTTTAATGTGGATGGAATCTATATCAACCGGATTCTGCCGCAGGAGATTGACAACCGCTTTTTCAGCCAGTGGCTTGTGCTGCAGAGGGAATATATCGGGATGCTGAAGGAGTGCTTTGGGGCGCTGCCGATTTATGAGATTCCGTGGTATGACCAAGAGCTGAAAGGGGAGGCGGCTGTGAGGAGGATTGTGGAGGATGTGCTGGACGGAAAAGACGTTTTCGCCGGGAGGCACATTACGGAAAGGGAGAAGTTCCTTCAGACAAAGAAAGGCTATGAGCTGGAGGTGTTCCTGCCCTGCGGGGAGAAGGAGAAGATTGATTTGTATCAGGCGGCGTCGGACATTGTGATTAAGGCGGATAATTTTAAGCGCAATATCCCCCTTCCCAATGTGCTTCGCAGCTATACGGTCACGGGGGCAAAATTTGAGGACGGGAAACTGCGTATTTGTTTTGAGAAGGGAGAGGAAGCGGATGAACAGGGAAATGCTTCATAGGATAAAAACAGCGGCGGAATACCAGAAAAAAGCCGTTCTGGCGCTGCTGCCCGAGGAGACGGGACGGCATCTGGAGGTAATCGAAAGAGAAGTAAAAATGATGCTGGCGGAGGCGGCGATGGGGCTGGCAAGAGAATGGAATAAAACGGACTCTGCCCAAGAGACGGGAAATCAGGAAGATAAGGAAAAGGCGTCCAAGGCCAGAAAAGTGGAGATTGAGTGAGGCGGGGGGCTGTAATGCAGAGAGCGAAACAAGTTCCCACAGGTGGGAACTGGAAAAACAGTCTCGGAATGGAAGCACCCATTGTACACAAGTGTACAAGAGAATTTTCAGATGCGTTCTTTACAGCTGAAAAATTCTTCCCTAGCAAGGGCGCTGTAATGCAGAGAGCGGAACAAGTTTCCACAAGTGGGAACTGGAAAATCCCGCGAGTGGGAACTGGAAAAACAGTCTCGGAATGAAAGCACCCATTGTACACAAGTGTACAAGAGAATTTTCAGATGCGTTCTTTGCAGCTGAAAATTTCTTCCCTAGTAAGGGCGCTGTAATGCAGAGACGGAACTGGAATAGGAGGAACCGGGAAATGAGGGTGATTATTTATACGGGAAAGGGCGGCGTGGGCAAGACCAGCATGGCGGCGGCCACCGCCTGCAGAATTGCGGGAAGCGGGAAAAAGGTGTTGATTATGAGCACGGATCAGGCCCACAGTCTGGGGGATTCTTTTGACAAAAAGGTGGGGAGGGAGCGGACCAAGATTACGGAGAATCTGGACGCCATGGAGATTGATACCGTATATGAGGGCGAGAAAAGCTGGGGAAACCTAAAGGAATATTTAAAGCAGCTTCTCACCGCCAAGGGGGGCGGAGGAATCGAGGCGGAGGAGCTGTTGATTTTTCCGGGACTGGAAGAATTGTTTTCCATGTTCAAAATTCTGGAGGTATATGAAAGCGGCGTTTATGACACTGTCATTGTGGACTGCGCGCCCACAGGAGAGACGCTGTCTTTGTTAAAGTACCCGGAGCGGCTGTCCGGTTTGATAGAGAAACTGCTGCCCATAGAAAAGCTGGGCGTGAAGACCGTGGGGGCGATTGTGGAAAAGGCAATGAAGATTCCCATGCCGAAGGATAATGTGTTCGACGATATCGAGCATTTGATGGATAAAATGAAGCGGCTGCAGCGATTGATGCTGAATCCTGAGATTGTGAGCCTGCGGGTGGTCACTACGCCGGAGAAAATCGTTATCAGCGAGGCGAAGCGCAATTTTACCTGTCTGTATTTGTATCATTATAATGTGGACGCGATACTTGTGAATCATATTTATCCGGCGGAGGCCATGGAGGGATATTTTCATAAATGGGAGAAGCTGCAGGAGGAGGGCCTGCGGGAAATCAGGGAATGTTTCAGCGAGGTGCCCCGTTTTTATGTGGAACTGCTGCCAAAGGAGCTTCGCACGCTGGAAGTGTTAGAGGAAGCGGGGGGATATATTTTCGGGGAATGCAATCCGGACGAGGTGCTGTTTCAGAAGGAAATATATGAAATCGACAGGGAGGGGGAAAGCCTTAGAATTTACCTGCCTTTTGCGGGAAAAGAGGAGCTTTTGCTGGAACAGGACGGAAATGAGCTGATTGTGGGTGTGCGCAATGAATGCCGCCGATTTCCCGTGCCTGCGGAATTTGCGGGCAGGGAGATAGCCGGGGCGAAGTTTGCGGACGGATATCTGCGGATAGGGTTTGGGGAAGGCGGATGAGCCGCTGGTTTTCAAGCGGCGGTACGGGGAAAAAGCGAAGCGTTAGCGAGCGGTTTGCGTCAGCAGACCGGAATTTCAAGTAAAGGATGGCAGTAGTGATGGTCGAATTGACGTATTCCATGGCAGCAGAAAACGATATCGATTTTATAAGAGAAACCTATCAAGAGAATATTGCAAGTCTGCATGGAAATCATAGAACCAATGACGATTGGAGAGAACTGCTCTCGGACAAATCTTCCCAATACTATATTGTTCACAGGGAAATGCCTGTCGCTTGGTTTAGAATCGATATGGAAGACGGCGAATTGTGGATAGGCATGATACAGGTAAAGCCGATGGTTCACCGCCAAGGCGTTGGCAGATATATTTTATCTGCTGCCGAGAATATCGCAAGGAAAAAAGGAATTCAGAGAATCGGCATTCACACGACGGAAGATAATATTGCGGCAAGGCGGCTTTATTTATCAGCAGGTTATGAAGTGACGGAAATCGGCCCCTGTACTACCGCAGATGGAATGGAACGAGTGGGGTATACCTATCAAAAAGGGATATAGTTTGGACTGACAATTTCCGGTTTATCGGGTAGCCTTCCTTATATTGATGGCTGCCCGTTTTAGGTATTTTGCCAAACCGTTTTATCAAGCGGCATGGAGCGGCGCCAATCTGAAAAGGGAGTTTTGAATTATAGTTCTTTTATTAATTTAACTTTCAAAGGGCGCTTTGTAAGAAACTCCGCATTTTTATCCATGGTGGTTCTCGGGTGCTGATAGATATCAATGTCTATTGTGATCGGCTCGTCAATCACAAATAAGAATCCTTTTTCCGTTCCATTGTGGGTTATAGTTCCGTCGTCGTCATATGCCAGCATAGCGGGTTTATGTGAGAAGGCTTCTGCCAGCTCTTTCCATTGAGTAATGGTGCTGCCTTCTTTTAAAACGTTGAATCTCACATTTGAACCATGATACCATATTCCATTGGGTTTTATCTCGATCTGCATAAGGATACCTCCTCATAAATTTCAGCCTGCCGGAACAGACTGTTCGCAGACGCTTCGCTTTTTGCCTGTATCACCGCTTGAAAGGCAGGTTCTGATAAGCGATATGGCAGCGTTCGCAATTTGAATTTTCAAACAGGGTGTTGTACTATAAAAAATAGCAGAGCTGGCTGTTTTTGTCAACGGTCGGGATAAAAGGGATTTTTTCAAGCCTTGTGAGGGGGCAGAGAATGAAAAGAGATGGCGTAACATGCAGGCGCAGCGGGGGCGAAGCGCAGGGAAGCAATGGAAAGGCATTGTGGTAGAAATTTTAGCGGGATTGTGATATTCTAGGAAGGGGATAAAGCGGCAGGCAGCAGGCGGTATATGAGATTAATTGACAGGAAACGCGGCTCTTGCCGTCGAGTGGGACGGGGGATGCGCCTTTGTGCAGAACGTTGAAGGGGAGGCTTTGATATGCTGCAGGCTGCCGGAATTTGCAGTAGGAAAATGAGCAAAGGTATTCCGCTGGCGGCCTGCAGTCGGGATTCGCGGCAGGTTTTATCGGTGTGCAGTATAATTGTATTAGGGAGACTGGTATGGATATTAGTGTGGAGCCCATATTATATGAGCAGAAATCTGTGTTTGTTCAGATGCTGGAATTGTATCAGTATGATTTCTCGGAGTTTTCAAATGACGACATCAACGAATACGGATATTTTGGATATGAGCATATTGATGATTATTGGAATGAAGAAGGGAGATACCCTTTCTTTATCAGGTGTAACGGAAAACTTGCGGGATTGGTTTTAGTGCGTTCCTGCTGTGAACATAATATTCTGCCAAACCCTTACAATATCGCCGAATTTTTTGTCATGAAAAAATATAGACACAAAGGAGTCGGGCGGGCGGCGGCTATGAGGATTTTTGATATGTTTCGCGGCGGGTGGGAAATATCCCAGTGGACGAACAACCTGCCTGCTCAAAGGTTTTGGGAGAAAGTGATTACAGAGTATACGGATGGCAGGTATCATACGTTTCTGGCGGCGGAGGCGGGTGAAAGGGGATTTACATTTGACAATTCGCTTTAGCTGTTCCGCACCGGATTGTCCTTATGTATGGACATTGACCTTTTTTGAGCAGGTGCTGCAATTATATTTTTAGGTTAATCTTGTAGATAGGTTTTGGGCGATAGAGGGAATGGTTTCATTTATTATGGAAGGCGGTGAAAGAGGGAGGGGATTTACCGTCCGCTGCTGAACAAAATTCTGATAGGTCAAAGGTTTTAATTGCGCGCGTTTCAAGGGGTGGTTGAATTAAAGCCGCCCTCATGTTATACTATTGATTGGGAGGATGAAGCGTGAAAATGGCAGAAAGTAATGAGAAGGCGAGAATGGTTTTTTAGCGGGCAGGGGCAGAAGCGGTTGGGCGCGACAGCATAAAAACAGCGGACAGGAGGGCTGATTTATGGCATTGCTGGCAAAAAAGGCACGGTACACATTTGCCGACTGCCTCACATGGGATGAGAAGGAACGCATAGAAATTATTGAGGGGGAAGCGTTTCCGTCGGCGGCCCCATCCCGAATGCATCAAAAGATTAGCGGCGAGCTGTTCCGCCAATTTGCAAATTTTCTTGAGGGAAAAAAATGTGAGGTTTACCATGCCCCGTTTAGCGTCCGGCTGTTTGAGCAGAAGGGTGAGGGGCCGGAGGACGTTGACACTGTGGTAGAGCCGGACATCTCTGTGGTATGTGATTGGAGTAAGCTGGATAAGTATGGCTGCAAGGGAGCGCCGGATTTGATTGTAGAAATCTTGTCCCCTTCCTCCCTTCGCCATGACCGGCTTGTGAAGCTGAACCTTTACCAGCGGGCCGGGGTTCGGGAATATTGGATTGTGGATCCGGAGAACAGGTCTGTGATGGTGTTTCTTCCGGATGGCGGCGGTTTTTTTAGGCTCCGCGAGGACTATGGGCGGGAGGATGCGGCCAAGGTCAACGTGCTGGACGGATGCTTCATCGAGCTGGGCAGAGTGTTTTCTGAATAAGAGGCGAAGGGCGGGGTTAGTAAAGCGTTTATCGTCGCCTAAGCGCAGGAAAGGGAGGAGACCTGTGACAAAAGAAGAACTGAAAATCCGTCAGCTCACAAATCAATATTTGATTACCCCCGCCGATAAAATGACTGTCGTGCGGGATTTATGCGGGATACAGGCGCAGTTTATGGTAAATGCAATACATTCTTTGAAAATTCGCTGTACGGATTTTGACGAATCCACGGTGAAGGAGGGTCTGGTGAAGAACTGGACTATTCGGGGCACGGTGCATGTCTTTGCGGAAAGCGATCTGCCCTTATTTATGCATTGCGGGGACGGGCAGGACTATCGGCGGAATGAATGGAAGGGATACAGGTTTTGGAATCAGAGGGAAGGGTGGGCTTTGACCCCGGAGCGGCAGAAGGCGCTCTCGGAGGCAATATTGGAGGCGCTGAAAGAAAAGCCCCGTACCCGTGAGGAGTTGAAGGCGCTCTGTTTTGAAAAGGGGATGACGGAAGCGGAGGCAGGATCGATGTTTGAGTCATGGGGCGGCGGTATCAGGGAGCTCTGCGAGCGCGGCTTTATGAATTATGTGGTTCAGGAGAAGAAGGCATATTGTCTGTCGCCTGATTTTACGCCGATTCCGGAAGAGGAGGCAGAGCTTGAAATAGCGAGGAGGTATTTTGCCAATTTTGGCCCGGCTGCAATTCATGATGCAATGTACTATTTTCGGGTTTCGGCGGCGCAGGTAAAGAAATGGCTTTCGGCCCTGCCGGTGCATAGGGCGGAATGTGAGGGCAGAACTTATTATTACTGCGAAAATGGGAAGGCATATGACAAAGGGATTCCAAGATGTCTGTTTCTGGCGGGATTTGATCAGTTGATGCTGGGGTATGAGAAGAAGGAGAGCCTTTATTTGGCGCCGGAACATCTGAGAGGAATTTTTAATCTGGCGGGGATTGTGATGCCTGCGGTTCTGCTGAACGGAGAGATAGCGGGCAAGTGGAAAAAGAAGAATAAAAAGCTGTCCATTCAACTGTTTTCCCATAGGGGCGCGAAGGAGAAAGCGGTCATGAGGGAAAAGGCGGAGGCGCTCTGGGGGGATGTGGCGGTGGAGTTTGCGGAGTGAGCGGATGATGGCGAGTGAAGGATGAAATGGCAGGAAGCAATCAGGAAAGTTTCCCGGCGGAAGCGCTGCGGCGAAGAGGCTGTCCAGACTGCCGTAAGCGGTAATTTTTGTACTGCAGGCCGCCGAAATTTACAGTAGGGAAATGAGCGGCGGTATCTTATTGGTGGTCTACATTCGGGACTTGCGGCAGGTTTTATTGGTGGGAAGTATAAATAGGAGGATACTTTTTGGAACATTATGTTACGAAAATTCAAATAAGAGAAGTGCGGCATTTGTCCGATTTTGAGATTGAGCTGAAGCAGGAGAAACGGACGCATCTTCTGCTGACGGGGAAGAACGGTTCCGGCAAGACTTCACTTTTAAGGGTAATCAAGAAGCATTTAACTGCGCTGCAGGAAAAAGAGTTTATCAATCTGGTGAATCTTCCATTATGGAAAAAGAAAATGAAAGAATTGCTGGAAAATGCGGAGGGCGGGTACAAAAAAGCTGTTGTTTCAAACGAAATTGAAGTACGCTCTCAATTAATAAAAAAATATGAAATATATCAGGAAGGGTGCATCGTTACATTTCATGAAGGAGAAGAAATCCAGAAATTATATGATGAGGGTAAGTTCCTGACGGCATTTTATGGGGCGAACCGAAGAATCGGAACGGCAGGCGCAGGCAGGGCAAAAGGCGTCTCAAACGTAGTTCTAGATAAAGTCTATTCGGTGGATTCCAATCCGGGAGGGCTGCTGTTACAGTATCTGGTGCATCTGAAAACCCAGCAGGCTTACGCCAGAAACGAAGGCGACAGGGAAACGGTGGAGATGCTTGACAAATGGTTTGTGCGATTTGAGAATGCTTTAAAGGTGCTTTTGGACAATGAAAGCATACGGCTGGTGTATGATTATAAAGATTATAATTTTCTGATTATGGAAGAGGGCAGAAAGGCATATGGTTTTGATCAGCTGTCGGACGGATATTCCGCGGCGATACAAATTCTGACGGACTTGATTCTGCGCATGGAACAGAATTGGCTGAAAGAGGGGATTTTAAGCGCTTATGATATGGAGGGGATTGTTTTAATCGATGAATTGGAAACCCATCTGCATATTGAGCTGCAGAGGAAAATACTGCCGTTTTTGACGGAATTTTTCCCAAGAATCCAGTTTATTGTCTCCACCCATTCGCCCTATATTTTGAATTCTATTGAAAACTGTGTGATTTATGATTTGGAGAAACATATCCGCATGGAAAATATGTCAGGATATTCGGCGGAGGGAATTGTGGAGGGGTATTTTGAAGCTGACGCTTATTCGGAGCTTCTTCTGCGGAAGGTGAAAAGATATGAGGCCTTGGTAAACATGGAGGAGCCTGCGGAAGAAGAACGGGTGGAACGGGCGAAGCTTCTGGTGGAATTGAAGCAGCTGTCGGGAGACTTGGCGAAGGAGGCCAAGGACGCATTTGAGGAAATAGAGCAGAGAAGGAAAGAACATGATAAGATACGGTCGTAATCATACGGAGAAAGCAAGGGCGGCAGTTCTGTCATTGGAGAAGGCAAAGGCCTCCGGGGGAAGTTATAATACGCCGGAGGTAAACGCGGCGCTGGCGGAAATGTTTCATGGAAAATGTTATATCTGCGAGAATAGGGAGGGAATTTCTTCTTTTCAAATCGAACACTTAAGGCCTCATCGAAAGAATGTGGTCTTGATGTATGATTGGAACAATTTATTCTGGGCCTGCGCCCACTGTAATAATATTAAAAACGCAGGATATGAGCCGATATTAGATTGCACGCAGGTAGATGTGGATCAAATGATAGCCTTTCGGAAAGAGGGATATTTCGGAGGGGATGAGAAATATGACTTTAGCCCATTGGAAGAAAGCGAAGAGATAGATAATACGGTTCGCCTGTTGCGGGAGGTATATTATGGCGGCACGCCGCAGAAAAGGATGGAGGCAGTGAATATCCGCAGGGCATTGAGACGGAATTTGTCTGATTTCAAAAATCTGGTCCGTGAATATTATGAGGTGGAGGATTATATGAAGGAGGATATCAAGGAAGCCGTTCGGAAGGAAGTGGGGGAGGGCGCGGCGTTCGCCGCTTTTAAGAGATGGCTGCTTTGGGATCATCAGGAGAGGTATCGGGACTTATTGGACTATTGCGGGTTATCCTGCACATAATGAGCTTAATCAAAAGATTGCCAAAAGAAATAGAAATATTATGGACATTGAAACGCTCGTCAGCATAATAGCTGCGCGTGGAAAAGAGGGTTGAAATGAAAGAAACGACAAAGAGATCTTGTGAACTGCTGATCCAAAACCGAGAGAGGTTCAAGGAAGTGTTCGGCTGGGAAAGCGGGCTGATTTGGCTGGCAGGCGCGGGTGTCTGCACAATGAAGGGAAAGCTGGCGGAGGAGGGGGCGCTGCAACGGAGCAAAGAGCTGTTAAAGCAGAAGGTGGGCGTCTTTTCTAACTTCCGGGGAACCATGCGCGTTCCCACCGCCGCGATGCTGGCGGCGAGCGGGAATCCGGAGGTGGTTTTGGACAGGGGAATCAGCGTTTATGAGCGGTTGAAGCAGGATTTCTTTCGCTCGGAGTATCTTCCGCTGACAGCCATGGTGATCGCACAGCTGGCGGCACCGGAGGAATATGAGAAAATTGCGGTGAGGACGCGGGCGCTCTATAAGCGGATGAAAGAGGAGCATCCGATTCTGACGTCGGGGGAGGACAGCGCTTTCTGCGCCATGCTGGCGTTATCGGAAAAGTCCGATGAAATGTTGATAACGGACATGGAAAAGTGTTATGACATTCTGAAGCCGGAATTTTTTTCAGGGAACGCGGTGCAGTCTTTGAGTCATGTTCTGGCGCTGTTTGAGGAAAGTGCGGAGCATAAATGCAAAAAGACCATGGAGCTGTTCGACAGTCTGAAAAGCGCGGGGAGGAAATACGGGACGAATTACGAGCTGCCCACGCTGGGGGTGCTGGCCATGACGGAGGCTCCCGTCAAGGAGATTGTCAGCGAGATGATGGAGATTGACGATTGGCTTTCGGGGCAGAAGGGATTTGGCTTCTGGGGAAGCGTTACGGGAAAACAGCGGCTGATGTATGCGGGTATGCTGGCCCAGAAGGATTATGTGAGGGAGGAGACTTTACAGACGGCGGTCGTGAACAGCGCGGTGGCGATGGTGATCGCCCAGGAGACCGTTATCTGTGCCGCAGTGGCGGCTTCCGCGGCTGCCGCCGCAAGCGCGTCGTCGAGCTAGTCTCCGCGAGAGCGCTGCCGCCGTTTGAAATACTTTGATGAAAGTATATGGTATTCGCGATATTGACACAACGGCAGACGCTTGATAGAATGATAGTATGGTTTGACTACGGCGCGGAGACGAAACAAACTGCCGCAGGCGGCAGTTTAATAGGAGGAACAGGTATGTATCATTGTCATCTTCATATTTATTTGATGGGGAAATCAGGAGAGGTGTTTGAAACCATGAAGAGGATGCCCCCGCTTGCGCATTTTACCCATGAATTTTCTGAAAGTGACAAGCCGGACGGGAAAATGGCGGCTTCTGCGGACGTCATTTTTGCCGATCTGCGGGGGGCGGATGAAAAGGAAACATTGGAGATGCTGACTTTATCCCAAGCCGGAGAAAAGGAGCTGATTCTGCTGGCAGGCAGGGAGCAGCTGACGTATTTGTCAGGAGAATTGTGTCAGGCAAAGGATATATGGATTATGCCCATGTCGGTGGAGGAGACGAAATTCCGTTTTCTGAGGTGGCAGCAGGCTGTTAAGGTGAGCAGGGACTTCTGGGAGACCAGCCAGTTCTTTGAGGCGACAATCAATCACATTCCCAATCTTGTATGGTTTAAAGATAAAGAAGGGATTCATGAGAAGGTAAACGACAGCTTCTGCACGACGGTGAATAAGACCAAGGAACAGGTTCAGGGGCGAAGGCATGCGTATATCTGGGATGTGGAATTTGACGATCCGGCCTGTGAGGAATCGGAGCTTGAGGTTATGACAAAGAAAGCCACCTGTGTTTCCGAGGAAACGATTAAGACGGGCGAGGGAATGAGGACATTGACCACTTATAAATCTCCGCTGTATGATATTGACGGCAGCGTTATGGGAACCGTGGGCGTGGCGATTGACGTGACTCAGGAACGAAGCTATGAACAGGAAATCATTAAAAAGAATCGTACTTTGGAGACGATTTTTACCACAATGGACTGCGGCGTGCTCTGCCATACGGTGGATGGAAGGCAGATTCTCAGCATAAACAGGGCGGCGCTTAAAATTCTGGGCTATGAATCTCAGGAAGAATTGATGGCGGAAGGATTTAATATGGTTGCTGCGTCCGTGGTGGAGGAAGAACGGGCTAAGCTTCAGGAATCCATTGAGAAGCTGAAAAAGGAGGGAGACAGCGTCAGCTTGGAATACCGTGTGCGGCACAAGGATGGGGAAGTCCTTCATGTGATGGGCAATGTCAAGCTTCAAAAGGAGAACGGAGAGCTGTTTTATCAGAGATTTCTTTTGGACTGCACCGCCCAGAAGCAGCAGGAGAAAAAGAGAGAAAGACACCAGAAGGAATTGATTCAGGCTCTGGGAATTGATTACAATGTGGTCTGTTTTTATGATCTTGACACGGGCATGGGTTTTCAGCTTCGCAATGAGGATAATAACGGTCAGGCGGCGTCCTTGTATGAGGGAGAGATATCGCTGGCAGAAAGTATGGAGGCGTACATACAAAATTTTGTACATGAGGATGACAGGGAAATGCTGCGGCAGGCTTCCGAACGGGAAAAGCTGAAAAGGGAGCTGGCGGAGAAGGGATTGTATTATGTGAATTACCGCATTGTGGAGAACGGTGAGATAAAGTATTTCCAAATGAAGGTGGTCCGCATCGGAACTTGGGAGAGGGATCACGGAATTGTTCTGGGATTTCACAGCGTGGATGAGGAAACCCGTGATGAAATGGAAAAGAAAAGTCTGCTGGAGGATGCGCTGCTGCAGGCAAACCGGGCCAGCAAGGCCAAGAGCGTATTTCTTTCCAATATGTCCCATGATATCCGGACGCCCATGAACGCGATTGTCGGGTTTACAAATCTGGCCATTGCCCACATTGATCATAAAGAGCAGGTGGAAGAATATCTTAAAAAGATTATGACTTCGGGGAACCATCTGCTGAGTCTGATTAACGATATTTTGGATATGAGCCGTATTGAGAGCGGCAAGATACATTTGGAGGAGAAACCTAATAGTCTGCCGGATATTCTTCACGGGCTGAGAAATATTCTGCAGGCGGATGTGAATGCAAAACAGCTTGAGCTTCATATCGATACCGTGGATGTTCTGGACGAGGAAATCTATTGCGACAAGCTGCGGCTGAATCAGGTGCTGTTAAATTTGTTGAGCAATTCCGTAAAGTATACGGGGGCCGGGGGCAGCATCAGCATGAGAATCATTGAAAAGCCGGGAGCGCCCGAGGGAAATGCAAACTATGAATTCCATATCAAAGATACCGGAATCGGCATGAGCGAGGAGTTTGTATCGCATATTTTTGAACCTTTTGAAAGAGAGCGCAATTCTACCATCAGCGGTATTCAGGGCACGGGTCTTGGAATGGCTATTACGAAGAATATTGTGGACATGATGAACGGTACCATTGAGGTGAAAAGCGAGCAGGGTGAGGGCACGGAGTTTATTGTTTCCTTTATGTTCCGCTTGGGGGCGGAGGAAAAGAAGCCGAAGATGATACCTGAATTGAAAAACTGCCGGGTATTGGTGGTGGATGATGATTATAATACCTGCGACAGTGCGTCTTATATGCTGGGACAGCTGGGAATGAGGGCGGAATGGACTTTGTCGGGAAAGGAGGCGGTGCTGCGCACGCATCAGGCGGTAACAAGAAGGGATAATTATGGTGTATATCTGATTGACTGGCTGCTGCCGGATATGAATGGAATTGAGGTGGCGCGGAGAATCAGGAGCGAGGTTGGAGAAGCGGCGCCGATTATTGTTCTCACGGCGTATGATTGGTCCGATATTGAGAATGAAGCAAGAGAAGCCGGAGTTACGGCGTTCTGCGCCAAACCGCTGTTTTTGTCGGAGCTGAGGGAGTGTCTGCACTCGATCATAGCGTCGGATGACAAGGAGAAAAAAGCGGCGGATGCGCAGACGGTGAAGGTTCCTGCGGGACGCATTCTGCTGGCGGAGGATGTGGAATTGAATCAGGAAATTGCCATGACAATTTTAGGAGACGCAGGGTTTGAGGTGGAGGCCGCGGGAAACGGGCGGATTGCCGTGGATATGCTGAAAGAGTCTGAGCCTGGATATTATCAGCTGATACTTATGGATGTTCAGATGCCGGTGATGAACGGGTATGAAGCAACGAAAGAAATCAGATGTCTGCGGAACCGGAAGCTGGCGTCGATACCGATTATTGCGATGACGGCGAATGCATTTGAGGAAGATAAACAGGAGGCGCTCAGGTGCGGCATGGACGGGCATATCGCAAAGCCCATTGATGTGGAAAATTTGTTTGAAACCTTAGGGAAAATATTGAACGCGGAATCCGCGTCTGCATTTGAGGAGAGGAAGTTATAGGGACATGAAGACACAAAGTGAATTAAGGACGCTGCTGCGTTCCGTGGATCATAAGAGTTATCCGGCCTATAAATCGCTGGCTGGCGCGTGGAAGTTTGACCGATATGTGCTGGTGATCGACCATGTGCAGGGGGATCCTTTTGCGTCCCCGTCGAGCCTCCATGTGGAGATTGCCCATGGGGATGCGAGGTTTCCGGCGGCATTTTATGAGAAGGACTGCGCGCGAATCGCATTGCAGGATCTGCTGGTCAGGCAGATGTCGAAGCAGTTTGAGCAGTATAATTTTAAGGCGAAGGGGTCGGGAAAGAGCGGACTTTTGTCCATCAGCCGCTGCGGACAGGCCGTGCTGGAGAGAAGCGCCTGCCAGATAACGAAGAATGGTCTGGCGGTCCGCTTTCATGTGGGATTTCCGGCCTTTGGAAGAACCATCAACGCGGGGGAGCTGGATAAAATATTGTTTGAATTTCTTCCCCGCTGTGTGGAAAACAGTCTTTTCTACGGAAGGCTGGATCAGAAAAAGGTGGAGAGAACCATCTTTCTGGCGGAGGATCAGGAGGCCCTGCGCCATATCTTAAAAGAGGAAAAGCTTGTGGCTTTTGTGGCGAACCAGTCCATTCTTCCAAGGAAGAGCGGGGTGTCGGATCTGCCCCTTATGGACAGCGTTCCTTTTGTTTCTCCGGCATCCATGGAGAGAGCCTTTCAGCTGCCTCATCGGGGAGAAATCAAGGGCATGGCGGTGCCGGAGGGCATTACGCTGATTGTGGGCGGAGGATATCACGGGAAGTCCACATTGCTGGAAGCCATCCAGATGGGGGTGTATAACCATATCGAAGGGGACGGAAGGGAATTTGTGATTACGGACGATACGGCGGTCAAGCTCCGTGCGGAGGACGGCAGGTCTGTCAGGAATGTGGATATTTCCCTGTTTATCAATGATCTGCCAAACAAGAAGGACACCGCCTCCTTTTCCACGGAGGACGCCAGCGGCAGCACCTCTCAGGCGGCTGCGGTGATGGAGGGAGTGGAAGCGGGGACAAGGCTGTTTCTGATTGACGAGGATACTTCCGCTACGAATTTTATGGTGCGGGATGAATTTATGCAGCAGGTCATCCGGCGGGATAAGGAGCCGATTACGCCTTTTTTGGAACGGGCGAAAGAGCTGTACGAGAAGGCGGGCATTTCTACCATTCTGGTGGCGGGCAGTTCGGGGGCGTTTTTCTATATTGCGGATGATATTCTGATGATGGATCATTATCATCCGGTGGATATTACGGAGCGTGTCAAGGAGCTGTGCAAGGAGCATACCGCGCCGAGAATTCAGGCGCCGGGATTTGCCATACCGGATTTTCAGCGGGTGCTTCCTGTATTTCATGAGAAAAGAAAGTCAGGAGGACGGGACTGGCATGGTCGCGGCCGGGGGCAGAACGGGCAGGGCGACGAGAACGGACATCAGGAGCGCATGAAGGTGAAATCCTATGGACTGGAGTCCTTTTCCTTGGATAAGGAGGAGGTCAACGTAAGGTATTTGGAGCAGCTTCTGGACCCGGAGCAGGTGACGGCGCTGGCATATCTGCTGCGCTTCGGGCTGGAGCAGGCAATGGATGGGAAAAAGACGGTGCGGCAGGCTGTTGAGACCATATGGCGGCAGTGGGAAAAGGAGGGCTGGAAGCCGTTCTGCAGCTCCTATATTCCATGCGGACTGGCCAAGCCCAGAATACAGGAGCTCTTTGCATGCATTGACAGATTCCGGGGCTAGTGCCGGCAGAGACGGAGAGGCGCTGTAACGCAGAGACCGGAACAAGTTCCCACAGGTGGGAACTGGAATAAAAATAAAAACAGTCTCGTAGTGGAAGCGCCCGGGAGGAATTTTCAGCTGCGTTTTTTGCAGATGAAAATTTCTCCCCTATAAGGGCGCTGTAACGCAGAGACGGAACTTAATTAGGAGGCTTGATATGTTATATGTAGGGATTGATCTGGGAACCTCGGCAGTGAAGCTGCTGATGATGGACAGCGAGGGGAAGATTGTGAATATTGTGTCAAAGGAATATCCCCTGTATTTTCCACATCCGGGCTGGTCGGAACAGAATCCGGAGGATTGGTATGAACAGACCATTGAGGGCATGAAGGAGCTTTTGGAGGGGGCGGATAAGAGCCAAGTGGCCGGTATCAGCTTCGGCGGGCAGATGCATGGTCTGGTGATTTTGGACGAAGAAGATAAGGTAATCCGTCCCGCCATTTTGTGGAACGACGGCAGGACAACGGAGGAGACCGAGTATTTAAACAATGTTATCGGCAGGGAGAAGCTGTCGGAATATACGGCCAATATTGCGTTTGCGGGCTTTACCGCGCCCAAGATTCTGTGGGTGAAGAATAAGGAGCCGGAGAACTTTGCGAGAATTGCCAAGATTATGCTGCCCAAGGATTATATTGCATATCGATTGACGGGCGTACATTGTACCGATGTGTCCGACGCGTCGGGGATGCTCTTGTTTGATGTGAAGAATCGAAAATGGTCCAAGGAGATGTGCGATATCTGCGGAGTCAAGCCTTCATGGCTTGCCGCCTGCTATGAGAGCTATGAGGCGGTGGGGACGGTGCGTGAGGAAATTGCGAAGGAGCTGGGGATTCCCGCTTCCTGCATTGTCGCCGCGGGCGCGGGGGACAATGCCGCCGCCGCGGTGGGCACCGGGACGGTGGGGGATAATCAGTGCAATATTTCCCTTGGCACCAGCGGGACAATTTTTATTTCGTCCAAACAATTCGGGGTGGATGGGCATAACGCGCTGCATTCCTTCGCCCATGCGGACGGGAGCTATCATTTGATGGGATGTATGCTCAGCGCGGCCAGCTGCAATAAATGGTGGATGGACGAGATTATCGGCACTAAGGACTATGCGGCCCAGCAGGCGCAGATAGAGAAGCTGGGAGAGAATCATGTGTATTTCCTGCCCTATCTCATGGGGGAGCGCTCCCCTCATAATAATCCCAATGCCAGAGCCGCTTTTATCGGCATGACCATGGATACGACACGGGCGGATATGACGCAGGCGGTTCTGGAAGGGGTGGCGTTTGCCCTTAGGGACTCTCTGGAGGTGGCAAAATCTCTTGGAATTAAGCTGACGCGCACGAAAATCTGCGGCGGCGGCGCAAAGAGTCCTCTCTGGAAAAGAATCGTGGCAAACGTGCTGAATTTGAAAGTGGACATTATCGAGAGCGAGGAAGGACCCGCCATGGGCGGCGCCATGCTGGCGGCGGTTGCCTGCGGTGAGTATAAAAGCGTGGAGGAGATTGCCGCAAAGGTGGTTAAGGTGGTGGATACCGTGGAGCCGGAGCCTGCGCTGGCGGAGAAATACGAAGAGCGCTACGGACAGTTTAAGGAGATTTATCCTGCCTGCAGACCGGTGTTTGAGGTGATTGCGTAAGCTGTAAAATATACTGCATAACGCCGGAATTTACCGTACTGCACTGGTTAATCGCATATGGCTGGCGTTATGCGGCGAGGCTGCTCGGAAATTTTATCTGTTAAGCAGTATTCATTGCAAAACAGGAGAAAGTCCGCTATAATGAAATTAGGTACAGTGCGGCCCCATCGGCGATTGACCGAAACCGCGGCCGTAAATTTTATATGATGCAAGGAGGTTTGTAATGAGTAATTTTCTACAGGAAAATTTATTGCCCAAGGTAAAAATTGGCATCGTGGCGGTAAGCAGGGACTGTTTCCCGGAAAGCTTATCCGTCAACAGAAGGAAGGCGCTGGTGTCGGCGTACACGGAGAAATACGGGAGCGAGGCCATTTATGAGTGTCCCGTCTGCATTGTGGAGAGCGAGATTCATATGGTTCAGGCGCTGGAGGACGTTCAGAAAAACGGCTGTAACGCGCTCTGCGTCTATCTTGGGAATTTCGGGCCGGAGATTTCCGAGACACTTCTGGCAAAGCATTTTGACGGCCCCGCCATGTTCATCGCGGCGGCGGAGGAGAGCCAGAACGATCTGGTGGGCGGACGCGGGGACGCTTACTGCGGCATGCTCAACGCCAGTTACAATCTGAAACTGCGCAATGTGAAGGCCTATATTCCGGAGAATCCGGTGGGCACCGCCTCCGAGTGCGCGGACAGGATCCATGAGTTTATCCCCATTGCAAGGGCAATCGTGGGCTTAAGCGGCTTAAAGATTATCTCCTTCGGCCCCAGACCCTTGAATTTCCTTGCGTGCAACGCGCCCATTAAGCAGCTTTATAATCTGGGGGTGGAAATCGAGGAGAACTCCGAGCTCGACTTGTTTGAGGCGTTTAAGAAGCATGAGGGCGACGAGAGAATTCCCGCGAAGGTAAAGGAGATGGAGGAAGAGCTTGGCGCAGGCAACAAGAAGCCCGAGGTGCTGCCCAAGCTGGCGCAGTATGAACTGACTCTGCTGGACTGGATTGAGGCCCACAAGGGCTATCGGAAATATGTGGCCATTGCCGGAAAATGCTGGCCCGCATTCCAGACCCAGTTTGGTTTCGTTCCCTGCTATGTGAACAGCCGCCTCACAGGCATGGGCATCCCCGTATCCTGCGAGGTTGACATTTACGGCTGCTTAAGCGAGTTTATCGGCACCTGCGTCAGCGAGGACATTGTGACTCTGCTTGACATCAACAATACGGTTCCCGACGATATGTACGACGAGGCTATCAAGGGTAAATTTACATATACCCACAACGATACCTTTATGGGCTTCCACTGCGGTAATACCAATACCAAGAAGCTTTCCTCCTGCAGCATGAAGTACCAGATGATTATGGCGAGGACGCTTCCCGAGGAAGTGACGCAGGGTACGTTGGAGGGAGATATCATCCCCGGGGATATTACCTTCTACCGCTTACAGTCCACTGCGGACAATAAGCTGCGGGCTTATATCGCGCAGGGGGAGGTGCTTCCGGTTGCGACCAAGTCCTTTGGGGGCATCGGCGTGTTCGCAATTCCTGAGATGGGACGTTTTTATCGCCATGTGCTGATTGAGAAAAATTATCCTCATCACGGCGCGGTGGCTTTCGGACATTTCGGGAAGGCTTTGTATGAAGTGTTTAAATATATCGGCGTTCCGGTGGAGGATTTGAATTACAACCAGCCTAAGGGCGTGCTGTACCCTACGGAGAATCCGTTTGCGTAAGGGATGCGCGCGGTAATGCGCCATAATTCCCATAGGAAGAATGATTAGGAAGAATACCTGCCCGGAGCCGTTTTTTCAGGCTGCGGGCAGGAAGGACGGAGAGTGGGACATATGCTCTTTTCTATTGGAATTGAGGATTTAGCCGCGAATGCATTGATAGAAATATTGAAAACCAAAGAAAAGGAACAGCTGAACCAGTATGCGGTTACTTTGGCAGAGCTTGAGAAATATGGAGCAGAGGTGGTTAGACATCTCAATGATAAAGGGGAAAAGGCTGTGCTTCTTTTGTCCAGAGAGTGTACTTCGTTCATGTTTAATCAATATTCGGATTATTTTGAGGAAGCAGAGACAGAAAATGGTATTGCAATATCCTTGAGGAAGGGGAAAACGGTGCCTGATCTGATTGAAAAATTTAGGACATATCTGGCGTTGGATTTGATGCTGGCTTTTATGAATCAAGAGACGGTTCGGGTATTGGGGGCAAATAATGGGTAAGAGGTGAAAGGATCCGATATGGCTCTGTATGGGAAGCGGGTCTTGGAGAATTCAAACAGCTGAAAGCTGATAGAAGCACATAGGAGAGCGATAGAGCCGGGAATCTAAAAAAATAGGTTCCCGGCTCTATTTTATGCGCAGTCCCCTATGTGGAGGCTGCGCGGCGGGCAGGGGAAGAAACCCTCCCTCCTCGATTGCCCTGAAATGTAAACCTTTTTGGACATGATTAAAAAGTCCGCTGCAAAACCATGGGGCGCGTCAATCGTCAGCCGCCATCCAGCGGCTTTTACAAGTCGTTTCCGTCGGCGTTTTGCCATCGTTTTATTCTTTCCTGCCTGTTAGGAAAATTCCAAAGACTGCTCCAATCAGGAGAATCGGCGCTGTCCTGACAAAGAGCCACTCAAAGGAATGGAATGCCGTTCCCAGAACGGCGGTTTCAGGGTCGTAAAAATCCCACCCCAAATAAGGGCTTTCTAATGCCGATAAGATGGCAGAAATTGCTGCTATGACTATGCACAATGAGATAAGAATCCAATAAAGAATTCGTTTTCTCGTAGTTTTTTTTCGTGCAAGCTGCAAGTTTATCACCTCCAGTTTTTCAGAAATTGCTTTTAAGTCGTCCGTTTTCGACTCAATAATGTTTTCTCCAAGCAGCGTGCTCACGGGTGTTTCAAACGCTTCCGATAGGGAGAGCAGCATATCAGAATCGGGAACTGACAATCCCTGCTCCCATTTAGAAACGGTCTGCCGCACCACGTTCAGCTTGACGGCAAGCTCTTGCTGTGAAAGTCCTTTTGATTTTCTGAGTGCTTTTATATTTTCGTTGAGCATTAGGCATGGCCTCCTTTTTTAGTAGTTACAATCATTATAGACAAAACTGCCCGCTGCGGCAAGCAACGCAGATTAACATTGGCTTTTTTGCGTCAAATTGCGGCAGGCAGCGCAGAGTAACATTGGCTTTTTAGCATCAAATTGTGGCAGGCAGCGCAGAGTAACATTGGCTTTTTTGCGTCAAATTGTGGCAGGCAGCGCAGAGTAGCATAGGCTTTTCAGCGTCAAATTAGGGCAGGCAGCGCAGAATAACATTGCTTTTTCTGTGTCAAATTGCGGCAGGCAGCGCAGAGTAACATTGCTTTTTCTGTGTCAAATTGTGGCAGGCAGCGCAGATTAACATTGCTCTTTTTTTGTCAAAGTGACTGTTTGATAATTTTGCAGCCCCCGCTTCCTATCCAAATAGATTGTTTGTATAAAAAATAATTGCATATATTCCACAAGTGGTATATAATATTTATATTCTACAAGTAGAGTATAATGCCCCATGGATTTCAGTGTCTGCTTCTGACAATAAAGCCGTCCATCGGGAATTATGCAGGATAAAGCCGGAAAGGATAGTAAGTATGCTAAAACACGGAATTTTAGGACTGATAAATTATCATGAACTGACAGGATATGAAATCATGGAAGCGTTTCGGGATTCCCTGAACTTTTTCTGGAGCGCGCAGACGAGCCAGATCTATCGGGAGCTTCAGGTGCTGGAAAAACAGGGCTGGGTCAGCAAAACCGTCGTTGCCCAGACGGGAAAGCCGGACAAGAATCTTTTTTATATTACAGCGGCGGGAAAGGAGGAGCTGCTTTCGTGGCTGGGGGACGGTAATTGGGGGATGGTTTCCAGAAATCCGATTTTAATGAAGGTTTTCTTCTCGGGGGAGCGAAAGAAAGAGGAAAATGTCCAATGCTTTCAAAGACTGATAGAAGATTGTGAAAGGGCTTTGAAAAGCCTTGAACCTGTGCCGGAGTCTATCGAAGCTTACAGCAGTTATCTGGATGATAAGGAAAAAGTGCTTTATTGGCAGATGACGGTGGACTATGGACGGAGGAATTTCCGGATGTGCATGGAATGGGCGAAGGATTGTATCAGACGACTGGAAGGCGTCGAAGAAAGCGGGAGTCCTCAAGAGGACGCCGTACAGGCGGCGCTTGATAAAACGGGCGGGGAGGAGCAAAAATGAAGGTTTTGGTGATAAACGGCAGTCCGAAAGGTAAGAAAAGCAACTCTTATCAGTTGACAAGGGCTTTTTTGGATGGAATGAGACGGGAGCTGGAAGAGGGGGAACGGGAGAGGATTTCGGAAGGCGGCAGGAGTGTAAAAAGTGGGAATTTAGCGGAAAGCGAAGAGAGAGGGGAAAGTGCAAAGTCAGCGGAAGGCGGTGAAAGCGCGGGAATAGCAAGGGACGGGGAAGGCAAAGAAAGCGCCCAAAAGGGGATTTGGGTGGAAGAAATCCAAGTGAATCAGCTGAATTTAAAGCCCTGTCTGGGATGCTTTGTCTGCTGGGAGAAGACTCCCGGGAAATGCTGCATTCAGGACGATATGCAGGATGTGATTGAAAAGCTTTTGTGGGCGGATGTGACCATATGGAGCTTTCCGCTTTATTATTATACGGTGCCCGGCGCGCTGAAAACACTCATTGACCGGCAGCTTCCCATGGTGCTGCCTTTTATGACGGAACGGGAGGACGGGATTGGCAATGGAAGCCATCCTCCCAGATATGATATGAGCGGTAAGAAAACGGTGCTGATTTCCACCTGCGGCTTTTACACTGCCGAGGGGAATTACGACGGGGTGTACAGCCTGTTTGACCATATGTGCGGCAGGAATCAGTATACGGCAGTTTTCTGCGGACAGGGTGAGCTGTTCCGGGTGCCGGAGGTAGCCGGAAGGACGGAGGAATATTTGAGGCATGTGAGGGAAGCGGGACGGGAGTATGCCCGGGGCGGCATATCGGAACGGACTGCCGAAGCGCTGAAGCAGTTATTGTTTCCCAAGGAAGTGTTTGAGCGCATGGCGGACGCCAGCTGGGGGATTGACAAAGAGAGCGGGGCAAAAGAGCCGGAGGGATTGATTTTTACCAGACAGATGGCCGCGTTGTACCAAAAGGAGAGCTATTCCGGCGAGGACCGGGTGCTGGAAATGTACTATACGGATATTGACGAGCGTTATCAGATTGTGCTGGGGAAAGACGGCAGCGAGGTGTCTGCGGACGGCTCAAAAGCTTATACCACCAGAATTGAGACGCCGATTGCCCTGTGGCGTTCCATTGGGGCGGGAGAAATCCGCGGGGACGAGGCAATGATGAAGCATTTATACAAGGTCAAGGGCGATTTTGATTTGATGTTACACTGGGATAAATATTTTGGCAATGGGGGGAGTAATTCCGGCGGAGGGGCTGGCGGGTATGAAGCAGCAGGAACCGTCGGGGCGGAAAGAACAAAGGGAGGAAGGACGGAGGGCCTGCATATGCCTTGTAAGGAAACCAGAATGAGCATTATGCTGATTCCTTGGATTGTATTCTGGGCGGCGGCCCCCATAGATAATTGTGCAGGCGCATTGGCAGGAATAGCCGCTTGTGTACTGATGCCGTTATTGTTTTATCGATATAAGAAGACGCAATATGACTGCCTGACGGGCGTACTGACGGCCGGATGCTCCATAGCGCTTGCGGCGGGCGCGCCGGAACGAATTGTGATTCCCCTGTCCTATCTTGCGTTCGGGTTGATGTGGATTGTCAGCTGTCTTGGGAAAATACCTCTTTCGGCGCATTATTCCATGAATGAATATGGCGGGGAGAAGGCGCTGGAAAATCAGCTCTTCATGAAGACGAACCGGATTTTGTCACTGATGTGGGGGATATTATATCTTGTGACGCCCATTTGGACCTATGCGATTATGGGTACGAGCTTCAGCGGACTGACAGGGGGGATTAACTGTGCATTTCCCGTGATATTGGGAATATTCACCGGATGGTTTCAGAAGTGGTATCCGGCCAAGGCGGCGGGAGGGGATTGACGGGATTTTCATATTGCGAAAGGTTGCTTGTAGAACCATAGAAGGCAGCTGTAGCCGATAGCATTTGCCTTGAAACGGTTGTGACAAGGTGATATAATATACAAAAGCATATTGGGAAATAAGGAAAAAAGGCAGTATATATGGGCAGATTTGGTGGAAGCTGCCGCACAGAAGTATCATAGAGTGTGCTGACAAACAGAGGAGACAGTGTGCCGTGAGGAAAAGGGGCAAAAAATGATGGAACAAAATGTATTATTAATGATGTTTATGGGACAGAGCAACATGGCAGGCCGCGGAAACGCAGCGGAGGCGCCTGAGCTGACCCAAGGGGCAGGGTATGAGTACCGCGCAGTAACCGCCCCGGACAGATTGTCCGTGCTGCAAGAGCCTTTTGGGAAGAATGAAAATAATGCGCGGGGTGTGACGGAGCCGGGAATGAAGACAGGCTCCATGGTTTCTGCGTTTGTAAATGCATGTTTTGCAGAGACGGGCATTCCGATTGTCGGCGTTTCCTGCGCAAAAGGCGGTTCCTCGATTGCGAAGTGGATGCCGGGAACAGCCTATTATACAGATGCCGTGGAACGGATGAAACGCTGCGAAAAGTGGCTGCTTGGCCATGACTGCCATATCAGGTATAAAGGCATGGTCTGGTGTCAGGGATGCACGGATGGGGATCTGCGCATCCCGCCGGATATTTACAAGGCCAATACGGCAGAGTTTATTGAGTCCTACTGTCAAAAGTGCGATATTGACAAATGTTTTCTGATTCAAATAGGGAATCATCGGGATGACAGGTCGTTGTATGTTCCGATTCAGCAGGCACAGCTGGAGCTGGCGGAGGAGAAAGAGCGCATCGTACTGGTGAGCAGCCAGTTAAAGACTTTTGCAGATCGGGGGTTGATGAAGGATGAGTTCCATTATCTGCAAAGGGGATACAACCTAGTCGGTGAGGACGCAGGGAAAAATACCGGAAAATATATAAAGACACAATTCAATGCAAATCCTGAATAAACGTGATATTTCCGGTATCATAGTGAGAACACGGATACGACAGCAGCCAGATCTTATACAAAGACCTGACTGCTTTTTTTAGAACATGCCCAGAATCTGAAAAAAGTCTTATTTTTTCAGATAAAAAGTCGGAAAATAACAGGAAGAAATTATGGAAATACGTTACAGTGATAATAGGGAAATGAAAAAGGGGGCGGACAATGGAGAAAAGAAAATATAGGCTGGGGCTTTGGTTTACGCTGGCGCTTCACAGGGCGAAGCATCACTTTCGGGATATGAAGCTCTCAGGGAAAATGGTATTCATTTATTTGATTGTTGCAGGCATGAGCAGCGCAATATCTATGATTGCGCTGCAGGCTAGTTTTAACATATATGATAGAAAATTATATGAGAAATCATTGCAGGAATTGGAATTTTTTACGCAGAAGGTCAATGACGATTTGATGGCAATAGAGAATTTAAGCTATACGCTTGCGATGGATGAGGGTGTTCAGGAGGCGCTGAGGGAGGCAAAAGATGCAAAATATCTTTCACAGGAATATTATTACAGACTGCTGCCGATCCGTAAGATTTTTCTGGATGAGGTGAATATCCATCCGATTGTCAAAAATGCGATGTACATGGATCGGAAGGATATCAGGATATCTGTCGGGACGGACTGCGGGATTGTGAGTGATGAAATTTATGGGAGGCTGCTCTCCATGTGTGAGGAGGCGAGGGGCGCGGATGTGGTGCTGCCTCCCTCCGAGGCGTTCCCCTACCAGCTGTCAGGGAGGGACATCCTAGAGACGCAGAACGCCCGGCTGACCTATCTGGGAACTGTGATCATAACCAGTGATATCGCACAAATGATTGAAAAGAAAAAGAAAGAATTAAAATATGCGGATTCTTATCTTTATGTTTATTCCGGAGACGGAATGATATATGGAAATGACAAGGCGCTTTCAGAACTTCCGAGTATGGAGCAGGAGCAGGGATATGAGATTGTACGTTATCAAAGCGAGAGGTATTTCATGAGTTATCTGAAAGCGGAAAAAAACGGATGGATGTATGTGAATTATGTGCCGTACCATGAAATTTTCGGACAGATGCTGATACTCCGCTATGGAATGCTTGGGGGGCTTACGGCAGTCTTTTTTGCAGCGCTGTATGTTCTTGTCAAGGTTTCTTATATTCTTACAAATCCTCTGCATCATCTGACCGAGGCGATGTATTTGGTAGAGAGGGGAGCGTTTCGGGAGGCAATGGAATTTTTAAAGGTGGAAGACAGGCATGATGAGACAGGGCTTTTGACGCAGGAATTTAGGATTATGCTGGAGAAGATCGACAGCCTGATTCACGAAAATTATGAAAAACAGATTTTGATGAAGAACACCAGATATCAGATGCTTCAGGCGCAGATTAACCCGCATTTTATGAGCAATACTCTAAATGCGGTAAATTGGATGATCAAGGCGGGAGAGAACCATGATGCCAGCAGGATGATTGTAGAGCTTGGCAATCTGCTGCAGGCGGCGGTATCACCGGAATTGTACACGACGGTTGAGAGGGAGATGGAGATTGCAGAGAGCTATATTACAATACAGCAGTTCCGTTACCGCAGCCGTGTGGTGTTCACTGTAGAAAAACAGGGCAGCTTGAAAGAGTATATCGTCCCGTGTATGATTTTGCAGCCTTTGATTGAGAATGCAATTTATTATGGGGCTGACCGTTCCCTGTCAGTGTGCGGCATTCATGTATCCGCAATGGAGAGCGAAAAAGGAATGGTGCTGTGCGTCAGAGATGAAGGGGCAGGAATGAGTGCGGACGAACTGGAGGCCGTCCGCAGCGGGGCGATCGAACCGAAAGGGCATGGCATCGGCCTGAAAAATATCAGGGAGCGGCTGCGCATGGTTTATTCGGACAGCGAATTTTGCATCGAAAGCGAACCGGGAGTGGGAACGCAGGTCAGTATTTGTATTCCGCATGTCCGGCAGGGGGGATGGAAAAATGAATGTGTTTAAACTGCTGATTGTGGACGATGAGGAAGTGGAGCGGGAGGGCATGGCGCGTTTTATCCCGTGGAGCGATTATGGGATAGAGCTTGTGGATACGGCTTGGAATGGTGTGGAGGGGCTTGAAAAGGTGAAAAAGTACCGTCCGGACATTATCATGACTGATATTAAGATGCCTGTGATGGATGGAATTGAATTTATCCGGCGGACGAAACGTGAGTTTCCGGACATTGAATTTATCGTATTATCCGGGTATGGAGAGTATGAGTATACAAGTCAGGCTATGGAGGAGGGCGTCCGCCATTATATATTAAAGCCCTGTGATGAGGAAAAGATTGTGAAGGTCATTGACAAGGTGCGGGAAGCTATTGAGGAGCGGCACCAGCGCAAGGAGCAGATCGCGCAGTATAATACCACAATTCGGGATTTCCTCCCGAGGGCGGAGGAGCAGATTTTGTACAATCTGCTCATGGGCAGGGAACAGGTTCAGACGGATTATCGCCTTTTTATGAAAGGTCTGGAGGAGGACAGCGCAGTATGTGTTCTAGTGATCAGGATGGAAAGAGAGATTGACTATATGACGCAGTTTGGACTGCGTAATATTTTGGAGGAATTGCTTGGAGGAGAGTCCGTTCTTCTGGCAACTGCATTTTCAAGTGAGATGGTTTTCCTGCTGCATGACGGGGATACTGCCAAGATATGCTCCGCCGTAAAACTCATGGGGACAGATCTTGAGCGGTTTTCCGGAAGAACCTTTCAGGCGGCCCTGAGCAGACAGGCAGCTTTAAAAGATATCCGTATGCTGTATCTTCAGGCCGAGGAATTATTCTGTATGGGCGGCGCAGGATGTCATGAAATACTGCTGACTTATGATTTGTTTCGGAAATCAAAGGAAGAGTTTGGTTCTTTGGTCAGCTGCGCGGGGCTGCACAGTGCCAAGGATATGGAAAGCATTTTGCTGGAACTGTATCTTGCTTCCTGCAAAATGCGGATAAAAGGATATTCGGAGGAAAAAAAGAGAAAGGTATATCAGTGGATTCGGAAAGTATTTGATCAGGAACCGACTGTGAATTCGCCTGCGGATTTATTGGATGCCGTGCAGAGCGAGTGGGAGCTGCTGCGGAACACGGCGGAATTTATTGCCGGACAGAATACACACAGTGAGGAGCCGGGAACGGAGGAAAGGTGGATGGATCAGATTCTGCTTGCGGTCTTTGAACATCTGCCGGAGCAGGAACTGAATACCCGGTATCTGGCAAAGAAGGTGCTGTTTATGAATGAGGAATATTTCGGAAGGCTGTTCCGGCGCTGTAAAAAGGTTAAGTTTTCATCTTATCTGTTGAAGATAAGAATCGAACTGGCGAGGAAGATACTACAGTACAGTCCCAACAGCAGAGTTTCCGATGTGGCGGAAATGGTTGGATTTCCGGAGGATGGGCAGTATTTTTCCAAGGTGTTCCGCAGGGAGACGGGAATGACGCCGTCCCAGTACCGTGAGTCGGGCGGTGAAGAGTGATCAAAGGAAAAAGTCGTTTTTTTTCAAAGTGCAGGTCGCTTATTTCCGTTTTAATATTTTTTCTTTTTTTATAATAAAATTATCAATACACACAGCAATGTGGGAAAAGGAGAGAAAATATGAAAAAGATATTGGCATTAATGCTCTGCGGCGCGATGGCATTATCTATTGCAGGATGTGCTTCCGGAGAAGGCGGGCAGGGTTCAAACAACGCAGACGGCAAAGATGTACAGACCCCATCGTCCGGCAATACGGCAGACGGCGACAATGTTGTCATTAAGATGACATGGTGGGGTGGACAGACACGGCACGACCAGACGCAGGCAGTGTGCGACCTGTATACGTCAAAGCATCCGAATGTGACCTTTGAAGTGTCTCCTTCCGGATGGGACGGCTATTTTGACAAGCTGTCAACACAGACGGCTTCAGGCTCCATGCCGGACATTGTGCAGATGGATTATTTGTATTTGACCACATATGCGAAGAATAATTCGCTGACAGACCTGCAGCCGTATATCGATAACGGGACGATCGATGTGTCCAATATTGACGCGAATCTTCTACAGACAGGAAGCGTAAACGGCAAAATGGCAGCGCTGGTATTGTCAACTTCCCTGCTCAACGTAGGTTATAATCCGGAAGTGCTGGCGGAGGCGGGCGTGAAAGAACCAACAAGCGAATGGACATGGAGCGATTTTGTGAAAATGTGTGAGACGGTACATGAGAAGACTGGAAAGTACGGCGTTTCCATGGATTCCGTTGCCGACACTAATATTTTTAACTACTGGGTAAGACAGCATGGCGGCAGGCTGTTCAGTGACGACAACAAATCGCTGGGATACGATGACGACAAAATTTTTGTGGATTTTGTGAATATGTGGAATGACCTTATGGGCAAGGACGCAATGCCTGATCCGGATGAGTATGCGCAGATATCGACTTTGGGACAGGAGGCAGGCCCGGTTGTGACCGGCGGCGCCGCGGCTATTTTCGAGTGGAACAATTATGCCTCCAAGGTAAGTTCCGTAAACGATAAGATTAAAATGATAACACCGCCGTTATCCGATTCTTCCGACACAAAGGGGCTTTGGATGAAGCCGGGCATGTTCTTTGCGGTGGCTGAGACATCCAAGGTAAAGCAGGAAGCGGCCGAATTTATTAACTGGTTTATCAATTCCGAAGAGGCGAACGACATTATGAGGGCAGAGAGGGGAACGCCCGTATCCGCCGTAGTACGTCAACACTTGATTGACAGCGGCAGTTTAGGGGCCCAACAGGCCGCCATGTTTGAGGGAATTGCCGCCGCGTCAAAGCTGTGCGGTGAGACGCCAAAGCCGGATCCGGCAGGGATATCGGAAGTGAACGAGGCATTTAAGAAAGCGGCAAACAGTGTATATTATGGTCAGGCATCCGCGAAGGAGGCGGCAGAAAAGTTCCGCAAGGAGGCAGACGCAATCCTTGCAAGAAATAATTAAGCGTTAGGAACATATGGAGGGGTGGAAATATCCGTCCCTCCTTTTTCAACCGATACTCTCGGGCAATAAAATCTGCCGTCGGCCCGCAGCGTCTCCCGCTCGTGATCCGGGCTACAGGGCAGACTTTAGCGGCCGTCAATATATATTATATGGAAAGGAAGGCAATGTGATGAAAAAAAAGACAGCGAAAGCCCCTTACAAAAAGGGAGATAATATTGCAGGATACTTGATGCTGACACCATGGCTGTTTGGATTTGTCCTGATGTGGTTTATTCCGATGCTCATATCGATTTATTATTCCCTGACTGATTTTAACCTGTTAAATACGCCGTCCTTTATCGGAATAAACAATTACATCCGGGCATTTACGGGTGACGAGACATTCTGGCAGGCGTTGAAAGTGACCTTTGTATATGTCCTTTTTCTGGTGCCGCTTCGGCTGGCCTTCGCCCTGTTTGTGGCAATGCTGCTGAACAAAAACCACAAGGGGCTGGGGGTATACAGGACATTATACTATATCCCTTCGATTATCGGAGGAAGTATCGCCGTGTCCGTTGTCTGGAAACAGATTTTCGGCAATAAGGGTGTGGCGATGATGCTGTTAAGCGCTATTGGCATAGAGCAGAAGACGTCGTTCCTTGGCAATACGCATACTGCGCTGGGGGTTATTATCCTGATGGGTGTGTGGCAGTTTGGATCTTCCATGTTGATTTTCCTTTCCGCGCTGAAACAGATACCGGGTTCCCTGTATGAATCGGCGATGGTGGACGGTGCAAGGCCATGGAAAATATTTACGAAAATCACTCTGCCGATGCTCACGCCGACCATTTTCTTCAATCTGATTCTGCAGATTATCAATGGCTTCCGTGTGTTTACGGAAAGCTATGTCATCACGGACGGCGGCCCGCTTGACAGTACGCTGTCGTATGTGCTTTATATGTACCGCAGGGCGTTTACATATTTTGATATGGGCTACAGCTGTGCGCTGGCATGGATTCTGGTTGCAATTATCGGTGTGTTTACCATAGTACTGTTCAAGACGCAGGGAAGCTGGGTACATTATGAGGCAGGAAGGGAATAGCGTGAGAAGAACTCCAAGGTCTTCCGAACGGCTAAAGAATAAACTGCTAAAGCGGAAGCATGGAGGTTGGATTGAGGACACGACATTTTCAGAGACCGGGCAAATTGGAGGTATGGTATGAGTATGCATAGGAAAAAAGTAATTCATTCGGTTGTATTTCATGTGGGGGCTTGTCTGCTTGGGTTTATTATGATTTATCCGCTGCTGTGGCTTTTGTCAAGCTCATTTAAGAGCAATGAGACGATGTTTTTGAACCCATATTCGTTGATTCCGGAGGTATGGGATGCCGTGAAGAATTATGCCAGCGGTCTGGAGGGCGTGGGCGGCGTGCCATTTTGGCGGTTCCTGATTAATTCCGTTGAGGTGACTGTGGCTGGTATGGTTGGCTGTGTGGTAACTTCACTGTTTGCGGCGTATGCCTTTTCCAGAATCCGTTTTCGCTTTGGGAATTTCTGGTTCGGCTGTGTCATGATGACAATGATGATTCCGGCGCAGGTTATGGTAGTGCCCCAATATATTATCTTGAAAAAGCTGAATCTGATTGACACAAAAATTGCGTTGATACTTCCATGGTTTTTCGGAGGCGCCTTCTTTATTTTCCTGATGGTCCAGTTCTTTCAGGGGATACCGAGGGAATTGGACGAGGCGGCAGAGATTGACGGATGCGGGAGGATCGCGACGCTGTTTAAGGTTCTGGTGCCGGTGGTGCAGCCGGCGATTATCACGTCTTCCATCTTTGCGTTTTATTGGATATGGCAGGATTTTTTCCAGCCGTTGATTTTTATCAATAGTACGAAGAATTTCACCATTCCGCTGGCGTTAAATATGTATCTGGATCCGGACTCTTACAATAATTATGGCGGATTGTTTGCGATGTCGGTGATTTCTCTGATTCCGATTATCGTATTCTTCATCATTTTTCAGAGATATCTGGTGGAGGGAATCGCAATGGATGGAATTAAAGGATAGATAGTCAGGCAGTCTGCTTGGCATAAAATGAACAGGAAAAACAGGATTGAATTAACAGCGTAATACGGAGGCTGCCATGGAGACAGTATTAAACTATAATACCCAGATTATTGGAGCGCAGACGGCTTCGGTCGTACATGCGGCAGACAATCTGCGGCGGGACATCCGGAAAGTGTGTTGTGAGACGGAGCTTCCCGGGAGCAGGATTCTATTAGAAAAAAGCAATGGGAAAAAAGAATGCTTCCGCATTTTGGCAAGAGAAGGCATACTTGTAATTCAGGCGTCGGATGAACTTGGATTTATTTATGGAATTTATGAGGTCAGCAGGACGTTTTTGGGCGTCCAAGCATTTTGGTTTTGGAATGACCAGAAATTTGAACCCGGAAAAGAAGTGCGGATTCCGGATGATTATCAATTCCGTTCCAAGCCGTTCCGAGTAAAATACAGGGGCTGGTTTGTCAATGATGAGGTTCTGATTCATACATGGACAGTGGACAGGGACAAAGATAAGCCATGGGAAATGGTGTTTGAGGCGCTGCTTAGGTGCGGCGGAAATATGGTCATTCCGGGTACGGATAAAAATGCCAGAAAATATGCGGGGCTGGCTTCCGAGATGGGACTGATGATCACGCATCACCATGCGGAGCCTTTGGGGGCGGAGATGTTTGCAAGGGCTTATCCGGATTTGACAGCCTCTTATGACCTCTATCCCGAGAAGTTTCATGGATTGTGGAAAGAAGCGCTGGAAAGGCAGAAGAATAAAAAAGTGATATGGAATCTGGGATTCCGCGGGCAGGGGGACAAACCGTTCTGGGAGGATGACATAAGATACCGGACGGAAGAGGCGTGCGGGAAGCTGATGAGCGAGCTGATTAAAAAGCAGTATGATTATGTAAAGGAAATGGACGCGGACGCCGTGTGCTGCTCCAATCTTTACGGGGAGACTATGAAACTGTATAAAAAGGGCTTCCTGCAGCTGCCCGATGATGTGATTAAAATATGGGCGGATAACGGTTACGGAAAGATGGTCAGCAGGCGTCAGGGAAACGAGAATCCGAGGGTATGTGCGCTTCCGGAGAAAAAGGAGGAGGCAAATGGTATTTACTATCATGTATCGTTTTATGATTTGCAGGCGGCAAATCATATCACGATGCTGCCCGGCAGGCCGGAATTTGTAAAGAGAGAGTTGATGGAAGTACTGGAAAAGGGCGGCGATGATTTCTGGATCATTAATTGTTCCAATGTAAAGCCCCATGTTTATTATCTGGATTTCATAGCACGGCTGTGGCAGAAGGGGGATATCCGGATAGAGCGGCACAGAAAAGAGTATGTGGAAAAATACTATGGCAGCGAGGGGGCAGGGCAGATTGCAGAGCGTTTGAAGGAGTATCCTCAATATGCGGCGGCATACGGAAAAGAGGAGGATGAGCGGGCGGGAGAGCAGTTTACGAACCATGTCGCAAGGATTTTAGCTGCACAGTATATGAAAGATCACAATAAGCGGAGCGAGGAACTGCTCTGGGCGGCGGCATGCGAAACCCTTGAAGGACAGGTGCGGTGGTATCATGGGGTCTGCGGCGACGCGGCGGCGTCATATGATGAATATCTGCGCAAATGCATGCTTACGGATGCAGAACTTGCCGGAACAGGCCGGGAACTGTTTCGGGATTCGATTTTTTTGCAGGCCCGTGTTCACCGCCTCTGCTTTCAGGGGGCATATCTGCTCTGTAAGAGTCTGCTGGAAGGATTTGAGGGGAATTATCAGGGTGCGTTTTATCTGGCGGGAAAAGCGCGTAAGGAATATTTGGATGCAAATAACGCTTTGAGAGAGCGGGAACATGGAAAGTGGCATGGCTTTTATGAGAACGAGTGTCTCACGGACATAAAACAGACCGCTTGGGTATTGCAGGGACTTATGAGCTATCTGCGTACACTGGGCGACGGGCCGCATTATTATCAGTGGCAGAGGGAATACCTGTACCCGGAAAAGGACAGGCGGGTCATGCTGATTATGAACATGGAAAATCATCTGTGCGATGATGAACTGTTTGCGTTGATGGAGGCGAAGTTAGATGAAGACGGACAGCTTGGCGGGAAACGGAGGTAGAAACATGGAGATGACATTGAGGTGGTATGGTTCAAAGTTTGATACGGTGACATTAAAACAAATCCGTCAGATACCCGGTGTGACAGGCGTGATTACAACATTATACGATACAAAACCGGGGGAAGTGTGGGGCCGTGAACGGATTCGCGGCATGATTGACGAGGTGGAGGCGGCAGGGCTACATGTTTCCGGGATAGAAAGCGTCAATGTACATGACGCCGTCAAGGCCGGACTTGCAGAGCGGGATAGGTATATCGCCAATTATATTGAGACGCTGGAGAATCTCGGGAAAGAGGGAATACATTTGGTGTGCTATAACTTTATGCCTGTATTTGACTGGACAAGGACAGAGCTTGCAAGGAAGCGGGCGGACGGTTCCACAGTACTTGCTTATACGCAGGAAGCGGTGGATGCTTTGGAGCCGGAGAAGATGTTCTCGTCCATTGCAGGGGATTCCAATGGAAGCGTCATGCCCGGATGGGAACCGGAGCGGATGGCGCAGGTCAAAGAATTGTTTGAGATGTACCGGAATGTGGATGATGAAAAACTGTTTGAAAATCTCAAGTATTTTTTGGAAAAAATTATGCCGGTCTGCGACCGGTATGATATCAATATGGCGATTCACCCGGATGATCCTGCGTGGAGCGTATTCGGACTGCCGCGCATCATCATAAACAAAGAGAATATTCTTCGTATGATGCACATGGTTGACAACAGACATAACGGCGTTACATTCTGTTCCGGCTCCTATGGGACGAACAGGGAGAATGATCTGCCGGACATGATCCGCTCCTTGAAAGGAAGAATTCATTTTGCTCATGTGCGCAATCTTAAATTTAACTCGCCTACGGATTTTGAGGAGGCGGCGCACTTGTCCCGAGACGGTGATTTTGATATGTATGAAATTATGAAAGCTTTGTATGAGATTGATTTCCGCGGACCAATTCGTCCGGACCATGGACGCATGATCTGGGACGAGACGGCAATGCCGGGATACGGACTGTATGACCGCGCTCTGGGGGCGGCGTATCTAAATGGGCTGTGGGAAGCGATAGAAAAGTCAGATGCGGGCTGAAGCCGATAACACTGTAGATTTCAGAGTTTAGAGAGAAGGAGAACATTATCATGAAAATAAATTTACAGGGAATTACGGATCCTTTGAATCGAAAGCAGTGGGAGGAAAAGGGCTATTCGCTGCCCCGATATGATATTGCGCAGATGGTAAAGGATACAAGGGAAAGACCGTTCTGGATTCATTTCGGGGCAGGCAGTCTGTTCCGGGCATTTCATGCGGTTATCGCACAGAACCTGTTAAATGAAGGGAAGCTGGACAGGGGGATTCTTGTGGCGGAAGGATTTGATTATGAAATTATCGAAAAGATGTATGCACCCCACGACAATCTTGGTATTGCCGTGACATTGAAGGCGGATGGGACAATTGACAAAAAAATAGTCGGAAGCATTGCGGAAGCGCTGCCGCTGGACTCCGGGGATAATATGGCGTTTGCGCAGCTGAAAGACATCTTTGCAAGTGATTCCCTGCAGATGGCAACGTTTACGATTACGGAGAAAGGATATAGCCTGACCGACGCGGAAGGGGAGCTGCTGCGGGATGTGGCGGCGGATTTCACGGCGGAGCCAAAGAGCCCGGCGAGCTATATGGGGAAGATAGCGTCTCTGCTGTATGCAAGATATTGTGCCGGGGAAAAGCCCCTTGCCATGGTCAGCACAGATAATTGTTCTCATAACGGGGATAAATTGTATGCGGCAGCAGCGGCGTTTGCGAAAGCATGGGTGGAAAATAAAAAGACTGACAAAGGCTTTCAGAAATATATTGATTCCGAAAAGGTCTCCTTTCCATGGAGCATGATTGATAAGATTACACCCAGACCGGATGCGTCTGTTGAGAAAATTCTGCATGCGGACGGTGTGGAAGAGCTGGAACCGGTTATCACTTCAAAAAATACATATACGGCCCCTTTTGTAAACGCGGAGGAGACGGAATATCTTGTCATTGAGGATGATTTTCCCAACGGGCGTCCGAAACTCGAGGAAGGCGGAGTCCTGTTCACGGAGCGGGAGACGGTGGACAAAGCAGAGAAAATGAAAGTCTGCACCTGCCTGAACCCGCTTCATACCTGCCTTGCCGTCTTCGGGTGCCTGCTCGGTTATCATAGGATTTCCGATGAGATGCAGGACGAAGCGCTTGTGAGGCTGGTGGAGAAAGCGGGCTGTCAGGAAGGGCTTCCGGCGGCGGCAGACCCGGGCATCCTAAATCCGAAGGAGTTTCTTGATACCGTGTTAAAGATCCGTCTGCCAAATCCGTTTATGCCGGATACTCCTCAGAGAATAGCCACGGACACCTCACAGAAGCTGGCAGTCCGTTTCGGCGAGACTATCAAGGCGTATCAGGCAAGTGAAGTCCTGAATGTGGGGGATTTACAGATGATACCGCTGGTCTTTGCGGGCTGGCTGCGGTATCTGCTGGCTGTGGATGATAACGGAATTCCTTTTGAACTGAGTCCCGACCCGCTTCTTGATACCCTGCGCCCCCGAATGGCAAAGCTCAAATTAGGTGATACGGATGTGGAAAAGATAATCAGGCCTATTATGGAAAATGAGGAAATATTCGGTGTAAATTTATATCGAATCGGCATGGCGGATAAAGTGTGCGGTTATTTCAGGGAATTGAGCGCAGGTTCAGGCGCGGTGCGCAGGACGCTGGAAAAGTATGTGATAGGGAATATAATATAACAGCTGCCGTTTCCTGCCAAGATACGCTTGGTTTTTACGGAAGAACATGGCTCGGGGCTGTTATTTATACGCTGTTAAAGAGCGTCAATATCTAAGAAACAGCACAAATATGACATGTTGAGAATGAAAAATCCTAAAATTGTTGACATTTTCGCAAAAATAGCATACAATGCTTTAAGGCAGATATGGTGAGTATCACGAGAGCCTGGGAAAATGAATAAAGCATATACGAATCGTGAAGAAAGGAAGCAGCAACTATGGCAGGAAGAAAGTCAAACGCAGTAAAGGCTGCCGAGGCGGCGGCAAAAGCTGCAGAGGCAGCAGCGAAGACTGAGGCAGATGAAACCAAGGCAGAAAGCATAAAGACAGAAGAGAAAAAGGCGGAATCTAAGGCAGCAGCAAAGAAGGAAACCGTAAAAAAAGAAACAGTGAAGAAGGAGCCGGAAAAGAAGACGGCCGCTAAGACGGCAGTGAAAACGGCTTCGGCAAAGAAAGCCGAACAGGAGAGCACAATACATGTTCAGTTCGCAGGCAAGTCTTATTCTCAGGATGCATTGGTAGAAATAGCAAAAAATGTATGGGAGCATGACTTGAAAAAGGACGTCGAAGATCTGGAAAGTATTGAACTTTATGTGAAGCCCGAGGAAAGCAAGGTTTATTATGTAATAAACGGAGACGTTACCGGGGATTTTGCAATTTAAAGTTTAGAGATTTTTTGAATAGCGGCCCAAAGGGAAGGACGGCATCTGAATCGACAGTGTGGATTTGGGTGCTGTTTTTTGTATGTTTAAACATAGGCGGGGATAAAGCTTAGATGATATGATTTTGGCTTTTGGCGGACCGCAGCATACATTTAGAATTATTTTATAATTAATTTTTGCAAAATTAGTTGACAATAGATAGGGTAAGTGCTATTTTATGGTTAGTAGATGTTAGCACTCTTCTTAAATGAGTGCTAATAACAGAAAGGGAGGCAGCTTGGATGGAGCTGGATGAGAGGAAAAAGAAAATCCTGCAGGCGGTCATCCGCAACTACCTGGAGACAGGCGAGCCGGTTGGCAGCAGAACCATTTCCAAGTATACCGACCTGAACCTGAGTTCCGCAACCATTCGGAATGAGATGGCTGATTTGGAGGAGATGGGATATATTTTACAGCCCCATACTTCCGCGGGCCGTATTCCCTCCGATAAGGGGTATCGCCTCTATGTGGATACCATGATGGAGGAAAAGGAGCGGGAAGCTGTGGCAATGCAGGAGATGCTGGTGGAGCGTCAGGATAAGCTGGAGACGCTGTTAAAAAAGATAGCGAGAGCATTGGCGCAGAATACCCAATATGCCACTATGATTTCCGCACCCCAGACAAAGCGCAGCAAGCTGAAATTTATCCAGCTTTCCAGAGTGGATGCTCGTCAGCTTCTGGCGGTGATTGTCAGCGAGGGGAATGTCATCAAGAATAATATTCTGCCCGTACAGGAGGTTCTGGATGACGAGACGCTGTTAAAGCTGAATATTCTGTTGAATACCCAGTTAAACGGTTTATCCATTGATGAAATCAGTCTTGGCATGATAGCCGCCATGAAACAGCAGGCGGGCATTCACAGTCAGATTGTGAGCGAGGTGATTGACGCGGTGGCCGAAGCCATCAGGGCGGAAGAGGATGTGGAAATTTATACCAGCGGCACGAACAATATTTTCCGTTATCCGGAGCTGGCGGATCAGCAGAAAGCAAGCGAGCTGATTAATACGTTTGAGGAAAAGCAGCTGCTAGGGGAGCTTCTCTCGGAGACCGGCACGGAGAGCGGGGAGACGGGCATTCAGGTATACATCGGCGCGGAGACTCAGGTCCAGAGCATGAAGGACTGCAGCGTTGTCACGGCCAGCTATGAATTGGGCGGCGGCATGAAGGGTACAATTGGTATTGTGGGGCCGAAAAGAATGGATTATGACAGAGTTGTGAGCACGCTGAGAACCATACAGACACAGCTGGAAGAATTATACGGGAATGAAGAAAATCAGCAGCACGAATAAAAAGGACAGGGAGGCTGGAATATGGCAGAAGAGGAACAGAAAAAAGAGGGAGCGGAAATGACAGAGGAAGCCGGGGGGAATTCTGAAGCCGAAGCAGGTCCGGAGACAATATCGGAACCACAGGCAGAGGCGGGAGAAGCCGCACAGCAGGATATGGGACAGGAAGAGGATGCCCCGGCGGCCGACGGCGGAGAAGATTCCGAGGAGGCTCCCGAGGGAGAAGACCCGAAGACTTGGGCAGAGAAACGGGCGGCGAAGAAGCAGGCGAAGCAGGATAAGAAGACTCAGGTTTTTAAGGAGCAGATAGAGCAGCTGGAGGATAAGGTCAAACGTCAGCTTGCCGAATTTGAGAATTTCCGCAACAGAACGGAAAAAGAAAAGCATGCCATGTTCGAGACGGGGGCAAAGAGCGTTGTTGAGAAGATGCTTCCCATTGTGGATAATTTTGAGAGAGGACTGGCAACCGTTCCGGAAGAAAAGAAGGAAGACCCTTTTGTGGACGGCATGAACCGCATCTACAAGCAGATGCTGACGGAACTGGAAAACATCGGCGTGAAGCCCATTGAGGCCGTGGGGAAGGAATTTGACCCCAATCTCCACAATGCGGTAATGCAGGTGGAAAGCGAGGAATATGAATCGGGCGTGGTGGCGCAGGAGCTGCAGAAGGGCTATACTTATCGTGACAGCGTGGTGAGACATTCGATGGTGGCGGTAGTAGTGTGAGAAGAACTTCTAACCGCTCGCAGCAAGGGCTGCTTCGCGGAGAAGTTCTATATCTCACACCTGAAAAATGCCTGAAAACATGGCATTTTTATTCGGATATATGCTGTGGTAGGAAGGCCGGTGTGAGAAGGCAGGGATTTTTATTTCGGTAGAACGCGCAAAGAGCGTTTTTATAGAAAAAGGCTGGGAACAAATTTTAAAAGAGCACTGTCTTTCGGGGATTGATTCCCTTATGGGAGGCAGGCGCGGCAGATAATTTCAGGAGGATATGAAAATGAGCAAGATTATTGGTATTGACTTGGGTACGACAAACAGCTGCGTGGCGGTGATGGAGGGCGGCAAGCCCACTGTTATCGCAAATGCCGAGGGTGCGAGAACGACGCCCTCCGTAGTGGCTTTTACGAAGACGGGCGAAAGGCTTGTGGGCGAGCCTGCAAAGCGTCAGGCAGTTACGAATGCGGAGAAGACCATCGCTTCCATCAAGAGGGATATGGGTACGGACAACGGACG
>CAOKFN010000028.1 GCA_948467735.1 uncultured bacterium
GCGCGGCGGCGGAACGGTTTATTCCTTCCTTTGACGGGGAGGGGCTGGAATGAAGAGGCTGGCCTGTGCGCATCCCGTAAACGGAGTCAATGCGCCGACTTGATTTTTGCCGACAATATGGAAGCTGAGAATCGGTTAATACCCACAAGACATCAGTTTCCACTGGCCGTTGTCTGAACGTGCCAGCCACCATTGCCAGTCAGTATATTCGAAATCTCTGTTCCATGCGCCGACGCTATTTTTCGGTGAATGATAATCGCTTAAAAACATAATACATTGTGTAAAGGTTTCTTCTGCGTCATTTGCCGCTTCCAAGCTATTCAGCCATGCAACGTTGGATGCGCTGCATTTTTCGTCTGAGGCATAGGAAATGCTGTGCAGTTCGCATCCGTCCCAAGTATTGAATTCTTTTACAATCAATTCTATCGCCGCAATCATATCTGCTTTTGGATAAATGGAAGATACTCCAAGGTCAATTTTTACTTCCGCCTCTCCATTCCCGCTTATGGAAGCCAGATACTCCCGATACCACAGCTGGGCTTTATAGATTGAAATATACAGATCCACGAAGGCGCTGTTCACGTCTTCTAGGGCCATGAGTTCTTCATAATGGAGCTGCAAATAATCCAGATTATATTCCCACGCTTCGGCGGTTGTCTCCGTGCCGCTGTGTGTGCTGATCAATTCGACAACATACCTGTCCCGCGCTAGAGAGTTCTCGTAGGCGGTATTCACATAATCCCTGTCGGCCTGCGCTGCGCTCTGCCGCGCCGCTATCTCGGAAGGGGTGATGAGTCCGATATATTTTTCCTGATAAAGCTCCTCGGCTTTCTGTGCCTGTTCGGCTGCGCTTAGCTCCGGATAGGCTCCTGCCACATGTTCCTTAACGATATTCATTTTCTCACCGTCGGGGTCTTTCGGGATGACTTCGTACAATACGCTGCAGTGATTCCAGCCGTCCCTGCTTCCGACGGCAATATAGTGCTGGAAGCGGTTATTTTCTATGGATGTTTCAAATAACGCTGTCTCGCCGGGGACATATCCTTCTTCGTATTCCGGCCTGCGGTAAGGAGATTCCGGGTCTGCCTGCGAAAAGGTCAGCATCTTATAGTTTGTGGAAGCGTAGTATTCGTCGGCGGCTGACCGTATCCGTGCCAGAGCGTCTTCTGATAATGCCGGGGCTGTATCTTCGTTATCTTCTGTAAGGTCAGGGGTCGATGATGCATTGCGGCTTTCGCTGCCGCCTTCTGCTGCGGTTCCGTCAGTTCCTTTCCCTTGAGCCTGCCTTGGAGCCTCTGTCTCTAAGGACGGCCTTGTTTTCTCTGTGTCATCGTTTAGGGGCGTGTCTTTTGCGCATCCTGTGAACAACAGCGTCAGCGTCAATGTTAGGACGCCTATGATGCCTTTTGATGTTTTCATGTTCTGCCTCCTCCTTTTGGCTGGTGCTCATGAATTTAAAGCTTTCCAAGCCGGACATAATCGCCGCTTGCGTTTTATGCTTTCTCATTCCACAAAAATCCAGTAGCGCTTATGCTTGCTGGATTTTTGTATTATTCTATTTTTGGCGCATGAAGTATATTGATACATCTGCCTGAATCTGGTATACAGTTTTTATGGATACAGCCTTTCATCCCAAATGGGGTTTCCTTCCCCGCCGCTTGCTGCGGGACAAACGAATGCCGAACTTGCCGCGGGGAGTTTCATTTCATATGATAAATAACAAAACTGCCCGGTTTGTAATATTCGCGTAGAGGGCGATCAAGGGCAGGGTCGCTATGGGCGGCCACAAGAAAGTCATCATTTAAATCATCATACCCGACAATGATCAAAGTATGAAATGCGTTCCCGGTGTCTTGGAGCAGAGAAACGGCGTCCCCCTTCCAGCCAAAGTTATAGGAATCGGATCCAACCACCGAAAATGTGCATGTGTCATTGGCGTTTGCAGTCCAATAAGTTCTAAATCCAACGGCAGCCCGCCATGTTTCGGATATATTTTTTATATCGCGGCTGTTTCCTGTTGAGAACCAGTTCGACAGATTTTCGGCGGCATCAATTGTTCCCGGCGTTCCCCGCATCTCCATCCCGCCGGCATGCAGACATTGGGAAACAAAATTGGCGCAGTCCCCGCCATAGCCTGTCCAATTCGAATATTCCGGGTTAGGGTTTTTAGCATGTTTTTTCGCATAGGCAACCGCTGCGTCAGCGTTGTAGGAGGACGACTGCGCTCTTATCCCGGCTGGCTGTCCGGAAGCCAGATATTCCAGATACTGCTGGTGGCCTTCAAAGGTTTCAATATACAGATCCACGAAGAGGCTGTTCACGCCTTCCATGGCCATGATCTCCTCATAATGGAGCTTCAAATACTCCAGATTATATTCCCAATTTTGGGTGGTTGTCTCCGTGCCGCTGTGCGCGCCGATCAATTCCACAACATACCTGTCCCGCGCCATGGCGTTTTCATAGGCGGTATCCATGAAAACCCTGTCGGCCTGCGCCGCGATCTGCCGCGTCGCTATCTCGGAAGGGGAGAGGAACCCGATATATTTTTCCTGATAAAGCTCCTCCGCTTTCTGGGCCTGTTCAGCTTCGCTTAATTCCGGGTAGGCTTTTGCCACATGTTCTTTCACGATGTCCATTTTCTCCCCGGCAGGGTCTTTCAAGATAACCTCGTACAATATGCTGCAGTGATTCCAGCCGTCTTTGCTTCCGACGGCAGTATAGCTTTTAAAACCGTTGTTTTCCATGGACGCTTCAAATAACGCCGTCTCGCCGGGGGCATATCCTTCTTCGTATTCCGGCCTGCGGTAAGGGGATTCCGGGTCTGCCTGCGCAAAACTCAACATTTTGCGGTTTGTGGAAGCATAGTATTCTTCGGCGGCTGACCGTATCCGCGCCATGGCCTCTTCCGATTGCGGCAAAGAGGCCGAATGGGCTTCCTGCACATATTTTATAACGGTATCCGCCTGCGCCCCGCCGGGCTTTTTCAAAGCTTCCGTTTCGCTCGCGGACACGCTGCTTCCTAACAGCATAGCCGCTGTCAGCGTCATCGCAATCATGCTTCCTGATTTTCTTTTTAATCTTTTCATGTACCTTTCCCTTCCATTCAATAATCTTCGCTTCCTATGGCGTAAGTGTTCCGGTTGTCTTTGCTTCCGACGGCAGTATAGCCTTTAAAGTCGTTGTTTTCAACGGACGCTTCAAACAATGCCGTCCCGCCGGGTGCAAATCCTTCTTCCGTTTATGTTTCATACCCCTTTCATTAATAATAACGAAATAATCAGGCCGTTTTGTTACAATTTTGAAATTATTTTATAAAATCTTAATTATTTACAATACTTAGATGCGCTTCCCGCTTCATGAGCTTTTTCATCCGGCGCTCAAATTTATCCGTAAACTGACGCCCATAGTCGGTACTATCCTCAAACTCCTTACTGCCTGCCTCGTCAACAACGGGTATATATTGATAGGGCCATTCGTCAGTCACGTTTCATTTTTCTATTGCATTTCTCCTGTTTTTTCAGTGCTTCCCCGATTATTTTTTTCCCTCTGGATATCCTTTGCCTGACCGTGCCCTCCTGAATGCCGCATAAATCGGCAATTTCGCTGTTCTCAAGGCAGGACGAGTATTTTAACAGAAAAATATCCCTGTATTTGGCGGGCAGATTCTTTAAAATATACAAAACCTCGTTTTCCATATTGGTTTCCATATAGGTCATTGGCACATCTTTTTTTCTTAAGTCATCCAGATATACTTCCCTGTGGTTTTGTAGGTTTATCTTTCTGTAGATATCAATGGCGGTGTTTTTCGTTATGGTTATCAAATACCTTTTTGTCCGCGGGCTTTCCGGCTCCTCAATTTTGTCCATATGCCCTGACAGATGGATAAACGCGTTATGCACCGCGTCTTCCGCCAAAAAGCGGTCATTTAGAATATCCTCCGCCGTCTTTTGCATCAAATGCCTGTACTTTTCGTAGAGAACAGTAAATTGTCTCTTATCCTCCGGCGTATTTGTCGTTAAAAATATCATATGTATTTCCCGCCTCCTTGTTTGGTCGGCTGTGTCTGCAAAACGTTTCTGCCCCTTTTATTAACAATAACGAATGATTATATGGTCAGCTCAGTTTACCCATAAACGATATAGGAAGGTAAGGCTGGCCGGTATGGGATGGTCTGCTGGATAAAAAATAAAAGCGTTCTCGGCGTCCGCCGCAGAGAATCTCAAGGCGTCGCTGTCGGAACTAAAGCATGTCGGACGCCTTGTGGAAGGAATGTTTGGCCGGGCCGCCGCGTCAAAGCTGAGTCTGCGCCCAAATTGAGTCCGCGTTAAGGGTTAGTCCGTGTTAAAGCTGTGTCCTCATCATATAGTAGCCAAAGTCTCCGATCTGTGCGGGCTCCTCCTCGCACTCAAAGCTTTCAAAGCCGAACATGATCGCCACCTGCTTTTCTTTTTCAAAATAATTGCCCGGCACTCCGATATAGTAAACAGGTTCGCCTTTCTGTTCCACCCTTGCCAAAATCAGGTGATTATAATTGTAAAAGCCGTGGAGCAGGAAGCTGTTGTTTATCATTTTGTAGGAAGCGGAAGGAAACAATACAAAGTCGCCGGGGCCGATGGATAGATATTCTCTTTTGTCCCGGAAGGGATGAATGTGCGGATAGATGGCGCAGAGCTGCATCCATTTATCTTCCAGCGGCTGAATGGGTTTTCCGGCGGCGTCTTTCTGTCTTTGATCGGAATGGACACGGGAGGCTGGGGCTTCCATGCCCGATTCTTTCTGCGGTTCGAGGCCTGCGCGGGCGTTCCTTCCTTCTGCCGCAGCTTCTTTCTGACTCCGTTTTTCCTGCAAAGTATCTATAATTTCCGCTTTCTGCTGTCGAGAACCTTTTTGTATGGGTGTTTCCATATATCTTGCATGATCCCTCCGTTTCCGCCCTGAGTTAGTGTTTCCGGATGTGCTGTATCCGGAGATATTGTTTCCGGAGCCGCTGTTTCCGGAGGCATTAATTCCGGAGCCGCTGTTTCTGGAGGCATTATTTCCGGAGTTGCTGCTTCCAGATGTATCATCTCCGAAGCCGCTGGTTTCAGAGCTATTGTTTATGGAGTTATTGTTTATGGAGGCATTGTTTTCAGAGCTGCTGCTTCTGGAGGTATTGTTTTTACAGGCATTGTCTTCACAGGTATTGTTTCCGGAAGCGCTGTGTTTGAAACGGTTATCGTCAAGGCTCCCGAGATTGTTATTTACAAAGCCGTTCTTATCTAAACTGCCGTTTTCGGGGCTTATATCGCCGGAGGCGTCCGGCAGGGAGACATTGGCAGAAAGGGCGGCGATTTCCGTCCGCTGCGCCTTTTCACTGATGGACAAATCAGGTATATTGTTCTGCTGCGCAGTATCTTTTTCGGATGATTCCCTCACCACATCCCACAGGGAAGCTTCGTTTCTGTGGTTCGGCGGCTGTTTGGCCGAAGCATTTGGGATAAGGTTTTCCGCATCTGATTTTCTGCCGGTAGCTGCTGCCGCGGAAGTTTTTGCGGTGTTTTTCTTATTTTTGCCGAGAGCACCTTCCGCGTCGGCCTGCGGGGGCGCCGGACTAACAGAGTTTTGGCGTGTATCGGCTTTGTGCAGGCTCTGGCCGTGGGATTCTTTCCTGTTGTTGTCCATTGCCGTCCAGCTGCAGGAAAGCTCCCGGCTGGCGCCCATGGGAATTCGGATTCCCTGAAGCTCCCCATAGGGAATTCCTGTGCCGCCGATATTTGCCAAGTTGTTATACAGCTGCCGAAACTGTCCTTTCCCGCCGGAAACGGTGATTCTGCCGACGATGCTCTCCTGACTAGAGCTTAAAAGGATGATATCGTAGGTTAGGAAGCTGCCTGTATACAGACCTGTTACCGTCACATCCATTCTCAGGAGGTTATCTCTGGCTTCCAGCTTGATAAAACCGCCTCCTTTGACTCGCTCGCCGTCTTCAAAATAATCCAAATACTTAATTTTTCTGTCATAAAACATAAAAAACCTCCGAATATATATTACAGGAATAATATGACAGGAGCTGTATGGAGATTCCTGTCATCAAGGCTGATATCACAGGAACCGCGCGGAGAGTCCTGTCATCAAGGCCGATTTGCGGGAACTGCGGCGCCTTCCTACAATTATAGGTATTACAGGAACCGTGATTGATATTTTCTACCTAAGTATATTCGGGGGGTTGTCTGACTTATTACAGTTATTGCTTGACTGAAAAATAATTTATCAATACTTCCTTAATGTAATTGTATCTTCTGGCATAGGAATTTTCTACCCGAATCAGCTGCAGGCCATGGATTTGGCAGATTTCGTTTTTCTTTTGATCCCGGTTTCGGACGACCTCATCCTCGAAATGTTCCCTGCCGTCCAATTCGATGGCCAGAACCGGAATTTCCTGCTTCCCATAGCGCTCGTAAACCACGAAGTCAAAGCGTCCGGTATAGAATAAATCACTGTAATTGATATTGTCTTGAAACACCTGAGAAATAGCCACCTCTTTGCGTATCGTATGGCGGTTCTGGGACAGCCATATGTTTTCCAGCGCATGGTTCAGATTTTCCATGAAGGCTTCCTCCGTGGCGGTGCTGAAGGGTTTCACGCCCAAGGCTCTGGAATGGGCTTTTTTCTGCGTCACTTGGGACCTGCCGTTCTTCTTCACATAGTTGACCAATTCATATAAATCGTCGTCCCCGTCCTGCTGATGAAGTCTGGCAAGGTTCTTGGAATCCGCCAGAACAATCAGCTTGTCTCTGGCACGGGAGGTCGCCACATTGATCAGCTCCTTATTGTTTTTCAGCCATTCATAGGTGCCTGCCTGAGTCTGTGAGGTGACGGCTGTGGAAAAAAGAACCACATCCTTTTCGTCGCCCTGAAAAGCGTGGACGGTTCCGCAGGTCACATTCCGCAGGTGATGTTCCTTGAGGGCTTCTTCGATTAATTTTCGCTGGTTGACGAAGGGCGTAATGACGGCGATGCTTTTCTCTTGGTTGGCGGCGGCATACCGAACCACTTCTTCCACCTCCGCGGGAGCGGTATTTTTGACAAAGCGGCCAATATTTTTTACATCCACATGGACCAAGGGCTGGGGTTCTCTGCTGGCGGAGCAGATTTTAAGTCTGGAATTATAGTATTTCTTGTTGTTAAACTCTATAATGCTGGGATTGCAGCGGTAATGATGGCTGAGCAGCACTTCGTCGCTGACCGCGTCGCAGGCAAGGTAGGTTTTATAAATGGAATTCTTACAGTAATCATATTCGTCCGTCACATGGTATTTTTCCTTAAGCTTTTGATTCACCTGTTCGTTCAGCAGAATCACAGGGTTCAGCTGCTGGGGGTCCCCGACCAGCATCAGCTGTTCTCCCCGAATGATTGGGACAAGGGAGACGGCGGTATTGCATTGGCTGGCTTCGTCTATGATCACCATGTCGAACATGGGGGAGGGCTCCCCCAGCTTATGGGCGGAGATGCAGGTGGTAATCATAATCGGGAATACCTTCTGCAGCTTTTTTATATTCTTTTTATCGCTTAGGTATCTGCCAAACTGGGGGACGGCCTCGTCTTCCGGGATTTCAAACAGGATGCGCCGCAGGTCTTCATAGGCGGGTTCGCCCAGTTTCTTTATATATTTTGCGGAAGTGAAGAACAGATATTGAAAAAGGGCTTCCGTATCCTGATCCAGAAGCCTTAGGGCGTCCTCGTCCGTAATTTCTCCCGCGGCGTTCAGCTTCGCCTCCACCTGCGTCAGCTGTCTGCCCTGAAGATCCATCTGGAAGGAGAACATTTCCATGGAGGCCTGCGCCCGGTTCTGGTAGTCCGTCATCTGGTGCAGGGTTTCCCGGCGTTCTCTTAAATCCAGAATCTCTTCATATTTCTTTAACAGGGCGGAAAGGCGCTTTGTGCGCTCTATTCTGTCATCCTTCCTGCGGTCCAGCGTCGCCTCAAAGACTTGGATGGACTGGACCTGCTGATATAATTCTTTGATGTATTTCACCGCTTCCTCCAGCTTGTCCAGATTTCCAAGCCGAAGCGCGGGAAAAGGAATTATCCGGCCCCGATAGGAGAGGGAGGTCAATTTATCAAACACGCCGTTGATGGGATGATTGTTATATGAGGTGAAAAGCACCGTTTTTTCGTTAAAAAACGCGGTCACTATGGTGTTGATGATAGTGCTGGTCTTGCCCGTCCCCGGAGGGCCCTGAATGTAGGCCACGGGATACTTGGCGGCGTTGTGGATGGCCAGCAGCTGGTCAAGATTGACTTTATTGTTAATCAGTACAATGGGATACTCTTTTCTTCGGACGGGGCGGTTGAGAAGGTCTCCGAAAAACGCCCGGATGGGAACGGAGACTTTTCCTTCCTGATACATTTCAAGGATGGCGTCGTATTCTTTATGCAGATCCAGTATGACGTCCATTCCCAGCCCGATCACATAGGGCATATCGTCAACGCTTACCGCCTGTCCGCCACGCCTTGTGATACGGTCCTTGATTGTCTCCTGATTCTTCTCAAAGTCATTCAGAAGCTCATATTCATCCGCGTCCAAGTACCGTCGGATGTTTTCCCGGTCGCCGCCGCAATAAAATTCCGTACAGATGGTAATCTCCTCGTCCGGATGCAGGACCCGGCGCTTTATGTCCAAATCCAGCCTTCGATAAGCCAGCACATACAAACCTTTTGGGGTATGGATGCTGAGCACGTTCATCGCCAGCCTTTGGAGGGTCAATTTCCCCTGCTTCTGTTTTTGACGTTCGGTTTTGGCCTGAAAATGATTCACAATGGTTCGGAACTGTTCTTCCGTCAGTTCATAATCTCCACCTTTAAATTGATCCCTGTCCAGATATTTTACAAGCTCAAAATCCGAACGATAGGGCGTGACGTCCATCCGATGGCACATTTCTAGATAATTTAGAATTTTTAAATTGGCGGTATTGTCAAAAAGTGATTTATATGCTTCAGGATTGAGGTAAATGTCCTGAACCAGTTTCTCATTGACGGGATAATATGTCCCCTCTACGATCTGTGAGGACTGAATGGAATCAATATCAATATAATCATAAGAATCCGTGGTGTAACGGGTCAGATGCAGACCGTCCACCGACAGCCTGCGTTTCCGCACATCCAGACTTCGGATTCCTATCCAGAATTTTGTGATTTGATTTTCTTTATTATGATACTCTATTTTCAGCCATTTTCCTTCGTGAATGGCCTTGAAAATATCGCTGCACACGCTGTTCATCTGTTGTTTTCCCCTGCCCGGCCTGCGGTCGGTTTTTCTGATATTCTCTCGTGCTTTCATACTATCATAATCTGCATAATATTACAAGTTTTCCCGCTTTTTAGAGTTTCCCCTCGGTTCTTATGTGGCTTTACACATAGCTGAGCGCCCCGTTTGGTTCGTATTTATGGCCTTTTAATTTTTGTGATATTTTTGGCGTAAAATGGCAATCCTATAAAAAACAAGCGCTGGATTTTGTTTTGAAACGATCTATGGAGGGCTTATTCTATGAATTTGGAAAAACAATTAAGTACACTGACAGAGAAAATGCACGGCAGAAGCATTTTGGGCTGTACGGACGCCCAGCTGTACCAAAGCGTGCTTCAGCTGGTCAAGGAGCGTATGTCGGACAGGCCCGTGACTTCGGGGAGGAAAAAGGTCTATTACATTTCCATGGAATTTCTGATTGGAAAGCTGCTGTCCAATCATTTGATTAATCTGGGAATTTATGAGGAGGTGGAAGAAGTGCTCCGCAAGAACGGGAAGGATTTGTCCGTGCTGGAGGATATCGAGCCGGAGCCTTCTTTAGGAAACGGCGGCCTAGGGCGGCTGGCGGCCTGTTTTCTGGATTCCATCGCCACGCTGGAGCTTCCCGGGGACGGCGTCGGGCTGAATTATCATTACGGCCTGTTCAAGCAGGTATTTAAGGAGCGGCTGCAGCAGGCGGAGAAAAATGAGTGGCTGGAAACGGATTCATGGCTGACCGATACCGGGATTACCTTCGAGGTTGCCTTCGGAGACCGAAAAGTGAAGTCCGTGCTTTATGACATGGACGTTATCGGTTACGAAAAAGGGCGGAATAAACTGCATTTGTTTGATTTGGCCTCCGTGGACGAAGGGCTGGTAAAGGAGGGCATACGTTTTGACAAGGCCGCCATAGAGAAAAATCTCACATTGTTTTTGTATCCAGACGACTCCGACGAGGCGGGTAATCTGCTGCGCATTTATCAGGAATATTTTCTGTGCAGCAGCGCCGCCCAGCTGATTGTAAAGGAGCTTAAGGAAAAGGGCTGCAATCTGCATTATTTGGACGAATACGCCGTCATTCAGATCAACGATACCCACCCCACGTTTGTCATTCCTGAATTGATCCGTATTTTGACTTGGGAGGAAGGATTTACCATGGACGATGCGGTGGAGGCGGTGGGCAGAGCCTGCGCCTATACCAATCATACCATTCTGGCGGAAGCTTTGGAAAAACTTCCCCTTTCCCACATTGAAAAAGCGGTGCCTCAGATGGCGCCCATTATCAAGGAGCTGAACGCAAGAATAGGGAAAAGGTATCAGGATCCCAAGGTACAGATTATCGACGATGAGAACAGGGTGCATATGGCCCATATTGATATCCACTATGGTTATAGCATTAACGGAGTCGCCGCCATCCACACGGATATCTTGAAAAACAGCGAGCTGAATGCATTTTACCGTATTTATCCGGACAAGTTTAACAACAAGACAAACGGAATTACGTTTCGCCGATGGCTTCTTTCCTGTAATAAAGAGCTTTCGGAATTTTTGACGGATGTGATCGGGGACGGATATCGGAAAAACGCCTATGAATTGGAAAGGCTTCTGGAAAAAAAGGACGACCTGCTGGCGCTGGATGCATTGGACAAAATCAAGCGGCAGAAAAAAGCCCAGCTGGCGGAATTTATCAGGAATAAGGAAGGGATTTCTCTGGATACAAGCGCCATTTTCGACATTCAGGTGAAGCGCCTTCACGAATATAAGAGGCAGCAGATGAATGCCCTGTATATCATTCATAAATATTTGGAGGTGAAAGGCGGCAGGAGGCCGGTCAGGCCCATGGCGTTTATTTTCGGCGCCAAGGCCGCGCCCGCATATGTAATTGCGCAGGATATTATTCATCTGCTGCTGGTGCTTTCGGAAATTGTAAATCATGACCCGGAGGTAAGTCCTTATATGAAGGTGGTCATGGTGGAAAATTATAATGTCAGCTATGCGGAGAAGCTGATTCCGGCCTGCGATGTGTCGGAGCAGATTTCCCTTGCTTCCAAGGAAGCGTCAGGGACCGGAAATATGAAGTTTATGTTAAACGGCGCGGTGACTCTGGGGACCATGGACGGCGCCAACGTGGAGATACGGCAGCTGGTGGGGGATGAAAATATCTATATTTTCGGAAAAGACAGTGAAACCGTCATCGGACATTATGCCAAGGGGGATTATTCTTCCAGAGAATTGTATGAGAAGAGTCCCGTGATTCAAAGGGCGGTGGATTTTCTGGTCAGCGACAAGGCTCTGAGGGTGGGCCATGAGGAAAATTTAAAGCGCCTGCACCGGGAGCTTTTGAACAAGGACTGGTTTATGACGCTTCTGGATTTGGAAGAGTATATCGCCGTCAAGGATAAGGTCTTCGCCGACTATGAGGACAGGCTGAAATGGAAAAAAATGATGCTGGTAAATATTGCCAAGGCGGGATATTTTTCCTCGGACAGAACCATTGAGGAATATAACAGGGATATTTGGAAGCTGGGACGGTGATGTAAGCTTAAAATGGCCCTGCGTGTAATTTTATTGAATTTGGGAAAACTGCTATTGTGACCAAAACAGTTCCGAAACCAGATGAAAACTATTTCCCGCGGGGATGTGGAAGGGTGGGAACGGTACACAGTAATTGCGAATTGGAATAGGAGTATAAATTATGAGAAAAAAATGGATCACCGGATTGCTTTGTCTGGGAATGGCGTTTGCGCTGTTGACAGGATGCGGCAATCAAGGAAACGAAGGTAACGGCTCTTCTAATGGCGGCGGCAATTCTCAAACCGGAGGCGAAGGCTCGGGAACCTCAGGGAATAACCAAGGGAATGCAGGGAACGGCTCGGGAACCGGCGCAGTTTATTATCTGAGCTTTAAGCCGGAGATTGACGCCGTGTGGAAGAGGCTGGCGGAGGCATACACAAAAGAGACAGGGGTGTCGGTAAAGGTGGTGACTGCTGCCAACAACACCTATGAACAGACATTAATGTCGGAAATTGCCAACAAGGAAGCGCCCACCTTGTTCCAGATTAACGGGCCTGTGGGTTATCAGAACTGGAAGGATTACTGCGCCGATTTATCCGATACGAAGCTGTATAGCTGGCTGCTGGATAAGACCCTCGCGGTGACGGGGGAAGACGGCGGGGTCTATGGCATTCCCTATGTGGTGGAGGGATATGGAATTATATATAACGACGCCATTATGAAGAAATATTTTGCTTTGAGCGGCGCTAAGGCAGGCTCCATGGCAGAAATCAACAATTTCCAAAAGCTCAAGGAGGTTGTGGAGGATATGCAGGCCAGAAAGGAAGAGCTGGGAATCAAGGGGGTATTTGCGTCCACTTCTTTAAATCCCGGCGACGACTGGAGATGGCAGACCCATCTTGCCAATATCCCCATATCCTATGAATTTCAGGACAAGGGCGTAACGGACGCGGACACGCTGGAATTTACCTATGCGGAAAACTATAAGAATATATTTGATTTGTATCTGAATAATTCGGGTACGGCCAAGGGGCTTCTGGGAAGTAAGTCCACGGATGATTCCATGGCGGAATTTGCTTTGGGTCAGGCCGCCATGGTGCAGAACGGCAACTGGGCGTGGGGACAGATCTCGGAAGTCGCCGGCAACGTGGTGAAGGAGGAGGATATAAAATTCCTGCCCATTTATACGGGGATGAAGGGGGAGGAAGAACAGGGCCTCTGCGTGGGAACGGAGAATTTCTTCGCCATAAACAGTCAGGCGTCTCCCGAGGATCAGGCCGCGTCCATTGCTTTTGTGGAATGGCTGTTCAGCTCCGACACGGGCAAGAAGGCGGTCACGGAGGAGCTTGGTTTTATTACCCCCTTCAATACGTTTGCGGAAAACGAGAAGCCCACGGATCCTCTGGCGAAGGAGGTGATCCGCTATATGGAGGACGGTACGAAAACGTCTATTCCATGGAACTTTACGTCCTTTCCCAGCGAGCGGTTTAAGAGCGACTTTGGAGAAGCGCTGCTGGAATATGCTTCGGGCAGCAAGAAATGGGAAGAAGTGCGGCAGCTGGTGATAGACCGCTGGGCGGCGGAAAAGAAGATTAGCGGCGGTACGAACGGCTGACATTGACGACGGGCCGGACTGGCGCCGATACGGAAGGCCCGCAGCGCGAAATCTGCGGCGCTGCGGGTATAAATTCTTTCCAAATTCTGTATGATGTGTTAAAATAGGAGACAGAAAATGCAAAAGACATTGAAACGATATTTCCCGATTTTTGTGCTTCCTACCTTAATAGCGTTTGCGTTTGCCTTCCTTGTGCCCTTTGGCATGGGGGTGTATCTGTCCTTTTGCAGCTTCAGGACCATAACGAATGCTCAGTTTACAGGCCTTCAAAATTATATCAGGGTATTTTCCGACAGGGATTTTGTCAATGCGCTGTGGTTTACCGTAAGGTTTACGGCGCTTTCCGTATTGACCATCAATGCGTTTTCTTTTGCGCTGGCATTGGCGCTGACAAGGAAGATTAAGGGGACGAACCTGTTTCGGACGGTGTTTTTTATGCCCAACCTGATAGGGGGCATCATTCTGGGATATATTTGGCAGCAGATGATCAATGCCCTGCTGCTTAGGTATGAGACTACGCTGGTAGCGAATGCCGGGTATGGGTTCTGGGGGCTGGTGGTGCTGATGAACTGGCAGATGATCGGCTATATGATGATTATTTATGTGGCGGGGCTGCAGAACGTACCCACGGAGCTTTTGGAAGCGGCGCAGATAGACGGCGCGTCCGGCTGGCAGACCTTGGTGAAGGTGAAGATTCCCATGGTGATGCCCTCCGTTACGATCTGTCTGTTCCTCACATTGTCAAACAGCTTTAAATTGTTCGACCAGAATCTGGCGCTGACTGCCGGGGCGCCCAGCAAGAGGACTGCAATGCTGGCGCTGGATATTTATAATACCTTCTATGGCAGAGCCGGATATGAAGGGGTGGGTCAGGCGAAAGCGGTATTGTTCTTCCTTCTTGTGGCGGCGATTGCGCTGGGACAGCTGGTTCTGACCAGAAGAAGGGAGGTGGAGGCATGAAGAAAAAGGCATGGGGAGATTTTTGTTTATTTGTTTTACTATGTGTGTTAGTGATAGTTTTTTTGACGCCGATTTTTTTCGTGGTGATGAATTCTTTTAAGGGGAAATTGTATATTAGCGACGCTCCGTTTGCGTTTGTGGATTCCGAGACGTTTGCGGGGCTTGCCAATTACCGGAACGGAATTGAAAAGACAGATTTTTTTACGGCTTTCGCCTGTTCGCTGTTTATCACGGTCTGTTCGGTATTGGTGATTGTGCTTTTCACTTCCATGACGGCATATTATCTGACCAGAGTAAAGGGCGCTTTCACAAATGCACTGTATTATATATTTGTATTTTCCATGATTGTGCCGTTTCAGATGGTGATGTTTACCATGTCGAAGCTGGCCAATATATTTCGCCTGAATAATCCGCCGGGAATGGTGGTGCTGTATCTGGGATTTGGCGCGGGGCTTTCCATATTTATGTTCTGCGGGTTTATCAAATCCATTCCTCTGGAGATTGAGGAGGCGGCCATGATTGACGGATGCAATCCGCTGCAGACCTTTTTCGGGGTGGTGATGCCGATTTTGAAGCCCACGGCCATTACGGTGGCTATTTTGAATGCCATGTGGATTTGGAACGATTATCTGCTGCCCTATCTGGTCATCGGCCTTAGTACAAAGTACAAGACCATACCCGTGGCGGTGCAGTATCTGGTGGGATCCTATGGCTCGAAGGATCTGGGGGCAATGATGGCGCTGCTGGTCCTGTCAATTCTGCCCATTGTGGTGTTCTATCTGACCTGCCAGAAGTATATTATAGAAGGAGTTGTGGCGGGGGCAGTGAAGGGATGATGTGCGGCATTCAAGGGAAGTGCGCAGCGGTTCGCAGGGACGTCTGTCGGAAGGAATGCGGGGATTATAAGGCGAAAGTGCAATGTTGACAGTTCTAAAGCAAGGTGGAGGAGAAATGCATGAGAGAAAGTGGTGTGCTGCTGCCGGTGGCGAGTCTGCCATCGGCATATGGAATCGGCTGTTTTTCCAAAGAAGCGTATGCATTTGTGGATTGGCTGAAGGCGGCGGGGCAGTCCTGCTGGCAGATTCTGCCGCTGGGGCCCACGAGCTGCGGGGACTCGCCCTATCAGTCCTTTTCTACGTTTGCGGGAAATCCTTATTTTATTGATTTGGAGGATTTGACAGCCAGAGGGTATCTGACAAAGGAATTCTGCGACGGGTTTGACTTTGGAAATCACGAAGAGTATATTGACTATGACAAGCTTTACCAGAACCGGCGTATTGTGCTGCAGAAAGCGTGGGAAAACAGCAGGATTGCCGAGGATGAGGAGTTTCAGGCGTTTGTGGAGGAAAATTCTTACTGGCTGAAGGATTATGCCCTATATATGGCGCTGAAGGATTCCTTTGAGGGTGTGTGCTGGATCGAATGGGACGAGGATATCAAGGTCCGCAGGCCGGAGGCGCTGCGGCGGTATCGGAAAAAATATGCGCAGGAAATGGAATTTTATCAGTTTCAACAGTACATGTTCCATGTGCAGTGGAAAAAGCTGAAGGCCTATGCCAACGAAAAAGGAATCAAAATCATCGGGGATATTCCTATTTATGTGGCTTTTGACAGCGCGGATGCATGGGCGAATCCGAAGCTGTTCCAATTTGATGAAAACAGTAATCCTATCGCGGTGGCGGGATGTCCTCCCGATGCGTTTTCTGCCGACGGACAGCTCTGGGGAAATCCTCTGTATGACTGGGAATATCATAAGAAGACAGGCTACAAATGGTGGATGAAGCGGCTGGCGGCATGCTTTGAGCTGTATGATGTGGTCAGGATCGACCATTTCAGGGCCTTTGACGCCTACTATTCCATTCCGGCGGGCGCTAAGACCGCACAGACAGGCTCTTGGGAGCCGGGGCCGGGATACGGCCTGTTCGCGGCCATGAAGAAGAATCTGGGAGATAAGCGGGTGATTGCGGAGGATTTGGGATTTTTGACGCCTTCCGTGCTGGAGCTGGTGAAACAGACCGGATATCCGGGCATGAAGGTATTGCAGTTTGCCTTTGATTCCAGAGAGGAAAGCGATTATCTGCCCCATAATTATCCCCATAACTGTGTGGTGTACACCGGAACCCACGACAATGACACGACCTTGGGCTGGTATGGGGCGCTGGTGCAGCATGACAAGGATTTCTGCAAGAGGTACCTGCATTTGGCCGGCTTAGACGACAGGGAAGCGGCTTGGGAGATTATCAGGGCGGCTATTGGAAGCGTGGCGGATTTGGCGGTGATTCCCATGCAGGATTATCTGGGGCTGGGCTCCGAAGCCCGCATTAACATACCTTCCACCCTTGGGAACAATTGGAAATGGCGGATGAAGAAGGGGGTCTGTACGGAGGAGCTGGCTTGGAGAATGCGGGAGCTGGCAAGGCTTTACGGAAGAGTGAGAGGATAGCAGAACATATTGACTTTGGCAGATAAAGGATATTGAGGGAATGCTTGAGGCGTATGAGGAGGATTATCATACGGGTATGGATGCGGGGGAGATAGCGGCTCTGCGTTATGAATACACATCGGGCTATCCAGCTCTTTGTTTTCGCGGCCGCTTCCTAGAAGGCTGCCAATTTATACTTGAAACAAACCCACAAAAAATGTATCTTGCATTCCAAAACTGCATATGCTATAATGCCGATAGGCAGAAAGATATGAATAGTCCATGCAGGACGGCGAAAAGCCCCGGTGTTCCAGCACCGGGGCTTTTCTATTCCCTATTTTGGCAATGGCAGGGCTTAGAACCATAGGCTGGTTACCGGCTATTTCTCCCCGTCTAACCATTTGCAGACATAATATGTTACTATGCCTGCCATGACAGAGATAATAAAAGATATGAATACTTCCATGCAGTACACCCCCTTTCCGTACCAGTCTAGGGGGCGGAAACAGGATTCTTATAGCATATGCGCTTATATTATGCCATGTTTTATTTCATGGGCAGGGAACAACTGCGATGGCTGTCCTAAACAAGATAACTGCGAGTATGGTCATACTATGTATGATGAAATTTCCTTGGTAAACTGAACTTTTCAGCAAATTCAAGGGGGCGGGTTGTATTTACTCATAAATTTATGGTATAATAAGACCATATTCAAGGCAGGAAGCGGCCGAATGGCCATTCATACCATGATTGAACTGTAATCATGGTATAATAAGACCATATTCAAGGCAGGAAGCGGCCGAATGGCCATCCATACCAAGAAAAAAGGAGGAAGAAAAATGATCAAGGGTTTTAAGATGAAGCTCTATCCCGGTCAGGAGGCAGAGTATGAGAAGAGGCATAATGAACTCTGGCCTGAGATGCAGGACATGATTCATGAACATGGGGGGAAAAATTACACTATTTTTCTGGACAAGGAGACGCTGACGCTGTTCGGATACATAGAGATTGAGGATGAGGAGCTGTGGGCCAAGGGCGCCGATACGGCGATCAATCGTAAATGGTGGGATTTTATGGCGGACATTATGGAGACCAATCCGGATAACAGTCCTGTCAGCGTTGACCTGCAGAACGTGTTTCATTTGGATTAGTGTAAAGAGAAACCCAAGGGAGCGTCCTTTGCTATGAAAAACAGCCGGAGGGAGGAAAGCCTCGGCTGTTTTTTACGCTTTTACGCGTAGTTCATTTTGATAAGTCCTTTGGGAGTCTGCTCCGACAGTAAAAAGGCAAAGGCTATAACGATAAGCGTCATAGCCTTTTAAGGTTTGAGGAAGTCCGGAGAAAGAGCGTTCCTGCCGGCTTCTTTAGTTGACGTCGTTTTCGCTCTTTCTGCCTGCGGTATAATCCACGGCGTTGCGCAGCGTGGTGGAGGCGATGGCTTCCAGCGCTTCCCGTGTGAAAAAGCCTTGATGGGAGGTAATCATCACATTCGGAAAGGACAAGAGCCTTGCCGTTGTGGAATGTTCCAGAATTTCTTCCGAGCGGTCCTCAAATACATTGTTCGTCTCTTCTTCGTACACGTCCAGTCCGACTCCGGCAAATTTGTGCATTCGGATTCCCTCGATTAAATCGTCGGTCTTGATTAATGCGCCCCGGGAAGTATTTACCAAAACGACGCCGTCCTTCATCTTTTTGATGGTGTCCAGTTGAATCAGATGGTAGGTAGAGTCCGTCAGAGGACAGTGGAGGGAAATGAGATCGCTCTCCGAGAGCAGCCGGTCAAGGGGCACATATTCTACAATGCTTTTCAGCGACTCGTTTTTGTACACGTCGTAAGCCAAGACCTTCATGCCGAAGCCGCCGCAGATGCGGCACATGGCGGCGCCTATTTTGCCGGTGCCGATGATTCCGGCAGTTTTCTGATAAAAGTTAAAGCCCATCAGCCCGCTCAGGCTGAAATCATTTTCCCGAACTTTATTATATGCTTTATGAAGACGGCGATTGCTGGCAAGGGCCAGAGCCATGGCGTGCTCCGCCACCGCTTCGGGGGAGTAGCCGGGAACTCTCATGACACGAATGTCATATTTCTTGGCGGCATCCAAATCTACATTGTTGAATCCGGCGCAGCGCATGAGCAGGAGCCGGATGCCCTTGGCATGGAGGAGCTCCAAGGTCTGAGCCCCCGCGTTTGAATTGACGAAGGCGCATACGGCGTCAAAGCCTTCCGAGAGGGCGGCGGTGCGCGGGTCTAGGTCGGACTTGGTATATTCGATGGAGATATTCGGAAAGTTCTTTAGTGATTCCTGAAAAGAGTCTTTATCGTAGCTTTTGGTGTCATAAAATAATATTTTCATAATCTGCCTCTTTTTTCTTTTTATAGTATCATATTGTTTTGCTCTATAAAAATGTGACGTCATAAGCCTGCGCGCAATATTGTCATGATTAGTGTTTCTTATTTGGGGTGGTATCATTCATTTGAAATAAAATTCTAACTGCTTACAATTCTGTCAAAATCTGCCATTGCTGCAATTACATCTGCTTTTGCTTTCAATCATGAATGAACAGCCCGCGAAAACCTTTTTAAGAATATAGACTGAAAACTTGAAGAAAAGGGAGATAAATGGTATAATTTGGGCATAAAAGGGATGAATTGTTTTTATGGACGGCAGTTTTTTCATAGTCCGGTTAGGAAAATGTCGAATGCCGGAACGGGACTGTCTGCAGCAAGAGGGGATTGAATGAAAACAGTTCCGTTATGGAACTGGAATAGGAGGAAGCATGGCATATAATTCTGTCGGCAGATTATTATGGTATGAGCGGACACATGCGGGCATTTCTGCGGAAAGCTTATGCAGAGGCATTTGTTCGCGCACATTTCTGCATCGTCTGGAAAGCGGAGAGAGGAGGTGTGAGAAAATTATGTCAGATGCTTTGCTTCAGAGGGCGGGCGTATCCGCGGATAAGTTTATATATATCATAAATCCCGATGAACAGGATTGGATGATTTTGCAGGAGAAGATCATTCGGACGGTGTATGAGGGAAACAGGGAGCCGGTGCTCCTGCTCTTGGAAGAATATAATAAGCTGACCCAGAAGAAATGCAGACTGCACCGGCAGTTTTCTTATTTGTGCGAGGTGGTGATTGATTGGAAGAATGGGATGCACACGGCTCATATGCTTGATAGACTGGAGCAGGCGTGGAGAATTACCATGGGGGACATTCCTATGGAGGAGATGGCCGGATGCCGTTTTTCCCTGACGGAATGTAATATCAAGATGCTGTACTGTCGGATTCAAGAGGACAGAGGGGATGGGGAACGGGCGGCGGAAGGCTATCGTCAGCTTTTGGAATATCTGGAAACCAAGGTGGACGAGGAAGATAAGACCAAACTGTTTTCTCAGGCGGCATACCGGCTGACGGTTTACTATCTGGAGAGGCAGGAGCCGCAGAGGGCGGCCGCGGTGGCGGAAAAGGCGGTGTCGGTGCTGAAGGCCTGCGGCAGACTGTTTTATATAAGGAAATTTCTGAAAATTCTGCTGCAATATGGAAATCCGCCGGAGGGAGACCGCGCTGTATTCCGGGAAGTCTGCCATAGCTTGGAATGGCTTTATGACGCCTGCCAAATAGAGGAAGAAGAGCATATGTGTAATATTTGTTTTGGAGTGTCGGAGGTAGAATTATGCGGTGATTTGATTCGCGCCAGAAGGAAGGCCATGGGAATGAGTCAGGAAAAGCTGGCTGAGGGGATCTGTGATACGGTCACAATTTCGAGAATAGAACGTGGAAAGGTGACTCCTAAGACGCAGATATTGCAGAAAATTATGGAACGTATCGAGATGAAGGAGGGCTGTTTTGAGGCGGCCGCTCAAATAGAACGGCCGGAGCTTTTTGGGCTGGCAGATAAAATCGCCGTTCTTTTAAGCCTTTTCAATGGGAAAGAGGCGGAACCCTTGATAGAGGAGCTGGAAATCCGGAGCAGAAAGGCGGATGGGACGGATAAGTTTGCCGGACAGTACATAGAAAATGTGAAAGCGCTGGCGCTGCTGATGCAGGGGAAAATTACCGCCGGGGAGCATTATGACAGGCAGTGGGCGGCATTTCATATGACGGCGCCGTATTTTGAGAGGAAGCGGCAGAAGGAATGGCGCTTCAGCCGTCAGGAGGTGAATATCGCAAACGCCCTGTCTTATTCCTGTGAGGAGGCGGGAAAAGCGGAGGAGGTATTGGGACTGCTTTATGATATTAAGAACCAATATGAGCATAAACCGTTTGGACTTTTGCATTATATTGCCGGGTATGTGCCGACCATAAGAAATATAGGAAAGCTGCTTGGAAATATGGGAGAACATGAAAAGGCGGTTGAAATTGCGAAGCAGGGCATTTTAATGGGACTGCAGACGGGCAGGGGAACGGTGCTTGGTCTGCTGTTATATGACTGCGGCATGAATATGGAGCGGCTGTGGAAGGCCGGATTAGGCGCAGAGGAAGAAGGCTTTCATTATATCAAAGCTTCCGCGGCACTAAATTTATTTTTTTACGGAAAAGAAAAATCCATGATTTTTGTGGAGCATTTAAAAAACCAATATCAATATGAAATCGGAGGCCTTAATTAACGGATGTGGGAATCGTCCGCTGGAGGGGAATATCGGTACAGACCGCCTGATCGTTTCTTATATGGAAATGTAAATGGGTATTAAGTTATTATATTGTATATCACAAAAGGTAAAATTACCATAACAAAACTGGCACGTTTCGTAAAAAAGTAATGTTTTGCGACACTTTTGTAAAAAATGTGCCAGTTTTGTTATGGCGAAAAGGGATGGAAAATGTTAGCATTAGCAATAACCTTTGGAGATACTATTATGATTTCGGCGGAATTGCCCGGGAAGCCTGCCATATTGCAGGGGGGCGCCGGAAGGTTCTCGGGTTATGGTTCTGGTGTGGAAATGGTTTTATGGCGGGATGGGTGGATTACGTTAAGATGCATGGAATGATTTATTACTATTATGATAAGGTATTGGTCGCAAATTGTAATTTGAAGAACTTGGAACCTTATGCGGGGAAGGTCGGAAAAGATTATGTGGTACAGCTGCTGGTTTATTCATTAGAGACAGAAAACGCTCCTCTGTCGGCGCCTGTTGGAATATCCGCCGACGGAGATTTTTATTTCGCGGTTATTTCCGGGAAAATAATATATCAAATACATAAGGATGGCAGGCTGATCAGGGCTTACGCGGCGGATTCCTGCTGGGTGGAGAAAACGATTATGGAAGCGCCCATGGCCGTCCTTGCCATGCTGCAAGGGAAAATCCTGCTGAGCGGCACGTTCCTTTCGGCGGGGGACGGCATTTATGTTTTCTTGGGAGAGACGGAGGGCTTGAACGGCCAAGGGCTGATTCGTGAGGATACGGTGCTGATAGAGGAAAGAAGGAAAAGCTGGCGGGGAGTGCCGGGTTCTTATCCGGGGCATGAGGCGGCGCAGTCCTTGGCGTCCCCTTGGATTCCGAAGCTGAAGGGAATTTTCGCGGTGCGGCGTGAAGGGAAGAAAAGCAGGATTGCGCCCATGGAGCGGGAGGAGGCGAAGGAGCTGCTTGCGGAGAATTTTGTCGGGTATTCTCTGTTCTCTCAGGAATTGCGGCAGGCTGTCAGGGACAGCGAGAGTATGAACAGAGTCTGCGGAGAGATTCCGGTGAAGGTTTTGACGCTCGGGGAAGACTGTGGGGCTTCGGGGTTGGATGAGGAGAGTATATTGAAGCTGATATCGCAGGAGCAGTGAGGGGGGCGTGTGAGAAAGGCTGGAGGGCTGGAGGCAGCCGATTCTGCCGCAGGAGGTGCGGGGGTGGTGCGGCTTATGCGAGGCGCATTGGTCATAGGGGCTTTTAGGGCTGTTTCCGGCGGCTGGCTGACGGCCTTTTTGGCCTGCTTGCGGATTGGAGGGGGTGTTTTATTTATGGTTTGGTTTATTTTGGAGGTGTATTAGTATAGGCTTGGCTCGTTTGGGGTTTGTTTTAGTTTAGGCTTGGTTTGATTTTGGCTTGTATAAGTTTAGGTTTGGTTCGTTTTTGGGTTTGTATAAGTTTAGGTTTGATTCGTTGTTGGTTTGTATTAGTTTATACTTGGTTCGGTTCCGGTTTGTTTTACTTCTGGTTTAGGTCATTTCTGAGTTGGCGTACTTCTAAATTGTTTTATTCTGATTTGCGAATTCCTCTTGATTGTTGAATGTGTGGATTTCGGCTGCTTTTAAGAAGGGCTGCTGTCGGCACGGCTGTTCTGTCGGCCGGGTGTCTGTCGGGGGCTTCGGCTCTTTTATTCATGGGAGTTATGAGGACTCTAAATCTTGAGCAGGCAGGTTTCGCAATAAATTTATGATGCGGGATTTTAAGAGGAGCGGGAGGTCCCTTTAGGCTTCCATAAGAGCGGGTGTCCGTAAATATGTTAGAAGATTTTTGTAAAATAATGCAGAATGGGATTGACAAAATGGGGGGGTAGTATAATAAAGGAAATTTAGTGTCCCTGTATGTGCGTTATTGCGGCGAAGGATGCGAAGAACGGAGGAAGAAAGCGGATGGAAGGAGCGGAAAGAGGCAGGATGGAGAGCAGGGGGGAAATGGATGCACGGCAGCGGTGGAAAACTTGGCTAAGGGCGGCTGTGCGGATTCTATGCGGCGTGCTGTTGTGCGCGGCGATGGCTGGCGGAAGCGGGGGACGCGTGCGGGCGGAAGGAATTACGGCGCTTAGCGGGACGTTTGGGAAGAACGGCGGGCTGAGATGGGTGATGGACGAGGAGACGAAGACGATTACGATTAGTGGGGAGGATGAGAGGGGTATAGAAAGTAATAGCTCTCCATTTCCTCAAGATGTGGAATACATAAAATTTGATGCCTGTAAGATGAGCGGTTCTATGTCCTCTTTATTTTTAGATTTAATCTATTTAAAAGGAATTGATTTGAATGGTTTGGATACAGGCGGCGTGACGGACATGTCTTGGATGTTTGACGGTTGCAATGGCCTGACGAGCTTGGATTTGAGCAGTCTGGACACTAGGAGTGTGACGGACATGTTGGGTATGTTTTCTGGCTGCAGCGGCCTGACGAGCTTGGATTTGAGCAGTCTGGACACTAGGAATGTGACGAGTATGGCGGATATGTTTTGGAGTTGTAGCGGCCTGACGAGCTTGGATTTGAGCAGTCTGGACACTAGGAGTGTGACGGACATGTTGGGTATGTTTTCTGGCTGCAGCGGCCTGACGAGCTTGGATTTGAGCAGTCTGGACACTAGGAGTGTGACAAGAATGGGGAGTATGTTTTCTGGCTGTAGCGGCCTGACGAGCTTGGATTTGAGCAGTCTGGACACAGGGAGCGTGACGGACATGAAGAAGATGTTTGATTGGTGTAACGGCTTGATGAGCTTGGATTTGAGTAATCTGGACACTGGGAACGTGACGAACATGCGGCATATGTTTTCTGGCTGTAGCGGATTGACAAGCTTGGATTTGAGCGGTTTGGACACAGGGAGCGTGACGGACATGCAGGGGCTGTTTTGGGGTTGTAGAGGTCTGACGAGCCTGAATTTGAGCGGTTTGGACACAGGGAGCGTGATGGATATGGGAGGAATGTTTGCTGATTGTAGTAGCCTGACAAGCTTGGATTTGAGCGGTTTGGACACAGGAAAAGTGAGGAACATGAGCAATATGTTTTGTGGTTGCAGTAGCTTGACGAGTTTGGATTTGAGCGATTTGGATACAGGGAGTGTGAAAACCATGGGGAAGACAGGGGGCGTGAATGGCATTTTATCTATCGAAAATGGTGGTATGTTTTCAGGTTGCCACAGGCTGACGAGCCTAGATTTGAGCGGCATGGACGTTAGGAGCGTGACGGACATGCAGGGTATGTTTCGTGATTGTAGAAGCTTGACAAGCTTGAATTTAAGCAATATGGATACGAGGAGTGTGATGAACATGTCTGATATGTTTTTTGGCTGCAGTAGCCTGACGAGCCTAGATTTGAGTAACATGGATACTAGGGCTGTGATGAGCATGTCTGATATGTTTCGTGGTTGTAGCAGGCTGACGGACGTGGATTTGAGTAATTTGGATACTAGAAGTGTGATGAATATGTCTGGTATGTTTTGGGGTTGTAGAGGCTTGACGAGCATAGATTTAAGTAACATTGATACTAAGGGCGTAAAGAGCATGTCTGGTATGTTTTGGGGTTGTAGCGGCCTGACGAGCTTGGATTTGAGTGACATGGATACTGGGAGTGTGACGGACATGTCTAGTATGTTTGGGAGTTGTAGCGGCCTGACGAGCTTGGATTTGAGCGGTTGGAACACAGGGGGCGTGATGTATATGAGGAGTATGTTTGCTGGTTGTCGCAGGTTGACGGGTTTGGATTTGAGCAGCTTGAATACTAGGGGAGTGACGGACATATCTAGTATGTTTTACGGTTGTAGCGGCCTGACGAGCTTGGATTTGAGAGGCATGGATATAGGGGGAGTGACGGACATGTCTAGTATGTTTTACGGTTGTAGTGGTCTAACGAGTTTGGATTTGAGCGACATGTATGCCAAAAGTGTAGTGCGCATGCATAATATGTTTTCTCATTGCAACAGGCTGACGGTATTGCTCACGCCGATGTTGATGGGAGATTCTTTTACAACGGGGCTTCCAGCAAAATATTATGATGCGGATGCATATAAGAATGGAGGAGAATACAGGGAGACAGAGGAACTTACGACGGAATTTGCCAATACTACCTTGCGTAGGGTAGAAAGCAGTGAGGAGCCAGCACCAACCGAGGAACCAGCGCCAACGGATGCGCCTGTTCCCACAGAAGAACCATTACCCACGGAAGCTCCACATCCCACCGAGCAGCCTTCCCCCACCGACCCGCCCGCCCATATGGTCTGGATTAAGGACGAGAACGGCTGCGAATTCTGGTACGAGAACGGCGAGCGCCAAGGCTGGCGGCCTGACGACCCCTCCTACCGCGGCAAAGAAATCTACGACCCGGCAAGCGGCGCATGGTACTGGCTGGACAAATCCAGCAGGGAGCGAAAGCGGTATCCAAGGACGTATATCAGGAGTCCGGGGCAGGCCCGTGGGCGGAGCGTGAGGACGGCACCGGGAAATGGGTGCGCTACGACGCGGACGGCCATATGATAAAGGGCTGGGACACCAATGGGAACGGAACCTACTACTTTGACCTGACTTACGGCACCATGGCTAAGGGCGTCGTCACCATCGACGGAAGCCAGTATCATTTCGACGAGAACACGGGCGTCCTGACCGGAGGAGCCGGAGAGCCGGGAGGCTGGGTGACGGAAGGCGGCGTCCAGTACTGGCAGGAGGGCGGCGTGCGTCAGGGATACGATCCCAGAGACCCTTCCTACCGGGGCAAGGAAATCTATGACCCGGCAAGCAGGGCATGGTACTGGCTGGACAATGTGCAGCAGGGAGCCAAAGCGGTTTCCAAGGACGTATATCAGGAGTCCGAGGCAGGCCCGTGGGCGGAGCGTGAGGACGGCACCGGAAAATGGGTGCGCTACGACGCGCAGGGCCATATGATAAAGGGCTGGGATACCAGCCGGAAGGAAACCTATTACTTTGACCTGACCTACGGTACCATGGCAAAGGGATATGTCACCATAGACGGAACGGAATACCATTTTGACGAAACCTCGGGGATTCTGCTCAAATAAGCGGAACATAGGATAAAAAAGTGTACCTCCCATGGCATAATGAATATGGCTGCTGCGACCATATTTCATTATGCCAAGGGAGGTTTTATTGTCAAAAAAATCTTGCAAAAATTAATAAAAATCTTCAAAATAGTATTGACAAATCATAAAACATATTATATAATTAACTCATAACAAAGAAAGAAAAAGAAAACTTCCATAAAAGGCAGACAATAGCAGTACGAATAGCCGGATAAGCGCAAGTACACAATATAAAAAGCAGTAAACTGGAAATATTCGGAATACTGCAAATCCAAGTACAAGGAGGAGAGGGGAAAGCGCGTGGGTGAAGTGGAAGAAGCAAAACTAAATTAGGAAAGAGAGGTATAGTCCATTGGATCAGACAGATTGAGAGGGCGTATTGATTAAGAATAATCGATACGCCCTCTCTCATTTGCGGCAATAAAAGGGGCGCTTGGGCGGACTGCCCTGCCTCCGCGCCAAACAGCGTCCGGACAGGCTGCCGAACTTCCGCGCAGGATATTCTTAAGAAATGAAAAAGTGGCCGGAACCACTGGTAAAATATGCATCATTATGCTATACTGATTTTATTCATGAAGAAAGTTTTTCGGAGCATGGATTTCTGATTTATGAAGGGCTTGGCGGGGGCCAAGAAAGTTTTGAGTTTGGTGAAGGGAGGCGCGCAAATGGATATAGCAGGCGTATCAATGGCATTGTCTAAAGTGTCGGAGCAGTCTCAGCTGGGAACGGCCGTGTTAAAGAAAGCAATGGATACGAACGAAGCCTTGGGGCAGGGCATGGTGCAGATGCTCGACGCCGCGGCGATGGAGCGGAGTGTAAATCCGGCCGTAGGATCGAATTTTGACATGCGCATCTGAGGGAAATTTTAACTGATGCGGCAGAGGCTGCGTTAGCAGTAAGCGTCCAAATAAGCTGAAGTTCATGCTGCGTGCATAAAGTCTTTTGGGGAAGGCTTATGATGGTTTGACGGAAGGCTGATTGGTGTGAATTGTTTAAAGGCTGTCTGGGGTATGCTTCAGGCAGTCTTTTTGTGAAAATTCATAAAATTCTATTGCATTTTTGCAATTTTTTTTGTACATTTGTAGAGAAGGGGATAACAATTCTTTGTCAGTCTGTATGACATGCGGGTACCAAAAGGGGTGGGGTTATGATATCAAATCAAATTTTGCAGAACACAATCGATGGGTTGAAGGGCATTGCCCGAATGGATTTCTGTGTTATGGATGTGGACGGGAAGGAAATAGTATCCACCGCGGATATGAGCTGCAGCGCCAGAGAGGCGGTGGAATTTGCCGCGTCGCCTGCGGATTCTCAGGAGATACATGGATATCAGTTTTTCAAGATTTATGACGAGCAGCAGCTGGAATATGTGCTCATGGTCGGCGGAACCGGCGAAGATGTGTACGTGACGGGAAAAATGGCGGCTTTTCAAATTCAAAGCCTGCTGGCGGCCTATAAAGAGCGTTTTGATAAAGACAATTTTTTTAAAAATCTGCTGTTGGATAACCTGCTTCTGGTGGATATTTACAGTCGTTCCAAAAAGCTGCACATTCAGGCGGATGTTCCAAGGGCAGTGCTGATTGTGGAACCCGGGAACAGCCGGGACAATAATCTGCTGGAGCTGGTCAGAACGCATTTTGGCACAAGCACCAGAGATTTTATTACGGCTGTGGACGAAATAAATGTAATTGTTGTCAAAGAACTGTCGGACGGAGATTCTTTTAAAGAAATTGATAAGACGGCGAAGCTGCTCAAAGCCTTCCTGCAGAAAGAAGGAATGAAGGACATTCGGATTGCCTGCGGCACGGTGACAAAGGAATTAAAGGAGGTCAGCCGTTCCTATAAGGAGGCAAAAATGGCCATTGACGTGGGGAAAATCTTCTTTGAGGAAAGAGAGATTGTGGCCTATAACGAGCTTGGCATCGGAAGGCTGATTTATCAGCTGCCAATCCCTTTGTGCAAAATGTTTATCCGCGAAATTTTCGGAGGGAAGAGTCCGGATGAATTAGACGAGGAGACATTGGGAACCATCCACAAGTTTTTTGAGAATAGTCTGAATGTCTCGGAAACCTCCAGACAGCTGTTTATTCACAGGAATACGCTGGTATACCGTCTGGACAAGCTCCAGAAAAGCACGGGGCTGGATCTGCGGGTATTTGAAGACGCGATTACCTTTAAAATAGCCCTTATGGTTGTAAAATATATGAAATACATGGAAAATGCGGATTTCTAACATACATAACGCGCGGGACAAGGGCGCAGGAGCGCAGAGACGGAACTCAAAAGAGCCGAAAAACAGTCTCGAAGCGGATGCGCCCGGAAGGAAAATCCAGCTGCGTCCTAGGCAGATGGATTCTCCTTCCCCGCGTGGGCGCAGGAGCGCAGAGACGGAACTGGAATGGAGGAAAAAATGACAAAAAAGGAGCTGGCGTGGAAGAAACGAGAGCGGTTCATAGAGGAAAAGGGTATCATTTATTTACAGAATGTGAGTAAAGTCTACTCGAAGGGTTCTCCCGCCATCAATGGGATTACCTTGGGGATAGGCAGGGGAGAATTTGTTTTTATTGTGGGAGACAGCGGTTCGGGGAAATCTACATTGATTAAGCTTCTTCTGCGGGAGCTTACGGCTTCCAGCGGTCAGGTATATGTGATGGGAAGCGATCTGGCAAAGCTCAGGCACAGACAGGTTCCGAAGTTTCGCCGCAATCTGGGGGTGGTGTTTCAGGATTTCCGGCTGCTCAATGACAGGAACGTCTATGAAAACGTTGCGTTTGCCCAGCGCATTATTGAGAAACCCGCAATAGAAATCAGGAGAAATGTCCCGTCCATTCTTGCCACGGTGGGCCTCGCCGGAAAGTATAAGGCGAAGACGAACCAGCTTTCGGGAGGGGAGCAGCAGAGAGTGGCCATGGCGAGGGCTTTGGTAAACAATCCCTCCATTCTGCTGGCGGACGAGCCCACGGGAAATCTGGACTACAAGAATTCATGGGAAATTATGAATCTGCTGGATGAGATTAACCAGAAAGGGACAACTGTGGTGGTGGTGACTCACAGCCGGGAGATTGTCAATACCATGCATAAAAGGGTAGTCACCATGAAGAAAGGCGTGATTATCAGCGATCAGGAAGGAGGAGAGTACATCGATGAAGATTAGCACCTTGTTTTATACCATCAGGCAGGGGTTTGCCAATATCTTCCGAAATAAATGGTATTCCCTTGCTTCCGTGGCAACCATAGCGGCCTGCTTGTTTTTGTTCGGCCTGCTGTACTCCGTTGTGGTAAACTTCCAAAGCATTATTTTGAAGGCGGAGGAAGGGGTGTCCATGACGGTGTATTTTCACAGCGAATGGGACGGGCATGAAAGCCATAGGGAGGGACAGATTCCTACGGAGCAGCGCATGGAGGAAATCGGGCAGATGATTTCCAGACGTCAGGAGGTATCCCATGTGGTATTTGTCTCCGATGACGAAGCATGGGAAAAATTTACGAAGGATCAATTTGGGGAAGATTTTGAAATATATTCGGTGGGATTTTTAGAGAATCCTCTAAAGGGGGATAATGCTTATGAGGTATTTATCAGCGATGTGTCCATGCAGCGCGCGCTGGTCACATGGCTGGAATCCCTTCCGGAAGTGCGCAAGGTCAACGCCTCGCTGCTGACGGCGGATATGCTGAGCGGCGCAAATATGCTGATTGCCTATGTGTCCGTGGGAATTATTCTGATACTGCTGGCGGTGAGTATTTTCCTTATCAGCAATACGGTTGCGATCGGCATCTCCGTCCGTTCCGAGGAAATCAATATCATGAAATATATCGGAGCCACGGACTTTTTTGTGAGGGCGCCCTTTGTGCTGGAGGGTATGCTGATTGGCGCGCTGGGGGCGGTGCTGCCCCTGTGGCTGATTTACGGCCTGTATCATTATGTTTTGAATTATATCATGGACAGGTTTGAAATTTTGAGCGGTTTTCTGAATTTTGTCCCCATGGAGGAGCTGTTTGGCGTGCTTACTCCCGTGTCGATGATTCTGGGAGTGGGTATCGGTTTCTTGGGAAGCATCATTACGGTCAGGAAACATCTGCGTGTATAGGGTGAGTCTATGAAGAAAAAGATAAGAAAGATATGCTCCGTACTGCTGGCGGTGTGGGGGGCGGTATTTTTTGCAGCAGCCATGCCGCAGGCGTCCGCGTCCGGTTTGTCCTCCGTGACTTCGGACAGCATCCGGGAGAAGGAGGATCAGATTTCCCAGATAAAGGACGAAAAGGATGCGCTGAAGGGCAGTCTGAGCAATTTAAAGGAAATTAAAAAGGAGCTGGAAAAGCAGAAGAATAATTTATCGGAATATGTGAGGCTTTTGGACGGCACGCTGGAAGAGATAGAGCAGAAAATCGTTGAACTCACCGGACAGATTATCAATAAGGAGGAGGAAATCCGACAGGCGGAAGACGAGCTGACAGCGGCGCTGGAAAAGGAAGAAACCCAGAAAAAAACCACCATTGCCTGCATAAGATTGATGTATGAGACGGGAACGCCCAGCCTGCTGGATATGCTGCTGAAGGCTGAGGGGTTTGGGGCGTTTCTGGATTGGGCGGATCATGTGGAAAAGGTGTATGCCTACGGGAATCAGATGCTGCAGGATTACAAGACGGCGCGGGAATATGTGGAGCTCTGTAAGGAAGGGCTGGAACTGGAAAAAGAGATTCTGGACGAGACCAAGTCCAATGTGTTAGCAGAGGAGAAGAATCTCGAGCTGTTAATCGAACAGAAGACTCAGGATTTGATTGCATATGAGTCGGATATCAATAATAAAGAAAAGGTTATCAGAGAGTACGAAGAGGAAATCAAGGCGCAGGAAGAGGAAATCAAGATGCTGGAAGCGGCTGTCATGGAGGAGAAAAAGCAGCTTCTTGCCAGCATGGTGATTACTTATGACGGGGGAGTGTTCAAGTTCCCGCTGGAGACTTATACGCGAATATCCAGCGAGTACGGCACAAGGCCGGATCCGATTCTGGGTGTGGAGAGGTTCCATAACGGCGTGGATTTTGCGGCGCCCAAGGGCACTGCCATTTATGCGGCATATGACGGAAAAGTGGTAGCAGCTGCCTATAGCACAAGCATGGGTAATTATGTTATGATAGATCATGGAAGCGGGTTATATACGATTTATATGCATGCCTCCGCTCTGTATGTGAAAAAAGGCGATACGGTGGTGAGGGGGGAGAAGATTGCCGCCGTGGGAAGTACGGGGCGTTCGACGGGCAACCATCTTCATTTCAGCGTAAGGCTGGATGGGCAGTATGTATCCCCGTGGGAATATCTGAAGGAATGAGTTTAAGCGGTAAAGGAGAAGGAGAGTAATGGACGAAAACAATGCTTATTTTGACAATATTTCCGGCACTGGTTCCGGAAATGCCGGGCAGGCGCCTTCGGCCGGAGGGGAAGGGACGCCGCCGGACAGGGGGCAGAAGCCTGCGGAAGCGGAGGGAAGGGTTCTGACAGAGAAAGAGGCGCGGAGGATAAGAAGGTCGCTTGAAGAGATGGCAATACCGTGCTGGCTGAGTCAGGAGGATAGGGAGAAGGCTGCGGAAGAGAGAAGAAGCGGAAAAGGGCTGTTTTTTGGCGGCTTGTTCACAGGAATGGCGGGAGCGCTGCTGATCGCGGCCATCTGTTATCTGGGATGGCATGTTAAGGATGTTATGGAGCCAAATGCGAATGTGCCGGGGCAGATATCGTTGAATGAGAATTCCGCGGTGAATTCCAGAACATTATTCAAGTTAAAGACGTTGGAAGATAAGATTGACACGGGCTTTTTTCTTGGAGAGGTTACGGACCTGCAGCTGCAGGAGGGGATGTACAGAGGAATGCTGGCTTCGCTGGGGGATCCTTACTCGGAGTATTATTCGGCTGAGGAGCTGAATGCCCTGCTGGACGATACGGAGGGGATATACTATGGCATCGGGGCCTATGTACAGCTGGACAAGGCGACAAACCTGCCCAAAATCAGCGGAACCGTGGCGGGGGCGCCTGCGTCCGAGGTGGATCTGCGGGCAAATGATTTGATTTATGAGGTGGATGAAACCTCCACCTACGGTTTGTCTTTGACCGAGGTGGTATCCTTGATTAAGGGTCCGGAGAATACGGAAGTGGTGCTCACCATTATCAGGGAGGGAGAATCGGATTATGTGAAGGTGGCAGTCACCCGCAGGAAGGTGGATGTGGTCACGGTGGAATATTCCATGCTGGAAGACAATATGGCGTACATCCGCCTGACGGAATTCGACGAGGTTTCCGTCAAACAGTTTGAAAATGCTCTCGCCTCTGCCAGAAAAGACGGCATGAAGGGCGTGATCATGGATCTGCGGGCAAATCCCGGCGGCAGCCTGAGCGCCGTGGTGGAGATGGCCAGACAGATTCTTCCCAAGGGCTTGGTAGTATATACGGAGGACAAAAACGGCGAGAGGACCGAGTACCGCTGCGACGGCACAAAACAGCTGGAGGTGCCGCTGGTGGTATTGGTGGATATGAATTCCGCCAGCGCTTCCGAGATTATGGCGGGCGCCATCAAGGATTACGGCATTGGGACGCTGGTGGGCACCACCACCTTCGGCAAGGGAATCGTACAGCAGATTATTCCTCTTATGGATGGGTCGGCAATTAAGCTTACCATCAGCGCTTACTATACGCCTAAGGGAAATAATATACACGGCATCGGCATTGAGCCGGATGTGGTTTGCGAATTTGACGGGGAGGCATATTACGGCAGCGAGGATCATCCGGATAATCAGCTTGAGAAGGCGAAGGAAGTGCTGAAGGGGCTGATGGGGGAATAAGCATGCGTCGGATTTTTGTTGTGCCGACGGCGGCATGTCGGGAAGTGCGGATGGGAAATGACACAGGAGTTTTTTAAGAGGAAGTTGGGAGGCAGCGGGATGTTTTTCAAGAAGAGGTTGGGCGGCAGCAGGCTCTTGGACGAGAAGCTGCAGCGGATTCAGATGAATTTTGAAAATAATTATAAGGACGCCGCTCAGTTGAATTTAAAGGAATTTGAGGCCCTGCTTGGGGACTTGTCGGAGGCGGGGAAATTATCGGAGGCGCAGAAGGCCTTTTATCATGAGAAATTGAGCGATTACAGCGGCAGGATGAAGAATTTTACCCATAAAGACCAGAAGCCTACTTGGGTGTAGGGGAGGGAGAACGGTACGCCGAATACACGTGGAAATTGGCCAAATCCGCGACGGTTATCTGTGGTAAAGGGAAGTATTTCCATTCAAAATGGGGATGCTTCCCTTTTGAAATTTAGAAATTGACAAAGACTAATTCTTGGGCAGATATATGTTGGGCCGTCGCAGTTTTTATATGATATGAATGAAAAATCAGATCCTGTAATTATAAGCTATAATACCAGAACAAATATTCGGAACAACTGTTCTGAAAATTGCGGTTTACATCTATACAAATAAAATTTCGTGTGGTATAATCAGAAATACTTATGTACCATTGAGTTTATCATTTTTTCCTGCCTGTAATAGTTGAAGTAGTTCTGTGAAAGAGAGGTTTTCCTATGTCAGAATTTAGACTTCATGCTCCATACAAGCCCACCGGCGACCAGCCGCAGGCAATCGCAGAGCTGGTCAAAGGTTTCAAGGAGGGCAGTCAGTTTCAGACCCTGCTGGGCGTGACCGGCTCCGGCAAGACCTTTACCATGGCAAACGTCATCGCGGCGGGGAGCCAATGATCCCGTCCAGAAAAGGGGCAAAGTATGAGTGGAAGTGTGACTGGCGGCTGTATAAGGAACGCCACATGGTGGAAAACCTGTCCCTGAAACTGAAGGGGTTCCGCCTCATTGCCGCCCGGTATGATAAACTTGCCTGTACCTATCTGGGATTCCTTTGTATCGCCTCAATATTAATTTGGTTAAAGTGAACAAAATAAAATGTTTTTCAAACACGCCCTAGGCGGATGGGTGGAATTCGTGACATGGATTCGTGTAATGGACGAGATAATATTAAATGGAAATCTAGTGTGGTGAATTATAAAGGGAATCAGCTATTTGATAATATCCAATAACTGTAATAAATGAAAAATATTAGAAATGGAGAGTGGGTATGAATCAACACGAAATTATATTATATCAGATAGAAAATACCAATATATGCGTAAATGTTATGTATGAAAATGAGACATTTTGGATGACGCAAAAGGCAATGGCAGAGTTATTTAACGTAAATGTACCTGCGATTTCTAAACATTTAGCTAATATATATGAAGAAGAAGAGCTAATAAAAAAATCAACTGTTTCCAAAATGGAAATAGTTCAAAAAGAAGGGCAGAGAAATGTTAAGCGTATACAGGAATTTTATAATCTGGATGCAATTATTGCCGTTGGATACCGTGTGAATTCAAAGAAAGCTACAAAATTTCGCCAATGGGCGACGAATACATTAAAAGAGTATATTATTAAGGGGTTTGTGTTAAATGATGATATGTTAAAAAATGGCAAACCCTTTGGAAAAGATTATTTTGATGAATTATTAGAACGCATCCGGGAAATCAGGGCAAGTGAGCGTAGAGCCTATCAGAAAATCACGGATATATTTGAACAATGTAGCTATGATTATGATAAAAACAGTGAAATTACAAAGAATTTCTATGCCTTTGTTCAGAATAAGCTTCATTTTGCAGTTACTGGAAAGACAGCGGCTGAATTAATATATGAGCGTGCGGATTCAGAAAAGCCGGCTATGGGGTTGACAACATGGAAGGACGCACCAGATGGAAAAGTGCTAAAGCGGGATATAGGTATTGCCAAAAATTATTTAAATGAAAAGGAATTGTCCCGTTTAAATAGACTGGTAACTATGTTCATTGATTATGCTGAACTGATGGCAGAAGATGAGATTTTAATGAGTATGCAGGATTGGGTGGAACAGACAAATCAGTTTCTGGTAAATAATCGACGGGAAGTGTTGGATGGAAAAGGGAAAATATCGCATGAAACTGCTATGAAAAAAGCGGAAAAGGAATATGAGGCATTTCGAGTAAAACAGGATAAAGAATATATTTCGGAGTTTGATCGGGAAGTGGAGAGATATTTGCGAGGGGAGTAATATCATACAAATGAATATTTAGAATATGCTGTGGAGTTTTAAATAATAAAGAATGTGAGGTACAATAGGATGGGAAATAAGCAATTGAGTAATAATCAGATTCTGATTAGAGAATGTGTTGCTCAGGAGTACGAGGAATCAGCATCATATGAAAACGAAGCGGCATATTTTGAATATTTTTCGGCTTCTCAAGTATTAAAGGATTATGATTTAAGTGATGATGAAATAGAGAGTGGTATTGTAGGGGGAGGAAATGATGGCGGTTGTGATGGTATGTATATCTTTTTGAACAAGAATATAGTTTTACCAGATCAAATTGAAACTATTACTGCATCTAAAGAATCAAAAGTTGAAGTGATTATTGTACAGGCAAAAAGAGAAAACTCTTTTGGTGAAAATGCCATAATGAAATGGAAAACAACTGTAGATAATTTATTGCAATTATCAAACTCATTAGAAGATTTTAGAGAAAGGTATAATGAGGATATTTTGGAATTGTTTAGAACATTCCGAGATTTACATACAAAGCTAATTAGAAATCGTATAAAGGTTAAATTTAGATTTTGTTATGTTACATATGCCGTTGAATGTCATCCGAATGTCAAACAACAGGCAGAAGAATTAAAAGAAATAGTAAAAAGAAATTATCCATCAGCGGAAATAATTGTAGACTTTATTGGCGCAAACGAACTATTTGAAAGTTACAATAGTGTAGCAGAAACAATCATTAATTTGCCACTGGTAGAGATGCCTATTGGATTGGGTAAAAACAAAGATTATGTTGGACTTGTATCTTTAAAAGAGTATTTTTATTTCATTACAGATGATAACCGGGGCTTGAGAAAAAGATTTTTCGAGGCTAATGTAAGAGATTATCAAGGAAAGAATGCTGTAAATTCGTGTATTAAAGATTCTTTGGAAGACAGTGACAGTGGAGAGGATTTTTGGTGGTTGAATAATGGAATTACAATTTTAGCTTCAGAAGCTACAATGGCCAGTAGTCGGGAACTTCAATTAACGAATCCGGAAATTGTAAATGGGTTGCAGACATCGAATGAAATTTATAATTTTTATTCCCAAAATGAAAGTCTTTTACAAAGTGAACGAAGAAATGTTTTAGTTAGAGTAATAGTGCCTGAAACGGAGAAGGTTAGGGATGATATTATATTTGCAACAAATAATCAGACTAATATACCTAAGTCTTCATTAAGAGTAACTAATCCTATTCATTTGCAAATCGAAATGTTTTTTAAAAGCCGTGGCTTATATTATGATCGTAGAAAAAATTATTATAAAAATCAAGGGAAAAAAGCAAAAGATATAGTAGGTGTATCGTTTTTAGGGCAGTGTCTGATTACATTGTTTTTGCAAAAGCCAGATTATGCCAGAGCAAGACCTTCGACATTATTAACAGATGATGAAACATATTTTAAACTATATGAAGAAAATCAAGACTTGGAAGTGTTTTATAAATGTGCAATCCTCGGGAAACAAATACAAAGAAACTTAAAAATGAAAACAGGATATACATCTTCGGAAAGAAATGACATGTTGTTCTATTTATTATATGGAACAGTTGCTGATATTCTTCGAAAAGATAATATATTACCAACAGATATTAAGGGAATGGATTTGAGCAATGTTACGGAAGAGAGAATCGGAAGGATAAGAGACAGGATATATGATGCATATAAACAACAGGGTGGAAATAGTCATGTGGCAAAAAGTGCATCGTTTATTGAAACTGTAAATACTGTTCTTGGAATATAGAAGAAAGGTTTTATCATGGATCATTTTGAATTAGTATCAGAATACAAGCCCACCGGCGACCAGCCGCAGGCCATCGCCGAACTGGTCAAAGGATTCAAGGAGGGCAACCAGTTCCAGACCCTGCTGGGCGTGACCGGCTCCGGCAAGACCTTTACCATGGCGAACGTCATCGCGGCTCTGAATAAGCCCACTCTGGTCATCGCCCACAACAAGACCCTTGCCGGGCAGCTCTACGGGGAATTCAAGGAATTTTTCCCGGAAAACGCGGTAGAATATTTCGTGTCCTACTATGATTATTATCAGCCGGAGGCCTATGTGCCCTCCTCCGACACTTATATTGCAAAGGATTCCTCCATCAATGACGAGATAGACAAGCTGCGGCTGTCGGCCACGGTTTCGCTGACGGAGCGGCGGGATGTGGTGGTGGTAGCCAGCGTGTCCTGCATTTACGGTCTGGGCAGCCCGGACGAATATCAGGATATGGTGGTGTCCCTGCGGCCCGGCATGGTGAAGGACAGGGATCAGGTGCTGCGGGAGCTGGTTGACATTCAATATACCCGCAACGAGATGGATCTGCAGCGGGGATGCTTTCGGGTGCATGGGGATGTGATTGAGGTATATCCGGCGCAGGGCGGAGATTATCTGATTCGGGTGGAGTTCTTTGGGGACGAGATTGACAGAATCGCGGAGGTGGAGCCTCTGTCGGGCAGAGTTCATGCTGCGTTGAGCCATATCGCCATTTTCCCGGCCTCCCATTATGTGGTTTCCCCGGAGAAAATCAAGGCGGCCTGTGAGAATATCTTAAAAGAAATGGAAGATCAGGTGCGCTATTTTAAGGGGGAGGACAGGCTCATTGAGGCCCAGCGGATTGCGGAGAGGACGAATTTCGACGTGGAGATGCTCAGGGAGACGGGGTTCTGCTCGGGCATCGAGAATTATTCCAGACATTTAAACGGGATGCCGGCGGGAGCGCCGCCCATGACGCTGATGGATTTCTTCCGGGATGATTTCCTGATTATTATCGATGAGTCCCATATGACCATTCCTCAGATACGGGGGATGTACGCGGGGGACCGCTCCAGAAAGAATACGCTGGTGGATTACGGCTTCCGCCTGCCCTCCGCCTTGGACAACAGGCCTTTGAATTTTGAGGAGTTCGAGGCCCATATCGACCAAATGATGTTCGTGTCCGCCACCCCTTCCGACTATGAGGCGGAGCATGAGCTTCTGCGCACGGAGCAGATTATCCGGCCCACCGGGCTGCTGGATCCGGAGGTGGAGGTGCGCCCCGTGGAAGGGCAGATTGATGATTTGATCAGCGAGGTCAATCAGGAGACGAAGAAGCATAATAAGGTATTGATTACCACCCTGACCAAGCGGATGGCAGAGGATTTGACGGATTATATGAGGGAGACGGGGATTCGGGTGAAGTATATGCACTCGGATATCGAGACTCTGGAGCGGGCGGAGATTATCAGGGATATGCGTCTGGATGTGTTCGACGTGCTGGTGGGAATCAATCTGCTCAGGGAGGGACTGGACATTCCGGAGATTTCTCTGGTGGTGATTCTGGACGCGGACAAGGAAGGGTTTTTAAGGAGCGCCACATCTCTGATACAGACCATCGGGCGGGCGGCGCGGAATGCGGAAGGGCGTGTGATTATGTACGCGGATACGGTGACGGATTCCATGCGGGCCGCGTTGGACGAGACAAGCCGCAGGCGCGAGATTCAGATGAAGTATAACGAGGAGCACGGGATCACGCCCCAGACCATCAAGAAGGCGGTCAGGGATTTGATTTCCATTTCCAAAGAGATTGCCAAGGAAGAGATGCGGTTTGAGAAGGACCCTGAGTCCATGAGCCGGAAGGAGCTGGAGAAGCTGATCGCGGAGGTGCAGAAGAAGATGCAGAAGGCGGCGGCGGATTTGAATTTCGAGGCGGCGGCGGAGCTTAGGGATAAGATGATAGAGCTGAAGCAGAAGCTGCAGGAGATGGACGAGGAGAAGGGCTGAGGCAGGGTGAAAGCGGAAGAGGCAGTTTGAAGGCGGAAGCTGCAGGAGACGGACGAGGAGAAGGGCAGAAGCAGTTTGAAGGCGGAAGGATGGAGTGCGATACAAATGGAAGAAATCAAGAAGATGCGTCCCAGAGAATATATCAAAGTGCGGGGGGCCAATGAGAATAACCTGAAAAATCTGGATGTGGATATTCCCAGAAATGAGCTGGTGGTGCTGACGGGAATGTCGGGCTCGGGGAAGTCGTCCCTAGCCTTTGAGACGATTTACGCGGAGGGACAGAGGCGTTACATGGAGTCCTTGTCCTCCTATGCGAGACAGTTCCTTGGGCAGATGGAGAAGCCCAATGTGGAGCGGATTGAGGGGCTCTCCCCGGCAATTTCCATCGACCAGAAGTCAACCAACAGGAATCCCCGATCCACGGTGGGGACGGTGACGGAGATTTACGATTATTTCCGTCTGCTCTATGCAAGAATCGGAATTCCCCACTGCCCTAACTGCGGCAGGGAGATTGCAAGGCAGACGGTGGATCAGATGGTGGACCAGATAATGACCATGCCGGAGGGGACGAAGCTGCAGCTGCTGGCTCCGGTGGTGCGGGGGCGCAAGGGGGAGCATGCAAAGGTGCTCGAGCGTGCCAAAAGGAGCGGCTATGTGCGCGTGCGCATCGACGGGAGCCTCTATGAATTGACGGAGGAGATTTCGCTGGAAAAGAATATCAAGCATAATATTGATATTGTGGTGGATCGTCTGGTGGTGAAGGAGGGCATTGAGAGGCGGCTGGCGGACTCTATTGAAAATGTTCTGGAGCTGGCGGAGGGGCTTCTGGTGGTGGATGTGATCGACGGGGAGCCTATGACGTTCAGCCAGAATTTCGCCTGCCCTGACTGCGGCGTGGGCATCAGCGAGATTGAGCCGAGAAGCTTTTCGTTTAACAATCCCTTCGGAGCCTGTCCGGAATGTCTGGGACTGGGATATAAAATGGAATTTGACGAGGAGCTGATGATTCCGGACAGGAGCCTGAGCATACGGGAGGGAGCTATCGCCGTCACGGGCTGGCAGTCCTGCGGGGACAAGTCCAGCTTTACCAACGCGGTGCTGCAGGCCTTGTGCAAAGAATATCATTTTGACTTGGATACGCCCTTTGAGCAGTATTCGGAAGAGGTGAAGAAGGTCCTGCTTTACGGCACCGAGGGGAAGGAAGTGGAGGTGCATTATCAGGGACAGCGGGGGAAGGGCGTCTATCCGGTGGCCTTCGAGGGGCTGATCCGGAACGTGGAGCGCAAGTACAAGGAGACTTTCTCCGAGATTATGAAGCAGGAGTATGAGAGCTTTATGCGCATTACGCCCTGTAAGGAATGTAAGGGGATGCGTCTGAAAAAGGAATCTCTGGCGGTGACGGTCTGCGACAAGAATATTTATGAGATTACCACTCTGTCCGTCCGGGATTTGTATGGATTCTTACAGGAAATGAAGCTTTCCAGCCAGCAGCAGCTTATCGGCGAGCGGATTATCAAGGAAATCAGGGCAAGAGTGGGCTTCCTAGTGGATGTGGGGCTGGAATACCTATCCCTGTCCAGAGCCACGGCAACCTTGTCCGGAGGGGAGGCCCAGAGGATCCGGCTTGCCACCCAGATCGGCTCCGGGCTGGTGGGCGTGTGTTATATTCTGGACGAGCCAAGTATCGGGCTGCACCAGAGGGACAACGACAAGCTGCTGAACACCTTGAAAAGCCTTCGGGATTTGGGCAATACCCTGATTGTGGTGGAGCATGACGAGGATACCATGCTGGCGGCGGATTATGTGGTGGACATCGGGCCGGGGGCGGGCTCCCACGGGGGCGAGGTGATCGCCTGCGGCACCGCGGAGGAGATTATGAAGGTGCCGGAATCCATCACCGGAAAATATCTGAGCGGCGAGCTGAAAATTCCCATTCCCAAGGAGAGGAAGAAGCCTGCCGGATGGCTGAAGGTCATGGGGGCCAAGGAGAACAATCTGAAAAATGTCACCGTGGAGTTCCCGCTGGGGGTTATGACCTGTGTGACAGGAGTGTCGGGTTCAGGGAAGAGTTCTCTGGTAAACGAAATCTTGTACAAGCATCTGGCGAGGACTTTAAACCGGGCAAGGTGCGTTCCGGGGAAACATAAGGATATTCTCGGGGTGGAGCAGCTGGACAAGGTCATCGCCATCGACCAGTCGCCCATCGGGCGCACGCCCCGCTCCAATCCGGCCACGTATACCGGGGTCTTTGACCAGATTCGGGATTTGTTCGCCTCCACGGCGGACGCCAAGGCAAAGGGGTACGGCAAGGGGAGGTTCAGCTTTAACGTCAAGGGCGGGCGCTGTGAGGCCTGCGGAGGGGACGGCATTATCAAGATTGAGATGCATTTCCTGCCGGACGTCTATGTGCCCTGCGAGGTCTGCGGGGGGAAGCGCTATAACCGGGAGACGCTGGACGTGAAATATAAGGGCAAAAGTATTTTTGACGTGCTGGATATGACGGTGGAGGAGGCGCTGCCTTTCTTTGAGAATCTTCCCTCCATCCGCCGCAAGATTGAGACCCTGTATGACGTGGGACTCTCCTATATCAAGCTGGGACAGCCCTCCACCACCCTGTCCGGCGGCGAGGCCCAGCGCATCAAGCTGGCGTCGGAGCTTTCCAGACGGAGCACCGGCAGGACCATTTATATTCTGGACGAGCCCACCACGGGGCTTCATTTTGCGGACGTGCATAAGCTGGTGGAGATTCTGCACAGGCTCACCGACGGCGGCAACAGCGTGGTGGTGATCGAGCATAATCTGGATGTGATAAAGACGGCGGATTATATTATCGACATGGGCCCCGAGGGCGGGGACCGGGGAGGGACGGTGATTGCCCGGGGAACGCCGGAGGAGATTGCGGAGTGCGAGGGCTCTTATACGGGCATGTATGTGAAGAAGATGCTGGAGCGCAGGTGAGGGATGTGCCATGAGGAGGCAGGCTGATTTCCGCGGCGCATCCGCCCGTCCGCTTGCCCATGGTAATAAATGGCGCCGGAAAATTCGGGAAAAACCTAAAGAAATTGTGCGGCTCTGCCGATGAATGAAAGTAAGAGAAAATTTTTATGTGATGAGATGGCGGCAGGGTCTGCTGTTTTGCCCGACGATTGCATCATTTTATAAAAATTTTCATAAACCCCTATGAAAATGGAATACTTTCGGTTATAATAAAGAGTGTGCGACTTTATTCTGGAAGATTGAAAAGTTATGAATCCGTTAGAAAGGGGTTTGGAGATATGCAGTGTACAGATATTGGCATTGACTTAGGTACAGCCAGCATTTTAGTATATATCAGAGGGAAGGGCGTCGTGTTAAAGGAGCCTTCCGTTGTGGCGTTTGACCGGGATACAAATAAAATTAAAGCGATTGGGGAGGATGCCCGTCTGATGCTGGGAAGGACGCCCGGCAATATCGTGGCGGTCCGGCCTCTGCGGCAGGGCGTTATTTCCGATTATACAGTGACGGAGAGAATGATGAAGCACTTCATTCAGAAGGCGCTGGGCAGGAGGACGTTCCGCAAGCCCCGTATTGCGGTATGCGTTCCCAGCGGCGTGACGGAAGTGGAGAAGAAGGCCGTGGAGGACGCTACGTTTCAGGCGGGGGCAAGGGACGTGGCCATTATCGAGGAACCCATTGCGGCGGCTATCGGCGCGGGGATCGATATTACCAAGCCCTGCGGCAATATGATTGTGGACATCGGAGGCGGCACCTCGGATATCGCCGTGATTTCTCTGGGAGGCACGGTGGTCAGCGCGTCCATCAAGGTGGCGGGGGATGATTTTGACGAAGCCATCGTGCGTTATATGCGCAAAAAGCATAACCTTCTCATCGGCGAGCGGACGGCGGAGGATTTGAAGATAAAGATAGGTACCGCGTATAAGCGGGCGGAACCGGATTATATGGACGTCCGCGGCAGGAATCTTGTGACGGGGCTTCCCAAGACGGTAAAGGTATCTTCGGAGGAGACGGAGGAGGCGCTTCACGAGATTACTTCCCAGGTGGTGGAAACCATCCACAGCGTGTTAGAGAAGACGCCGCCGGAGCTTGCGGCGGATATTGCGGACAGGGGGATTGTGCTCACGGGAGGCGGCAGCCTTCTGCGGGGGTTGGAGGAGCTGATTTCTTCCAGAACGGGAATCAACACCATGACGGCGGAAGACCCCATGACTGCGGTTGCGGTGGGCACAGGAAAATATGTGGAATTCCTGTCGGAGTATAATGAGCGATAAGAAGAAAGAGTTACGCGAAAGCGATAACGATATAAGAAGGATGAAGGAGACAGCGAATGTTAAAGGGGTTATATGTGGCATACACAGGTATGATCAATGAACAGAATCGAATGGACATTCTGACAAATAATCTGGCAAACGCATCCACGGTCGGATATAAGAAAGAGGGTTCCACCAGCCAGTCCTTTGATGATATTCTGACTGTGAAAATCAGGGACGCGTCGGTGGGAAAAGGAATTATTCAGCCCATAGGCAGGAATAATCCCGGCGTCAAAATCGGTGAAAATTATACGGATTATACCCAAGGATCTTTCCGGGTAACGGGAAATACCTATGATTTGGCGTTGGCAGGAGAGGGCTTTTTTGCGATTGAGTTTACCAATAAGGCGGGTGTCACTTCCACTATGTATACCCGGGCCGGGCAGTTTACTCTGGATAAGGACGGGTATCTGAGGACGGACGACGGCGATTTTGTACTGGATACGCAGAATCGCAGAATCCGGGTGAATCCTCTGCTGGAGACGCAGATTTCCGATAATGGAACCATTACCCAGAACGGAACCGCCGTGGCACGGATTCAGGTTGCCGATTTTGAAGATTACAATTATCTGGAAAAATATGGGGAGACATATTACAGGCCGGTGGAAGGCGCGGTGAGGAGGGACGGAACCGCGCTGGTGAAGTCGGGCTATCTGGAGATGGCAAACGTGCAGGTTGTGTCCGAAATGGTGAATCTGATTAATGTTGCCCGCGCTTATGAGAGCAACCAGAAGATCATCCAGACCTATGACAACACGCTGGAGAAGGCAGTGAATCAGATTGGCAGGCTGTCCGGCTGAGCGTGATTCTGACTGAGGCTGGGATTTTACTGTCGTGAATGATAAATGAATGCCCGTTTCGGCGGGCGGGGAGGTATGTTTATGGTACGCAGCTTATGGACGGCGGCAACGGGCATGATTGCCCAGCAGACAAATATTGATACGATTGCGAATAATTTATCCAATGTAAATACGCAGGGGTACAAGACGCAGGTAAACGAGTTTAAGACGCTTTTGTATCAAACCCTGCAGAGCAGAACCACGTCGGCGAACGGGGAGGAAAAGCCTATTGGCGCGCAGGTGGGACTGGGCGTCCGCAATTCGGCGATTACAACCATATTTAAGCAGGGAAATCCTATGGCGTCGGAAAGCGAAACGGATTTTATGATAGAAGGAAAGGGCTTCTTTGCGGTGCGGGGGGCGGACGGCGGCACATATTATACACGCAACGGTAATTTTCAGTTTGCCATAGCAAATAACGGGTATATGCTTGCCAATTCCGACGGACTGCCTGTGCTGAGCAGCGCGGGACAGCCGATTATTCTGAACAATAATTACATACCCACCAATATTACGGTGGATAAGGACGGACGAATCTGCTATCCGGATGCGAATAACGTGCCCCAGCCCATCGGAATTGCCATTGGCGTTTATCAATTTAATAATCCCGCAGGTTTGGATCGGCTGGAAAATACGCTGTACGCGGTGTCGGACGCCAGCGGCCAGCCTATCAATGAGGCGACGAACAATGCTGTGGAGAAGAGCAAGGTCCATCAGAAGTATTTGGAAGGCTCCAATGTACAGGTGGTGGATGAAATGGTCAATATGATTGTTGCCCAGCGCGCGTATGAGCTGAATTCCAAGGCGATTACCACATCGGACGAAATGTTGCAGCAGGCGAATAACCTGAAGCGTTAATAAGGGCTTGCAGGACAGCGCCCATTCTGATTATGCCGGAGGAATTGATACTGACGGCCGCTGACATCTGTTATGTGATTTGGTTTCCGGCGGCAGGTTTAATCATTCGTGAGTATAAGGCCGGGAAGCGGGCGGAGATTTCTCCTAAGGATTTTTCTGAGGGATGTTCCTTAGAGGGATGGGAAGAATGGCTGCAGAGGCGGAAAAGGGTATGACTATGAAATCGGAAACGGAGGATGGCAGGTATGGATTTTAGCAGTGTGGCTTCTATGTATAGCGACGTGTATTCCACTGCGGCAAATCAGACGGCTTCCAAGCTTCAGAATAAGCTGGACGGCGCGGATTATTCCAAGGCGGACAGCGGTGAGCTTATGGACGCCTGTAAGCAGTTTGAAGCCTATTTTATCGAACAGATGTATAAGGCGATGATGAAAACGATTCCCCAGAATGAGAATATGTCCAATTATACTTCGGGAATTATGGATTATTACAAGGATCAGATGATTCAGAGTGTGGCCGAGCAGACCACAAGCGGAAGCGGTTTGGGACTTGCACAGATGCTTTATGAACAGATGAAGCGCAATTATGGGATTTCGGAGGAATAACGGGAAGTGTGAGAAGAGCGGTGATTCTTCTTATGGATTTTGTGAGTTGGAGTCTTAGGCTGTAAAAGTAATAGATAATCAAAATAAGGCTGCTTGGATTGAAAAGCAGCCTTATTCTGGTATATATAATTATGGGGAGAGACAGTGGGGCAGGGAGGCCGGATGGAGACAGTCAATGGTTATGTAGATCATATCATTTTCCAAAATAGCGAAAATGGGTATACGGTCATGAGCTTAGCGGTGAATGGGGAGGAAATTACCTGCGTGGGGGTGTGCAGAGGCTTGACACAGGGGGAGACTATTGCTGCAGAGGGAGAATATGTAGCCCATCCCGTGTACGGATCGCAGTTTAAGGTAAGCACATATCAGGTGGTGACGCCAAAGGACAGTGTGGGTATGGAACGTTACCTAGGGTCGGGGGCCGTAAAGGGAGTGGGCCCGGCGCTGGCGGCCAGAATCGTGAAGAAATTTGGGGAGGATACCTTTCGCATCATCGAAGAAGAACCGGAGCGTCTTGCGGAGATAAAGGGAATCAGCGAACGCAAGGCGAGAGAAATTGCCGCGCAGATGGAAGAGAAAAAGGATCTGAGGGACGCATTGGTTTATCTGCAGCAATATGGTATTTCCAATGCTCTTGCCATAAAAATATATGATGCTTACGGCATGAATTTATATAATGTTATGAAAGAGAATCCCTATCGTCTGGCGGAGGATATCACCGGAATCGGATTTAAAATGGCGGATGAGCTGGCGGCGAAAATCGGCATACATATGGATTCCGATTACCGTATACGAAGCGGTATCTTTTACAGTCTGCTTCAAGCAACGGGGGAGGGGAATTGTTATCTTCCGATGAATATGCTGCTGGAAAGGGCGGAACAGCTGCTGGGGGTGGCCAAGGAGTATATAAGGCCTCAGCTGGACAACCTGATGATGGATAAAAAGCTGGTCATAAAGGGGGACTGCGTCTTTGCCGCGCAGTATTATTATGCGGAGCTGAACTGCGCCAGAATGCTGTATGAGCTGAATATTCCCATGATGACCGCAGGTGAGCCTGAGGAGAAAGGGGCGGAAAAAAAGCTGGAGAAGCTGGCCCGGCAGTTAAAGATGGAGCTGGATGAGCTGCAGTTCAAGGCAGTGATGGAGTGCATTAGAAACGGCCTGTTTATTTTGTCCGGCGGGCCGGGGACAGGGAAAACCACCACAATCAATATGATGATACGGTATTTTGAAGCGGAGGGGCTGGATATTTTTCTGGCGGCGCCCACCGGACGGGCGGCAAAGCGGATGACGGAGGCCGCCGGCTTTGAGGCAAGGACCATCCATCGAATGCTGGAATTGAACAGCGCGCTTTCCGACGAAGACACCCGCAAAGTGAATTTTGAGAGAAATGAACAGAATCCGCTGGAGGCGGATGTGATTATCATAGATGAAATGTCCATGGTGGATATTCAGCTGTTTCAAGCGCTTCTCAAGGCGGCGGCGCCGGGGACAAGGCTGGTGCTGGTGGGAGATGTGAATCAGCTGCCCAGCGTGGGACCGGGACAGGTGCTTAAGGACCTGCTTTCCAGCGGCTGTTTCCCCATGATAGAATTGAAAAAGATTTTCCGGCAGGCGGAGGAGAGCGATATTGTCGTCAACGCCCATCGGATTAACAACGGACAGCAGATTGCGCTGGACAACAAATCCAAGGATTTCTTTCTGCTGGAAAGAAACGACGTCAATGTCATATATAAACATATGATACAGCTGATACAGGAAAAAATGCCCCGCTATGTACAGGCGTCGCCCTATGAAGTACAAGTGCTGACGCCCATGCGCAAGGGAAGCCTTGGCTGCGAAACCTTAAACGGCATTCTGCAGCGCTATCTGAATCCTCCCGATGCCGGGAAGAAGGAGCATGTCAGCGGCAGTACCGTCTACCGCGAGGGCGATAAAGTGATGCAGGTCAAAAATAACTATCAGCTGGAATGGGAAATTGTCAGCAAGTACGGAATAGCCATTGACAAGGGCATGGGTGTGTTCAATGGGGATATGGGCAGGATCTTGGAGATTAACGAGGCGGCTTCAAGTCTGGTGGTGGAGTATGACGAGCAGAGGCGGGTGACGTATCCGTTTTCCCTGCTGGAAGAATTGGAATTGTCTTATGCGATTACCATTCACAAGTCCCAGGGAAGCGAGTATCCGGCGGTGATTCTGCCGCTGCTTGGCGGGCCGAGGATGCTGTTCAATCGAAACCTGCTGTATACGGCAGTTACAAGGGCAAAGAGCTGTGTGGTGATCTTGGGCAGCAGCGGCACGGTTCGCGGTATGATAGACAATATCAGCGAACGGCGCAGGTACACCGCTCTGGCTGACAGAATACGGGAAATTCATCAAATCAGGGCGGAGGCAGTCCGGGAAATGTGACGGCGCAGGCTTGAAATGCGGGCATTTCAGTCAAAGGAGCGATAAGGAAGGTCGGAGAAGGTTCCTAGAAAGGTCAAGAGACCGGAAAGTGAAGGAGCCATGAGAATAAAATATAAAATAAATCGCAGAACGGAGCCAAAAAATGGAATAATATCCGCGGTAGGAATCAAAATAAGAAAGAGAGGATTATGGGAGGGTATATTGCAGTTATTGTTTCCGCGCCGCTGTCCGGTCTGCGATCATATTGTGCAGCCGACGGGAGAAAAAATCTGCACGGAGTGTCTGGGGCGGCTGAAGCTTCTGACGCCCCCATGGTGCATGAAATGCGGCAAGAAACTGGCGGGGGAGGGTGAATATTGCGCCGACTGTAGACGGAAGGAGCACCATTTTCTGCGGGGGAGGGCGCTTTATGAATATGAGGGGGCGGCGCTGTCCGTTTACCGGTTTAAATATGGCGGACGACGGGAATATGCGGCGTTTTTTGGGGAGCAGGCGGCGGAGTTTCTAGGGGATTTTGTCAGAAGCATACGCCCCGAGGCCTTGATACCCATTCCTCTGCATAAAAAAAGAAAGGCGGCAAGGGGGTATAATCAGGCGGAGCTGCTTGCGCGGGAAATCGGAGAGCGCTTAGGTGTGCCTGTAAATACCAAAATTCTGCTTCGGGAGAAAGATACGGCCCCTTTAAAATATGAAAATCCTGAAGAACGGCAAAATAATTTGAAAAGGGCTTTTAATATAGGGCAAAATGATGTAAAATTAAAGAAGGTAATACTTATCGATGACATTTATACTACGGGCAGTACAATGGATGAGGCGGCGAGGACGCTGAGAGCGGCGGGCGTGGAAAGCGTTTATTTTCTTGCACTGGCCTGCGGGGCAGGAATTTAGCATGGGAAGGTCATGCGGGTACATTATTCCCGCGAGCAATGAGTCAAGTGTCGTGCCTGCATGGGCATTTGACCAATGCCGCGAGGTATTTGACTTTTGCCGCAGGATGCGGCTGTCGGCCGAGAGTATGGTGACTGTTTACTGACACGACAATGGGAGGGATACTATGAATGTAAGAAATTGCAGAAATTGTGGACGTATCTTTAACTATGTTGCGGGTGTGGCGATTTGTCCTGCCTGCCGTGAAAAGCTGGAGCAGAAATTTCAGGAGGTAAAGGATTATATCCGTGAGCACAAAGGCGTGGGCATCAATGAAGTATCGGAGGCATGCGACGTGGATCCAAACCAGATCCGACAGTGGCTGAGAGAAGATCGTTTGGAGATTGCGCCGGATTCCGCGATTATGCTCTCCTGTGAATCCTGCGGCGCGCCTATTCGCAGCGGCAGATTCTGTGAGAGATGTACCGGAAATATGACAAGGAGCTTTAAGGATGTGCTGAAGTCCAATCAGCCCGAGAAGCCTAAATACAAAGACGACGGAGAAGGCCCCAAGATGAGATTCTTAAAATAAACACAGCAGCCATCCAGCCAATACCGGAGGAATCTGTGGCGGCGAAGCAGACAGAAACTGCTCTGCGGGAGGGAGTATTGGCTGGAGGGTTACGGAACTGGAATAGGAGTCATTATGCTGAATGAAGAACGTATTATTTTAATGACAAGAATGGCGTCCTATGAGAAGGGCGAGGGCAGGGAAAATGTGAAAATAGGCAATTATTTTCGCAGTGATTATATTGCCATTCAGATATTGAAAGCGATTGTCTGCGGGACGGCGGCTTTCGTAATACTTTTCGGACTTTATATCCTATATCATTTTGAAGAATTTATGCAGAATCTGTATAATATCGATCTGCTTGCATTTGCCAGAAATATTTTGTTTTATTTTGCAGGCGCGGTGGCGTCGTATGGCATCGTGACATATATCGTCTGCTGCTGGCGCTATGCAAAGGCAAAGAAGAGCCTGAAATGTTATTATTATAATTTGAAAAAGCTGAATTCTCTGTATCATGAGATGCAGTAAGAGAAATTCGGCCGGAGGATGGAATGACAGTTTTGCTGGAAATGAAAGAAAGAATAAAACTGATATACAGCAAAGGAGAACCTTTTTTGCTGCCGATTGTGAAGTTTTTGCTGGCATTTATCGTGTTTAACACCATAAATGGCAGAATGGGCTATATGACGCAGCTGGATAATGTGGCGGTTGTGCTCATCGGTGCGTTGACATGTTCTTTTCTGCCGGTGGGCGCGCTGGTTTTCTTTGCGGCGATTTTTAGCTTGGCACATATGTATGCCCTGTCCATGGAAGTGGCTTTGGTTGGTGTGTGTGTCTATTTGGTAATGTATCTGTTGTATTTCCGCTTCAGCCCCAAGGATTCCCTTGTAGTGGTATTGACCCCCCTTTTATGTGTGATGAAAATACCGTATGTGGTTCCGCTTGTGGCAGGATTGTTGTGCGGGCCTGCATCCGTGGTGTCCGTGGGCTGCGGCGTGGTAATATATTATGTGATAGAATCCATAATCGGCAATGCTTCCAATATCAAGACCATGGGGGATGAGGAGGTCGTTGCGAAGATAAGAATGATGGTAGAGAGCATTGTGGGAAATAAAGCAATGCTGGTTGTGGTGGTCTCTTTTGCGGTTACGGTGGTGATGGTGTATCTGATTCGCAGAATGTCCATTGACTATGCGTGGACGATAGCAATCATTGCAGGCGCTATGATTGACGTGGTGGTGCTCTTAATCGGAGATTTGATTTATGATATCAATATTTCCGTGGGCGGCGCGCTGCTGGGTTCGCTGCTTGCGATAGCCGCTGCGAAGGTGGTGGAGTTTTTCCGGTTCTGCGTGGATTACAGCCGTACCGAAAAGGTGCAGTTTGAGGATGACGAGTATTATTATTATGTGAAGGCGATTCCCAAAATGACGGTTTCCGTGTCTACTAAGACAGTGAAAAAAATCAATTCTCAGCAGGCGGGAGAAAGCAGAAGCGTTTCCCGTCAGACAGGGAGGACGCCTCAGCCGGTAAGGACTGAGGGCAGGAGTCCCGCGGGCAATGGCGCGCCTAACAGGAATACGGCCCCGAGAAGGACGGCTGCGGGCAGAAATGTGACCACGGAGCGGGCGATTCCCAACAGGGACGCCGGTATGGAGCGGAGGGTTCAGGGAAGCGTTTCCGGCAGAGCCGGACAAAGGCCGGCGCCTCGTACCCAAAGCCGAAGCAATGTTACCATCGGAAGCACCGTTCGGCAGGATACGGCGGAGAATGTCCGGGGGAACGGGGAAGACGATTTTGAGGAGCTTTTTTAGCCGGGGGGAGTTCTATTAGAATTTATGAAAGAAATTTATGAAAAGCAGGGCCGAGCAGAATGCAGTGGATAGATAGAGCGATTGAATATCTGAAAACCGCCAGAATATATGCGAATACCATGGATTGGAGCGATATATTGGAAATATTTATTATCGCTTTTCTGGTGTATTATATTTTAGCATGGATGAAGACAACCAGATCTTGGAGGCTGTTAAAAGGTGTGATTGTCATTTTTCTGTTTTTATTTGCGGTAAATCTTATGGAGATGACCACAATCATCTGGATTTCGGAAAATGTATTGAGTTTTGCCGTCATAGGCATTATTGTGGTGATGCAGCCGGAGCTTCGTCACGCGCTGGAACAGCTGGGAAATAAAAATTTTATGCCGTTCTTTTCCGATTCTTCCAAGGGAGTGAACAACGCTTTTTCGGAAAAAACAGTGAATGAAATTACCAAGGCATGCGCGGAGATGGCAAAGGTGAAGACGGGGGCTTTGATTGTCATTGAGAAGAGAGAATCGTTAAAGGATTATGAGCGCACGGGGATAGAGGTGGACGGCGTAGTCACCAGCCAGCTCTTGATTAATATTTTTGAACATAATACGCCGCTTCACGATGGCGCCGTCATTGTACGCGGCAACAGAATCACATATGCGACCTGTTATCTGCCGCTGACGGATAATCTGCGTCTGAGCAAGGAGCTTGGCACCAGACATCGGGCCGGGGTGGGAATTTCGGAGGTGGCGGATTCCCTGACGGTGATTGTATCCGAAGAGACGGGAGGAATCAGCACGGCCTATGAGGGGGAATTGAAAAGAAATCTGAGCGCGGAAGGTTTGAAAGAAACAATTCGGCAGATTATGAATATGAATGGAGAAGAGAATGCAAAAGGCAGAAAGCGGAGGAAAAATAAGAAATCTAAAGGTGGGGAAAAAGGTCGGGAAAAAACTGCTGAATAATCTGGGCTTAAAACTCATGTCCATTGTGCTTGCCGTCGTTCTCTGGTTTCTGGTGGTGATATCGGATAATCCCAAAGAAACGAGGACTTTCTCCAATATTCCTGTGATATTGACCAATGTGGAGCTGCTGGAAAATGAAGGCAAGGTCTATGAGATACTGGATAATTCGGATCGCGTCCGGGTGTCGGTGGAGGTGCCCAGAAGCGATTTGGATAAACTGCGTTCTTCCGATATTATAGCGGAAGCGGATATGAAAAATCTCACGGCGGTTAATACCATCGCCATTAACTTTTCTGTCATGAACGACGATGTGAATGTGACCAATATTACTGGCAGCCGGGATGTGGTGCGTCTGCATGTGGAAGATAAGGTAAGCAGATGGATAGATCTCGGCTATGAACTGAAGGGAGAAGTGCCGGAAAATTATAAGATAATGAGCACCACCATTGATCAGACAAGGATAGAAATCAGCGGTCCGGAATCTGTCATAGCCAATATTGACCATGCCATGGTCGAATATGATGTAACCGGCGCCATAAAGACTCAGTATGTGAATGTGGAACCCAGACTTTATAATAAGGACGGGGAGGTGCTGAATTATTCCAATGTCTCAAAGAGCGCGGATCATGTGCAGATGACGGTGCAGATTCTGGCGGTCAAGGAGGTGCCTTTGGAAGTTAATTATACGGGCGTTCCGGCGGAAGGGTATCTGACCACGGGTGAAACGAGCTGCCAGCCTTCCACAGTGATGATTGCAGGAGCGGCTTCGGTGCTGTCAGGCGTGAACAAAATCAGTATTCCCGAGGAAGCATTGGATATTACGGGGGCGGAAGGAACCGTGACAAGAAGCATCAATATTAAAGAGTACCTCGGCAGGACTCAGCTGGCGGAAAGCAGTTACAGCGGATGGGTTGAGGCTTCCGTCGTGATTGAGCCGGAAGTGGAGAGGACTTTGGTGATTCCGAAGGAAAATATCAGAGTGCTCAATATGCCGGAAGAGTTCTATTGGGAATTTGACGCGGATGTGGATCCGTGCAGCGTGACGATTTCGGGCTTGAACGCGGTCGTTTCCGCAGTACAGCCCAACAATATTTACGGTACTGTGGATATTGCCGCATGGATGGAAGAACAAGAGATTAAGACGCTGAAGGACGGAAGCTATCAAATCCCCATCAGCGTTGATCCTGTGGATAACGTGAGTATGGAAGAAGAAATTTTTGTTCAGATTGTCGTGGAAGAAATGAAGGAGGATGAAACATAAATCATGGCTAGATTATTTGGAACGGATGGCGTCAGAGGGGTTGCCAATGAGGAGCTTACGCCGCTTCTGGCGATGCAGATTGGTCAGGCGGGGGCGTATGTGCTCACAACGGCTTCTATGGAGAGACAGACTTCCGGGGAAGAGAAGAGGAAGCCTACCATTATGGTGGGCTGTGATACGAGGATATCCGGCGATATGCTGGCAAACGCCCTGATGGCGGGAGCATGCTCCGTGGGAGCGGACTGCATTTACCTTGGAGTGCTGCCAACGCCCGCCGCTGCATATTTGACGCGGAAACATAAGGTGGATGCGGGAGTGGTCATTTCCGCTTCGCATAACCCCATGGAGTTTAACGGGATTAAGTTCTTCGACGGAAACGGCTATAAGCTTCCCGATGAGCTGGAGGATAGAATAGAGAGCATTATTCGGGATGACATGAGGGAAATAGAATTTCCCACAGGCTCCGGGGTGGGAAGGATCGTCTATGATACGGAGGCCAGAGAAGAATATATCGGCCATGCAATCGATACGGTTCCGGTGAACTTGAACGGCATGAAAATCGTGGTTGACTGCGCGGAAGGCGCATCCCATTACACTTCCGTGGAAGCGCTGAAAAGGCTGGGAGGCAATGTCATTGCCATTCATAATCATCCGGATGGCTGCAATATTAACTTGGGCTGCGGCTCCACTCATATGGAAGAGCTGCAGAAGAAGGTAGTGGAGGAAAAGGCGGCTGTGGGGCTTGCCTTTGACGGGGACGCGGACAGACTGCTGGCGGTGGATGAAAACGGCAGGATGGTGGACGGCGACCAGATTATGGCGATTGTGGGGAATTACATAAAAGACCATGGAAAACTAAAGAAGGATATCATAGTAGCCACTGTCATGAGCAATCTGGGCTTCTTTCTTATGGGAAAAGAGAAGGGTATCGCCATAGAACAGACCAAGGTGGGAGATCGCTATGTGCTGGAGCGCATGAAGGAAATCGGCGCAAGCCTTGGAGGGGAGCAGTCGGGACATATTATTTTCCTAGAGGAGAGCACCACGGGAGACGGCCTGCTCAGCGCGCTGCATCTGCTGCAGGTTATGGCGGAAACGGGCAGGAGCCTTTCCGAGCTGGCGCAGGTTATGGAGGTGCTGCCCCAGGCTCTTGTAAACGCCAAAGCGGCAAATGATAAGAAAGAGAAGTATATGGAGTATCCGGAGATTGCGGCGGCAATCGGGGAGCTGGAGGCAAAGTTTGCGGGAGAGGGCAGAGTGCTCATTCGTTCCTCAGGCACGGAGCCTTTGGTGCGTGTGATGATTGAAGGGAAAGATCAAGAGATTATCCGCCGGGAAGCTGAGAAATTAGCCGAATTGATCCAAAGGGTGCTTCAATAAAAAGCGCGGCTGCTAAAGGAAAGTTGTCTTGTAATTGTGAGGCGGTTGTGGTATTCTAAAGGAAGAATATGCCGGCAGTTTGATGGAAGCGTGCGGATCGGGGGAATGTTTGGCGGAAGCGCACTTTAAAGATTGAACTGCTATAAAACATATGATGTCAAAAACAGTAATGGATTGGAGGGAAGGTACAATGGTAAGCCAGAAGGTAGTGATTAAGAATCCTACAGGCCTGCATCTGAGACCCGCGGGGATTTTATGCAAGGAGGCCATGCAGTTTAAGTCGTTGATTACATTTTCGTTCCGGGATAGTATCGCAAATGCCAAAAGTGTGTTGAGCGTGTTGGGGGCATGTGTAAAATGCGGTGATGAAATTGAATTTACCTGTGAAGGCGAGGACGAGCAGGAGGCCTTGAATACACTGGTTGCGGCAGTGGAGAACGGGCTGGGAGAATAGTGTGGGAATCATATGCTCGAAAGGATTCAGACAAAAAAAGCGGGATGCAGATGCGTCCCGCTTTTTTGTTAAGCCTGTACATGGCTATTTTCCTCATTGCCCATGGGAATAAAAACCGCATTCACAAACATTCCTTGGAAATGATAAGTCCCAATTAACGGAAGGTAAAGGAATCGCCCTCCTCAACAATACAAATCATGGTCTTTCCGGTATTTAATATAATCTCGTTTCCATAATCATCATAATATTTTGTGGAACCATAATCGCTTGTCTTTTCCCAATTTACATGAATGCCCTTGCCGTTTGTGAAAAACCATCCGTCCCGGGTGGTGTCATGACACTGAAAAGCAAGGTACCCTTCCCCAAGGTCTTCCGTTTTGACATACTGAACCAAGACATTCTTGAAAGTCAGCTGTACGCCCGCGGCGTCCATATGGGGACCGTCCGTCCCAAAGGATAAATGCTGGGAACGATAGTAAAGGCCGTCTTCCTCGTTGTATTCAAAATAGCATCTGGTCAGCGGATAACAGCCGGACATATCGATGTATGTAGCGTTCCGGGCTGCGGTATCATATTGACTTAAAGTATTTGGAGACGATTTGTTGGTGAACAGAAAGTGGTTGTCATCGGTCAGCTCTCTGTATCTCAGGGAATAGCCCTTCTGCTGGATGACGCCTGCAAGGCCGGAGCCGGAGGTATAGGAATTATGGGGCGGGGTACGATCCGTAGAGCGGAAGAATGCGGCAGAATCTGTCCCAAGCATGCCGTCTATATTCTCTGTGGTCGGCTGGTCGATAATGTCATTGATGAAGAAAGGGCCGCCAAAGTGAACAAGGAAAGCGTCCCACTCAAAGGCCCAATAGGCATAATAGGGCCGCAGGCTTCTGATATTGCCTATTTTGTCCAGCTTGGTCCAATCCTCATAAATGGCAAGCATTCTGGTCATGCGTCCCTCCACGTTTGCTTCGTAGATGATGGAAGCCTTTGAGAGATTGTAATGGGGAACGGCATTGTTTTCGTTGGGCGTCATCACGGCGATGGGACGTGTTCCCGCGACCTCCGAGTCCACCCATTCGTTTGTGAGGCGGCTGCGCACCATGCCCTCTCTGGGAGGAACGGAATCATCCTCGATTACGGCGTCTGACGAGGGCGGATTCGCGGTGGAAAGCGGCGGCAGCGCTGTGATCATTGGAGTTATGCCGGGATCCGGGTCTGGAATAATAGGGCTGTCTATATCGTCATCGCCCAGTCCACAGGCCGTAAAAACCATCAGGATGACCGTAAGTAAAATCCATAATTTTATCCTGTTCTTTTTACTTCTCATAGTTAATCTCCTGTATACATAACAAAAAATATAGAACTATTCCTTATAGTTTACCATAAAAGTTTTCAATAGTCATCGAAATGACGGGAAAATTAAGAATTATTTATATTTTTATGAGAAGACAGCCGGCCCGTATATATGCAAGGCCAATGAGGGACAGGCGCTGTCAGCGAAGGCGCAGCGGGTTAATTCATGTTCTGAAGTTCAGCCAGTTTTTTGATTTGTTCCAAAGCGTAGTCCTGAAACTCCGGACGCAGCGTTCTGAAAATGCTCAGGGCTTCTTCCAGCTTATCGGTTTCCTTGGGATTTCCCTCAAACATTTCCCCATCCCCTGTTTCCAGCCAGTGTTCGTTTACCTTGTACAACCGACACATATGTCGGAGGAATAATTCCTTGGGCTGGACACGGCCGTATTCAATATTGCTGATTACGTCACGGCTAACGCCTAGTTTTTCACCAAATGCCCTCTGGGACAGCTTAAGCGCCTCCCGCACGGCTCGGATTCGATTAGACAAATCAATTCCCTCCTTCTCATGTTCCCCTCATGCTATCTTACAACACAAAAATCCCTGTGTCAACACAAACAACACAAAGCCAGTGTTGACAAAACAATCCTCATATGATAATTTAAGTATATAACACATAAATGGAAAGGAGATTGTGGTTATGACACTTGCTAAGGAAAATAAGAGCCGAATCGAGGAGCTGAGGGCAGTTTTTTTATCATTGGGTGAAAGGGGGCAGGAAAGCGCTCTGGCTGTTTTAAGGGCACTGGCGTATGCGCAGTTTGTCATGCGCGCTTCACAGGACGGGCAGCCGCCTAAAACGGACGATGCGGGCTGAGGAGAATGCAGGCCGAAGCGGACAACGCGGATTGAGATGTATGATAATGAGGTAGGAAGTTTTTTAGAAAGGAAATAAAAATGGTGAAATACAAAAGAAGATTTGTACATATGCTGCTTTCCACAATATTGGCGCTTGCGGTGTCGCTTGCGGGCTGGACGGGCTTTCCGTCCGCAAAAGCGGAGGCGGCTGACGGGATCACAAGGGCGGAATGGCTTCATCGACTGGCGGAGACCTTTGGCATGGCTGTGGAAGAGGACAATTATCCGGATAATTATTTCAGGGATTTGGAGGCGGATTCGGAATATTATTACGATGTGCTGTTGAATGTGGAGTTTGGCGTCATAGATGTGGAAGCGGGTGGGGAGGTGCGGTCAAATGAGGCTGTTACCCGTGAATTTGCTTCCCATACCCTGAATTACTGTATGGGATATCAGATGGAAGACGCGGCTTATTCGTTTTCCGACGCAGATGCGTGCAGGTATCCGGAGGATGCGCAGGCGGCGGTGAACAGGGGCTGGCTTGCGCTGACAGAGGGGAAGTTCTGCCCCAACGCATTGATTACCGCGCAGGAAGCGGAGAGGATGCTGGAGGACGCCGCCAAGGTCATAAGCGGGGATGTGATAACCGAAGAAAGCGGCAGTTATGAATTTGCCGAGGACGTGGTGGTGATTCAGAACCCATGTACGGTGGGTGTGGACGAGTCCGGCAGGACGGTGGTGGAAATCGAGAATATGCAGGAGGCGGCTGCGGCGGGGACGCGTTTTGCGGTATACCAGAACAACATACCGGTGGTGTACATTGCTTCTTCCGTGACAAGTTCGGGAGGCATTACCCGGATTACGGCGGAGGTTGACGACAGCGGAACGGCATATACCGCGGTGGAAGCCCAAGGCATAGTGTACGGCAGTATTGCGGATATCGAAGCGCTGGACGGAGCCAAGGTCGTATTTCTGGACGAAGAGACAGGTGTGGAATATGAAAGCGCCGAGGCTGTGGCGGCTGTTTATGGGGCGAGGTCTCCCCAAATGTTTAATACGGACATTGTGGTTTCCAAAAAAATCGACTTTGGAGACGGTTTGTCGGCGGATGTTACGCTAAAAATCAAGAATCCCAAGGTTGATTTCAGCATGAGCATTGTAAAGGGCTATGCCAGAGCCATATTTGAGGGGGATACGGAGCTCAGCCTGAACGGCAGTAAGGAACTTATCGGGGAACATAATATAGGGGAAATTCGTCTGGTAAATATGGTATTTCCGGGTGTAGGCGGGTTTGTGGTGTCTTTCGACGCCAATTTATCCGGTACGGCCTCCGCCATAGAGAAAGGACATCTGAGGATGGGCTTGGATGCAAGCGTCCGAAATGGAGTGCGTATTATCAAAGAATTTCAGGCAAAAAGTTTTACGCTGACGGCGCAGGCGGAAGCGCAGATCGGTATAGAGGCAAAGCTGGGCTTGACGGAGCTGCCCATTTTAAAGGCGTATGTGTATGCCAAGATTGGAGGAAAAGCCGAAGCGAAAGTTGATATCCCAATCGAAGAATCCTTTAGTTGTGTGAATTTTGCCGCATATATGTATGCTTCCTGTGGTGCAAAGGGAAGTTTGACAATATTGAATGTTTCACGGGAAATAAACATAGAATGCACAATATTTGACGTAAACAACAGTCCTCTGCGTATTTACAGGCACTATGAAAACGGGGTGGAAGTGGCGGCATGTACGGCAGGAACTGAAGAAGGAGGCTCTGTCAGCAGGCCGAAGTATCATACGCCTGTCAATTCCTCGTGGGGAGGAAGCGGATGGAGCGGAGGGACGCTCAGCGCGGGATATAACGGCAGCAACGTTACGATTCCTGCGTTTGAATATCAGATGAATCAGGACAAAGACGGGATAGTTATTACGAAATATAATGGGAATGCCACATCGCTGGTGATTCCTAGCGTGATTGACGGATATATGGTGACGGGGATTGGTAGTTCGGTGTTCGCGAATAGGACGAAGCTGGTCAGCGTGATTATTCCGGATTGTGTGGTGGAGATAGGAGATTCCGCATTCAGCAGCTGTACAAAACTGTCGAATATAAGTCTGCCGAAGAATCTGACATCATTAGGACACTCTGCTTTCCGCAGCTGTACTGCGCTGACAAGCATTAACCTGCCCAAATCGTTGAAGGAATGTGGCAAAAGCCCTTTTGCAGAATGCATTAACTTGAAGGGAATTCAGTTTGAAGAGGGAGTAACGGTTATACCGGGAAATATATGGAGTTCCGGAATATTTGGGGCCTGCCCGGGCTTGGAAGAGATTAGGATACCGGATACGGTAACAGAGATAGGGGAAGGAGCTTTTGGAGGGTGTATTAACCTAAAGCAGGCAATTATTCCGGACAGTGTGACAGAGATAGGAGATTCCGCATTCAGCGGCTGTACAAAACTGTCGAATATAAGTCTGCCGAAGAATCTGACATCATTAGGACA
>CAOKFN010000029.1 GCA_948467735.1 uncultured bacterium
CCTATTCTCTTTTCATGACCTGTAATATTTTTGTAATTTTATAAGTCTATCCTGTTCGGCTTCCTTTCGGCAGTGTCGGAATCCGAACAATTATATTACAATGAAGATTTGATCCGCTGGGCCACGGGGTCTGTCTATAACGAGTGGACCCGGCGTGAAATCGCCGAAAGCGTATCCGTTGATTTGAACGTAAAACAAAACGGCAACGGTTTCGTGGAAAATATATATATTATTCCCGGAGAGAGTCTGCAGATGATTTCCACCTACGATTCGGACGCGGAAGTATCAGGGTTCTATCAAGATTTATCGGGCAGCGCCGAAGCTGCATGTCTGGAAACCTTAAAGGGCAGCTGGCTGGGCGCCCACGAATACATTGACCAAGTGCTCTCCAAGCATTACTCCAATTATTCTTCCGACAATTATGCCTGCTCCTATATCCGGCCCATGACAACGAAACGGGCATGTATCGTAGTGGATTACAGCAGCGAGCGAATCGGAGACGTCCTCCGCAATCTCAGTCTGGGAGAAGGAAGCATCGCCGCCTTTATCACTGCGGACGGACGGGAGCTTCTTCTGGAAAACGACGTCATTGTTAAAAACAGCGAGTTCTCCTTCGTGAACCAGCCCTATTACATAGAATCCATGGAGGATACCGCCGCGGCAATCATTGATTATGTGACTTATCAAAACGAACAATATCTGTTTATGCTGAGCAAGAGTTATCAGAACGGCTCCGCCATCTGCGCGCTGGTGCCAATCAGCCTTGTAAACGCCCGGGCGGATACCATTCAGAGCATTACCGTTCTTATGGTGATCGTCGCCTGTTTGATTGCCGCGGCCGCAGGCATATTCATAACCATCGGCATCGCTTCCACCATCCGCCAGATTAGCAGAAAGCTGGAGCTCGTATCCGGCGGCGACCTGACGGTGAGCTTAAAAGGAAGAACGGATGAATTTAAGATTTTGGTGAGAAGCATAGAAAATATGATACATAATTCCAGAAACTTAATTGTTCAAGTGCTGAAAACCACCGAAAACGTATCCTCCTCTACGGAAAATCTGACGGAAGCATCCAATATATTGACAAATTCCAACAATCAGATTTCTACCGCCGTGGACGAGATGGATCAGGGCGTGAACCGTCAGGCCGCAGACGCACAGGATTGTCTGGTACAGATGGATGAATTGTCCCAGAGAATTACCCGGGCGGTGGACAGCGTAAAAAGAATGGGCGCAATCACCAACGACACCAAGGAAGTCATCACCAGCAGCATGGCGACCATGGATGAACTGACGGATAAATCTGCGGATACCACCAATATTACCAAAAATGTCACCTCCAATATCCGGAATCTGGAAGAAAGCCTGTCCCAAGTGGAAAAATTTGTGGATACCATCAATAATATTGCCGAGGAAACCAACCTGCTTGCCCTGAATGCTTCCATTGAGGCGGCAAGGGCCGGAGAAGCCGGAAGGGGCTTCGCGGTAGTCGCGCAATCGGTAAGCTCCCTGTCCGACGGCGCAATCACTGCCGCAAAGCAGATACAGGATGTGATGGGGCAGATTAAGGGAAACGCCAATGATACCGTAAACGTAGCCGCTCAGGCGGAGGTTATCGTGTCCAAACAATCAGAAACCGTAAACGATACCATTCATGCGTTCAAAAATATGAACGGATATTTAAAAAATCTCATCGATGAGATTGTCTCTTTGGAGAGCATCATCGAAAGCATGGAACGGCATAGGAACGACACTCTGGCCGCCATAGAAAGCATTTCCGCAGTATCCGAAGAAACTGCCGCCTCCGTTTCCACAGTGAACGATTCTCTGAAGGATCAGATTACAATCGTGAATAACCTGCATAATTCCGCACTGGAATTACAGGAAAGGGCAAAAGAGCTCAGCCATGCGGTAAATGCATTTAAAATCTAAAAACAGAGGCTGCCGCGCTAAGGACCCAAGCTTTCCATAATGCGGCAGTCTTTTTACTCTTTATTGCCGCAAGTCAGCATAGCTTACTTTGTGCCGCGCATGCGCAGGCATAAAGCCATATTCCATGGCTTGGCAAATGCCGCGAGGGTATGGCGTCCTTTGGGAATCCGCTTACTGCAGTTCCTTCCGCAGAGACGCCGTCTGCGCCATCTTGGACATGGGCGCTTTATAAACCAAGAGCGAAACCCAATACTGTGCGGCTCCTCCTGCGGCAATCAGGGCAAAACCCAGCACCGCCGCCAGCGCAAAAGGAATATTGACTGCCTCAAACAAGACTCCCGCCGCAAAGCCGCCTGTATAAACCGAAAAATATACGACGAAGAACATCACAAGGGATGCCATAAAATACTTATAAGCAACACCCAGATAGGCCATCAGCGTCAACGCTGTCAGAGCCTGCATTACCATTGCACCGCCCGCGTCATAATCCGTCTCAGGAGACAGAGCGCTGACAACGGCATGAATCAATATATTAACCAAATATACCGCCATCATACTGCCCGTAGTAAATACCGCAGGTACGGAGGTCTGCATTTTCTTCTTGGCCGGAGACGCCTGCACCAGATTCGACACACTCAGCGAATAAATCATCTGCGTGGGCATCAATGCCGCGCACATTATCATAAATCCGCCAAAAAAAGCATTATTAAGCATCGGCCCCATCGCGTAAAACAAAATGCCCATCAGGAAAAAAATAACCATCATTATCGTATTTGATAACCGTCCATACGCATACTTCAAACTCTGAAAGCCCATCTTCCAATTATTTATCATAATAACTTCCCTCCACATTATTCATAGCAATTTTCACCGCTAACATGCTGACCAAAATGCCAAGAACCATAAATGCCAGAACATAGATCCACCCATACCCATATTTCAGTACACTTGCCGAAAATACTCCCCAGCATATGCTTTCCAATATTATCATTCCATATGCCAGCAGCACACTAAACCATAACATGCTTCCGAATCTTGAGATAAAAGTCCCCAAAACGGAGAAAAACCAAGATACCGCAACGGAATAGAATAATATCTGGAAATACCAGCCGTAAGCCTTCCCGTCGGCCGCCGCCAGCTCCGCCAGACAGCAGATACTCATGATAAGCGCCGCGGAAAGAAATTTCCGAACCAAATCCAAGGAAAGGGCGCTTTTCATCACCTTCATCCCTCGGCCGGAGGTCTTCAGATAATCCAGTTTTTCCATATCCTTCGTCTGAATTCCTCCAAACAGCCACTGATCGGAGACAACCTCAACCGCCGACAAAAGCACCGCCGCAATGATCATGCCTGCGCCCCTCGCCATCCTTCCGGTCCAAAGGGCTATTCCTATAAGAATAACCGGCGCCGCCAGATAAATTACAATCCGATATACAAACGAGGTAAAAACAATATAGCTTTGTATTCTTTTTTTCATTCCAATTCCAACCTCCCGGATCCCGCAAGCGGAATCTTAAATTCAGATGATAAACACCGTATTTTAGGTGCAATGCCCATTCTTAAGGGGTGCTTTAAAATTTCAGCTTTGTGTTTGCCTTCATCACCGCCACGCTGATCTGCGACAGGGTGGGCACTTCCTTTGCCACATCCATTCCTGCCAGCCGGTCCAGATGTTCCACAAGGCAGACGCCCTCGAATCCATAAGTGCTCTTAGTCATGGAATAAAGAATTTCTTTTGCGGCGTCCGCATCCTTTGCCTCGCCCTTAACCAAAATGTATTTTTCTTTTAAATCCTCCACAAACCCCTCTTCCACAATGTTCCCATGCTCCATTATGACAGCGTAATCCGTCACATTTTCCATGTCCGCAATATTATGGGTGGAGAAGAATACGGAACGCTCCCCGTCCCCCCGCTCCAAATATCCGCGGATTAAGTCGCAGAGCTTATCCCGCATCAACGGATCCAGAGGCGAAGCCGGTTCATCCAGAATCAAAAGCTCCGTGTCCCTTGCAAGAACCGCCGCCAGCATCAATTTCATTCTGTTTCCGTCCGACAGCTTCTTCACTTCTTTCACTTGACTCTGCGTGATTCCCAATTCCTCGCAGATATTCCGGAATCTGTCCTTATGAAAATTCCCGAATAACAGCCCGCTGATTTCCTCCACCTGTGCGATGGTCCAGTGGGGCAGAAAATAGCTGCCCGGCCCCGTATAACCGATTCGTTCCTGTACGCTTTCGTTAATGGCCTCTCCCGCTTCTCCAAAATAAGAAATCTTTCCCTTAAAGTCCAGCCGGATCCCCGTCAAAATGTTAAGCAGCGTGGTCTTGCCCGCCCCGTTTTCCCCGATTAACGCAGCTGCAAAGCCTTTGGGAATCCGCAGCTTCGGAATCTGCAGCGAAAAACCCTTATATTTCTTCTCTAAATCGGACGCCTGTATACAATAGTCCTTCATTTCTAATTCATTGCTGTCCATACTTTTCATTTGATACCTCCATGCCCGTTTTTTAGGGACTTTGATTCTGCACGCGGCCGCTTCGTCCGCATATGTCCTTACGTGTTTCCTATTACCCTTCTTGTGTTCTCCGCAATTTTCCAGCCGGATTTTTCTGCCGGTTTTCTGCTGCTGCGATTTCCCCGCAGGCTCTTTTGCCGCCGTCCTCCGCCTTTGGAATTTCGCTGCTGGATCTGCCGCTAACTGTCCTTCATGCTTAACAGTGTCTCCAGCGTCTCAATTAATTCCTTATCTGACATACCGGCAATTTCCGCCGCCTGAATCGCACCCAGCAGGGACTCCTCCACCTTGCGCAGATGCTGCTCCTTCATCATCTCGCTGTCCTGCGCGTTGACATAAAATCCCTTTCCCTGAGCCGCCGTCACAAGCCCTTCCGCCTCCAACTGTTCATATGCTTTCATCGTGGTAATGACGCTGATTTTTAAATCCTTCGCCAATCCCCGAATGGAGGGAAGATATTCTCCCTCCTTCAGCCTGCCCGCCAGTATGTCGGCCTTTAGCTGTTCCGCAATCTGCTGATAAATCGGTACTCCTGAATTCTGCAATAGCTTCAAGACATCACCTCCTTATGTCGAAGTACTGTTTATAAGTTATATATACAGTATAATCTGTTATTTGTCAATAGGTTATTCAAAAATTCCTGCGAAATCAAATTATCTGCGACAAAGCGAAATGTATTCTATAAGTCCGTTGGCCCCTTCCGGCATTCGGCAAGCCGCTTTAAAATTGGCATATTGCCCTATTGAAGCCCTTGAAAATACATGCTATACTACACTTAAAACTCATATGTGATACTTAGACCTAAAGTGCCGGACGCCCGCCGTCCTTTCAAAGAAAGAAGGTGTTGTTCATGCCAGCATTACAGCCCTATCCGGAGCTTATTACCTTGGAACAATACGAAACGCTGCCGGAAGACGCCGGAGCAGAAGTATTCGACGGTATTCTATACAATATGGCCAGCCCGTCACAGGAACATCAAACGATTCTCACGGAGCTGCTTGTCCTGCTGCATAATTATATCAAAGAAAAAAAAGGGCAATGTGTTGTATTTCCTGCTCCATTTGACGTTAAATTGAATGATATCCCTCTCACGATCGTACAGCCCGATCTTATGGTAATATGCGACAAAGACAAGCTGGACGGAAAACGCTGCAACGGGGCGCCGGATTTCATTATTGAGATTGTGTCACCCGGCAATCCGGCTGACGATTATATCCGCAAGCTGTACTACTACAAAAAATATGGTGTTCGTGAATATTGGATTGTGGATCCGCGGCGGAAAAGCGTTACCGTATACTATTTTGAGAAGGATCTTCTGAATGTACCTTATACCTTTGATTCCGTCATAAAAGTAAACATATATGATGACCTTTATATTAATTTCTTTGATATTGCAGGCCATGGTTTAGGACGAGGAGAAGACTATTGAAACAGGATACTATAGATAAATTGATATCGGATCTGATGGCAGCATGCGGGTTTGGAGCCGTTGTTTCCCCCATTGTACCGGTATCCGGCGGTCTTATGCATAGAATGTACAAAGTATACACAGGCTCCGGAAAATATGCGGTGAAACATCTGAATCCTAAAATAATGAGCAGAGAAGGCGTGCATGAAAATTACGAACGGGCGGAGAAAATAGAAAGTCTCTTGGAAAAAGAAGGGATTCCTATCGTACCGGCCATCCCTGTTTTCGGTAAAAAAATGCAGAACGTAAACGGCAGCTTCTTCTATATATTCAAATGGCAGGAGGGGCACATTGCCGATTGGAATCATATTTCAAAGGAAATGTGCAATACTGCCGGAAATATCCTTGGAAAAATTCATGCGATAAATCCTCAGAGCGGCTCTCACCAAGAACCGGAATTGAGTAAAATTAACTGGCAGGATTATGTACATAGAGCAAATGACGAGAGAAACGAGATTGCCTCCATTCTGGCTGACAATGCACAGCTGCTCGTCTCTGCCGAGGAAGAACTGAATAAAGCAAGAGCTTCCCTGCCGGATATTATGTGTATTTCCGATGAGGATATGGATCCTAAAAATATCCTTTGGGATAACGGCAGTCCATGGGTAATAGACTTGGAATGTCTTGACTATGGCAATCCAATATCCCATGCGCTCCAGCTGGCGCTTCAATGGTCAGGAACTGTAATATGCCGTATGGACATTGAAAAGATGACGGCTTTTTTTGACGGTTATCTGGCGGCATATGATAACGGCTTCCGGGCATACAGCGGCGTATTCGGATTGGCGTATACTTGGGTAGAATGGCTGGAGTATAATATTCAAAGGGCGCTTGGGGCATGCAGTGACGAAGCGGAACGGGCTCTGGGGATTTCCGAGGCTAAAAACACTATAAACAGAATAAAGTACATCCGGAATATGGAAAAAGAAATGAAGGAGGCCTTGGATTCCCGACTGCCCCGGCGAACCGATTGAACGCCGGTTCCAGTTTCCCTTGCATTGTTCAAGGCCGCTTCAACAACTTTTGTGTGTGAACCGATTTAATCGTTATATCCACTCACCCTAAAACAATCCGAAGTATCAATTACACACTTTTTGTATTAATAAATTATGTATATGACATTTAATTTTGTTTATAACAATCAATTATATGCTTAACTTCCGACTTCTCTGCAAAATAAAAACGCTTATCGAAAATTTCTTTCTGCTTTTCTTTCGTCAGGCAATTTAATATCTCTTCAGGGTACATTTCTTCCATTGGCGTTCCGGCAGCTAAACCATAAAGATATGTTTCCATCCATTCCTTCCAAAGATCATCAAACAGTTCTTTGCTTTCAAAAAAAGAAGTAATAGCATCAAAGCCTTCCCACTCCCTGAAATACTGTAATTTTACAAATCCATATTTCCCTGCATCTACAACCACTAATTGGTCAAATTCCTCCCATACCCCCGCAAATGCGTCTGCAACCTTTTGACAGTTTATTTTTTCCTCTTGTGTAATGTAGCTTTTAGTTTTATTCATAGTTTTCTCCTTTCCATAATATGGCGGCATTTTGTCTTAAATTTATATTTACATATAATAAAATTGGTGATTTATCTGTATTAAAATAATATTGTCATTCGTCTATGGTGACGCCGCAATCAGTTGGCAAAAGCCATTTTTTAGGAATTCTTCCTGTGTTTCTTCTCTTTGATGCCTTTCCATTTTCTTTAATCGATTCAATCAACCTCCTTTTGTACCATAGAATAAAAATTTAAAAAATATTTAGTTGCGCCTCTTTAGTCCCAATTATAGCATTTCATTTTGATACAATCAAGATAAAAATGTGACTATTTAGTCGCAGGAAAAGAGGATAATATGCAATGGTTCATACCAGATGTAAATATCGACAAGAACTTACGGAGCCTGCGTGAACAGCATGGATATTCACAATACAGATTGGTAATTAAATTACACCTTATGGGCAGCAATATGTCACGCAGCACTTATTCTAAAATTGAAACTGGCACTCGGAATATACGAATTAGTGATTTTCTTGCCTTGAAACAAATTTATGATGTGGATTTTTCAGAGTTTTTTGTTGGGCTGCTGCCAGAGGAAAACACACTTCTTTAAATTTTGAGCGGGCAAATAAGCAGTTTTAGACTTACTTGCCCTGATTTCAATAAGGCTGTCATTCTATTTCTTGTCTGTTCTTTTTCATAATCCCAATATTTTTTATAGTTGCGCCTCTACAGTCCCGGATAAATTATTTCAGCTTGCTACAATATATATAAGGGTTTTGGTTAGTCGCAGGCAAAAGGGGTGTTGTTATGCAATGGTTTCTACAAGATATAAGCATAGGAGAAAATTTGAAAATTCTAAGAGAAAGATTTGGTTACTCGCAATCAGAATTAGTGGCTAAATTACATCTTATAGGCAGCAATATGTCACGCAGCACTTATTCCAAAATCGAAACTGGTACTCGAAATATACGGATTAGCGACTTTCTCGCCTTAAAACAAATTTATGGTGTGGATTTTTCGGAATTTTTTATTGGGTTGTTACCGGATAGTGAAAAATAAAAAGGATAGTAAAACAATTCATCAGCTTAATTCTCCGCCGCCTATTTTTCGGTTTATTTCACATATGAAAGGATAATCTGTCGGATAGTCTACCCTTTCTAATACAAATCTCCATGCGTGTTTTAAATTGTTAATTGCGATAATATTGTCTACTTTCATACAGGGCACACTAAAACCGTTAAATATTGATTCTGTATCGGAATATGTTACGGGAATCCCCTCTAAGTTCGCGCTTTTCCATATATAATCAACGATATTCCTCTTTGCGGCAAAAATATTTTGCTCAACTGTCATAGAATACTTATTTTCCTTTTTACCGAGTTCCTCCTTCCTTTTTTCTTCAAATTTCTCCTCACCGCGAGGATTTAATGGTCTGATTTGCCTTGAACATGCATTTTACGGTGTGGGAGATTTATGTCCTATCGTCTTTTGACTGTCTGCCCTTTTCCTTTTGAGGAGTTTTATCCTTGCCAGACCAATCTCCCTTACTTCGTTCTTCCGCAATCATCCGTTTGCAATCGGACATACTCATTCCCTTATCCTCTTTATCCGGTGCCTTTGTTTCTTTTGCTTCCGCCATGGTTTTTCAAGTTGACTCGCCGCATCTTCGACAGCCTTCATCAAGCTATGCTGCTTTCCTACATTCGTAACTTCAATAGCGTTAAGGCACTTATTTAACCACGGCATTTGTACAGCCATCTCATTAACTAAAATATTCACTTTTGCCTTTGTTAATGGCTCCTTAGAAACATACACAAAGTATTGCCTATGTTCAAAACCGTTTTTTTTCATGAATTTGGCAATATCTTCCCATGCCTTTTTGTAATATTGTGGATTGATGAAAATTTTAGGTCTGGGATAATACTTTTTCAGATTGTTGTCGTTCAAATCAAATGTTATTTGTTTCCTTGTTCCTGATGCGAACATCTTTTTAAGCTCCGGAATCTGTATGAAAACGTCTTCTACTTCCCCATCCTCGATAAAATCGCAGGAAGCCGCACATTTAAGAAACCAGTCGCTTCTAATAAGCCCTATTAGAATAGCCCACATATTCCCGTAATCATCCTCGTCGCCCGTATCTTTAAATGCAAGGATTTCACCCTCGGATATGCACACAAGGCCTCTTTGCTCGAAATGCTTTTTAAGCGTATGATAAACATCCTCACGTTTGATATTATTAGCTACCATAAGCGCATCGCTAAAAGTGAATCTTACCTGTAATCCCATATCGTCCATATTATCCATATTTTCTCCTTTCACCCTCCCTCACCGTAAGTATTAACGGTCTGTCTTGCCTTTGATATTCCGGCTCTTATCCTCAGATTGTTTTTCAACGGGACTTGCTTTCTTTTCTTTGGCGATCTGTTCTTTCCGGTTCTCCATGCCCTGCTGCTTTTGGCGTGCTTCCGTCCTTCTTCCGGAACGGCTTATTGGTAATTCACCCATTGATGATATTGATGACCGTCTTCGGCTTTCCGTGAGGCAGAAAGATGTGCGAACACAATCTTGTCAGACACCTGCTGCTTGATTTGGGTGTGATACACATGAACAACCTTACTGCCAGATACATCCAAACTCCTATTTATTCAGAATCATCTTGGCGGCCCGTTTTTCAAATCCATAGGTCATTATTACCGCCACAGACAGAGAAACCACAATAATCAAAATCTGATATTTCCACATCCATACTAAGTCCCCGATCATATTAGGCGGAGTATCCCCTTCCCAGTATGGTATGCGATACACTTTACATTTCACTGCAATGTATTGGTGCCATAGATAAAGGTTATAAGAAACGGAAGCCAAGAACTTCATCAAACGATTGGAAAAAAGGAATTGCAGACCCTTGGCCGCAAACGGCAGCGCCAGCAGAAAACAGGAAAAAACCAAAGACAGCTCAAATCTCTGCTGCAGCTGTATTACCTGAAGCTCCCCGCCTCCCAGCTGCTTCATCATGCGGCTTACATATGGCAGACAGCAGATTACCGCCAAGGTCGCCGCCAATTTTGTATATCTGTTCTCAAGATTTTTTTCTTTCAGAGTAATGTAGAGCATACAAAGAAGCATGCCATTGGCATAGCATCCCGCAAAGGTGGCGGCATGATTGCCGTAGACCCTTATCATGTCCGCTTTTTCATAAACAATATAATTTGCTGAAATCACGCCGCAGCCCCATAGGGCGGCGCAGGTGAATACAGGCTGTTTCCGGAACAGCCTTGCAATCCACGGCATGAGCGCATAATAGATTACTTCCACCTGCACCGTCCACAATACGCCGTTAAAATTTGTACTCAAATAAGTATCCGGAAATAATGGACTGATACAGGTAATATGGGTAAAAAGATCCTTCCAGAAGAATCCGTTGACAACGCAGCCGCCTTCCATAAACCTGACGGCGAGCATAACCAATAGACTTAAGTAGTAGGAGGGCAGTATTCTCGCCGCTCTTTTTATATAAAAGCGTTTCGTGTCCGGCCATGGTTCCTGCAGCAAAATTGCTCTTGCATAAGGATAAAAATTGCAGAACGCGCTTAACAGAATCAGCAGGTCCACAAATTGAAAGCCATACCTTACAAATCCCTCCAGATTGATTTCCGTTATTCCCAGATATTTCGTGTACTCCGCAAGCCCCGCGGGGAGATGAAGCCTTGGCGTAATCCAGCTCTGCTGCCAGAAATGAAACCAGACCACAAGCCCCACTGCGGCCGCCCTGACGCCGTCGTAAACATCAATATGTCTGTCTGCCTTCGCCGATTCCGGCATTTAACCCTCACTGCCTTCCTCTTTTTGTTCAAATACCTTGGCAACCCGTTCTCTCAAGTCCTGCGGCACAAAGGGTTTTCTCACATAACCAATCGCCCCCATTTTAAGTACTTCCACCACATCCTTTTTGTCCCCGGACGCCGTCAAAAAGATAACAGGGATATCCGGATGGTCTTTTTTCATGTATTCAAACATCTGTATACCATTCATAATCGGCATTCCGATGTCTAAAAGGACCAAATCAACCATTCTGTTTCTAAGCTGATCCAGTCCTTGGGCTCCGGAGGCCGCCGTGATTACTTCATAGGAATCTTCCTTCAAGGCATGTTCTGCCATCCGCAGATTCATCTCATCATCGTCCACTACCAAAATACATTTTCCCATGTTATGTCTCCTTTTACTTCTTTCCTTTCATCATGAAAAATAAATAATAGTTACTCAAAAAACCTCAAGAATTTTCAGTTCCTTTGAACCGGATATAATAAAGCCAATATCGTTTACGCTGGCGCCTGCTCCAATGCAGCCATTGTAATCCATGCAGGATATGGCAAGGGTGTTGCCTTCTGCTTGATAATTCCCGTTCCAGCCGCCGCTTAAAGAAATCGCATCGCTAAATACAATACCGATATTCCATCCGTTTTGCTCCGTTTCGGCAGAATTGGATATGGTAAGCGAATATTGATAATACGTCTCATCTCCCTGAGTCCACGAATTGATAATTGCGGAGTCAACGCTCAAATCCGCCGCTTCATATGCGGCATTGTTCTGCGTATTGCCTGAAACCCCGCCGTTATTTTCGGAAGAATTATCCTGTGTGTCGTCCGCCGCGCTATTGCCGCTTCCGACATCATTATTCTGCCCGCCGCCTGACGCGCCGCTTCCGGCATTATTGTTCTGTCCGCCGCCTGACGCGCCGTTTCCGGCATTACTGCTCTGCCCGCCGCCTGCTGCTCCTCCGGCATTATTGCTCTGCCCGCCGCCTGACGTTCCGCTGGTATTTCCCCCATGACTGCCCTGTCCGTTATTCTCCGTCCCGTCCGCCATGGAACCGGAATCGGGTATTTCTCCCTCAGCTCCCTTTGACTGCAGCATATGGTAAAGCCATTTTCCGGAATCGCTTAAGTCATCCTTATCAAATCCGCTTTTCTTTTCACAGCTGCTTTTAAACACTGCGGACGTCTCCGACTTGTTGGACAAGTTCCATGCCACATAGCTTATCTGATATTGATTCAATACGTCCATCCATTGATTCGCCTGATATTCATCAATCGCCCCATTACCGCTGGCGTCACAGATACCATACTCCGACACGAAGACAGGAAGCCCGCTTTCCACCGCACTTATCATCGTATTCCGCAGTCCGTCCGTATGTGTCGCAGCATAAAAATGCAGCGTATACATAATATTATCATAACCCTCGATAGGGTCTGCCGCCGCCTGATCCACATATTGGCTCCAGTTCGGCGTTCCCACCAGAATAATGCCGTCATTATCATTTTCCCGAATGACTTCTATCACCTGTTCGGCATATTGCTTAATATCGCTCCATCCGGTACCGCCGTTAGGCTCATTACATATCTCGTAAAGCACATTGGTATAATCCGCATATTCCTTGGACATTTCCGCGAAAAATTCTTTGGCGTCTTCAAGGTAAGTATTCGGATTGCCGTCCGATAAAATATGCCAGTCAATAATTACATACAGGCCGGATTCCACCGCATAGCCGACGCCCTTTTTTACCAGCTCCTTTAAGCCGTCCTTATCGCCTCCGGTACAATATCCTTCGTATTCGGCGGTATACATGGCGAGCCGTACAACATTTGCCCCCCATTCCTCTTTCAGCTCTCTAAAACATTCCCCATTCACATAATCGGGATACCACGCCAGACCATGGGTGCTGATTCCACGCAGCTGCACCGGATTTCCGGAAGCATCCACAAGCTGCGTCCCTTCCACGGAAAGTACGCCGGTGACAGTGCCTGCTGCGCCGGGCTTGACAGCAGCGCCGCCGTTTGGCGCAGAGCTTCCCTGATTTGAGGACGTTCCGTTTCCTGCCGCAGCTCCTTCCTGACCGGACTGCGTTCCGTTTCCTGCCGCAGCTCCACCCTGACCGGACTGTGCTCCGCCTCCTGACTGTGCTGCATTATTTTCGGACGCGGATGTCCCTTGGCCGGACTGCGTTCCATCTCCTGCCGTAGAGTTTCCTTGGCCGGAATCATCAATCCCGCCGTCAGGCGCCGCCGCGTTTTGTCCCAAGCCGAAAGCCCCTTCCGAGTTCTGCGCCCCTTGGCCGGAAACCACATCGCCGCTCCCCGATGCTTCCTGTTCGGTTCGCGTCTGGGAGCTTTCTCCGGAAATATCTGTGATCACATCCCCTGACAATACATCCTTGGCTTTATCCGCAGATATCTCTCCCGCCTCCTCAAACACCTGAGTCAATATGCCCTTTATTTTCTCTCCCTGACCTTCAAAACGTATGGAAGGGACACTGGTAAAATCCTCCGTTCTTCCACATCCCGAACCCGTCAGCATCAATAAAATCAATGCGATACCATAAATCCTACATCCTTGTCTGCGCAAATCTCTTTTCTCCATATAGTTCCGTCTCTGCACTACAGCGCTTTTTCAGGGAAGAAATTATCATCTCCAAAGAACGCAGCTGATAATTTCTTCCAAGCGCTTCCGTTCCGAGACTGTCTTGCTTTTTAAGTTCCCGCATGCGGGAACTAGTTCCGTCTCTGCACTACAGCGCCCTCAATCCAGACCTGCGGTTTCATCCACGGGCAGGGACAGCACAATCCCCTGCGCCTTGCTGTTTATCCCGCATTTCCTGCCTATGGCCTGCATAATATTCAATTTATCTTCCTTCTGAGCCAAAATCATCACAACCTCCCGCTCCGGCTGTACGCTGATGCCCCAGAATTTCATTTTTTCCTCGTTTCCCACCCGTCTGCTGTGGAATACGGTGCCTCCCGAAGCGCCCGCGGGCTTGGCAGCGTCCATAACCTCCTCGCTGAATCCCTGATTTACAATCGCCATAATCATACTGTATCCGCTCTCTGCCATATCTGATTCATCCCTTTCCGAACGCGCCGGTTCTTCTCCCGTCTGCAATGTCTCTATCATTTTGACCATCTGGGCGCTGCCGCTGGACATGGGAATGGTAAACGCAATCCCGCTGTTGGGCATCCCAAGATGCAGATTTTTCTGCAGTTTTTTGAGCATTTTGTCCGCAAACAGCTTGGGCATCATGCTCATTAAGATATTTTTTTCTATCCCCCCAAGCCCCAGCATATCCATGATTTCGCTGGAAGCCGTACCCTGCGCGTGAAAAACATGCTGTATGGGAACGTCCCCTTCCTTGAATAATTCCACGCCCTTATTCACCAGTTTCGGCGTGGCAATGAGAAGCAGCATCCTGAAAGCCGGTTTTTTACTGTCTGTCATGATCTAACCCTCCTCGAAATCAATGATTTCATCCATAGCATCCAGAGCTTCCGTCTCCTGCACCACCATGGCCGGGCCAGCCGCTTTCAGCTTGTACTGGTACAGCATTCCCATAATCTGCACCGCAATCAAAGGCGTCAAAGCCACCAGAGCCACCACGCCGAAGGCATTCGCCATCAAACTGCCCCCCACCGCATCGCAGGCGCCGATGCTCAAGGGCAAGAGAAAGGTCGTCGTCATAGGCCCGCTGGCCACGCCGCCGGAGTCAAAAGCAATACCCACGAACATCTTGGGCACCAGCCTTGACAGAACCAAGGCAATGATATAGCCCGGTATAATAATCCAGTAAATGGGAAGCCCTGTCAATACGCGCAGCATCGCCAGACCCACGCTGACAGATACGCCGATGGAAAGGCAGCGATTCATGGATTTCGCCGATACCGCGCCGTTTGTCACGCTCTCCACCTGATGATTCAGCACCTGAATCGCAGGCTCGGCCTTAACAATATAATAACCAATCAACATGCCAATGGGCACCAGCAGCCATTTCCAGCTGGCGGAGGCGATATCCCCTCCCAGCGAAGAACCCACTGGGGCAAAGCCCACATTGACGCCGCAGAGGAAGAGCACCAGCCCAATATATGTATACAGAAATCCCACCGTCACACGAGTCACCTGTCTGCGCTTATAACGACGGCTCAACAGCTGAAACAGAACAAACACGCCCACAACGGGAAGCAGTGAAATCAATACTTCTTTTACATAGGGGGGCATGCTGATTAAAAATTCCCAGATAACATCCCTTGTGGTTGCAACATCGGCCACCGCGGACGCTGTATACGCCGTCTCGGTGGGCTTGAAAAACAGCCCTAAAATCAAGACCGCCAGAACCGGCCCCACACTGGAAAGGGCCACCAGACCGAAACTGTCGCTGGACGCATTTTTATCGCCTCTGACCGACGCAATGCCCACGCCCATGGCCATGATGAACGGAACCGTCATAGGCCCCGTGGTCACGCCGCCGGAGTCAAAGGCAACCGCCAGAAAATCCTTCGGGACAAACAGCGACAGCACAATCAAGAGCAGATATAACACAATTAATATGGTGGAAAGATTAAGTTGAAATAGTATTCGCATAATTGCCAGCGCCAAAAATATTCCCACACCCACCGCCACCGTCAAAATCAAGGTCAGATTGTCAATGGAAGGAACCTGCTCCGCCAATACCTGCAGATCCGGCTCCGAAATCGTGATAATCATTCCCATGGAAAACCCGATCAGACAGACCAGAAAAATATTCCGCGTTTTGGAAATCTGAACGCCGATTCCTTCTCCCAAAGGCGTCATGGCCATTTCGGCTCCCAGCTGGAAGAAACCCATTCCGATCACCAGCATCACCGCGCCCACAATGAACATGACCATGGCCCCCAAGTCCACAGGAACCAACAGTATGCTTAACAGCAGCACGATACCCGTTATGGGAAGCACCGCGGAAAGAGATTCCAATATCTTCTCTTTGAGTTTTTGGTTCATACAATACCTTCCTTCCCTTTATCATATCAGCCCGCCTTTCGGATTCCAGACCAGTACGGCTGCTAATAATTTACTACGCCTTACTTTTGCTTATCATGTTAATAAGTACAACAATCATAAAGTGTAGTCAAATGAAAGCTGTATACTATTAGATAAGTCTTCGCCCCAGACCGGTTCAGGACCGGGAATACCAAAAATACAGCATTGCAAAGTCCATCCGCGTTCGAGAACGTTCTGCCGAGACATCACGCCAAGGCTTTCCATAAATCCGAAATAAAATACATCAATGCCCCCCATGTGACCAAAGGGTAATAGTACCCGTTCTCATCCCTGCCTTCCTGTAGAAGCTTTAACGCCTCCTCCCTGTTCAATAGGGAAAAGCCGTCAAACTGCTCGCTGCCCTCCGCCCCTTCCTGAGACAGCGCCCCTTCGTCGGCGGAACGCAGTACCACGCATACAAGCCCATTGCTTTCATCCGTCATACCCGGGCTTGAAAAAAGCAGCGGATTCACAACGAAAATTTTGTCCTCCTCTGTCACCTCCAGCCCCGTCTCCTCCCTGATTTCCCGAATTGCGGCGGCAAGAACCGGCTCTGGCCCGTCCTTATCCTTTTCATCAATCAGCCCCGCCGGAAGGCTGAGCAGATAACGCCCCGCCGGATACCGAAATTCATGGGAAAGCAGAAGGCGCGGCGCTTCATCCGGCCTATCCAGAATCACAATACAGCTCACCGCATCGGGCAGCATTTTCCTGAACTCCCCGTCTGACTTCGCCGCCGCCAAATCCTCCTTGGTACGGCGTGTGGCGTCATAATAATGTCTCCCGGGCGCATATTCCAAATCAAACACACGAAGATACGGTGAATCAAATAATGATTTTATATTTTCCTTATCCATTATATTTATCTCCTAAATTGCTGCCGTAGAAGCAGACGGCTGACGAGCACCGCCTATTCTTGCGGCTCCGCTCATTCCCGCGGCTTCTCTTCTTCAGGAAACCACCCCAGCTCCACGCGCACTTCCCTGCGCTCAAGATCATTATTTTTATAACAGCAGGAATCCATGCCGATCAAAGTAAAGCCTTCATGGAGATAAAATCCGATGGCGTTGACATTGCAGGACTGGGTTTCCAAGATCACCGCTCTTTTCCGTTCCCTTTTGGCCTGTTCCTTCGCCACAGCCATAAGAGCATGGCCAATCCCCTGCTTTTGATAGTCCTTTCCCACCCATAGCTCCGTGACGCGCAGACGGTTTGAATACTCCTCCGGCGCCGTCTCAATGGCAGCAATCAGCTCCCCGTCCGCGAGTATCCCCCATGCGCATGCCTTTTCCCACCAATCCTCATAGAGCTTATCCGGGAAATCATACTCTTCGGGCGTATGGGTGACAGGATGTTCAAACTTCTTTTTCTCCATATTGACGGTGAAGCCCTTAGGGGTCTGAGTTATCGAAATATCATAATATTCGTCAGTTGTATATCCTATGGGAACTACATATCCCTTCCACTGTTCTTTGGGCAGCGGAACAATTTCATAATCTGCCTTCAAGCCGCGTCTCCTTCCCGGACAATACTTCGGTCATCCATTCCTGCCATATGCTTTGTGATTTCATAAATGTATTCCCGCAATTTAAAATTATTTAGTGTTAAAATATGGTTTAAAAAACGTTCCTCAAGCAATTCTCCCTTGCTTTTTAATTATTTTACCATGAATCCCAGTTCCTTACAACTTAAAATCGCTTCTATCTGTTATTATTTTACAATTGCCGCTTGTCAGGGCCGTAACGTATTCATTTCATTACACCGGCCGGCCAGCTCCAATATTTTCTTCTGCGCCGCCAGAATTTCCTCCTCCGTTCCGTTCCAGCGTTCCATATCCTCACTGATAAAGCAGAGCATCCTGTCGCTCAAATTAGAAAGAAACGCCACGACCACATCGCCGGAGGCTCCCGCCAGCGCCGCCGTCAGCGTAACGTTATCCAAATTCCTAAGAATCACCTGAATCTCGAAATCCCCCCTATGCTCAAATCCCTCCAGAAGCTTGGCTGCCTCCGAATACACTTTTTTCTCCTTGAATTGATTTAGAATCTCCTGCCTGTTCCGTTTCATTCCCCAGACCATGCCTCCTATTTTCTCACGATACTCCATGCCGATATAAGAAATCGTCAGCTCCTCAATGATTTCCGTGCTTACTCCTTCAAAAATCATCTTCAATGCCGCGGCAATCATCCGTCCTTCCATCCGCCGGGCTGACGCACAGCACCGCCGCCAGCTTTTCTTGTGATATAAAATAGTATAACGACTTGTGACTTTCCGGTCAAAGGATAAATCGTCCACTCCGTGAAACCGACGGTTTAGCCGCAGAATCCGAATACCTGCGACAATAGAATCTGAGAATCCTCAACAAATCCTCTCGACAAGGCCCCTAAATCGTTATATAATAAAATATGCTTCGGAGATTTTATTATCAAAATTCTATCATACAAGTCAGTCATCTAGCGGTGCGCGGAACGGAGGTAAAATGGATAAATTATTATTAAAAGCATGTCAGAACGGACAAAAAGGCGTCGTACTGGCATTTCTGAAGAAAGACGGCGTGAATGTAAACGCAGTGGATGAAATAGGATTTTCCCCCCTTCACTATTCCTGCAAAAAGGGATATCGGGATATTGTCAAACTGCTTCTTGAAAAGGATGCGGACGTCAATCAGATTTCCAACGAAAGCATCACCCCTCTTCACATGGCGGTGGTTTCCGGCAACAAGGAAATCGTGAAACAGCTTGCGGACGCGGGCGCGGATATCAACGCCACCGACAAAGCCGGCAAAACACCCCTCATCTACGCCGTGGAGGCAAAAAAAGCGGAGGCCGCCAGATATTTGATTGAACTGGGAGCCGATACCTCCATAAAAGACAACCAGAATCACACGGCTTTGGATTACGCCAATGCCTTAGGGCTGGTACAGCTCATCGAAAGCATGGCAAAAGAAAATTCCGGAAACGCGGATTCTTTTGGCAATACACCCCTCCACCAAGCCTGTCATAACGGACAGGGAGAAGTGGTAAAAACCATGCTGGCAAAGGGGGATATGGATATCAACGCGCGAAACGACGATAAGGAGACCCCTCTCTTTCTGGCCGTGGCGCAGAACAACCTCCTGATTGCGGAGCTTCTCATTGAGGCGGGAGCCGATACCAATATCGCCGGGGGCCGCGGCGGCAATTCCCCCTTACATATCGCGGCGGCGAACGAAAACGAACACCTTGTAAAAAGCCTCCTCGCCCATGGGGCCAACATCAATGAGCGCAACGAGGACGGCGAAACCGCACTGATTATCGCCGCCATGAAAGGCAATAATTACATTGTGGGAACCCTTTTAGACAACGGGGCGGACTTTACTTACGCGGATATGGACGAACACACGGCGCTCTACTATGCCGCTGAGGGAGGCTTTAACGATATCGCCGAGAAGCTGCTGATTGCGGGCGCGGAGAATTAAAGATTTTAGTAAACGCTTTCCAATATTTCCTTTGATAAATCATCGTTCGTAAGTTATCGCAAATCATATATCCCGCGGGAGTCAATTCCCCCGCAGGTACCATTTGTGATAACTTATGAACTTTGACAAGCGCGGGGCATGCGCTGTCTATCTTAACTTTTCAACGGCTGCTTCACCCCTCCTCCACAATATCCCCTTCCCATGAAAAACGGCTGAATTGTGTTATGCAGGCCAAAACGCCCTGTTCATTTCTGCCGGAGAACGGTGGCAGTATTTTTTACAATATCAATAATTGATATTTGCTTTCTTGGCTTGGCTGCATAAATCGCGGACGGACAGGGTATAGCTCTTTCCATCCTTGATGAAATGTGTCCCGCACTGCCGGAATTCAAAATGCACCCTGCGGGCGATACATTGCTCCCGTATGGAAAGCACCCACGCATAATCAAGGGGTCTGGCATTTCTGTCCGATTCTCCGCCGACTACGACTAATTCCACATTATCCAGATAGGCGGAAATGTCTATAGCCTCAATCAATGGCTGGCAGATAATATTTTTATGTTTGATAGGCAGTTTATTGAAAATGGAGAGTCTGTAATCCGCCCTGTCCTGATTTTCCACCGTACATCCCACCGTGACATTGTCATATCCGTCCTTCCAGTCCTCCGGGATACAATCCATAAACCGCTCAATACGCTTTGTCAAAAACAGAAAGCGCAGGTCGGAACGCTCCCGTATCATCTGCCAGCATTCTGTGCGCAGCGCGTCGGCGTCCTCAATCAGAAAATCGGTGGAGAAACAGAGATATACAATCTGTCCCGATTTCATTTTGTAAGCCCCCGATGTATTCTTCGCAATAGGAGCATAGAAATTATCCGTCTTTACGATATTGTCCGTATCAACCTTCCGCTTGAAATCGCCCTTATGAATGTAACAATATCTGCATCCCTCGCTATATTTGTGACAGCCGCGCCACGGATTCCACATTGCCATCGTTTCAACCTTCCCTCTTCATCATCCGGTCTGCCAAGACAGACTGCCCGCAGACGCTTCGCTTTTTGCTCGTATCGCCGCTTGAAATACAGCGGAAAAAGCGTCAATACCCTCTAGGCATAAAATTCCAGCTGGCCCTTGTCGCTCAATACCAGCATGCCGCCCTCATACGGCGAAATCCACCTAGCCGTCCCGGCTGTCTTTTTCTTTTTTGCCAGCTCTTCCCCTGTCAGTTTATCCAATTTATATAGATAACTTCCCTCCGCCGCAAACCACAGGCTATTCCCGTCGATAACCGCGGGCGCTGTGACCTTTTCCTCCGCCTGAAACCGGAATACCTCTTTGAAGCCGGAATTCTCCTCTGCTTTCAAACAATACATTTCCCCCTTGTCATTTCCCACATAGACATATCCGTCCTCAAATACAGGCCTGCAGTAAATCGCTCCGGCCGTGGCCGTCTTGGATATCAGGCTCCCGTCCCGAATATCCAGCAGAAAAATATCTCCCTTCGTATCACAGGCCATCAGCCCGCTCTCACCTGCAAACGCACAATGGCGTACATAGAGATTGCTGCCGTACTTCCAGCGGATGCTCCCATCCCTTTTATCCATACAGTACACAAATCCGTCGCTCAAACCGTGATAAATCCAATCGCCCCGTACTAAAATATCACAGTTTGCATGACTTGACGCCTCAGAACTTTCCCATACAATTTTTCCCGTCTCTTTATCCAGACAGAACATGCCATGATTATATGTATAAAAATACCCCTCGTCCACACCCATATGCCAGTCCGGATTTCCCTTGCCGAATTTTGTTTCCCATAGCGGGGAACTTCCCATTTCTTCAACGCAGTACATCTTCCCGCCAAAAGAGTTAAAATAAAATTTCCCATCCAGATAAATGCCGGTATCCCGAATCACATGATTCTCCGTGAAAATTACTTCCGCTTCCTGTCCCTGCAGGTCATATCGTATCATCCGGCTTTCGTAGAATCCGCTTTTATCATATTCCACCACAAAGGTCAGAAAACCATCCTTTAAAAAAGCCTTCTCCGAAACCATTGGGCTCCGAAGTCCCTTCTGTTTGTATTCCCATATCTTTTTCATGCATTGTTCTCCTTGTCTGCCGCTGATTTACGCTGACTGTTTCTATCTCTATCTTAGGATATGTCTCAAAGGACGCGCTTCTTCATAGAACTTTAAAAGACAGACCCCGATGTGTTCTCCCGGAAACCGCTTCCGGCCCCGTAATTATTCGTTATATGGCAGGGTCTAAAAAATCCTAACATTGCATATGGCGCATAGGCCGTCAAATATTAATATGCAGAGTCTGCCTCCGCTTGTCAAGGGTGTATTTTATCATTTCTCGTCATTTCTTATTCCGTCAGCGAAGCGCCGCCCGACTCACGGGCGGAAAGCATCATAAATCGACGGCAGATTTTACCTCTCGCGAGTATAATTTCTCAATCTGCCTTGTTGTGTTTATGCCATGAACAGTGTATAATGCTTTATAAAAGAAGATTTTATTAGATTCTTTTGGAAGAACGCTGTGAATTGTTTGAATGGAACAATGCAAAAAAGGATGCGGAAACAATGGCAATTCTAAAATGTAAAATGTGCGGCGGCACACTGGACTATGATTCTGCGCAGGATTTGGCAGTCTGCCCTTACTGCGGCAGCAAATCCACCCTCTTTGCTCAGGACAAAAAGCTTTATGAACAATTTCAAAATCAGTTTGCCGCCCTCTTAAACCAACAGCCCCGGCCCTCCTTGGACGAAGGCTTCTGGGTGGAGGCGGTTCGGGAAGAACTGATACGGGAAGACGGCGAAACCATAGAGATACATTATCTCGACAAACGCCCCGCGGATATATGCACCATGTATACCGCCAGACAGAGCGTTATCTATGTTTTTGAAGAAAAACATGCCGATTACGCCGCCCGCTATCTGGAAATGAGCGGCCGTCTTGCCTACCCAAATCCGGAGATGGAGCGGGAGCTTTCAAATTATGTTCCGAAACTGCTGACAAAATGCAGACTGTCGGACGGCCGCATTTTTCTCGCCATCCACAAAAAGGAAGGCGCATATCCCCTGAAAATGCTGGGGACGCTGCTTGACCGCCATGTGGCGTGGGTCATCAGCAGGCTGGAAAACTTATGCTGCCTGCTGGATTATAACGATATGGTATTAAACGCCCTTACGGCGGATAATTTATTTGCGGATCCCGCCAATCACCAGATTTATCTCTATGGCGGATGGTGGTTTGCCGGTTACAGAGGGGCGGAGAGTGTGGGCGCTTCGCAGGAAGTCATTCCCTATCTTGAAAAGCCAAAGGACATCCTTGGCCGCAATCCCTCCCCCCGCAGGCCAAGGAACCGGGCCAAAACGGATTTGGAAAGCATCCGCCTGACAGCGGCAAAGCTTCTGGGCTATACTGACCGAATGGCCTTACAGAAGGACGCCCTTCTGCCAAAGCCCTTCCGGAAATTTCTTCTGGAGTCCTCGGCGTCCGACGCCAGAACGGATTTTGCCAAATGGGACAAAACCCTGCTAAACGCGTATGGGGAGCGGAAATTTATTCCTCTTGCCATGACGGAAGAAGAAATATACAGCCAAAATGCCGCCGGTGAAGCTCACGAAATATAAAGGCGAACAATGCATACTCGCGGGAATCAATTAACATAAAAGCTTAAAATAGGAGGTTTTTTCACATGGGACATGGAAGTTATAAAAGCACTGATTGGGACAGATTAAAGACGACACGTAATATCAATGACCAGTCAACGGTACGAAATTTATACCGTTCCAATCAGATGCGCGCCGAATTAAATCCATACAAGGTAACATATCGGGAATCCTGTGATTCCTTGGATAATCCCGCCTCAACGGCGGTCATCTTCGGCTTGGACGTGACGGGCTCCATGGGGTATCTGTCGGAAGCCATCGCCAAGTATGCCCTAAACAGCACCATGCTGCAAATCTACGAAAAAAATCCGGTGACGAATCCTCATATTATGTTTCAGGCCATCGGCGACGGCAAAACGGATACCGCGCCGCTGCAGGTCACACAGTTTGAGGCGGATATCCGGATTGCGGAACAGCTCCTTGACGTATATTTCGAGGGCAAAGGAGGAGGAAACGGCGGGGAATCCTATCTGCTGTCATGGTATTTCGCGGCGAGGCATACCAAGATTGACTGTTGGGAAAAGCGGCATGAAAAGGGCTTTATCTTTACCATCGGGGACGAATGCTGCCATCAGGATTTGACCCGGGATGAGATTCTGCGCATTTTCGGCGAGGAAAGTCCTTCCTGCAGCGCCGCCTCGCTCTATCGGGAGGCCTCGGAAAAATATGAAATATTCCATATTGTAATGAAGGCCGGTTCCTATAATCACCAGCACAGCGGAGAAAACTGGCGCCGTCTCATCGGAAACAGGGCGTTGGAGCTTGATCCGGAGGATTTGGACGTACTGCCGGAAATTTTCGTCAGCTTAATGCAGCATACCCGAGGAGTAAATCTGACCCAGATATTGGCGCAGTGGAGCGGCAAGGCAGTGGGCGTGGTAAAAAATATAATAGAGAGTACCGCGCAGGATTATTTGAAATTTTAGATCCGGTACACAGGCCTCTTATGTTACAGGTTAAAATCCATGAAAGATATTAAAATAGTAATCGGGAAAAATTTCGGCGACGAAGGGAAGGGCGCCGCCGTAAACTTACTCTGCACGGGCAGAAACGCCTTGGTGGTAAGGCATAACGGCGGCGCTCAGGCAGGCCATACCGTGGAAACGGAAAAATTTCGCTTTGTATTTCACCAGCTGGGCAGCGGCGGCCTTCAGGGCTGCCCTGTTTATTGGAGCAGAACCTTCCTGCCCGATTTATTAAAGCTGGGGGAAGAAGCCGAGTCCTTCTACAGAGCGGCCCGCAAGCCTCCAAGTATCATTTATGCCCATCCGGACTGCGCCTGTGTCACCGTATATGACGTGCTGCTCAACAGCCTGCGGGAAGAGCTGCGGGGATCCCGAAAGCACGGCTCCTGCGGCATGGGGATTTTCGAGACGGTACTGCGCGCAAAAAATCCGGAATTTTCCCTGTTTCTTCGTGATTTCAAGGAAGCGGACAAGGATGACATCCTATTAAAACTGCGCAAAATCAGGGACGGCTATACGAAAGTTGAGCTGGCCCGGCTCTCTGCGGCCTATCCGGAATCGTTTTCCAGACCTGAAATCCGCAGATGGCCGGATTTCATTGCAGACGAAAATGTATTATATAACGCCGCTGTGGAAATGCTGGATCATTATAGAAAATATATTGTACTGGCTGACTGGCCCCGCATTACGGCACAGTTCGACGCCATTGTATTTGAAAATGCCCAAGGGCTGATGCTGGACTGGGATAACGAGGAATATTCCCCCCACCTGACGGCTTCCTATACAGGCCTGAAAAATGTGGCGGAGCTGCTAAAAGAGATGGGGGAGTATGAGACATTGACGCCGGAGGTCATTTATGTGACCCGATCCTATGTGACCCGTCACGGCGCGGGACGCTTAGATTACGAATGCGCCAAAGAAGAAATCAATTCACGCATGGCGGATCGTACCAATCTGCCAAACCCTTGGCAGGGAACCCTGCGCTATGGGCGGCATCCCGCCGGAGAGGAGTTTTTCCGATACATCCGGCAGGATTTAACCCACCTCCTGCCCAAAATCTCTCCACTGACAACACTGATGCTGACCCATCTGGATGAGACGAAGGGGCGGATGCTTTTTTCTGACAAGGAGAGAGACTTGGAGGAATTTGCCGCTTATTGTCAGGAGCAGGCTCCCGGGCTGATTCACAGGATTGTCAATCACAGTTTTGACTTCTCCGCATAGAAATTTCACCGATAACCATTGGAACAGCAGCAATTTTGTGACTTTGCCGCATCTGCTGCAATAGATTGAGGAGATACGTCGATACTATTCTATGGAATGAACAGTCCTTTTATTTATTTTAAGTCAAACGAAAAGAGGCGGCCGAATGGAAGACACATCCAAAACAAAACTATTTGAACAAACCCCCATCCCCAAAGCGGTGATGACGCTGGCGATTCCTACCGTTATCAGTTCTCTGGTTATGGTAATCTACAATCTGGCGGACACTTATTTTGTGGGAATGCTTGGCGACCCTGTCCAAAATGCCGCGGTTACGCTGGCCGCGCCCATTCTTCTAGCCTTCAACGCCGTCAACAATCTCTTCGGCGTAGGGTCTTCGAGCATGATGAGCCGGGCGCTGGGCCAGAAGGATTATGATACCGTCTATCGCAGTTCGGCCTTCGGCTTCTACTGCGCCTTGGCCTGCGGTATTTTGTTCTCCCTGCTGTACACCGTTTTTCATACTCCCCTGCTGTATATGCTCGGCACGGACGGCGGCACCTTTGCCGCAACCGGGGCTTATTTGAAATGGACCGTGAGCTTCGGCGCCGCCCCCGCCATCCTCAATGTGGTCATGGCCTATCTGGTGCGTTCCGAAGGCGCTTCCCTCCACGCCAGCTTGGGCACCATGAGCGGCTGCGTGTTAAACATCCTGCTGGATCCCTTTTTCATCCTGCCGTGGGGGCTTGATATGGGCGCCGCCGGAGCCGGTCTTGCAACCTTCCTCTCCAACTGCGCGGCTTGTGTTTATTTCTTCGTGTTATTATATGTGAAACGGGGACGCACCTATGTATGCATCCGTCCTTCCATGCTGGGCTTTAGCCGGGCCATCGTTCTGGGAATCTGCGGCGTCGGAATTCCCGCCTCCATCCAGAACCTATTGAATGTGACCGGAATGACCGTGCTGAATAACTTTACCTCCTCCTACGGCGCGGACGCCGTGGCCGCCATGGGCATTGTACAGAAAATCAACATGGTCCCGCTGCAGATTGCCCTCGGCACCTCCCAAGGCATCATGCCGTTAATCAGCTATAATTATGCCAGCGGTAATGTCAAGCGCATGAAGGAAACGCTCTTATTTACTGCGAAAATTACGCTTTCTTTCCTGACCGTTGTTACCGTCGGATACTATGCGGGGGCGGGAGGCCTGACCTCGCTCTTTATGAAAAACGAAGCCATTGTGGCTTATGGGACCAAGTTCCTTCATGGCCTGTGTATTTCCCTGCCGTTTTTGTGCATGGACTTTCTGGCTGTGGGCGTGTTTCAGGCCTGCGGCTTTGGCAGAAAGGCGCTGGTCTTTGCGCTGCTCCGCAAAATTGTATTGGAGATTCCGGCCCTGTTTCTTTTAAATTATCTGTTCCCCCTGTACGGACTTGCCTACGCACAGTTTACCGCAGAGCTGATTCTTGCCATCGCCGCCGTTATCGTTCTGCTGCGGCTGTTCCACGGGCTGCAAAACCGCCCGAAAGCAGATGCTGTGAAATCTTCATAGCCGTCGGGGCATGGAAGGCCTTCCTCTAATACCCCTCCCCCGTCACCTTCCAGCCCCCGTCTTCCAGCTTCAGCGTAATCTTCCTGTCCGGCTCCTGAACAACCTTCCTTTTGGCCATGCGGACATAGAAAGTCACTTCATCCGCCGTACAGGAGGCAAGCCCCATCTTTACTACTTCAAACCACTCCTGCCATCCTGCATAATAATCCATTGCCGCCTGCCTTGCCGCCTCCAAATCCTCCGGATACTCCTCCATCTGCGGCTCTCCTCTATCCAACGGCTGCTCCGTCACCCTGCCGTTCCAGCGCTTATAGCCGTCCTCCCCCACAACGTAACCGCTGTCCGGCCGGAATACGAATTCATCTTCCTCGGTAATGGCATAATCGTCAAAGGACGCCAAAAAGCTCCCGTCGTCCTCCAGCCATATGGTGATGGCCTTTACGTCTGTCCGCCCATCCGCAAACGTAATTTCCATCACAATGATATCCTCCCGCATCTCCTTTGGAAGCGACGCAATTGTAGTCTCCTTATCCTGCAGCGCCCCAATTATCTTTACCGGCTGCCACTCAATGTACAGAGCAGGGTAATCGCTTTCCTCCTCCCCGAAAGGTACGGTAAAATTTTGTGATTGTCCGTAATCAGGCCGTTTCTCCGTATAATCCAAAAAACGAATCTTCTGATTTCTACAGGAGAAACGAACCTCCGAAATCTTTTCTCCGTCAAGGGAAAACATTAAGGGAAAGCCCTTCATGCTTCCCGAATCACTTATGCTTCCTGACGCCACAATAATGCCCGACGCCGGAATTTCCTCATCCATGCCCTTGGCATAGACGGACAGCACTCCCCCGCTGTCAGCCGCCGTAAAAAAGTGAAGCCCTCCCAAAAACAGACCCATTACCAGCACGGCGGCGGCAATTACCTTTCCAAAGCTTTTCTTTGGATCCCTCCCTTTTCTCCGGCCGTTCCCATATTCCTCCGCCTCCTGAATATGGTGTAAACTGATATTGCCGACGGCATTAGAAATATCCTCCCGCTTCATATGCAGATCCCTCTCCTTTCCAGATAATCCCGCAGCTTTTCCCTCGTCCGGAAAAGGCGGACCGATATATTGTTTTCCGTTGTCCCAAATCTGGCCGCAAGCCCGGCAATGGAGTCCGCATACCAATAACGCCTCACAAACATTACCCGGCTGTCTTGATTTAACGTGTCAAGGAACTCGTCGATAAGGCCGGCCAGCTCCCTAACCGACACTTCCTCTTCCACCCCCGTCTTGGACGCGAGACAGTCTTCCAGCTCGTCCAAGGCGGCGTCATAATAACTGTTCCTTTTTACCGCCGTATTGGCATGATATTTCCTAATGGAAAGATTGCGGACAATCCGGCAGATATATGCCTTTAACGGTTGGGGCCGTGTGGGCGGTATGCTTTCCCATGCGCCCAGATACGCGTCATTGACACATTCTTCCGCATCAAGGGAATTGTTCAATATATTTTCCGCCACCCTTGTACAGACCCCGCCGTATTTGCCCGCAAGTTCCGTAATCGCCCGCTCCGACCTTGCGTAAAATAAATCAATAATTTCACTGTCTTCCATTCCGGCCTCCCTTCCGTCCCCGTGAAGCGGGATACTATCCAAAAACTGCGCAGCTGATGAATCACAAGCCGTATTGTTTTCCGGCTTCACTTATATACTACAGATTGGGGGCCAAATCTTACAGACGGCTCAGAAATAATTATAATGAATCATCAAATATCCCCCAGAAAACAACTGCATCCCCCAGAAGGGATGCACGCCGCCTGAATACTAAAAAAGAGTAGAAGCTTCCGCCCTCGCGGCATTTGCCGCTTGGCAGACACTTTCTACTCAATCATTGCCGAAACAGAGGAAAGCACCGCTGAAACGCTTCCTTCCTCCGTTTTCATCAATCCCTCGTACCGGCGGCTTGAACAGGGCATGGGCCGCCCTGCATCCTAATCACCTGATAATCATGGCCCACCGCCTCCAAAAACGTGCCGAACACGTCCGAAATCCGCAGCCGCAGACTGGAAGTATTGACGCAGGGATGACAGCCAAAATACTCCGCCTTCAGCACATCTTCATCCACCAATAGGGCCACATGATTTTCTTTGTCATTCATCAATCCCATCACGCTCACCGAACCGGGCGTAATATCCAGATATTTCTCCATATATTCGGGAGGCCCGAAAGACAGCCTCGCGCTGTGAATCTGGCGGGAGATTTCTTTTGTGACAAACCTTTTATCCTCCCGAAGCATGAGAAGGTAAAATTTCGTCTTCTGTGTATTGCAGAGAAACAGATTCTTGCAGATGACCGCCGGGGCAAGCGCCTTGTCAATCTCCTTACAGGCTTCCATTGTCTCCGCCGCCTCATGATCCACCCTTTCATACGCAATATGTAGGGAATCCAGCAGGTCATACACCCGCATTTCCTTGTCCGCCCGTCCCTCCCTTGTCAGAGGGCGCCCCTTCCTTACTATCAGTTCCATCTCCGTTCCCTCTCCCTATCCTTCAGCGTCACCCATCCGGCCTCCTGCCCCGCCCATTCCCTGTGCTTTTCCGTCTCCCTCATCCATTCGTCCATACTCTGCTTGGCATCATCGCGGAAATATATGTCGTCCTCATCTTTTACTTTATTTTCATTGGCGTCATACCACTGATATTCCGGTCCTGTTTCCTGCCCGTTTGGGCCAAATGCCGTAAAACAATATGTTTCATTGTCCGGCGCGCCCCCGCGTCTATCGTACAGCACGCCGCACAGCCCTCCCGCGTCCACAGGCTGCTGGTACGCCGAACCGCTGTACATAACATAGATAAAACCCTTATCATATTTCAAAATATAATAAAATTTATTTGCAAAGCGAATATGCAGTTCCAGTATTCCATCATTATCCACATCGCAATATAGATATTGGACGTCATCTCCCGGCGCAAGCCGCTCCATCAGCCCGCACACTTCCTCATCATCAAATATCGCATCCTCTCCATCCCCGGCAGAATCCCCCTCATGCGGCGACTCTATCCGCCATAAGAACTTCTCATACTCCTTTTGCGCCTGATACCTTAACCGCCATATATTTATCAGCCGACAGCCGCACCAAAAGGCCATGCCGGACGCGGCGGTCAGGCAGGCCGCCGCGCAGTATTTTTTTCCACGCGAGGAAATCATTTCAAAAATCCTCCAGCCCCATATCCCCCGCGTCCTCCGACAGAAGACAGAGCGTATTCTCTTCCTGCTTCCAGTCCGCAATTCTCCTGCTCCAAGAGTCGTTTTTCTCCGCCGACTGCCGCAGATATGCCTCTCCCTCCTCGGACATCACATGGTCAATAAAATCCTGCGGCACCTTCAGCCCATATTTTACAATATATTTCCAAGTATCCCTGTCCCATGAATATTTCCCGTCCGTATACATATACGGTCCCGTTAAATCCACGTTCTTCTTAAAAGGATGGGGATAAATCCCCAGCGACATCGTGAGAGGCTCAGTGGTCTGCAGGTAGCGAATCACTCTGTCCGGCACGGAATAACCGCTTTCCACATAATCATATATGCTCTCTTCCCCCATATTCAGTTCTTTATATGGGGTAATGCATACTTTGCTCTCAATATCGGCGACAAATTCCATCCAATCTCTGTTTTCCTTTGAGTTTAACGCCTCCCTGTCCACATCCGGCACTGCCAGCCGCACCCGGCATTCCCCTTCCGCCTGCTGCTTTTCGGGCGCTCTCTTACAGACCCTGCATTCCCTTATCTGTCCTGCCGTGCATGTGTAATTCTGAGCCATACAGAGTACCTCGCGCGTAACGGTGCTTCCGTCCAAAAGCTCCAGCTCGATCATATCGCCTTTCTTTATTCTTTCCCCTTTTTCCAAGTCAACCGTCAAATATGTGATTCCCTTGCCGCCTGCCGGCACAGCCGTTGAAATAATTTTCATTCTAACCCTCCCCCGGAAAGTGACGATTCCATTTTCCGTCCTCGCCAAAGTTCTCCGCCCCATAACTGCGAATCCGTTCCACAATCTCCATGTCTTCTTTCGTCAAGTCATCCCTTTTCTCCAATGCGCCAAGATACTCCCATAGAACCTCCTCCCCGTCCTGCAGCGCGGATATACCCGGTTCCGGCTCATCGTCCAGCAGCGCGTTTAAAATATCCGTACATCCCATGAACTGCTCTCTTGTGAGCGGCTGCCCCAGCAGGCTCCTTACCTCGGCCTTCCGATAGCATTCCATAGCGGAATAATTAGCCAGCACATCATTATGCACGCCATGTATCAAAAGCCAGTTCTTGATTTCCTCCGTCACAGGTTCAACGAAAGCCACCCCGTGAATCCTTCCCCATCCGTGATTCCTTCGGGCTATCTCCAGCAGTTCCTCATCCCTCTTATCCCATCTGGTCATAACCACAAAACAGCCGAAAAAGGCAAATTCGTCATAATAAGAAAGGGTGCGGACGACTTCCTTCATCTTAGGCATATGATTGGTGTCGAAAAGCTCCAGAATTCCCATGCCGATTTTCACCGCCTCCGCCTTGGCGCTCAATCCCACCAGCCTGCATGCAAACCTATAAAATTTTTCCGGTTCAACTTCATTCAAATTGGCTCTGATATGATTCAACAGAAAATCTATATCGGAAACGGCGCGTCCCTTTCCCGCATACTCCTGCACCTTTGCAAACGCTTCCTTCTCCGCTCCCTTGGCAATATCCCACATGGCCTCCTTCAGCAAAAGACGTCCTTCGTTATCCTCCTTTGGAGGCGTCCCGCAATGGTATAAAATAATCCCGTCCATGGCGCCGGGGGCAAATTTCACTTCACTGCCGTTCTCGTCCGGCAGACAGAATCCCTTCGGCAGTTTTTCCCGCCCTTCCATGGCTTCCTGCAGCAGCTCCAAAATTGGTTTGTCTTTGTTCATCCCTTCCGCTCCTTCCGGTTCCCGTATACATGAACCTCCCTTCAAGCCTGTTTAAAACCCCCGCTCATGGAATCGCTCCCCTGACATTTCTCTACAGAACTATAAACGCCGCTGATTCGCCTTTTTGACAAAAGATAAAAACTCCTCCCCCGAGAGCGGCTTGGAAAAGTAATATCCCTGAATATATTCTATTCCCAATGCCGATATGGCCTCCATCTGTTCTTTTGTCTCCACGCCTTCCGACACAATTTCCAGCTTCATGTCATGAATCATGTGCATGGACGCTTCCATGACAAATTTTGCCTTCTGATTATCAAAATATGCCTGACTCATATCCCGGTCAAATTTCACAATGGATACCGGCATATCGATGATATAATTCAGATTGCTGGCCCCGCTTCCGAAATCGTCCAAGGAGAAGCTGACGCCATAGATAATCAGCGCCTCCATATTCTTCAGCAGATTATTTCTGGTCTGTATGGATGTGGATTCCGTAATTTCCAGATTGATGCAGGAGGGCTCCAATCCATACTTTTCCATAATCCCAATATAGGTTTCCGCAAGCCTTGGCTCCTCACATTGTCTCACGGAAAGATTGGACTCAACATACTCGATTCCATAATCCGCCCGCAGATTGTTTTTCTTAATGAATGCGCATGTCTTATCAAACACAATCTCGCCAATCTGAGAAATAAGCCCGTTCTTTTCCGCTATGGGAATAAAACGGCCCGGCGGTATGATGTTCCCGTCCCTTTCCCGAATACGCACCAGCGCCTCCGCAGACACAAATCTACCCTCTTTCGTGGAAAAAATGGGCTGATAGAACACCTCGATTCTATCCTCTTCCATTGCCGCGCGAATCAGCGCCTCCGTATCTTCCCTTTCTTTATAATGTCCGATTTTCTTCTCATCCAGAACGATACTGTTTTCTTCCGGGTTCTCCCTCTTCTCAACCCGAAAATGCCGCAGCATCTGAAACAGCTCTTCCACGCCCCTCAGCATGGAAGAATCCGGAAGCAGAACATAATAAGGGCATATTTTGGACGCTTCCCCTCTTTTCTTCTCGCCTCCGAATTCCTCCATATGCGCTTTTACCTCCTGATACACTTCCCGCATACGCTTTTCATCCTTGACAAGAAGCACCAATTCCCGCTCCAGCGTCTTAAAGACCTTGACATCCTTTATCTTTTCCACATACCGCACAATGCTCCGGAGAGTGATATCCGTCTGCATGGCGCTTTCATCGTTTCCAACGGAAACCGCATCGTTTAACGCCAGCAGAATTGCGGAAAACACTTCCTGCTTTTCATATAACAGCTTAGTGTACTCCCCTAATGCATGAGCATTGTATGCGCCTGTCTCCCTGTCAAGATTCGCCTCCGGATTCTCCAATTCAAAGAACAGAATCACCATGCCCAGCACGGAGGCAAAGCCCACCAGCAGCAGATTCGCGTTTAAAAACTGCGTCACCGCCGCAATTATCCAGATAAGCATCCATATGACAATGGCCCGCCTTCTTTTGGGATTCATCTCCTTCCCCTTCACACCCACCTTGTACAATGTCACAAGCACAAACAAAAGCGCAAATATATAAGTGGCCGTGCAGGCGGGGCCATAGGTATAAACCACATCCCCTTCCAGAAAATAACGAATCGGCAGGACATATATCAGCACGGTTCCTGTCAGCACAATAACGGTATATATTTTATTCTTCTTTCTCCGCTCCGCCCATGTTCCTCTGAAATCCGTACTGGCATAAATCAGCCCGAAATATCCCACCCAGATCAGGGACACAATGTAAGTCTTGCAGATACATGCCAGCCAAAAACCCGAAATCTGCTGCCGATAATTAATGGCTGCGATGGACATAATATCCATGACAACACAGAAGGAAGTCACCGCCATGGTAAGCCGAAACAATTTCTCCGCTTCCAGTCCCAAGGCCTTCTGCCTCAATGAAAAATACCACAATAATAACAATATCACGACGCCGCAGCATTGTACTTCGATATTCATATCCCTCTATCCTCTTCCAAGCTTTTCGTATGTTTTCTTCCCACTATTCTTATCGTAATATTTTTGATATCTCTTAACAGGCTCCCCGCGCCTGCCAGCGTATTTTGTCATATTATTTTAAACTTTTATCCTTTTCCATTCTTAGATTTTATTTTCGCCTTTCATATCTTTTGCTTTCTGCTGTTTATAGCTTTCTGCTGTCTGCATTTTTCCGCCGTTTTAGCTTTCTGCTGCTTTTCTGCATCCAGCCTTTTACGGCTTCTTCTTCATTTTACCTGCGTTCTTATCACCTTATGTTCTTGATGGTCCGCTATGCTTTCCAATGCCATACATAGGCAGATTCGGCAGGCTGTCTAAATTATCCTGCATGCGCAGCCCTTTCCCCTTTTTGTCAGGCAGGATTTCACGCCGCTCATGGCCCTTACTTTCGGTATTCCAGCCCCTTCCCTGCCAGCGCTTCCTCATGCTCCAGAGGGCACATGCGCAGATCCGCCTCCCTCAGATTCGGCATTTCGCACAGCAGGCGGCAGTCGGAGAAATTGGTATCATAAAGAGAAAGCGTCGTCACATTTTTACATTGAGCCAAAAAAGAAAAATCATCCACACAGATTCCCCTTATGGACAGCTCCCGCAGATTCTTCATCCGCCCAATCACGGACCAGTCATGGAGATCATAATAATAGGGATATGGCAGAGTGGTGCGGGGTTTTGGAGGCTCCATGTAAATCCATTCCCCGTCCACCCTGATATGCCTTGGTTCTATTTGAAGCCGCAGAGTCTCTATATTGAAAAATATATGTTCCCAATCCTCCGCGGAAGCGGGCATTCCGTTAAAGTTCTCTTCAATCACCATGGCAATCAGGGGATGTATGGCAGTCTCTTCCGGCCCGTGTTTGTTCCCGATTTTCACGTCCAGCTTCTCACGATCCTGAACCTGCAGATTCAGCCGACGAGGACGCGGAATCCCCGGAAGCTTTGGATTAATAAATTTGTCCCTGAGCCTGTTCAAAATAATATCGCCGGTATAACAGACCCGATACGCGTTATGTATCCTCTCCAACAGGTTCCAAGACTCATCATCCTCCCCTTCCGGCTTGGACACGGATTCCGCGTAATCCTCCGCATATTCGCAGGCACGCTTCACGGCCAGAAACAGCGCTTCGCTTTCCACAATGGGAACCCCAAGCAGAATCGCGTTCAAAAGCTCAAAATCTTCCCGCTCCTCAAGCATTTTCAAGAAAAGCTCCAAATGCTCCTCCGCATCCGGAAAACTGCCAAACGCGCGAACCAGCTCCCGCCTGCTTTTCGGTTCCGCAATCTCCCAAAGCCCCGCCACATCCTGCAGCTTTACCTGAGGGCATCGGGTAAGCAGCCGAAGCGCCGTATACCAGCAGGTCTGTGAAATCCGGGGCATCTTCTCAAGAATGCGCTTCCACCAGCGCCCCAAAACCTCCCCCTCTTCTTCGCCAAGAGAATGAATGGAATAATAAACCTCGTAAACCACCCCTTCGTACATTCCGGCCGCCCACCGCCGTTCCATAAAGGCGTCCTTCTGCCGGGGATCCGCTCCGTAAAGCTGATCCAAAAGCCATCTGGCATCCGGCTCTAACATGTAATTCTGCGCCTCCCTCACCAGCCATTCCCCGGCCTCCTTGGACAGAGAAGGAAATTTTTTCATGCTGGAAAGCACAAGCCGCTTTTCCTCTTCGTCCGCGGAACTCTCATACAGCCGGCGCAGCTCCTCCTCGTCTCCGTCCAGATTCGTTCCATACCAGAAAATACGATAACCGGCGGCAATTTCCCTAAGCCATCGGACATACCATGCAAGAAAGCCCTCCTCCCTTGGGAAGAAAATATAGGACAGCTCGGATTCCACATAAACGACCCTCCCCCTGTGAGGGCCCGTTACCATCAAAAGCATGAAATAACTGTCTCCCTGAGAGCCAATCGGAATACTTCCCCAAAAACATTCGTCCGGCGCCCGATCTAACTCGTCTTCTATCCCCTCCCTATCCTCCGTGCCGCTTTCCTCCGCTTCTTCCCAGTCAAAAACCGGCATACCGGGATAAAGCCGCGGCTCTTTATCCGGCCGGACCTCCCATGTCAGCCATTGCCTGACTTTCTCCAAGGGAAAAAGGCCATAATACGGCCCGGCTCCCCCGTCTCCTGCCAACAGCAGGAACTTCCGATATTCCTCCGGCAGCGTCGTCCCTATCTCCTGTTCAAACGCCTCCACATCCGCAGGGGAAGCGGGCGGGTTCCACCGATATCGATGCCTTTCAGCGCCGAACTGTTTCAACCTGCCGTCCGCCTCTTTCGCCTTTTGAAGCAGCTCTTTCAATTTCTTCAGCGGGAAACCCTGATTTGTATTCACCTCATATCCCCTCCTTCAAATCTTCGCTTTCAAATAATTGAAATTCCATATGAATCTCATCATATTTTAGCGTTTGGCAATTTATACTGCTTCATCTTTCACTACCTTAAACCATTTGCCCATAATACCCTTATCCTCAAATTTTTATCTCTGAATTTCCAAAATACCTTATTTTCAAGGGGCATTCAAACGTCTCGGCCTCCTCTGCCATGGCAGAACTCTTCAAATACTCTCATAACATAATTTCGATATTCGGATGTATTATTTTGAAAGTTGATGAAATAAGAATAAATCAAAACCATATAATATTTTACATACTCCCGGTTACATGTACCCGCGGACAGATATCCTTCCATAAACAGCTCCGCCTCTTCCCCTGTATTCAAAAACCTTTGTCCCGGCCTGAGTATCAAAGCCCACGCAATATCGAACTCCCTGCTTCCCATTCCGGACAATTCAAAATCCAATATGGCGGAAATATGCTTATTTACCCATAAAATATTCGCATAATGAAAATCCCCGTGGCAGAAACACTTATTTACTTCCTTGGGCTGATTTGAAATCAAATAATCGTACACAAACTCCAGCCCGGAGAGTGCAAAGCCGCTTTTCTCCGGAATATGGAAAAACCTGCGATCCTTTACTTCTCCAAAATTCCCCTGAATCCTATGTAATTTCGCCAAAGTCTGTCCATATTCATACATATAGTCCAAAGAATCCCGATTCTTATTCTCTCCTAAAATTACGGACAACCGTTCTCCCGTCTTCGCCAGAGTAACAACAAAACGGCCCTCCCTTTCATCACAATCAAGAATCTGCGGCGCAAGGCCCAACTGCAGCTCACGAATCACGGCTATTTCATTCGCGATATCCGCTCCTGCCTGTCTGGCGGCCTTCACATAAACCAGAACCTCCTTCTGCCGATAAATTCCCTTGGCATAAAACACATCATTCCCCGCATGAGGATAGCCGAGCACTTCTGTCAGAATAAAATTCTTATACGGGAGACCGTAGGGATCCACGGTCTCCCTCCATTTTTCCGGATGTTTCATAAAATTACCTTCTTTGCTCTGCCTAAACTGCGTTAACAGCTATCTCCTCTCTTCACAAGATGCGCCGTGCAATCGCCTTTTCTCTACGCGCAACGCGCCGCTCCATGTCATGTCTGTCTTTCCTGCTTTCGGAAATGCAGCAGCAATATTATTATACACCAAAAATCCCAGAAACACCATCGAAATATAACTCATGATTACAAGCTTTACGAAGCAGTGAAATGAAAAGTAAAATTCTACTTCATGGGGGTACAAGTGGAACTTAGTCGGTTCCTGTAAGATAGCTTTCGATGACAGGGTTTCCGAATCGGGTGATTTCCCGCATAAAGAACTTATTTTCCTGAATGCTTACCGCGGCTTTCCCCTGCTTCCGCCGCTTTGTACTGACTTCTTTGGAATCCCTTAAATTTCTGACCTAAAATGCCTAACTACCCTGAAATACCTAAATTCACTGCCAATTTTATGGGACGCTGTTTTTATTTAAAATGCTGTGGAAAATGAAAGAAAACTGTGGTATCATATGTGATATGGCAGAATGTCAGCTATTTTCAAAAGATTGAGAGGATTCAAAATGGGACTATTTGATCGATTTAAGAAAAAAACTGCCCCGTCGGCCCCTTGGCCCAAAGAGCCTGAAAAGGATACCTCCGTTCTAATTGTAATGGATCGGGTGCTTGAGGACGTGGAACCGACAATTAATTTGCTCCAAAACGCCTTCGGTTCCGACGCTGTAAGCAATATAGACCGAAGCCATCCCAGAGTGCCTGCCTTCATCGTCACGGTGGAGGGCATTGAATTCTGGTGCTCCTACCTGCCCATGCCCATCCCTCAGCAGGAGCTGGATGTGCCATACGCCGCCAAATGCTGTCTCTTCTTGAACGATGAGGAACGGGAGGCCTTCTGCGACGGCAGATCCTTTTGGATGCTGGCCCAGAAGGGCGGCGGGACGACCCTTGAAGAAAAACGCCGGGTGTGCTGGACGTTCAGCAGGCTGTGCGCGGTCCTGCTGGAGCAGGAAGACGCCGTGGGCGCATGCCGAACAAGCATCGGTCTGCTGATCAGTAAAAGAAATTACCTTCTACAGCGGAACAATATGGACGGAAAAACATGGAATGATCCGGATTACTTCCCCGTCCCCCTCTGGATATGGCTGTTCCAAGGAACCCATGAGGGGAAGCCCACTGTGGAGACTTGGGGGCTGAAGGAATTCGGGCTGCCTGAGCTGGGATTTTTTGATCCTCAGAGTCCGCTGGAGGACATCCTTAACTATTTATATACCATGTGCTGCTTCCAGATCACAGGGCAGCAGCTCTACCGGAACATGGCCCTAATCCCGCTGACCCCGGAACTGGAGGTGGTCTGCAAACAGAACGGGGATAAGCTCTATTTTATCGGCGCGTGATGTTGAAATCCTTCTGTCATGCCTGACCGCCTGCCGCTAAAGCTGCGGCAGGCTTCGCAGACCGGAAGTTTTAACAGCCTATCCGGAATATCTACTTCTGTCATCGGATCGATCTGTACAATATATGAGACCTTCTTCTTATGTTGTTCATGCGCCGCCTGCAGATAATATCATTCGTTGTCAGACCTCAAATCCTTCCAATCCGATGACAGGATAATAATCGGTTCATACACATTTTTCTGCAAAAGAACACGCTCCTCTTTAAATCCGCACATACTGCGTTTATGTTCTCATTATACAAAAGAAAAGCTCAAATTTTTGAGTTGAAAACTACATTTCTGCCGCCGTTTATGCCCTTACCACCTTCTTGTGCTTCGCCATTTTATGAGAAATTCCCTACACTCCTCCGGATTATGGTCAGATAATTCGACACAGAAATCTGCTCTCTGCCGCAGCTAATAATCCCGTCAGGGTTTGCTTCCACCTCAATATAAGGCTGAACATTCCGTTGGGACAATACGCACACCGTCTCAACATAAGTACCAAATAGAACATTTCCCCACAAAATCACGGACATATAAGCAATACTTTTACAATACTAAAACCGTTCTTACATCCTTTTTCTCACAAAAACATTTTTGCAAAAGCCTTTTTACAGGCTTATAGATTTTTTATGATTCCAAATAAATCTATTTCACAAAGATCATAATTAAATTTTATTTAAGCATGCATTTGAAAAAGCTTTCCACGCCTCTAATTCTTCTTTTTCCAATGCTTTCCTTTTTTCATTTATCTTTTCACGTTTCTTGTCTAAATCTTCTGCTAATCCCTCTATATTTTTTAACAACGCTCTTGGAAATTGAAATCTTCTCAAATCCTCTTCAGTTACTGCTGTTTGCCCACTTGCACCAGATTCTGCCTTTTTAAATTGTAATTGCCCCATTGGTGAAGCTAACAAATAGGCCATTGCTTTTGCAGATATTCCAATCGGGCGTATGATGGCTACATGACTATCAACTGTATAATTACCATCTAAATCGAATACCGTACTTTTTCCAATAGATGTACCCCCATCCATTGTCAATAAAACATCACCCTTTTTCAATTTTCTATTATCAATGATACACTCAAAATCTTCTTCTGAAATATAGCGGCAATCTTCTAGATTTATTTGTAAATGATGTATTGATAAAGTATTAATAACTGGGATTCCATCTGTACCGTCAATATATGATGGCTGTCCACCTTTCACTAATGGTTGAGGAATTAATTCTCCCAGATAAAATGTATCCTCTGTATCAATCATTTTTTTCAATGCTGAATATTTTTTTTCAAATTGCTTTGCATCACATCTTAATGAATGAGTCTTTCTAATCTCGGATAATTTTGTCTTAGTATGAATTGGATAACTTTTACTTTTAACCTTTAGTCCCATTTAATCTCCTTTTTTACAATATCTAAAACTGTAATTGATTTTCCAATATTATAATCCACTGAATATGGTTCGTCACATAAATGCAAATTATAAATTTTTTTCTTTGTAGTATTTCCTACGAATGAACAAAGTTGGTTTGGCCTACTTTTTTCCTTCCTTTTACTTAGTTTATACCCAACCTCATCTACAATAAATGAATCAAATTGCTGATCATATACTTGGCTGGTTTTATCAAAGGCATATCTAAATACAAATTTATCAATTGATGCAGATTTTAGTAAATCATAATAATAAAGAAAAGCATCATCAACTGTAGTTACATCCTCTCTCATACGTACAGGAATAATATCTGAGTTTTTACCTTTTTTTATTACCCACTCATCTTCGTGCAATATTTCACTAATCGCATTCAACACTGCTTTTTCAACCTCTTGTGCTGATGTATAATTCTTTTTCTTAGCAGATGATATACAAACTTTTCCTGCTTTAATTGCATTATTTGCATAATCAATATTTTTCTGCCATTCACTATCCCACTCTTCTATTTCCTTCGCAGTTTTTTTCTGAGCAAATAAAAGACTGGTTAAAGTTGGCGTATCAATAAATACGTTGCGAGGCAGAGATACGATTGCCTTGATTTTAAACATTCTATATAAAAACAACCTGACTTGCATATTTTCAACAGCGTTAAATACTGATTCTGGCAAAACTAATCCCAATCTACCATTTGGCTTAAGCAATTGAAAACATCTTTCAATAAATAATGATTCGCTTGATGTAGATTCAGATAAAACAAAATTCTTGCCTAACCTTCTAGATGTTTCATTTGATAAGGTTACACCAAAAGGTGGATTGGATAGCACAACATCAAAAGTTTCACACATATCTTTATTATAACGTTTTCTACTAACACTTCTTAAATTATCCCCAATAGGACGAAGCTTTGTATCTCTATATTTAGAGAAATCTGAAAATGCATCGTATTTAAAAATGTGTGCCGAACCATCACCATGTAAAACCATATTTACTTTTGCAGTTATTGCCATTATAAATTTAGGGTCAAATCCATATATAAAATTCTCAGCCCAATAGTTAGGGACATCATCCGACATTCTAGCATTATAAAATTGTGTCGATTCAAAATCACAAACCAACTCCTTTTTACGACTTTTTATTGCGTTTGTTATAATTGGCATAGCATTTAACAAAAAAGTGCCAGAACCACACGCCGGATCAATAATATACGGAAGTCTGTTTTCTGGATGCGTCGATGCATTCCATGTTCTTATTGTTAATCCATCAAGATCAATTACTTCAATCATAAAACGCACTAAATTAGAATGTGTAAAATACATTCCTTTATCTTGCTTAAATCCTATTCGTAATATTTCTTCAAAAAAAGCCCCTATAACATCACCGTTCAAAGCTGCACCTTTTGTTATAGACATTCCTTGTAAAGCAATGACTACTTCTTTAACCTTCTCCTTTGAAAAATCTTTTGGATCTATTTCATCTGCTTGAAGTGCATCTGTATCAATATACCGAACATATGCATCTCTATATAAAGAATTTACCTTTTCAAAAACTCTATCTATATTTTCTGACTTTCCCATTCGATACTCAACTTGAAATAAATATTTTTCACCTTTTTTTCTTGTTCTTTCATCATATATTTTAGCTAATAAACACTTAACTAAATTTACATATAAAGAGTTGTCAGGATGCTCACCAAAAAACTCACTATGAAATCCAGCTGCAACGGCTTTAAAATCAGCCTGCTTACAATCTACTCTTAAGTCTTTCTCCCCTCCACTTACATATGGTTCATATCCAAGATCCTGATAGTCTGCTGGAAATTCCGTGGCGTAAGGACATCCTGCATCAACCCAACTCTCATATGACTTATATTGTGTAAAATCAATACACTTTACCACAAGAGTTGCAATATTACCTGATGGTACAATTGTAGCATATACTAGTAGAGGTGGATTTTTAGCTAAAGGTGCTGTAGCAAACAACTGATACCTAATAGCCCTTTCTTCAACCTTTGCATTTTTATATAAATCATATGGCTTAATCTCTATTAGTGCATACGGTAAATCCTCTTCATCATATAAAAGAAAATCCGTTTCATCATCTTTTGCACCAGAACTTCCTCGTTTAAAATGTTGCTCATGATACAACCTTTCAACCTTGTATCCGTATTGAGGACTACATAATAAACATAAAAATAGTGCATGCACATATTCTTCTGGATTCTGAGTTTTAATTAAACTTTCATCTGATCGCATTGAAGATGTATACTTTATAAAATTAGAGGAATTGTCTAATTCGATTAGTTCCCCTTTCTTATCATACTTTTCAATCTGATTTTCAAACCAAATCTTTTCTTTTGCAGTTAATGGCATTTGAGATATCCTCCATATCATCTTTATAGCTGCATTGATTTTCTCTGCTTAAGCTTAACAATTCTCTTCAACATAAAACATCTATAATAATTAAATAATTGTGATAAAATCTTAAGGCATCCTTTATCGCTTCCGCTGTTGGATATTTCCTTAATTGTTTCAATTCCTCGACCGTATCCGGAGCATCATACATCGGCAATCCTAACTCCCTTTTTACCTCTGCGATATATGCCGTATGTACTTTGAAGCCATATTTCGCTTCTATGTACTCTTTAATCATTTTGTACGCAGCCCTCTCTTTTGGCTTATATGCTTCGGCTCTCTTGTCGATATTATCAAGCGGCGCTTTGCCCTCACCCTCGCCAAACTCAACTTCTATATTAATTGCGCTATCGTATTTTTGCAGGAAAGCATCACAACCGTCTCCACATGCACCGTCATCCCAAACTGGTCCACCCCTCTCATTCTCTCCACTTTATATCCGCCCTCCCGCAGCACCTTCAAATCCCTCGCCAAAGTCGCCGAGTCGCAGCTCACATACACAATGCGTTTGGGCTTCATCCGCAGCATGGCCGCCAGACAGGCTGCGTCGCAGCCCTTGCGGGGCGGGTCAACCACAATCACATCCGGCGGTGCCTCCCCATTTGACGCCGTCCCTTTCCTTGTCCCTGCCCCTGTCTCCGTCCCTTCCCTTGCCCCTGTCTCCGTCCCTCCTCCTGTCTCTGCCTCTTCCTCAGCCGAGCAATTCCTCTCACCCTCCCCGGCCTCCTCAACTCCCCCATAGAATTCCTGCAGCACCTCCTCCGCCTTCCCCACAAAAAACTCGGCGTTGTCAATTCCGTTCCTGACTGCGTTTTCCTTGGCGTCCTCAACGGCCTGCGGCACCGCTTCCACCCCATAGACCCATTTGGCGCTTCCCGCCAGAAAAAGAGAAATCGTGCCGATGCCGCAGTATAAGTCCCATACCGTTTCCTCTCCGGTGAGCGCGGCATATTCCAGCACCAGACTGTACAATTTCTCCGTCTGCACAGGATTTACCTGATAGAAGGACAGCGGGGAAATATGAAAGGTCAGCTCCTTTCCCGTAAAAGGATAGCCCGGCCGGCTCATGTCCCGGGCATGAATGGTGTCAGAAATGGTACTGCCGCCCCACAAGGTATGAATTTCCTCCCCCAGAATCACATTGGTCCGTCGGTTATTAATGCTTACCAGCACGCTTGTCATGCCCTTTATTTTCCGCAGTCCGTCGATAAGCTCCTCCTGCCTTGGCAGAAATTGGCCAGCCGCACTATTCCTTTGCAGATGTATCACCAGACACACCATAATTTCCCCGCTGGTAAATCCCTTGCGAATCAGCACATGGCGCACCAGTCCTGCCCCGGCAGTCTCGTTGTAGGCGCTGACATGATTCCTGCGCATATATGCCAGAATGCAGTCCAGAATCTCCTTATTCTCCTCCGCCCCCAGCCAGCAGTCCGTATTTGCAATGATGTCATGAGTTCTGCCCGCATAAAACCCGGCAGTCACATTCCCCTCCCTGTCGGTTCCTATGGGATATTGGGCCTTGTTCCGGTAGCGGAACGGCTCTTCCATTCCGATAATTGGCTCCATGCGTTCATCCACATATTCCGGCGCAAAGCCCCCTATCCGGATCAAATTGCTGCGAATTTTATTCTGTTTAAACTCAAGCTGTTTTTCGTAGGAAAGCGTCTGAAGCTGGCATCCTCCGCATTGTCTATGGCAGGCGCATTTTGCTTCCACGCGAAAAGGAGAAGGCTTCAACACCTTCTCCAGCCGCGCATAAGCATAATTTTTCTTCACCTTTACGATTTTCGCCTCCACAACGTCGCCCATAAGGGCGTCTTTCACAAATAATGCAAAACCGTCCGCTTTTCCGATACCTTCTCCCTCGCTGCCGATATCTTCGATTTCTACCGTAACAATATCATTCTTACGAAATTCCATACGCTGTTTCTCCCGTCCTGCGTGGCGCATATCACAGAGTCCATTGCAAAAACTTTCACATTCTCACCGACTGCCCTGCCGCCGAATCCATTCTTCATACTTTCAACTCACACCGCCTGCTGCTGAATCCATTCTTCATATTTTCAACCCTCATCGTTCAGCCTGCTGCGGCAATAAAGGTTCACTTAACCCTCACGACTGCTGCATAAGCTCTTCCGCCAGCGCCTGCAGCCGTTCCTTCGTCTCCGGTTTCATGGCGGAGAACAGAGTCACCGCCGGTTCCACGAATGTGATTTCTTTGCTTTTCTCAAACATAGCTTTCATGGTCTTTGCCGCCATGGGCGCCCAAGATCCGTTTTCGATCAAGCCCACCCTGCGCTTTTGATAATTATGCCCTGTCAGGCGGTGAATGAAATCGTTCATAAAAGGATTGATTCCGCCGTCATAGGTATTGCAGGCAAGCACCAGTCTGCTGTAACGAAAGGCGTCGGCCAGCGCCGACGACATATCGTCTCTCGCCAAATCATACACTGATACCTCCACGCCCTTTTTACCCAATATTTCTGCCAGATACAGCGCCGCTTCTTTGGTATGCCCATATGCGGAAGCATACGCCAGCGCCACGCCCTCGCTCTCCGCACGATAGGAGGACCATGTATCATACAAGCCCAGATAATATGCTAAATTTTCCTTCAGCACGGGCCCATGCAGCGGGCAGATCCTGCGAATGTCCAGACCTGCCGCCTTTTTCAGTACATTCTGCACCTGCATACCGTATTTTCCCACGATGCCAAAGTAATAGCGCCTTGCTTCTCCCGCCCAGTCATCCTCCACATCCAGCGCCCCGAACCTGCCGAAAGCGTCTGCGGAAAAGAAGATGTTCTCCTTGGTCTCATAAGTCATCATTACCTCCGGCCAGTGAACCATGGGAGCGTAGATAAATTGCAGCGTATGGGCGCCCAGCGCCAGTTCTCCCCCATTTGCCGCAATCACCTGTCTTCCCTCCAAGTCCATCCCGAAAAACTGTCCCATCATTTTAAACGCCTGCGGCGCGGCGACAATCTTAGCATTGGGATATTTCTGCAAAAACAAAGGAATATTAGCGGAGTGATCCGGCTCCATATGCTGAATCACCAGATAATCCGGCGTGCGCCCATTGAGCGCCTTCTCCAGAAGCTCCATCCACTGCCCGCCGAACGCCCCGTCCACCGTGTCCATCACCGCCGTCTTTTCATCCAATATGACATATGAATTATAAGACATTCCATTGGGAACTCTATACTGCCCCTCAAACAAATCAACTTCATGGTCATTGACGCCCACATATAAAATATTATCCGCTATTTCCATTCTTTTCCCTCCGATTTCATTGCCGTTATCGGCAGTTTTTCCCATGTCTGCACTGCAATCCCCTTCTTTCAGAAGAAAATCTCATCCGTTCACAGCCAATTTTTCAAAGCTTCATCTCTCCGAAACTGTCTCAACTGCCATCATCGGCAGCTTGTTTCTGTCTCAGTATTACAATGCCCTTATTTCAGAAAAAATTTCATCCGTACAGATCTCATCTGAATTTTTCTTCCAAGCTGCTTCCTTCCAATCCTTTAAAAATACTTCCTGATTTTTTATGCAATATGTTTTCGTAAGACGCCCAAAACCATGATCTCCGTTCCGCCCCCGCTTATATCTTGGCCTCCCGCAGATTGGATTCAAACAGTCTGTTATATCCGAACCACCCCTGATTCTCGCTGTTATTCTGTAGAATTTCCTTAAATGTCTCCAGCTTCGCATCCGTATCATCCGCGTAGTTTAACGCCACCGCCTCCATCAGCGCCGGAAGCTTCGGGGAGCCATATTCATATTTCCCGTGATGCGCCAGAATGCAGTGCTGAAGCTGCGTCAGCAGCACATGGGGAAAGCCCTCAATCTTCCCGGCCTTTTCCGCCGCCATCTGAGCGCCTATGACAATATGTCCCAGAAGCTGTCCGTCGTCCGTATAATCGTTCTCCGGAAAAGCGGAAAGCTCTTTTACCTTGCCGATATCATGACACATAGCGGCCGTCAGCAGTAAATCCCGTTTCAAAATGGGATATGCACCGCAATAATAGTCGCACAATTTCGTCACACTTAAAGTATGCTCCAATAATCCTCCCACAAACCCATGATGCACCGTTTTTGCTGCGGAGGAATTTTTAAACGCCTTAGCAAACGCTTCATCCTTTACAAAAAATTCTTCCAATAACAGCTTATAATAGGAATTATTGATACTTTTTACCAGTCCCAGCAGCTCTTGATACATGGCGTCTATTCCTTTGGCGCTGACGGGCAGGTAGTCCTCCGCCTTATACTCCTCTTCCCGGCACACCCGGATTCTCTTGACGCTCACCTGCAGGGTTCCCTGAAAATTATTCACATCGCCGTACACTTCTATGTAATTCAGCGCGGAATACTCTCCGATTCCGGGATTGTTCGGCTCCCAGACCTTTGCGTCGATGGTGCCCGTCTTGTCCTGAAGAATCAGATTTTCATATGGTTTGCCATTCTTTGTCACCGCCGCCTGCTTATGCTTGCATAGATAAATATCGAATACTCTGTCTCCTTCTTTGAAATCCTTAATATATTTCATTTACTTCACCTCTCCCAATTCAATATTAAAACTCATTTCCTTATACTCGCCCTGTACCTGACGCATTACCACCACGTTTACGGTCTGTCCCGGCTCCATCTGCAGCAAAGCGTCTCCATAATTTCGGAAAAACGAAATCTTAGTTCCGTTTATCTCCGTTATCACATCCCCCCGCTGAATGCCCGCCCGCATGGCCGGGGAATTCATGCTTGTTTTCTCCACATATGCCCCGTAAGGCACGCTGTATTCCTCATGTACTTCCCGCGGGACATCCCCGCCCGTAATTCCCATATAGGCCGCCACGCCGGCCCGGGACATTTTTTCAATCATTTTCTGCAGATCCGTAATTCCATAAGCCGTAATCATATTTCCTTTCTCGGAATCCGGCTGGCTGTTGATAATAACCCCTATCATCTGCCCTTTTAAATTAAACAGCACGCCGCTGGGGTTCCTGCCGCCGCTGATATCCGTCAGAATCTGTTTATAATTTCTATCCGTCATGGACAGGACGGAACCGGAGGAGGTGATAATTCCGTATCCCACGGAATCGCTCACTCCCATGGGACTTCCCAGCGCTACCACGGGAGTCCCGGCAAGATTTCCTGCGTTAGAAGACCCCAGCGGAGCCACGGGAAAGTCTTCCACTATGAATTCTTCCGGCATATCCAGCAAATCCACCGCCAGCACCGCCAAATCCGTTTCCTTATCCCACTGCCTCATCTGTGCTTCCACTATCGTATTGTCATAAAAAGTGAGCAGCAGGCGGCCGGCAGATTTTATCGTGGAATAATTTGACAAGATCAACAATTCTCTGCCGTCATTATAGATAATAACTCCGGAACACAGATTCCTGCTCTCCTGTACATCCTGAAACCAATCCACATTGGAAGTCACTGCCGTAACAGTCACCATGTAGCAGTTTAGCCGGTCCGTGTATGCGGACAGCGCATTGTACAGCTCCCCATAATTCTCCAAATCCAATGTCACTTCCGACAAAATTTCCTGAATCTGTTCATCCTCCAGCACAAGGCCCTCCTGCTCGGGCGGTTCGGAAGGGCTTTCCGTAGGAATATTTTCCGCCAGCATATCCTCCGGCGACATTTCTTCCTGATCCTCCGGAAACAGCACAAAGGGAGGCTCTTCTTCGGGATAAAGCCAATTATTGATCACCGGCTCCAATATCAGAAAGGTAAAGCAGGCAATCAAACCGAAGATAACGGCCATTGCCGCCGTAATGATTGTCTTGCGAATCAGTTTCTTCCTGTTCACCGGTTTCACCTTGATCTTCTCAATCAGGAAATCACTTTGATTGTTCTGCTCCGAATCAGACATATATCCTCCTATTCCAGCTCCCGTCCCGCATACAGGAACTTGTTTCGGTCTCTCCACTGCGGCAGTTCATCTCTGTATCGGAATTCCACCGACTGCCCCCCAAAGCAGCGTCTCCACAAGCGATACGGACAATCCGTGAGAAAAGTATACAGAACTTTCTAACAAATGTAAAGAGCAGAAGTCAGAAACTGCCGCGCTTCCTTTCCATCGTGGAAGGCCCGCGGCGCCTTCCGCACAGCGCTATCCCCAAAAGCAGCAGCAATGGAAAGCATACCGCCGCCAGAATCCCGATTTTAATATTTTCCCCAAACAAACTGGAAACCACGCCCACCACCGTAGGCCCGCCGGAACATCCCAAATCGCCCGCCAGCGCCATCAATGCGAACAGCGCCGTGCCCCCTCTGGGAATTGCCGCCGCCGCTTTGCTGAAGGTTCCCGGCCACATAATACCCACGGAAAAACCGCAGACCCCGCAGCCTATCAATCCGATTATGGGATTTGGCACAAGGGAAATGCATAGATAAGACACGGCGCACAAAACACCGCTTCCCTTCATAAGCTTATCCAAATCAAGCTTCTCTCCATATTTTCCATAAAACGCCCTTGCGCTGCCCATCAAAACCGCAAAGGCCATAGGACCGGCCAAATCTCCCATCGTTTTGCCGATACCCAGCCCTTTTTCCGCACAGACGGACGCCCATTGACTTACGGACTGTTCGCTTGCCCCGGCGCACATCATCATCAAGAGAAAAATCCAGAAAATTTTCTGCCGCGCCAGTTCTTTGACTGAAAGACCCTGCTCTCCCTCCTTCACCAGAGACGCAATGGGCACTTTGGTAAAAAGTACGGCGTTCAAAAGAGGCGCCAGCGCCCACAGGCAGGCCAGCAGCTTCCAGCTTCCGATACCAAACAGCCTGAAAAATACTGTGGAAATCAGCACCACCCCCACATGTCCCCAGCAGTAGAAGGAGTGCAGCAGACTCATAGCCCGTTCCTTATTCTCCGTAGGACACGCCTCCACCACCGGACTTACCAGCACCTCCAAAAGTCCGCCCCCCACGGCGTATAATGTCACTGCTGCCAAAAGGCCTAAGAATGGGTCGGCAGAAAGCCCCGGAAGCACAGCCAGCGTAATCAGCCCTAATACCACAAATACATGCGCCATTATCAGGGACGCACGATACCCTATTCTGTCCACAAAGCCCACCGACGCCAAATCCACACCCAGCTGCAGGCCGAAATTGATTGTCACCAGCATGGTAATCTTAGAAAGCGGAATCCCATAAGTCTCCTGAAAGGTCAAAAACAGCAGAGGGGCAAAATTATTTACAATCGCCTGAACGACAGAGCCTATAAAGCAGGCGTAAATTGTTTTTCGGTAATCGCTTTCGTCTTTGCTTTCCACTGATGATACCCCCCATACTCTTGTATGTCGTCTCTTTTCATTAAAAATCTCTCCGGACTGCCATTCAGCCGTCTTCCCCTTTCAATACGGACTTATTTTACCACAAAATTAAATTTTTTCCAACCATAGGAACATGCAATCTGCCAATTCCCTTGCCGCAGACACTTCAATATGTTAAAATGATGTCAGAGTCGATAAAATAAGAGGAGGGCGCCGGATGAAATTTGATATTGATTGTGGTTATAGTTGCGGCGGAATGGTTCTCATCGACAAAAGCTTTCTAAAAGAATTGGATGACACCCTGCTGTATGCAATGGAGCTTCTGCTGGACATAAAGGGTAGGTCCGAATTAATTTGTGATTTTCCGGGCGAAGAATGGAATATGGTAAGAAGACGGGAAACAGAGCCAATACAAGAATTCTGCAATAACGGAAAAATGATTATCTATTTATTAGATAACGCAAAGCGCAGATGTGACGCCAAACCCGCGTGTGAAATTGAACCCGCTGCCGAAATCCCCGAATTATGCGGATATCTTCATCTTCCTACGGGCGGGCTGTTTTGCGCCGACGCCTGCGAGCTGATGCAATGCTTATACTATCCTGAGCTGGAAATGGAAAAGGAAACGTTCTTTGAATTGGAGCTTGAGAAAGGATGGTATGCGATATCCAATGAATACATTGATAAAATTATGTACAAAAAATGCAGTCCCCAAAGCCCGCCTTTTAAAAATATTCAGGAAATCAGATGAATATGCCGAAACTGCAGCGTTGTGATTGCGGCGCATCGGTGATATAATAGTGTAATAAAGACCGTCCCACAATTTGAAGAAACAGGAGCGTTCTATGAATCAGAAAGTATTGAAAACCTTAGAATATAACAAAATAATCGAAATGCTGACAGAAAAGGCCAATTCCGAACCGGGCAAAAAAATGTGCCGGGAATTGACTCCTTCCACGGATTTAGAGGAAATACGCCAAAATCAGACCCAAACCGCAGACGCCGTAAGCCGTCTGTTCCAATCGGGCAGCACCTCCTTTGGCAATAACAGGGATTTAGGCTTTTCTATCAAGTCTCTGGCAATCGGAAGCGCTTTATCCGCCCCGGAACTGTTAAAAATCGCCTCCATGCTGGACAATGTGTCCCGCGTCAAAACCTATGGCAGAAGGGACCGGGAAAATACGCCGGAGGATTCCTTGGACGAATACTTTGAACGGCTGGCCCCATTAACCCAGCTTGCCAACGAAATCAACCGCTGTATTCTCTCCGAGGAGGAAATTGCGGACGACGCCAGCCCCCGGCTGAAGGGCATCCGCCGTTCCATGGCGCAGGCCAACGACAAAATCCATACCCAGCTTTCCTCCATGCTGACCGGCTCCTGTCGCAGTTATCTACAGGACGCCGTGATTACCATGCGCAATAATCGTTACTGCATTCCTATCAAGGCGGAATATAAAACCCAAGTGACGGGCATGGTTCACGACCAGTCCGCCACCGGCTCCACCTACTTCATCGAGCCGGCCGCCATTGTGGAACTAAACAACAGACTGCGGGAGCTGGAGCTGGAAGAAAAGGAGGAAATTGAGCGTATTCTTGCCGATTTAAGCGCCCAAGCCGCACTGCACACGGAGGAGCTGACGGACAATCAGAAAATCATGACCCTTCTGGATTTTATTTTTGCCAAAGCGGAGCTGGCGCTGGATATGAACGCAGCACAGCCGCTTTTTAATACCTCCCATTCCCTCCATATCAAAAAGGGGCGTCATCCCTTATTGGATAAAAAGAAGGTGGTTCCCATCGACATTCATCTGGGCAGGGATTTTGATCTGCTGATTATCACCGGCCCCAACACAGGCGGCAAAACCGTATCCTTGAAGACGGTGGGGCTTTTCACCCTCATGGGGCAGGCAGGACTTCACATCCCGGCGGCAGACCGTTCGGAGCTGTCCGTTTTTACGGAAGTATATGCGGATATCGGAGACGAACAGAGCATTGAGCAGAGCCTCTCCACATTCTCTTCCCATATGAAGAGCATTGTCCACATTCTAGGACACGCCAACGAGAATTCCCTGTGCCTGTTTGATGAGCTGGGCGCCGGAACCGATCCTACGGAGGGCGCGGCCTTAGCCATTGCCATTTTGAACTTTCTTCATGACAGAGGCATCCGCACCATGGCCACCACTCATTACAGCGAGTTAAAAATATACGCCCTTTCCACTTCTTTTGTGGAAAATGCCTGCTGTGAATTCAGCGTGGAAACCCTTAGGCCCACGTACCGGCTTCTCATCGGCATTCCCGGCAAAAGCAACGCCTTCGCCATCTCTTCCAAGCTGGGACTGCCCGACGACATTATCAGCGCCGCCAGAGAACAGATCGGCAATGAAGATAAGAGCTTCGAGGACGTGATTGCGGATTTGGAGCAGAGCCGCATTACCATTGAGAAAGAACAGAGGGAAATTTCTCAATACAAGGAGCATATCCGTACCCTCGAAGCACAGCTTCGCCAGAAGAACGAGAAAATTGACCAAGCGAAGGACCGCATTTTACGCGAAGCAAACGAAAAGGCCAGAGAGATTCTTCAGGAAGCAAAGGATTTTGCGGATGAAACCATTCGCGATTTCAATAAAATCGGTGCCGGAACCGATATTCGGGAGCTGGAAAAGAAGCGCCGCAAGGTTCGGGATAAAATTGACGAGAAAAACGACCGCCTGTCCATCAAAGGCGGCGAAAAAAAGCAGCCCTCCAGCCATGGCATTGATTCCGGAAAGCTGAAAAAGGGCGACGATGTACAGATCGTCTCCATGGGGCTGAAAGGAACCGTCAGCACCCTGCCCGACGCCAAAGGCGCGCTGTTCGTGCAATGCGGCATCATGCGCATCCAGACGAATATTAAGGACTTGATCCTGACGGACGAAGGGGGAATTCCCTCCTCTCCCAAGCGCTCCAGCTCGGGAGTCGGCAAAATCAAAATGTCCAAGGCCCTCACCATCTCCACGGAAATCAACCTGCTGGGAAAGACGGTGGACGAAGCCCTTCCCGAGCTGGATAAGTATCTGGACGACGCCTACCTTGCCCATTTGTCCAGCGTCCGGGTGGTTCACGGAAAAGGGACCGGCGCCCTGCGCAATGCCGTCCACAATCATCTAAAGCGGTTGAAATATATCAAGGAGTACCGGCTGGGCGAATACGGCGAAGGGGACGCGGGCGTCACGATTGTCACCTTCAAGGCATAAAGCAGCCCGCGAGGGTCAAAGGCATTCTTTGAGCGCCTTTAACCCTCGCGGGAAGAAAGCCGACAGCATCGCGGAATATTTTTCCATGCAGGAAAATATACTATACAGCAAATCACAGGAGCGGAATCGACATGGTGAGCAAACAGAAAATTTTAATTGTAGACGACGACAATAATATTGCGGAGCTGATTTCCCTTTATTTGATCAAAGAATGCTACGAGACGATGATCGTCAACGACGGGGAAGCCGTCATGCCCGCCATGGAAAGCTTTGCCCCCAATTTAATCCTGCTGGACATCATGCTTCCCGGCATGGACGGCTATCAGGTATGCCGTGAGGTCAGGGTAAAATACACCGTCCCCATCATTATGCTTTCCGCAAAGGGAGAGGTCTTTGACAAGGTTCTGGGGCTGGAGCTGGGGGCGGACGATTATATCGAGAAGCCTTTTGATTCCAAGGAGCTGGTGGCCAGAGCGAAAGCCGTGCTCCGCCGGTACAAGCCTGTCAATTCCGTTCCTGAGAATTCCGACGACAAATGTGTGCATTATACGGATTTGTCCATTAACCTGACCAACTATTCCGTCCTCTATAACGGGCATACGGTGGATATGCCCCCCAAGGAGCTGGAACTGTTGTATTTCCTTGCTTCCTCCCCCAACCATGTTTTCACCCGGGAGCAGCTTCTGGATCAAATCTGGGGCTATGAGTATGTGGGCGATACGCGCACCGTGGACGTACACATCAAACGTCTGCGGGAGAAAATCAAAGACCACGCCAAATGGAGGATTGCCACCATCTGGGGCATCGGATATAAATTTGAGGTACGCAATTCATGAAAAAAACGCTCTATCTGAAGTTTGTACTGGCATATTTTATTTTTGGCGTCTTCAGCCTGATTATTGTCACCACCTTTGTGCCCAGTATGACGAGAGAACAGCTGATCCGTGAGAAGGCGGAGAACCTCTATGTGGAGGCGACTCTGATTTCCAACACCTATGCTCTCGGACTGTACACCAGCGAAACGGACTTGGAAACCGTGAAAACCCAGCTGGATTCTCTGGCCGTCTATCTGGATTCCACTATCCGAATCATCAACCCCTCCGGCCGTCTGGTTCTGGATACGGGAACTCCCTTGAATGTGGAGGACGTGGTGATGATTGAGGATTTTGATCCCACCATCACCAGCGGTTCCTACTATATGGTCAATCGTTTTTTTAACAATTTTGACTCGGAAATGTTAAGCGTATTCGCTCCCATAACCTCCAGTTATACGGTGAAAGGTTATGTGGTGATTCACTGCAGCATGGCGGATATTCAAGAATCCTGCAACTCTCTGCTGAGCATTTCTTATATCACGCTGGTTATCCTGTTCCTGCTGTCTTTGATTATTTTGATCTTTTTCACGGAAATTGTGTACGTGCCTCTTAGAAAAATCACTTATGCCACGGAACAGTATGCCAACGGCAATATGCACTATGAATTTCAGGTGGAAAGCGACGACGAAATCGGCTATCTGGCCGCCTGCCTCAACTACATGGCAAGCCAGATTGCAGGCTTAGAAGACGACCAGAAGAAATTTGTGGCGAATGTGTCCCACGATTTCCGCTCCCCTTTAACTTCGATCCGGGGCTATCTGGAAGCAATGATTGACGGCACCATACCTCCGGAAATGCATGATAAATATCTGAATATCGTGCTCACCGAAACGGAGAGGCTGACAAAGCTGACCAACAGCCTCCTATCCCTGAACAACTTAAATACCAAGGGTATGCTCTTAGACCGCATGGATTTTGAAATTAACCGGGTCATTCGGTCCACCGCCGCTTCCTTTGAAGGCACCTGCCGAAAGAAAACCATCGCCATCGAATTGATTCTCACCGATGAGGAAATGTTCGTAAACGCCGATATGGAGAAAATCCAGCAGGTCTTCTATAACCTGCTGGACAACGCCATTAAATTCAGCCACAATAATTCGGTCATTAAAGTAGAAACCTCCGTAAAAAAGAATAAGCTTTTTATTTCCGTGAAAGACACCGGCATCGGTATTCCCAAGAAAGACTTGAAGCTGATTTGGGACAGATTCTATAAATCCGACCTGTCCCGTGGCAGGGACAAAAAAGGCACCGGGCTTGGACTTTCCATTGTGAAGGAAATTATCAACTGCCATGGAGAGCACATTAATGTCATCAGCACGGAAGGGGCGGGAAGCGAATTTATTTTTTCCCTGCCCTTGTCTGCGAAAAGCGTGGAGGAGGATTAGTTTAAAACTATACTTTTAAATCTACCTAGAAAAATGTATTGGTCAAGTAAAAGTTAAGATAATTGCCAAAACGGCCATCTTAACTTTTACCTTTCACTATTCAAGATATGGTTTTAAGTAATTATCGAAATGATCCGTTAAATCTTTATCCGACATTCCCGGGCGCCACATAAAATAATTTTTATCATAATTGCCAAACCAAAAGGCTATTTCTCTATTCCTTTTTGGATCTCTTGTAATATCTCCTTCAAATACAACCCAGAATGGCAATATATCCTCGCTATCAATTTTTCCGATCCTTCTATAAGCCTGCTGTAATCCCGGTGTAAAAAGTTTGCATAATCTCTCATGTGCATTTCCTCTGCCTGCACTTGGTTCTTTGCCTTCTACCCATCCGTCCTGCCGTTTGATTTCACCAAAAAGAATCTTTTGTGTTATTAAATTCTCAATGGCAAAATCTGGAGCTACACCCCACTTAGTACTTTCTAATATGATTGGCGGATTATAAATTTGTTCAATAATATAATCTGGCAGCTGAACCTGCGCATATAGATTTTTTAAATGATTGGGCTTTTCAATTAACCTATATTCTGTACCTATAAAATGGTTTTTAAATACAATATATAAGTTTTGTTCTGCCACAGCGGCTTTCGTACCACCTTGCTCCTGCCAATTATCACGACCAGCCAGAGCTTTCTTTCCCATAGTTATACCCTCCTTGTCTACTCTAAGCGAGTTCTAGCCAAATGTAATTTCACAGCTCATTTTAATACCTTTTTAAAGCCCTTCTACAATCCTCTAAATAATTCTTCCAGTGAAATTCCAAACCCCACAGCTATCTTCTCAATATTTTCTATTGAGATATTGCGTTTTCCGCTTTCCACTGATGCATAATAAGTTCTATCCATATCAATAGATAATGCAAATTTCTCTTGACTTATCCCCCTTTTATTTCTAAGCTGTCTGATTCGCTCGCCCAATTTTTCTTTTATCATACAACAATCCCCTCTATACAAATAGATAATATAACTTATCAAAATTTACTGTTTCTTTCACTGTTTGACTATACGTGACCAAACTCGCTTCCTATGTTATAGGTTATCTGCTTTTAAGACAACCGATTATAAGTAACAATTATATTGACTTATATTTAATAAAAAGCTATAATACTTTATAGCAAATGGAAGGAGACAAAACATGAGCAATAATCAATTAAAAGAAATAACCGCATATTCATTATACAGTATACAAGCCAAACAACGCACAAAGATAAATCCATTAGAAACTATTTACCCTCCACTACCGGATAAAAAATATCAAGTAATATATGCAGATCCGCCATGGGACTACGGTGGAAAAATGCAGTATGACAAAACTACGATTAAAAATGAAAATATTGGGTTTCAAAAGAAAATTTTTTTGAGTTCCGCTGCATTTAAATATCCAACCCTGAAATTAAAACAATTGAAGGAGTTAAATGTAGCTGCCATTGCAGATAATGATTGTATTTTATTCATGTGGACCACTGGGCCGCAAATGGCCAATTCAATAGAACTGGGAAAAGCATGGGGATTTGAATATAAAACCATTGCGTTTGTATGGGATAAAATGGTACATAACCCTGGCAGATATACATTAAGTCAAACAGAATTTGTCCTTGCATTTAAAAAAGGGCGATTTCCACAGCCCCGAGGAGCAAGAAATATAAAACAAATGCTTCAAGTACATCGCAGTAAGCACAGCGCAAAACCTGTAATAGTTATTGACGGAATTACAAAAATGTTCCCCGAACAAGCAAAAATTGAATTATTTGCACGCGATAATTACACTGGCTGGGATAATTGGGGATTGGAAATACCGGATTCGGAAATCGATATTAAAACAGTTCTTGAATCACAAAACAGCGCAACCGATATAGAAGATGATGGCCAAATGACCTTAGAATTATAATATAAATGCAGATTATTAATTCAGAGACTGTCACACAGAACAGCGAATGTTCAAATTTTTGTGTAACAGCCTCTTGAATTATGTTATATCACTGAAAGCTTCCGTCCCAAAGGGGCATATTTGCGATATATTCGCTCTCCACAGCGGGCACGTAATACGCTCCATATGTCTTGAGTTCGCCCGCCCACGCTTCCTTTTCCCGGGCCGCCTCCGGCAGCTCCACATAAAAGCAGTAATACGGCATAAAGTACTGTTCCGTCTGCCCTGTGCGATAAATCAGCTCCACTTTTTTAACATAGTCCCCTCCGGGAATTTCGTATGGCACAGTGGTAATATAGCTGCCGTTTAACAGAAGCTCCTTGGCCTTCTCCACGGCAATGATGGGATAATCGCCGACCTTCTGTGATAAATCCCGCTGAAAGCTTCGGGCCAGAAAGAGTTTTCCATCCTCACTGCCGTAAAATTCAGTACGATAAAAATTATAATTGAGAATCCGGCTTACTTCATCCCCGTCTCCGTCATAAAATCCGACAGTGTATGCCTGCTGAAAATAAATATTATAATCGCCGCCGGAGATATCCTTCCGCGGATTCTCCATTTCGATGAAATCTCCGTATGCATTCTCTAAATAGTCCGCGGCCTTAACCATATCGTCATAGGTGGAATGAACGGCAAAACGATACTCGCCGGGAAGCTCGACCTCCGGCTCAAAGGAAACCACCGCTGTCATTGTCTGATCCACCGCAATCTTCAGACCCTCCCCTTGTACCTTCAATTCCGTGGGATTAAAATATCCCTCCGGAACCTCACCGCCCATTTTTTCCGTAATTATCTTCCGTTTCTCTTCATCGGGCGCATTGTCGGTAACTACAAGAGAATCCTTATCCAATCCAAGCCGCCCGGCGGTTTCCACCAATATTTCCCGCATTTTCACAAAATCCGCCCCCGATGCAATATGGTTTTCATTATAGGACAGCGGATTCTTAAACACGGGCAGAGCAGAAAGCGCCATATCCTCCCTCCAAGGATTCCCATTGACCAGCTCGGAGATATCATAGGCCATATAACCCTCGTACCCCATGGCGTCGGCGCTCTCTTCCGGAATGGAAAGAAGGGGAAGCCCTTGCTCCCGATTCGCCAAATCCCCGGAAGCGCCTGCCAAGAAACCGGGATTATCCGCAGTATGCCCCATTTCCTGCTGTAAAAACACCCAAATTCCCCAGCAGGCCGCCCCGGCGGCACATGCCGCACAAACCGCAGCGACCGACCGCTGACGCCAGCCCTTTCTCCTGTTCTTTTGTCCTAATCCATTCCGTATCCTGCCCGTTTCTTCAATAATATCATCATTTAATAAATTTAACGCATCGCTGAATTGTTCCGTTCTCATAGATAAAATCCCTCCTGTTCCAAATATTTTTTCAATCCCTGTCTGGTGCGGTAGAGCAGAGTCTTTACTTTTGACTGACTCATGCCTTGATAGGTGGAAATCTCTTTGATGGAATCCATATAGTAATACCTTCCCACAAAAGTACTGCGCTCCTCCTGCGGCAGCTTATATAGATAAGCGTTTATCGCCTCTGCAAGAAGATACCCGTCCATCGTCTGTCCCGTGGTATCGCCGCCGGACACACATTCCTCCAATTCGGAGAGAGACAGCGCGTACTCCGAAGCCTTTCGCTTCTCCCTGTTTCGGCTTCTGTAAATATCAATGGACTGCTGCCGTATAATTTTGCCCAGATAGGCCGCAAGAAAATCAGGCTTGTGAGGCGGCATGGAATTCCAAGCCTTCAAATAGGTATCGTTGACGCTCTCCTTGCTG
>CAOKFN010000030.1 GCA_948467735.1 uncultured bacterium
GTTCCGGAATATTTGGGGCCTGCCCGGGCTTGGAAGAGATTAGGATACCGGATACAGTGACGGAAATAGGAAGAGGGGCTTTTGGAAATTGCATCAACCTTAGACTGACATTTATTCCTAATAGTGTCAAAAGCATAGAGGACAACGCATTTTTCGGCTGCGCAAAACTTGAATCAATAATCATACCTGATAGTGTGTTAAGCATAGGGGGCAGTGCATTTTCCGGCTGCGCAAAACTTGAATCAATAACCATACCTGACAATGTGACAAAGATAGGGAGTTATGCATTTCAAAATTGTACGAATCTGCGGGCTGTTAATCTATCTAACGGAATCACTGGAATTCCAAGCTATGCATTCGCTGGCTGTAGTTCATTGGAAAGCATAACCCTGCCCTTTGCGGTAACAACGATCTATGGCAGCGCTTTTGCGGATTGTATATCCCTGAAAGAAATCAACTGGAATGAAAATATCAGCGCAATAGAATCAAGCGCTTTCAAGAACTGCGATTCCCTTGTCTCAATCGCAGTTCCGAATACGGTCACTACACTCGGCGGCTCTGTTTTCGCGGACTGCGACAGCCTAGCAAAAATAGACTTAGGAAATAATGTTACCGCAATTTCGCAGAGCGCCTTTGAACACTGCGACAGTTTAACTGCTGTAAAACTGCCATACACGGTGACTTCCATCGGAAGCAATGCCTTTAAAGACTGCGTAAAGTTTACGGACATCACCATCCCCCGCGGAACAACCAGCATAGCGGGCAACACGTTCAGCTACCCGGACAGGCTGACTATCCATGGGGTGCCGGGCACATATGCGGAAAATTATGCGAAAGAAAAAAGCATCCGTTTTGAGGAGAATGAAACAGCCGCATCGGCAGTTAGCCTAAAGGAAACTTCTGTCACTCTGGCAAAAGGGGAGAGCCGTCGGCTGATTATGGATGTTACGCCTGCGGATTTCATGGATGAGGTCACTTGGGAAACTTCCAATTCTAAAATAGTTTCCTTGGATAAAAATGGATTGGCGAGAGGCCGGGCATACGGTACGGCGGTTATCAAGGTCACAGTGGGGAATGTCAGCGCCCAATGCAATGTAACGGTGGCAGATTCGGCGGCGCCTGCACCCACAAATGTACCCGTGCCTGTGGAAACCCCGAAGCCCACAGATACGCCCGCACCAACGGGAACCCCGAAACCAGTGGAAACGCCAAGGCCCGTAGAAACGCCTGCACCCACGGGAACCCCCAATCCTACGGAACCTCCCATGCCAACAGCTTCTCCTGCCCATCAGCAATGGATAAAGGACGAAACCGGACGGGAATACTGGTATGAAAACGGCGTGCGCCAAGGTTATCGTCCGGACGACCCCGCCTATCGGGGCAAGGAAATCTACGACCCGGAGAGCGACGCATGGTATTGGCTGGATAATGTCCAACAAGGCGCAAAGGCAGTGTCTAAGGACGTCTATCAGGAATCCGCCGCGGGAGACTGGGCCGAAAACGCTGACGGCACCGGGAAATGGGTGCGCTATGACGGGTCAGGCCATATGATAAAGGGCTGGGATACGAATGAGAACGGAACCTATTATTTTGACCCAGTCTATGGAACCATGGCCAAAGGAACTGTCACCATAGACGGAAGCCAGTACCATTTTGATGAAGCCACCGGCGTTCTGACCGCAGGCCCCGTATCCGGGGGAAGCGGAAGCTGGATGTCCGAGGGCGGAAAGCAGTACTGGTACGAAAACGGCGTGCGTCAAGGATACGACCCTCGGAATGCTTCCTATCGGGGCAAGGAAATCTACGACCCGGAGAGCGACGCATGGTATTGGCTGGATAATGTCCAACAAGGCGCAAAGGCAGTGTCTAAGGACGTCTATCAGGAATCCGCCGCGGGAGACTGGGCCGAAAACGCTGACGGCACCGGGAAATGGGTGCGCTATGACGGGTCAGGCCATATGATAAAGGGCTGGGATACGAACGAGAACGGAACCTATTATTTTGACCTCACCTACGGAACCATGGCAAAGGGCGCTGTGACCATAGACGGAAAGGATTATTATTTTGACGAAGAATCAGGAATATTGATGCGGTAGGCAGAGTAGAACTGTCGGCAGGAGATGCATTCTGCCGACAGTTTTCTGTTCCTAAATGATTTCGTAGATCTAAATGTACTGAAGACGGTGAAAATAAAGGTTTCATCTACAGGGCTGGGCGCAATTCATGAAAGAGATATATGTAAAACGGTTATTTACAAGATATTTCTGCGCATATCATTTGGCGCGCCGGAAGAAAAACTTCTTGACATACCCTTAACAGAATGGTAATATTCATAATATTAAAAGTCTGCTTCCGTGAATGGAACGTCGCAGAGCAGTCGGCTGTCGTGTACCTATAACTTCAAGGATCATCTTTCATATCATATTTTCAGCCTTTCGCAATATTTTTCGTTTATGTTGTATATATGAGTTGTGCCGCCTCCTAAAATATTGGAGGCTTTCAAAGCGTACTTATTTTGGCGAAGGGTGAAGCCTTGGCCGTTATGCGCACAGCAGCCCTTGAAGAAAGTGACGGCATATTTGCGGACGGACAGCCGGACTTATTAGGTTATTGATATTATTGAGCAGATTAGATATAATACAGATATGCAGCATGGATTTTTGCTATCGGGAAAATTCTGCTGTGGATACAGGAAGGGGAGGACATGGCGGAAACTAACATAGCACAGTCGATTGCGGCAGCAGGCAAAGAGGCCTTCTACGACGCTAATATCAAATTTCTGCTGGCGGACAGACAGGTGCTTGCAAGAATATTGAAATATGCTGTCAGGGAATTTAAGGATATGGAGCTGGAAGACATTATGGCTGGCATCGGCAGTGAGATTGAGGTTGGGACAAAGCCGGTAGACCCGGGCTTGTCGAATATGGGGCGGATAGCAGGATCCAATACGGAAGACAATATCCCGGGTGAGGGGAAGATTTTTTATGATATTCGTTTTACGGCATACTATGGCATAATGAACTATGGCGTATCAAATTATAAAGAAAGGGAGATGAAATTTTTAATCAATGCCGAGGCACAGAAGTCAACTGATCCAAATAAACTGGGGTATCATATCGAAAACAGAATTCTGTACTATCTGGCGCGAATGGTTTCCGCACAGAAGCAGACGGAATTTTACCACAGTGACTATGACAGCCTGAAGCCCGTGCGCAGCATCTGGATCTGTCTGGACGGCAGTGAGGACGGAGACTCCATTGAAGAAATCAATCTTGATAGGAAGACTGTGTTCGGAACGAAGACAGGTACATATGGCATGGATCTGATGAGGGGAATAATTATCAGGGTACGGACAGGGGAGGGCCTTAGGAAATCCCGGAATATGCTGATTGCCATGCTGGAAAAGCTGCTGTCGCGCACAGGGGCGGAGGAAAAGAAGCGCGTTCTTGAGGCAGAGTATGGGTTGAAAATGACAGCCGAACTGGAAGGGAGGATACAGAGCATGTGCAACTGGTCACAGGACATTGCGGAAAGAAACTTTGAACAGGGCATGAAACAAGGCATCGAAAAAGAGCGCTTGGATATTCTTATAAAAATGATAAAAGCGGGCGTCATGAAGGAGCAGATTAGACTGTGCGGCTATACGGAAGCGGAAATTGCAGAGACGGAAAAAGATTTGTATACGAATACATCTCAAAAATGATGCCGCAGAGAGAGGAGACAAAAGAAGCATGAGGCTTTTAAGCGTGGTGGTACCCTGTTATAATGAAGAAGAAAGCGTACCGCTTTTTTATTCGGAGCTTATGAAGGTCCAGCCCTTTTTTCGGGAGAAAGAGGTGGAGCTGGAGGTTATTTATATAGACGACGGTTCTTCGGATGGGACGGTTTTGGAAGTGAAGAAGCTGAGAGAAAAGGACGAGCGCGTGCATCTGGTGTCTTTTTCCAGAAATTTTGGCAAAGAGGCGGCGATGTTTGCAGGATTGGAGAACGCTCAAGGGGATTTCGTGGTCATAATGGATGTGGATCTGCAGGATCCTCCGTCCCTTCTTCCGGATATGTTTTCCCATCTGGAGGAGGGGTATGATTCGGTGGCTACAAGGCGGGTTTCCAGAAAAGGGGAGCCGCCTGTCAGGAGCTTTTTTGCGAGGGCTTTTTACCGGCTGATGAAAAAGATTTCCAAGACCGAGATTATGGACGGCGCAAGGGATTACCGGTTGATGACAAGGCAGATGGTGGACGCCATTCTTTCCATGCGGGAATATAACCGTTTTACCAAGGGGATTTTCGGATGGGTGGGTTTTCGCACCAAATGGCTGGAATATGAAAATGTGGAGCGGGCCAAGGGAGAGACCAAGTGGAACTTCTGGAAGCTGTTTTTGTATTCGCTGGACGGTATTACAGCCTTTTCCACAGTACCGTTGATGCTGGCCTCCGTGATGGGCGTGGTTTTCTGCATGATCGCGTTTTTAATGATTATATTCATTATTGTGCGCAAATTGATATTTGGCGATCCGGTGTCAGGCTGGCCGTCCCTTGTGTGTATTATTCTTATGACCAGCGGGGTTCAGTTTTTTTGTACGGGCATTTTGGGGCAATATCTTGCAAAAACCTATATGGAAGTGAAGAAACGCCCTATTTATTTAATCCGCGAAAAGCTATAGGCGCAGACGTGAAGGAACTGGCGCGGCGCGTTATAACCTTAACAAGTTCTTAGCGGGCATAACTCTTTTCTAATTGACCAAGATATGTTAGAATTTATTTATTCAGTGCAGTGGGGAAGCAGCAATCAACATAAGAAAGGGGAATTCGTGTGGAGATTATTGCTGTAAAGGATTGCGAACTGGAGAAGTATATTACAAAAATTATGTTGGACATAGGGGTACCGGCACATTTAAAGGGTTATCATTATTTGAGGGATGCTATTTTATTGTCAGGAAGGGACATGGAGGTGGTAAGCAGTGTGACAAAATTGCTGTATCCAACGATTGCCAGAAGGTTTAAGACGACGGATCAGAAGGTGGAGCGTGCGATACGCAATGCAATAGAGGTGTCATGGAACAGAGGAAATGTGCAGACTTTTGAAACCTTGTTTGGATATTCTGCCTCATCGGGCAAAACGAGACCTACAAACAGCGAATACATTGCGCGTATCGCGGATAAAGTCCGACTTGATTTTAAAGCAATGTAGTTATATACAAAAGAGAAACAGTAAATAGACATGCTTCTTACTGCGCGAATAAAAAGCAGCCGGGTAAAATCCGGCTGCTTTTGTGGACTTAAAAGGATAATTATGGTACAATACCCGTAAAGTTGAAAGCAAGACAGAAGACGGATATGAAAAGGGTGACATTTCAATTATAGGATAAAAATAAGAGGGAATGCTGTGAAGAAGAATACATGTATGGATTATCTGATTCAGGGGGAAATTGTTATTATCGGGGCGGCGGAAGCGGCGCACTTGTCCTCCCTTCTATTAAAATGGTCATTTTCGAGGTGCTCCATGCTGTTTTTGGGGCTGGCCGGGGCTGTATGCGTACTGGCGGCAGCGGCTCTGCTCCTGCGGAATAGGAAGAAGAGGCGCTTTGGGGGAGAAAACGGCAGAGGACAGAAGAAAGAGGGGCGGCGCCGAAGGCAGTCCGGGCCCCAAAGGGGGGCGGAGCGGGCATTGTTTCTGCTCTTTGCAATGATTTTGCTATCACAGCTGCTTTATCTTTGTATCGGACAGAATCGCTATCGGCAGGGAGATATGACGGTGGAAACTGTGGGGAGCTTTCTTGCGGCCGACGGCATTTATCATGTGAATCCCATGACGGGTTTTCCCTTTGCGGAAGGAATTCCCTTGCGGCTGAAAATTCTGTGTCTGCCCACGCTGTACGGCAGTATATGCAGGATATTCGGGCTGGATTCCAAAGTGGTGGTGTGGGAAATCGTTCCCATGATTACGCTGCTTAGCTGTTATGCGGCGTTCGCTTCGCTTGGCCGCTGTCTTTTTCCGGATGAAGGGGGCGAGAGCTGCGGAGGCTTTGCCGCAGGCCAAAGCGCCGCGGGAGGCAAGGCATCCGCCGCAGGCCAAAGCACCCCCGGACAAGCCATCCTTCGCAGGAATCGGACAGGACGGCTCTGTTTTTTAATCGTGGTATCGCTGATTCTATGGTCGGGGACTTATTTTGAGGGAATGGACGGGTTTCAGGCGCTCTACTGCGGCTGGCGGGGAACGGCGATACGAAACTGCGTTTTCCTGCCTTGGCTTCTGTCCCTGTGTCTGAGGAGAAAGTGGTTCAGCGCGGTTTTATGCGTTCTGGCGGAGGCCTGCATGGTGTGGACGCTTTACGGCATGGGGGTCTGTCTGCTGACTGCGGCGGGAATGGCGGCCGCAGGGATATTGTGCCGGAAATTTTCGCTTCCCCTGCCTTGGGCAGAAGATTCTTCCGCAGCTGAGGGAAAGGGGGACGTCAAATGACGGAATTCTTAGAAAATGTCCGAAACGCGTGGCTTGGATGGAAAAATTACACGGACGACGGCAAACTGGCCGCGCTGCTTGCGGCATCCCTTTTCTTTTTATGGTGCCGCAGAAAAAAGGTGCGGAAGGTATCGTTTCTGTTATACGCGTCCGTGGCCGCAGTCTGCTGTATTTTGCCGTTGACGGCGGCTTTGTTGATGGTGTATCAGACTAGATTTTACGATTATGAGTGGATTTGGAGCCTTGTGCCGCTGACTGCCGCCGCGGCATATGGGGGGACTATGTTTCTGGGGGAGTGCTGGGGGGATTTCAAGGCTTCCGGATGGCGCAGGGGAGTTCCGGCGACGGCCCTTTTATTTTCGGCGCTTCTGCTTGCCGGCGGGCCGGGAGGGGCGGCATGGGATGAGGAGACTGAGAAGACGCAGAGAGTGCGTGCCTGCGGGATATTGGCGCAGGTATTGGAGCTGCGCTGCGACGGGGAAATCTGTCTGTGGGCGCCCAGAGAAATTATGGAATATGCCAGAGAGATGGACGGCCGTATTCTGCTTCCCTATGGAAGAAATATGTGGGATGCTTCCCTGAACGCATATTCTTACGATACTTATGATGAAAAAACCACAGCGTTGTATCAATGGATGGAACAGTTTGGCGGGGAGAAAGACAAGGACCATGTGGAAATACCGATGGAAAAATGTCTGGAAAATGCGGAAAACGCAGGAGTGAACTGCATTCTGCTTCCGGAAGAGGCGCCTGCGGAATTGATACGGGAAATGGAAAAGGCATTGGATGTGAACGCGGGGCTGCTGGAGGGATACTGGATTATATGGACGAGCTGATTAGTATTATCGTACCTGTCTATCATGCGGAAAAATATATCGAAGAGACCATGGATTGCGTTTCCGCCCAGACATATACGAATTGGGAGCTTCTTCTGGTAGAGGATGGCGGAAGCGACAGGACTGTGGAAATCATTCAAAACTATGTGGAGAAAAAGGGAGAATCCAGAATTCGTCTCCTGCGGCAGCCGGCCAATCTGGGAGCGGCCCGGGCAAGGAACAGGGGGCTTCTGGAGGCCGGGGGGAGATATATCGCTTATCTGGATGCGGATGATTTATGGACGCCGGATAAGCTGGAGAAGGAGCTTAAATTTATGAAGGAGAAGGGGGCCGCCTTTGTGTTCACCGGCTACGAGTTTGCCGACGAAAAAGGCAGGGGAACCGGAAAGGTGGTTCATGTGCCGGAAACCTTAAGCTACAGGCAGGCGCTCTCCAACACTACCATTTTTACCACCACGGTAATGTTTGACACTGAGAAAATCGGCAAAGAGCTTTTGGAAATGCCCGTCATGAAAAGCGAGGATACGGCATTGTGGTTCCGGGTGCTGCGCAGCGGTTATCTGGCCTACGGTCTGGATGAAAATCTGGTAAAATACCGTCGGACGGGGAAGACGCTTTCTTCCAATAAGCTGGAGGCAATCCGCCGTATTTGGAACTTGTACCGCAGAGCGGAGGGACTGGGGCTGTTGACCAGCGCCTATCATTTCTGTTTCTGGGCGGTAAGAGCCGTGAAAAGAAGGGTATAGTAATAAAAGGATATTTGTGGTATATTAGTAGGAAGCAGGGGCAGCTTTCTATCATCGAACGCGGCACAAAGGTATGTGCCTTTTACCAGACGCGGCGTGTTTATGCTATGGGAAGCCTTTGGCGATTATCTATCCTATAGGGAGGAGCCTTGATTTGAGGACAATTACGAACGAAGAAAAGCTGAGACAATTGGAATCCTTTAAGCGATTGATAAATTTAAGCCTGACAGTCATATGTCTGGGGCTGGAGGTGGGAGTCTTTGCGTATCATTGGCAGTTTCATTTTCGATGGAGCGTTGTGGAACAATTGCAGAATTTTTGGTTTAAGGGACATCTGCTTGAGGTTGCCATTTACGCGTTCGTCCTGTTTCTGCTGTCGTCCATGTACGGAGGAATGCGTCTGGGATATCTGAAAAGGGCGGAAGTGATTTTTTCGCAGGTTTTTGCGACGCTTTTAGCCAACGTGTTCATTTATGGGGAGCTTTCCGTTATGGCGTATCAGCTTTTTGTGCCGGATGTATTCCTGACCATGACAATGGAACAGATTGTGCTGGTGGTGGTTTATATTAATGTGGCCAGTTATATTTACGGGAGGATTTTCCCGCCGAGAAAGCTTCTTCTGGTGCATGGGGACAGGCCCATCGACGGTATCTGCGGCAAGTTTGAGAGCCGGAAGGACAAGTATGTGATTACCAGAAAAATATCCGTCAAGACGGGGGTGGATGCGGTCTGCAGGACAATCCGTCAGGTATATGAAACCGGCGAGTGCAATGCGGTGGTGCTGGGGGATATTTCCGTGGAGGAGAGAACGCCTCTGATTAAGTTCTGCTATGGCCATTCGATTCGGGTATACCTGATTCCGAAGATAACGGACGTCATATTGATGGGGGCGGAGGAGCTGCATGTGTTCGATTCGCCCATGCTTCTGACCAGAGAATACTGTTTCAGTGTGGAGCAGCGATTTATCAAGAGGCTGATTGATATTGTGTGCGCGCTGATACTGTTGACGGTTACTTCTCCGTTTATGCTGATTACGGCCATAGGGATTAAGCTGTACGACGGCGGTCCTATTTTGTACAAGCAGGTACGCTGTACGCAGAATCAGAGGGAATTTTATATTATGAAATTCCGCAGCATGAGAGTGGATGCGGAGAAAGACGGGGTGGCAAGGCTGGCTCAGAAAAACGACGACCGTATTACGCCCATCGGGAAAATCATCCGAAAGTGCAGGATCGACGAGCTTCCCCAGCTGGTCAATATTCTGCGCGGGGATATGTCGTTCATCGGGCCGCGGCCGGAGCGGCCGGAGATCATAGCCCAGTATATGCAGCTGATGCCGGAATTTGCCTACCGCATGAAGGTGAAGGCGGGGCTGGCGGGATTTGCACAGGTTTATGGAAAATATAATACCTCGCCTTACGATAAATTAAAGCTGGATCTGACTTATATTGAGAATTATTCCGTGTGGCTGGATATCAAGCTGATGCTGTTGACCTTGAAGATTGTGTTCTGGCCCGACAGCACGGAGGGAGTGGAGGAGGAACAGGTTACGGCGCTGAAGGAAGAAAAAGAGAGAAGGACGCAGGGAGGAGAAGAATGACATACGGAAAAGAACCGTTTGATCTGCGCCTGACCGTACTATGTATGTGCCGCAGGATTCCTTTCATACTGGCCGGTACGGTTTTGGGGACTCTGATTTTCGGAGGAGGGTACTATGTCAAGAACGTACTGCTTCGGGAAGCTCCCCTTTATGCGGCGGAATCCACCTACCGGGTGGAGTATGCGGTGGAGGAAGAGAAGGATGTGGGCGTGGTCTATATCAATCAAATGAGCTGGAACACCTATCTGCAGTCGCAGTTTTTTCTGGATGCGGTATGGGGGCATTTGGAAGAGCCGGAGAGGACGGAGGCCGGAGAGGACGGTGTAGATATGGAGAAAGGGGCGGGAGCGGATGGTACAGGTATGGAGACAGGGCCCGGAGAGGACGGTACAGGTATGAAGGACGCGGCGGGAGCGGACAGCACAGGTATGGAGAATGCGGCCGGAGCGGAAAATGCAGGCATGGGAAACGCGGCCGGAGCGGCAGACATAGGCCGGGAGGCTCTGGGGGGAATGCTGGAGGCGGTTCTGGCGTCGGATCTGCGTGTGCCGTCCACCATAGTAACCTCTGACAGCCCGGAGAAGAGCGTGCGGATAGCCAAAGCCGTGGAAGCCGCCATGACGCAGGAATTTGCGGAGGAAATCCGGGAAATCATATCCATAGAAGTCATTGATTCGGGCAGTACGGCCGTGGAAGTCATTCCCGACGTGAGGGTGGGGCGGGCTATTGCCCTCAGCGCGGTGCTGTCAGGGTTTTTCATGACGGTGATTACCCTGCTGCAGATCACCGGGGAGGACGGCGTCCGTCTGCCGGACTCCATAGGGAAGCGGTATGGCGTCAAAACAGTGGGGACTTTGTATAGCAGGGAACTGGAGGAAAATATCAGATACTTTTTCCGGGAAAGCATCTCCCTCGCCGCAGGAACGGTCCCTGAGGGGAAGAACTGCGTTCCCGGCAGGATCGTGGTATGTCCGGTTCAGGAGCAGGTGGACGGGGCGCTGGTGCTTGAGAAGCTCAAGGAACGCTGTCCCAAGCTGGTTCGGACACAGGAAGAAAAAAACAAGGGGGAAGCCTGCTGCGCGGTCTGGTCTGCGGCGGATTCGCCGTCCGCTCATCCGGAGGTCTGCCGGGAGCTTCGGGAAGCCTGCGGCATTCTGCTGGCGCTGAAGTCGGGGAATCACGGCGGCAGACAGCTGGAGCATGTGCTGGAATATCTGCGGCAGCAGGACTGTAAAGTGACGGCGGTTATTTTGTGGGAGGCGGACGAGCGGCTCATAAAGCGGTATTACGCCTTCGGCGCCCATGACGGAAAGGGGAACGGATGAGAGTTCAGGTGCTGGCGTCGGTGATGAATGAGGAGCCGGAAGAACTGGCCCGCCGGATGCGGCTGTCATCGGATGCGATTATTATTAACCAGTGTGACAGGCTGGGGGCCGAGAAAATAGAATATCAGGGCCATCAAGTGCATTTTTTTTCCTTTCCGGACAGGGGCGTGGGCAGGAGCCGCAATGAGGCAATTATGAGGGCGGATGGGGATATCTGTCTTTTTTCCGATGGGGATATCGTATATGAGCAGGGATATGCGGAGGCTGTGGAGGAGGAATTTCAACGAAATCCCCGTGCGGACATGATACTTTTCAATGTCACGGTGGATGAGCGGCGCAGGACTTACCATATTACGGAACGGAAAAGGGTGCATTGGTATAACTGCGGCAGATATGGGGCGGTGAGCTTTGCGGTGCGCCGGGACAGCCTTCTTTCTTCCGGCGTGACATTTTCCCTGCTGTTTGGCGGCGGCGCAAAGTATGGCAGCGGGGAGGACAGCCTGTTTTTGAAGGAATTTATGGATAAGGGCTATTCGGTGTACACGGCCCCCGTTGCCATTGCCAGAGAGACCGTGGGGGAATCCACATGGTTTGAGGGCTATAACCGGAAGTTTTTTTACGACAAGGGGGTGCTGTACCGCTATCTCTATGGCAGAATGAGCAGGCTGATGGCGCTGCGATTCCTGCTGGCCCACAGGGATATACTCTGTGCGGAGGCGTCGGTTTCACAGGCTTATGGGTGGATGCGGGACGGCATAAAAAGCGGATAAGATTCCGGTTGGAAGCAGGCTGGAGCCGCAGAGCAGATGTGAGGAAAGCCCGGCGGGCCGGGGCCGCAGGGCAGATGTGAGGAAAGCGCTGCAGGCAGGAGCTGCGGGAGCAAATGTGAGGAAACGGATATGGAGCGGAGCGCGTGGGTGTATATCCTGCTGACAGCGGTGACTACTCTGCTGGGATTGTGGGTGGACAACAGGGAATATACGGACCGATATATTCGAGGGGGAAGGGAGTACGGCTCGCCCTGCGGCTGTGACAGACAGCAGGCGAGGAACCGCATTGCCGCGGCGGCAGTCTACTGTCTTCTGGCGGGAGTGTCCGCCTGCCGGATTGCGGTGGGCAATGATTATTGGGTGTACCGGGATAATTTTAAGCTGATTGCCCAAGGGCGGCATGTGTCCTCGGAACCGGGATTTAACTATATCGTGAAATGGATCCAGCTGCTCTTCGGCTACGATAATTATCTCCCGGTGTTTGCTTTTTTTTCTCTGGTGACAGTGTTCTTTTTTGTAAAGGCCCTCCATGACCAAGGCAGCTGTTTTGCATTTTCCCTGTATCTGCTGATGACGGGAGGATATTATTTTAACAGCCTGAATTCCGTCAGGTATTACCTTGCTCTGGCAGCGGCGCTGTATGCCATGAAATATGTGCTTCGGGCAGAATATGGGAAGTTTATCCTTTGGATTCTGGCGGGAGCGCTGTTTCATAAATCCATTCTGCTGACAATTCCGGTCTATTTGGCGGCCCGGTTTCTGGCGGCGGCCCGTCTGAAAAAATGGCATTATGCGGCGGGAGGCGTTTTTGCCGCCACTTTGATTTTCGGGCAGAGCTTATATCGGGAGATTATTTTTTATTTTTATCCCTATTACCGGGATTCCATGTTTGACAACGGCCGACTGTCAATTGTGAATATTATGAAATGCGTGTGTGTTCTGGTGCTCTGCGGGATCTGCTATGGGCGCAGCCTGAAGGATGATCTGCAGAATCGGTTTTACTTTTTTTTGAATATTTTCGGACTGACTGTGTTCTGCTGCGGCTCCTTTATTCCGGAGGCATCCAGAGTGGGGTATTATATGATGATATCTCAGGTGTTTCTGATTCCCAGACTTTTGATGCAGATGAAAAAGGGCTGGTTTGCCGGAATCTGCTCTGTGGGCGTCGCGGCGGCCTTCGGAATCTTTTTTTTACTGCTTCTAAAGAAAATGTATGCGGTGGACGTAAGGCTGCTGCCCTATCTGAACTGGATATTTGATTGAGCGGGGAAGCGGTACGGCCGTGCTGCAGGACGACAAATAGGGGCATGGGAGATCAATATGAAAGTGTTATGGCTGTGCAATATTATGCTTCCGATGATCGCGGAGCGGCTGCATATGGAAGCGTCCAATAAGGAAGGGTGGCTCAGCGGGCTGGCGGACGCGGTGCTGGAGCATCACAGGGAGAATGGGATTGCGCTTTCCGTCGCATTTCCGGTGGGAAGAAGCTTTCGGACGGAAGCGGAGAGAAGTGCCGCAAATTATAACAAAGCCTCCTCAAAGGGGCGGGGCGGGAAAGAAAATGATAAGAAGGCGGAGCTGCAGCCGGAAGGTATCTTTAAGGCGGTCTTCCCCGTCAAGGATACGGAGCTTGTCTGCTATGGATTTCCGGAAGATGTGGGTCATGCGGAAATCTATGACAAGTCATTGGAAGAAAGCCTGAAGAGAATCCTTGACGACGCGGCGCCGGATATTGTCCACTGCTTCGGCACGGAATATCCGCACACTCTGGCCATGTGCAGGATTTTTCCCAGAAAAGATCGGCTGCTGGCGGGACTGCAGGGGCTGTGTACCCTGTGCGCCAAGGCTTACTATGCGAATCTGCCCCAAAAGGTCGTTCATTTCATAACCCTGAGGGATTATTTAAAGAGGGACAGTCTGGTGCGGCAAAAGGAGAAGTTTGAAAAGCGTGGAGAAATGGAGCGGGAGGTTATCGCCCTTGCGGGAAATATCACCGGACGCACAGGATGGGACAGGACGTTTGTGGAACAGCTCAATTCCAAGGGGCGGTATTTTCATATGAACGAAATTCTGCGGCCGGAATTCTATGAGTCGGCTTGGGAGGCCCAAAGATGCATCCCCCATTCCATATTCTTAAGTCAGGGAGATTATCCCCTGAAAGGGCTTCACTATGTGCTGGAGGCCCTGCCCCGCATTCTTGCCGAATATCCCGACGCAAGGGTATATGTGGCGGGAAACAGCCTTGTCAGATGCGCCTCGCTCAAAGAGAAATTAAAGCTGTCCGCTTATGGAAAATATCTTATCAGGCTGTTAGGGCAGAATTCGCTGGAGGATCGGGTGATATTTTTGGGAAGGCTCTCCGCCGGGCAGATGAGGGACAGGTATCTGGCCAGCCATTTATATGTATGCCCTTCCTCTCTGGAGAATTCCCCCAATTCTCTGGGAGAGGCCATGCTGCTGGGCATGCCCTGTGTGAGCGCGGATGTGGGCGGCATATCCAGCTTATTTACGCAGGGCAGGGACGGAATATTGTATGAGGGATTTCGGATGGAGGAAAGCGGGGACAATGATGGAGAGCGGAATAGAATCTCCGGACGTCTTTCGGAGGCGGTGCTTCAAATGTGGGGCAGTCCGGAAAAAATGCGGGAATATGGTGAAAACGCCGCTAAACATGCCAAGGCTACCCATGATAGGGATAAGAATTACCGAAGGCTGACGGAAGTCTATCGGACCATATGCGGCGGCGCGGAGGACCGGGCTATATGAAAATTGTGTTTGTGTCGAATTATATCAATCATCACCAGATACCTTTTTGCAACGCCATGAATCACATTCTGGGGGGAAATTTTATCTTTATACAGACGGAACCCATGGAAGAACAGCGGGTGAGGATGGGGTGGCATGAGGGGGAATGTCTCCCATATGTGCGTCGTTTTTACGAGGAGGAGGCGTTCTGCCGGGAGCAGATTCGTACCTGCGATGCGGCGCTGTTCGGAGGAACGGATGAGGAGTCCTATATTCAGGACCGTCTCAGGGCGGGCGGGCTTATCATCCGCATCAGCGAACGGCTCTATAAGACGGGACAATGGAAAGCGGTTTCGCCCAGAGGCCTGAAAAAAAAGTTCGCGGACCATACCCGCTATAGGAAGGCCCCCGTATACCTTCTGTGCGCGGGCGCGTATACCGCTTCGGATTTTCGGATTGTCAGGGCATACCCAAAGAAAATGTACTGCTGGGGATATTTTCCGGAGACGAGGCATTATGAGATGGAAGGTCTTCTGAATCAAAAAGGATATGGGGAGAAGAGACTTCCTTACATCCTCTGGGCGGCCAGAATGATTGACTGGAAGCATCCTGAGCTGGCGCTGGAAACCGCCGGATACCTGAAGGAAAAGGGCGTTGATTTTCATATGGACCTCATTGGGGACGGAACGCTGCGCCCGAAAATGGAGGCGCTGGCAGAGGGGCATGGACTCGGAGGGCAGGTTTCCTTCCTAGGGTATCAGCCGCCGGAGAAGGTGCGGCAGTATATGGAAAAAGCGGATATTTTTCTGCTTACCAGCGATAGAAGGGAAGGCTGGGGGGCAGTGGCAAATGAAGCCATGAACAGCGGATGCGCAGTGGCGGCCAATCATATGATCGGGGCGGTTCCCTTCCTGTTGAAGAACGGTGAGAACGGATTCGTTTATGAAGACGGAAAGGAAGAACGGCTGTTTGAACTGGCGGAACGGCTTGCCAAGGACAGAATTCTATGCAGGCGCTTGGGCGGGGAGGCATACAAAACCATTACGGAAGTATGGAACGCGGAAAACGCGGCGGAGCGATTGACGGAATTGATCGGCAGGATTTTGAAGCAGGACAATATGCAGGACAATGTGCTTCCGACGCCCCAGAAGGGTGCGCTGTCCCCTTGTTCTCCGGCCCCGATTCTGGGAGAGAGAAAGGCCCGCAGGCTGGCACGCCGCTTTGAGGAGGCCGGTTCGCCGATGACGCAAAAGGGTTGAAGCTTCCGGAGGAAGGAACTTCGGGCGGGATATTTGGCGGAAGGTAAGCCGTCCGGTATTTTAGGGCGTGTCAGGGCGGAGATGAAGACGAGGTGTCAGGAAACGGGAAAGTATGGATAAAAGAATGGATATTCCTTTGATAACGGTGATAGTGCCGGTCTATAATATAATTGAATACCTTCCCAGATGCGTTCATTCTATCACCGCGCAGACTTATCCGCATCTGGAAATTATCTTGGTGGACGACGGGTCTACGGACGGCACCGGACAGCTCTGCGACGAGCTGGCGAAGGAAGACGGCCGCATCCGCGTGTACCACAAGGAGAACGGAGGCTCTTCTTCCGCAAGGAATCTGGGCTTGGAGCGGGCTTCGGGACAATATGTGGGCTTTGTGGACAGTGACGATTATATTTCCGAGGATATGTATGAGAAGCTTCTGGAAGGAATCCGGAAATTCCAAGTACCCATGGCGCAGATAGGAAGGGATGAGATAGACGAAAACGGCAGCGTGCTACCCAATATCTGCGAACCGCCCCTTAAGCCCCGGCGGATAAAAAGCGAGGAGTTTATGAAGGAGCTGCTTCTGCACCGGGGAGACTGTTCCTTCTGTACCAAGCTCATATCCAGAGACTTGTTTCCGAAGCCCCCGGGCGAAGGCTTTCCCGAAGGAAAGCTGAACGAGGACTTCCATCTGCTGATTCGGCTGCTTCCCCGGATAGAAGAGCTGGTTTCCCTGCCGGGACAGGCATATCATGTGTTCTACCGGATAGGGAGCAATTCCCGAAAAGCGGATAAGGAAGTTTTTTCGAGGGTGTTCGGGGACTGTGTGGAAAATGCGGACATGGCGGCGGCGCTTGTGAAGAGGGAATACCCAAGGCTTCAGGCGGCGGCATTTCGGTTCGGCATATTTCAGAGGCTGGAATATCTGCTGCATATTCCCATATCACAGATGAGGGCTGAGAATGGAATGTATGCGGACGTTGTGAAGTATATGCGCAGGAACTGGCTGCGCTCCATGAGAAATCCCATTCTCACCGGAAAAAATAAGGGATATCACACGTTGTTCGCGCTTGCGCCGAGGGGAATAAGGCGGCTTCATGCCGCGCTGCGGCATCGCGGAGGATGCCGTCCGGATTCCGAGCCGCGGCAGTCTGCCGAGAACCGTTTTCGGAGGGAGTCAGGGCGTCCCGCCGATCTGCGGAAGGGAGGGGATAAATTTGAAGAAACTGAATGATCTCAGGGTTGGTATTTTACAAGTACCCATAACCCGGATAGCATTGTTGATTATGGCTGATTTAATGTCCATTCTCATGGCTTCCGTGCTCAGCCTTTATGTGCGCCATGAGTTCAGCTTTATGGCGGTGAGAAGGGCCTTCTGGGAAGCCATATTGGAGTGTTATTTCCCCAATGCCGTCCTGCTGCTGGTTGTATTTAACATATTCAGGCTTTATAACAGTGTGTGGCGGTATGCCTCCGATACGGAGCTGGTCAACATTGTGATAGCGGTGTTTATCTGCTCTATTTTGCAGCCGGTTCTCTGCTGGATGATGGGGACAAGCCTTCCCACCAGTTATCCCTTTTTTTACGGTATTTTCCTGCTGGTGTTCACGGCGGGAACCCGTTTCAGCTACCGCATTGTGCGAATGTTCCAGAACAGGCGGCTTAACCGCAGAAAGCTGCGCTCCCGGGTCAACTGCATGATTGTGGGCGCGGGGGCAGCGGGCAATGCCATTTTAAAAGAAATCGAGGGCAGCAATTATCTGAATATGCATGTGTCCTGCGTTATTGACGACCATAGCGGCTGTCACGGGAAATATCTGCGGGGGGTTCCCATTGTGGGGGATAGGAACTGCATCCCTTATTGTGTCCAAAAGTATGACATTGACGAGATTATTATTGCGATTCCGTCCGCCAATCGAAATACCCTGCGGCCTATTTTGGATATCTGCAAGGAGACAGGGTGCAAGATGCGGATTCTGCCCGGCATGTATCAGCTGATCAACGGGGATGTGGACGTATCCCAGCTGAGGGAGGTGCAGATAGAAGATCTGCTGGGGAGGGATTCGATCAAGGTCAATGTGGATGAGATTATCGGCTATGTGTGCGGCAAGGCAGTGCTTGTCACAGGCGGGGGAGGCTCTATCGGAAGCGAGCTCTGCAGGCAGATTGCGGAACATAATCCAAAAATGCTGATTATTTTTGACATATATGAAAATAGTACTTACGAGATTCAGCAGGAACTGAAAATGAAATATCCGGAGCTGAATCTGGTGGTTCTGATCGGCTCCGTGCGCAACACCGCAAGGGTGGAGGATGTGTTTCGTACTTATAAGCCCGACATTGTGTATCATGCGGCGGCCCACAAGCATGTGCCGTTGATGGAGGACAGTCCCCGGGAGGCGATTAAGAACAATGTCTTCGGCACGCTGAAGGTGGCCAAAGCGGCGGACGAATACGGCGTAAAGCGGTTTGTGATGATTTCCACGGATAAGGCGGTAAATCCCACCAATATCATGGGGGCCAGCAAGCGCATCTGTGAGATGATTATTCAAAACCTGAATTTAAAATCCAAGACGGAGTTTGTGGCGGTGCGCTTTGGCAATGTGCTGGGAAGCAACGGCAGCGTCATCCCCCTTTTTAAAAAGCAGATCGAGCGGGGCGGCCCGGTGACGGTCACAAGCCCTGATATTGTCCGCTATTTTATGACCATACCGGAAGCGGTGTCGCTGGTGCTGCAGGCGGGAGCCTATGCCAAGGGCGGGGAGATTTTTGTGCTGGATATGGGGGAACCGATGAATATTGTGGATCTGGCGAAAAATCTGATTAAGCTCTCGGGCCTGAAGGTGGACGAGGATATCAAGATTGAGTTTATCGGCCTTCGGCCGGGGGAGAAGATGTATGAAGAGCTTCTGATGAATGAGGAAGGGCTTCAGGAGACTGCAAATAAGATGATTTATATCGGCAGGCCCATTGAGTTTGATTCGGAAGAGTTTGAACATCAGCTGGAGAGGCTGTATCAGATGACTCTTGAGGAGAAGGGGGATATCAGGGAAATGGTGAGGGAGATAGTGCCCACCTATCAGTTTGAGAAGAACCTTTAAGCGGATATGGGCCCGCATCTGCCGGGAAATGTCAGGCTGTGCGCTGCGGAACCTGCCCGAAGGAGAGTCTCGTGTGGGGGTATGGGATTAGAAATAGAAAGGGGGCCGAGGGATGTATCTGAGGTTAAAGAGGGGGATGGATTTTGGTATGGCGTTATTGGGAATGGTGATTCTTTCTCCTGTGTTTCTGGTTCTGGTGATTGGGATTAAGCTGGATTCTAAGGGGCCTGTATTGTTTCGGCAGAAGAGGGTGGGGATTCACAAGACGCATTTCAATATTTTGAAGTTTCGGACCATGCGGACGGATACGCCGAAGGATATGCCGACGCATTTGTTAAAGAATCCGGAGCAATATATTACGAGGGTGGGAAGGTTTCTGCGCAGAACCAGTCTGGACGAGCTGCCGCAGATTCTGAATATCTTAAAAGGGGATATGGCCGTGGTGGGGCCTAGGCCCGCATTGTGGAATCAGTATGATTTAATTCAGGAGAGGGATAAATACGGTGCGAATGATGTGCGGCCCGGGCTGACCGGATGGGCCCAGATCAATGGGCGCGACGAGCTGGAAATACCTGTGAAGGCGAAGCTGGATGGGGAATATACGGAGGCGCTGCTGCATGGAAGAGGCTTTATCATGGACTGCAGGTGTTTTTTCGGGACGTTTCTGAGCGTGCTTCGGGAGGACGGCGTGGTGGAAGGCGGAACCGGAAGCATGAAGGGGGCGAAAGACAAAGAAAAGTAAGCGCCGCGTGAAGGGGGAGGAAGACAGGGGGAAGCAAGCGCCGCGTGAAGAGGGAGGAAGACAGGGAGAAGCGAGCGCCGCGTGAAGGGGGAGGAAGACAGGGAGAAGCGAGCGCCGCGTGAAGAGGGAGTGGAAGACGGAGAAAAGTGAGCGCCGCGTGAAGAGGAGCAGGAGTCGGATGAAAATGTTCGGAGAAGCGGCGTCTGACATGGGACGGAAAGGTTGAATTGACTGAGGGAAAATATGAAGCGGATTTTGATTGTGGGGAAAAACAGCTATATTGGCACGGCGTTTGCCCGGTATGTGAGGGAACGTTATCCCGACGAATTTCAGGCGGAGGCCGTGGGCGCAAGGGACGGCGCATGGCGGGAGAAGGATTTCTCGGAATATGAGATTGTGTTTCATGTGGCGGGGATTGCCCATGCGGACGTGGGGCGTGTGACAGAGGAGGGAAAAAAGGAATATTACAGGGTAAATAGGGATTTGGCGCTGGAAGCGGCCAAGAAGGCGAAGGCAGCGGGGGTGGGACAGTTTGTGCTCATGAGCTCCATGATTGTATACGGGGGAACGGAACATGTGACAAGGAAGACGGCTCCGAAGCCGGGTAATTTTTATGGAGACAGCAAGCTGCAGGCAGACGAGGGGGTCAGGGCGCTGGCCGGAGAAGGATTTCGGACGGCGGTGCTGCGTCCGCCCATGATATACGGGAAGGGGAGCAGAGGAAATTATCCCGTACTATCTAAGATGGCGAAGAGGCTTCCCGTTTTTCCGAAAGTGAAAAATAAGCGTTCCATGCTCTACATTGAAAATCTGTGCGAATGCCTCTGCCATATTATGAGGGAGGGCGCGGGAGGTATTTTTTTCCCCCAGAATGAAGAAGCAGTCAGCACCAGCGCGCTGGTGAAGGAAATTGCAGGATGTGCCGGGCACAGGATCTGGGTGACGCCGCTGCTTGCGCCCTTTGCCGCGGCGGGAAAGCGTCTGCCCGGGAAAGCGGGGGATTTGTGCAGGAAAGCCTTTGGCAGCAGTTATTATGAGCCGGAAATGAGCGAGATGGAATGGGACTATAGAGTGGCGGATTGGAGAGAATCCGTTAAGAGGACGGAGAGTACTTGAAAGGATTGGAGAACAGAATTTGAAACCTTTGGTATCGATTACAACCGTGACTTATAATAGTGAGAAAACGCTGGCAAGAACCATCGAATCGGTATTGCGCCAGACCTATGACAATATTGAGTACCTTGTGATGGACGGGCTTTCCGAGGACGGGACGGTGGGCGTGGCGGAAGGGTATCGGGAACAGTTTGCCCGACGGGGATTTTCCTATCGAATTGTGTCCGAGCCGGACAGAGGGATGTATGACGCCATCAATAAGGGAATCCGTCTGTCCCATGGGGAGATTATCGGAAATATCAATTCGGACGACTGGTACGAGCCGAACGCGGTGGAGCGGGCGGCGGCGTTTCTGGAAGAGAGCGGCTGTGATTATATGTACGCGGATTTGAAAATGATAAGGCCCGACGGGACAAGCTTTGTAAAACGTGCCAAGGAGCGGAGGATGGCCACGTCCAGAGGCTGGAACCATCCCACCCAGTTTGCCAGAAGAGAAGTGCATGAGAGATTCCCCTATAAGGTGGAGAGTCTTCATGATGACTTTGATTTGTACTTGAAGGTGAGAAAGGCGGGACTGCGGATAGGGGTGTTAAACGAAGTGCTGGCGGATTTTACCATGGAGGGCATGAGCCATGAGCGGAATCTGGCGGCGGCGGCGGCAAGGGGGAAATGTCGGTACCGAATTTACCGGAATAACGGGTACGGCAGGCGGTATCTGCTGGAATGCGTTATGATAGAGGCGGCGAAGCTGGTGTTTTGAAAGAAGTAAGAAATTATACCAAAAAGAACATTTTCAAACGCGCGGATGGATGCGTCTGGCGGCTGTCGAATGCTCAATTCGATATTGTCAGAATGGAAAAGGGGCGGTATAATAACAGCAGGATATTCTATTCCTATAAGAAGACAACATCCGCAGGGGGACGCTATGCCGAAAAAGACGCCGGATTACGACAATGTATTCAAAACAATGAAATATAAGCACAAAAGGCTGTTCATTTCAGTAATAAACGATATATTCAAGAAAAATTACCCGCTGGACGCGGAGGTGGAGGTTCTGCCCTCCGAGGGGTATCTGACGGAGAGCGATACAGTGGACGGCAGCCGGGAAATAGAGGAGCAGATTTCGGATTTTGTGATGAGGATTGGGGACGAAGTCTATCTTCTGGAATGCCAGAGCTACGACGACGGCTCCATGACAATCAGGATAGCGGAATATGCCTTTCTCGTCGCAAGGCAGTCCGCGGTATGGGACATCGGCCATGCGGTGTTCCGGATGCCGAGATTTTCGGTCATCTATGTGAAAAGAACGGACAATACCCCGGAGAAAACCTCGATAACATTTGAATTTCCGGACGGGCAGACAGTGGACTATGCGTCGGAAAATGTAATTCTGGAGCGGCTTACGAAGGAATATATAGTGGAAAAGAGGCTGTTTGCGTACATTCCTTTTTACATAGCAAGGTATGAGAAGGAAATCGTGCAGGAAGGGGATACAGGCCGTGCGGAAGGGGATCTGGCATATTTCAGGGACGAGATGGTGCGCCTGCATAGGGCGGGCGAGCTGTCGGACGGAGAGCTGATAGATTTGGCCGGATTTGTGAACACTATCATTGCGCATATAGCGGACGGCAATAAAAGCGAGGAAAGGCTGGTGAAGGTAATGGGAGGAAGCGTCATTGAAACGGAAGCGGAAAGACTGCTGCAGCAGGGCATACAGCAGGGGATGCGGCAGGGGATGCGGCAGGGAATGCATGAGGGAATGATTCAGGGGCAGGCGAAGATGATTATAGAGATGGGGCAGGAAGACGGACTGGAAGACGCCATAATCATCAAAAGGCTGCAGGAAAAGGTGGGCCTGTCGCTGAAAGAGGCACAGGAATGTATGGAGAAGTACGGGAGGCAGCCTGCATGAACTGACAAATGCCGGAGCCTGTATTTTATACTGACGGCAGCTAAAATATGTCAGACAACCCGGCTCTGGAGCGGAAAGCATCATGATTCAACGGCAGGTTTTCCGTTCGTAAGATAAATGTGAAGCGGAAATGAAGTACGGAAGTGAAGAATTTATAAAATGGATTGACATATTCTTCCTTAGTTTGTATAATGATGCAAATGAGCAATCGTCAGGCGGGTCCTGCCGAACTATGGGAACGATGGGAGAGTCAAAAGGCTATGCGGCGGCGTAGCCTTTTGTGTTATCCACGGCGGCAGAAGTCCCGCTAAGGCAGTTTTTATTATCTATAGAGCATGGATACGTTATCGGGATAAAAAATGTAGCGAGAGTAAAAACTTTGCAGCAAAGCAATAAAAAAGGAAAAAAAGTAAAAAATCGGAAGAGAAGCAATAAAAATCGGAATAAAAATAATATGGAAACCGGAATAAATATAATATGAAAATAGGAATCGATTTATTGTGGGTCCGGCCGGGCGTCTGCGGCGGTACGGAAAGCTACATTCGCAATTTGATGGACGGATTTGCCCGATATGACTCGGAAAATGAATACCTGCTTTTTGTGGCGGAGGACAACGGGGACAGCTTTTCCTCGTATAAAGAAAAGCCGCGGATGGAGCTTGCGGCGTGCCCTGTTCTCAGCGCCAGCCAGCCCAAAAGGATTGTATGGGAGAACCTGCATCTGGACAAGGCGGCTTGGGAGCGGAAGGTGGATTTGATGTTTATTCCCGTGTATAGCAAGCCTTTGTCCCATAGAAAGCGCGGCAGGCACATGCCCTATATCAGTGTCATTCATGATTTGCAGGCGCTGCATTATCCCCAATATTTCTCCAGGGGAAAGCGTATGTTTCAAAAATATATGTGGCGGCATGCCTGCATGACTTCCGACAGGGTGATTGCCATATCGGATTACTGCCGCAGGGATTTGGCGGCCCATTATCCCGCGGCGGAAGGAAAATTGAGGGTGATTTACAATCCGGTGGAAACTGTGGATTCCGGCCTGTCCGCATCTGTGATAGAAGCAAAATATCACATAAAAAAGGGCGGGTACTTTTACTGTGTCAGCTCCATGCTTCCCCATAAAAATTTAATCACGCTGCTAAAGGTTATGGCCTTACGAAAGCGGCAGGGCGACAGGATTCCGCTGGTGTTAAGCGGCGTGGGAGGAGAAAAGAAAGCCTTTGACGAGGCGGCGTCGAAGCTGGGAGTCAGCGATCTGGTGATAGATACGGGCTTTGTCACTGACAGAGAGAGGGATTGTCTGTATGAAAACTGTAGGATCTTTCTGTTCCCAAGCGTGTTCGAGGGCTTTGGGATGCCGCCCATAGAGGCCATGAGAAGGGGAAAGCGGGTCGTGACGACCCGGAAGAGCTGCCTAGAAGAAGTGACGCAGGGAAAGGCTGTTTATGTGGACAGGCCTTTCGATGTGGAAGAGTGGAACGGGAAAATACAGGAGGCAATGCAGCTTGGGGAAGTAAAGCATGATTTCCCGGAATATACGGTTGAAAAAATTGTAAATCAGTATCTGGAGGTTTTTCGGGAATGCGGCGGGCGGCCCATTGTATCTTGAGCGGAGCTTTGAAACCGGCATGAGACGCGAGAGGAGAAAGATGTCGGAACCGGCACGAGAAGCGAGAGGGACAAAGCCGTCGGAATCTGCATGAGGAGCGAGAGGGACAAAGCCGTCGGAATCTGCATGAGAAGCGAGAGGAATTATGTAGTCGGCGTCTGTTTGAAAGCAGGTCTGCCGATAGGAAGAGGGGGATGGATGAAAGCGCTTTTTATTACCTGCAACGGAATAGAGGACGCCGCTTTCGGCGGTGCAAAAGCAAGCCAGCGCAATTATGAACTGCTGAAACGGTCTGCGGATGTGGACGTGATGACCATACGGAAAAGGTCCGGCGCCGCCAGCGCGCTCTCCGTTTTACAGGGATATTTCCCTCCGATTGCAAAAAGAGACTTGAAGGCCGTCAAGGGAAAGCTGGACAGGTATGATCTGGTATTTTTTGACGGTTCCCATTTCGGGAATATAGTCAAATATGTGAAGGGCAGAGGGGTAAAGACCATATGCTTTTTTCATAATTGCGAATACGACTATATAGAAGTACGATTTGGCACACAAAAGTCTATAAAAAAGAGCATATACAAGAAAATAATCGCAAAGCAGGAAGGTCTTGCGGCCCGGTATGCGGACTGCAATATTGCTTTTACCCTGAGGGACGCGGAGAGAATCCGGCGTCTGTATTCCGTGCCTCTGCCGCAGATTCTGCCGCTCTCGTTAAAGGACGTCTATGAGAAGAGGACTCCGGGGAACGGAGAAAGGGAGTGCCTGCTTTTCGGCCCGTTAGGACAGGCAAATGAGGAGGCGTTCGGCTGGTTTGTGAAGAATGTGTCCCCGTATCTCCACTGCAGGACACGGGCGGCGGGCAGGGGATTCGAGGCGCATCAGAAGGATTGGGCCAGCGATAAGGTGACGGTGCAGGGATATGTGGAGGATATCGCCCGGCTGTATGCGGACGCGGCCTGCGTGGCCATTCCTCTTTTGTCCGGAGGCGGCATGAAAATTAAAACCGCGGAAGCTTTGATGTTCGGCAAATATATTTTCGGCACCGCGGAAGCTTTCGCGGGGTATGAGCCGGATTATGAGAAATTTGGCGAAAGGTGCGATTCCGCGGAAGAATTTATCCAAAAGATCAATGCCTTTCTGGAGGAAAACAGGGACTCCTTTTATGCCGGGTCCAGACGGCTGTATGAGGAGAAGTACAGTTTACAGGCCAGCGGCAAGGCGTTTGACAGCATTTTAGAAGGGATGTCAAAAGATTGATATTCTTTTAAGGCGGCCAAGGGGGTTGACAGGATATTTGGTAAAGCGTGGATAATTGATGTTAAATCCGTGAGGGTAAAACGTCGGATAAGTATTGTATAGCTTGGATGGGAGGCTGATGAGACCGCCATGACGGAAAAAGAAAAGATTGTCGCCGTTACCGTGACATTTAACAGAGTGTCCACTTTACAGAAGACGCTGGCGGCGCTGGAGAACCAGACCTGTCCGGTGTGTAAAATTATCATTGTGGATAATCACAGCGACGAGGAGAACAGAGAGCGCCTCCTTGCGCTGACGGAGGGAAAACCTCAGATGGAAGTTCTGTGGATGGAGGAGAATCTGGGAGGCGCGGGAGGATTTGAAAACGGAATGCGCTATGCCAAGGATCATTATGAGCCTGACTGGTATTGGATTATGGATGACGACGCCTGCCCGAGAAAGGACACGCTGGAACAGCTGCTGCGCTATAGGAAACTGGAGAATGCGGGGTGTCTGGCGCCGCTTATCTGGGGAGTTGACTGGCAGAAATATCAGCTGTATCACCATAAGTCAATCCGAAGATTTCATACCATTGATGAGGCAAAGTTTTCCACGCCCGAGGAAATAGGCGAGGTGGAGGAAATCGACGCGGATGCGTTTGTGGGGACGCTCTTTCCGGGTCGGGTGGTTGAGGAAATGGGATTTCCGGACGGGGGGCTGTTTATCTATGGGGACGATACGGAGTATACCACCCGAATCCGTCAAAAGTATAAAGTATATCTGATTAAAAACGCGGTGATTGATCATAACGATCCGCCCACGGCCAATGCGGTGTTCAGCCCCAATACGTATTGGAAGCTATACTATACTTTGCGAAATAAATTATTGATTGCGAAAAAATATAATAAGGGCGCGGGAAAAGCGGCGGCGGCAGCTCTGCTGCTGGGGCATTCTCTCTGGCAGCTTGCCTACAGCCTGCTGCGGAAGGGCTTGGGGAAGTATCGCTTTCTGCGCGTTCGGCTGGTGCTGCGGGGAACCTTGGACGGACTGCTGGGCAGAAAGGGCAAGACCGTGGATCCGGAGAAATTTCTGGGCGGCCCGGGCTGAAGCATTGGATTCGCAGGGAATGGGGGCCGTAAAAATGCATGACGGCGGAAGGGAGGAGAATGTGTTGGAGAAGGTGGCGGCCATAGTTGTGACTTACAATAGGCGCGAGCTGCTCAGGGAATGTGTGGACGCGCTGCTTGGGTCAAATACTGCCGTGGATATCATAGTGGTGGATAATGCCAGCACGGATCATACCGGGGAAATGATAAAGAGCTATCCGGCCGACGCAGGGGTAAGTTATATCAATACCGGAAAAAATATCGGCGGCGCGGGGGGTTTTCAGCTCGGCATCAGGAAAGCTTACGAAAAAGGGTATGATTATTTCTGGCTGATGGACGACGATACGACGGTGAGGCCGGACACGCTGGATAAACTCATGGAAGCCGATAAAACCTTGGGGGGCGGGTATGGCTTTCTGTCAAGCCTTGCCCTGTGGGTTGACGGAAGCGAATGTATTATGAATTATCATACCATTGCGGCTGACTGGAACACGGAGAAAAAGAAGATATGCGAGGGTCTTGTAAAGGTGGAGGAGGCGACTTTCGTATCCTTTTTTACCCGAAGAGAAGTGGTGGCCCGGGCGGGCCTGCCCTTGAAGGAATATTTTATCTGGGGGGACGACACGGAATATACAAGGAGGATATCCGCGCTGTATCCCTGCTATCTTGCGGCGGATAGTCAGGTGATTCATAAAATGGCCGCGAATATATCTTCCCTTGGCATCGCGGACTGCACGGACGTCTGCCGGATTGAAAGGATGTTCTATTCGGTCAGGAACGATTGCTACACTTACAGGCGGATGGGCTGGAAAAAATTTCTGAGATATACCGTAAATACCTTTCGTATGCTGCTTGGAGTATTGTTTAAGGCAAAGCAGTATAAGGCGAAAAAGGCGGCGGTGATTTTAAAAGGATATTTTGCGGGAACGGTGTTCCGGCCTGCGATTGAGAGAGTGAATTGACAGGAAATATCTTAAGCTTTCATAAAACCTATATTTGGTTATTGCCTTAAAAGAAAAATATGATAGAATGATTTCTGACAGCCGTGTAAGCCTGCCATGCAGCCTGACGCATAAACGGCAGGCGATATAAGCCGGCGGGAGGAATTTGGAGCAGGGATACTCGCGAGCGGTAAAGTCTGTTGTCGGTTTACGATGCATTTTGCCCGTTAGCCGGGTGCCTTGGCAGGTTTTAGTGATTGTGAGTATACATTACGAATGGGATGTCCGCCGTGGGAGCGGGCGAGGAGGTATGAGTATGAGGAGATTCACAGCATGTTTCAGCGCAGGCGTGATACTGTTGAGTTCCGGATGGATGGCTATGCCGCCGCAGAGAGCTTATGCGCTGGAAATAGGAAGCGGAAATATAAGTGAGTCCGGTGCGGAAGCCAATACGGAAAAAACGGAAGGGCCGGAAGCCGATGTGGAAATAACAGAAAGCCCGGAAGTAGATGTGGTGAAAACAGAAGGCTTGGAAACCGGTGTCGATTTAACGGAAACGCCGGAGAAAGATATTCAGAATCAGGAGTCACAGGGAACTGATATTCAGGAAGCCGGAACGCAGAGGCCGGAAGCTCAAGGCGCGGACCGTCCGGATACGAACGATATTACACAGGAAAAAGAGCTGCTAGAGAAAGAACAGCAGGAAAAAGAGCAGCAGGAGAAGGCGCAGCAAGAGAAAGAGCAGCAGGAAAAGGAACAGAAGCAGCAGGAGAGGGAACGGGCGCTTCAGGCAGTTCTTTCCGAGCATGACGTCATGGCGCTGGCATACTTGGAGGATTATCTTCCTTTGGCGCAGGAGGCATCCTTCGACAGCGAGGTGCTGGTGGAAATACCCACCGGACAGACGGTGTTTATCCGAAATGTCCGGCTGGACGATGACAATACGGCATGGGCGCTGGTGGAGACTTATTTTGAAGGACAGACTTGGGCCGGATATATTCCGAGGTTTTATCTGGCATGCTCCGACGAGGATTTTCTACAGTGGGAGAGCGAGTACATAGAAGATGCTCGGACAGGCATGGCCATGTATGAGGGCGAAGGCCGTAATTCGGATATCGAAGCGTTTCCGGAAAGCTACAGGGATGCGCTGTACGCCTTGAAGGCGGAACATCCCAACTGGACTTTTGTAAAGATGAATACCGGACTGCCTTGGGATATGGTGATTCGCGGAGAGATGGGAGAAAAAAGTCTGGTTTACAAGACCGAATACAGTTACAACAAGGGCGACTGCTATGATGACGGGGATTGGTATTATGCCAACGAAGGCATATTAAAATATTATATGGATCCCCGAAACGGCCTTACCCAAGATCGTATTTTCCAGTTTGAACTTTTAACATATAATCAGACGTATCACACGGAAGCGGCGGTGGACGTGTTTCTGAACGACACGTTCATGAATAATTCTTGGCCTGCGCCGGGAACAGATTACACGTTCGCTCATATTTTCCATGAAGTGGGAAGCCAGCTGAATGTCAGCCCCTTCCATCTGGCGGCCCGTGTCCGTCAGGAGCAGCAGGGAGGCACTTCTCCGCTGATTTCGGGAAGGTATGAAGGGTACGAAGGATATTATAATTATTTTAACATCCGCGCGTCAGGCACATCCCAAAAAGAAATTATCACAAACGGTTTGGAATATGCCAGATCTCAGGGGTGGTATAATGCGGAGCTTTCCATCCGGGGCGGTTCCGAGGTGATTTCGGAAAAATACATCCGCAAGGGACAGGATACGCTGTATCTGCAGAAGTTTAACGTCAATCCTTTCAGTCCGTATGGATTGTTTGAACATCAGTATATGCAGAATATTGCCGCACCCTTCAGCGAAGGTCAAAAAGTGATGAAAATGTATGCGGGGGTTAACTCGCTGAACAATACTTTTGTATTCAAGATTCCCGTGTACGAGAATATGCCGGAAAGCCCATGCATCAGACCGACCGGGCCGCAGGACGGGTGGCATGAGGAAAACGGAAATCGCTACTGGTACGAGAACAATGTCCGGCAGGGAACGGAAGGCCGGGGCAAGGAGATTTATGATCCCGGAACGGATGCGTGGTACTGGCTGGATGCGAACGAAAACGGGAAAATGGCGGCCAATAAGGACGTCTATCAAGACTCCAACGGAGGGAAATGGGTGCGCTACGACGCCGAAGGCAGAATGGTGAAGGGCGCGGATTACCGCAATGGGGGCTGGTATTATTTTGACGAGTTGACCGGAGCCATGGCAAAGGGCTGGCGCACTACAGCCGACGGCGCAAAGTGTTATTATGATTTGACCACGGGCCAGAGAAAGCATGGGTATGCGGAGGTGGAGGGTCGAACGCTGTATTTTCTTCCCGATACAGGAGCGCTGGCGGATATTGTCTGGGTTAGAATGGACGGCGCGGACTACTGGTTTGAGGGCGGCAGAAAGCAGGGGCTGGAGGGCCGGGGCAAAGAAATCTACGATCCGGGAACGGACGCATGGTACTGGCTGGATTCCGTGGACGGCGGCAGAAAGGCAGTGTCCAAGGACGTCTATCAGGAATCCGACGGCGGCAAGTGGGTGCGCTATGACTGGGAAGGCCATATGGTGAAGGGCTGGGATTATAATGAAAACGGTGCCTATTATTTTGACCTGACTACCGGGGCCATGGTAAAGGGAAAAGCTGTCATTGACGACGAGGAATATTATTTTGATCTGACCACCGGAATTATGCGGGAATGATGAGACGGAAAATATGCGGCATAGAATCATATATGCCATTATGTCCGCAGACAGAAATGAGACATGCGCTCCGCGGCGCATGAGCGAAGCCCCCAGAGAGGAATCTTTGGGGGCTTTGCAATTATAATCGGATGGAAAAAATTCTGCCTTTTCTTTAGTTTTTATTAATTTACGGGAGGCATCTGGAAATTTGTGCTTATCTGGTATATAATGAGCAAAGGAATTTATACTGCTTAACGGATAAATTTTCCGAGGTGCCTGACTGCATAACGCCAGCCATATACGTTTAACCAGTGCGGTACGGTAAATTCTGGCGTTATGCAGTATAAGCATTTTGAAAGGGAAAGGGTGGCATAATTTTATGAAGAGACTGTTATTATATTCTTTGGGAGTTATGACGGCCGTGGTTTTGACGGGCGGAATGCGGGCGGAAGCGGCCTCCCCGCCGCAGAACGGCTGGTATGTGGAAAACGGCGCAAAATACTGGTATGAGAATGGCGTTCGTCAGGGAACGACTGGACGGGGGAAGGAAATCTACGATCCGGCGTCGGACGCATGGTACTGGCTGGATGCGAATGAAAACGGGAAAATGGCGGCGGATAAGGACGTCTATTTGGAGCAGGGAGAGAAATGGGTGCATTATGACAAGAACGGCCACATGGTGAAAGGGTTCAGTTTTATTAACAATGCATGGTATTGCTTTGATGAGACTACGGGCGCTATGAGGAAGGGCTGGTATACTGACACAAGCGGCGATTCAAAGAAGATTTATTATTTTGATCCTGTCACCGGCTGCATGGTAAAGGGAGAGGCGGTCATAGACGATCGCAGCTGTCATTTTGACGAAATTACAGGAATCGGGCTGAATATGCGCTGGGCGGAGGTTGACGGAGGAAAATATTGGTATGAAGACGGCGTTCGTCAAGGACTGGAGGGCCGGGGGAAGGAAATCTACGATCCGGCGTCGGACGCGTGGTATTGGCTGGATTCCGACGCGCAGGGCAGGATGGCGGCGGGAAAGGATGTCTATCAGGAATCCAACGGCGGCAAATGGGTGCGTTATGACAAAGACGGCCATATGGTTAAGGGCCATAATTTTTATGACAACAGCTGGTATTATTTTGATCCGATTACCGGCGCGATGGCGAAAGGCTGGTTTCGGGAGAACCTTGACAACGGCACGGTGAATACATATTATTATAATACAGATACCGGAAGAAGGATAAAGGGACTGGCGGAAATCGATGGGATTCCCTGTGCCTTTGACGATTACACGGGGCTGGCTCTGGACTGCAAGTGGCGTACCATTGAGGGTGTAAATTATTGGTATGAGGGCGGAAAGCGTCAGGGCTTGGAGGGCCGGGGCAAGGAAATTTACGACGCCGCCTCAGGCGCATGGTATTGGCTGGACGCCTCGGAAGAGGGCAGGATGGCGGTCAATAAGGACGTCTATCAAACCTATCCCAATTCCAACGAGGGAAAATGGGTGCGCTATGACCAGTACGGCCATATGGTAAAGGGCTGGAATGAAAAGGAAGGCAGGCATTATTATTTTGACCTTGTCACAGGCGCCATGTATAAGGGAAACCATACCATTGACGACATAGAGTATACTTTTAATAATGACACGGGAGTGCTGGAGGGCTCTCAGGGAGGCATACCGTTAAATTATGTATGGGATCCGGTGAAGTATACATACAGGAAGGCCGACGGTATGGTGGATCATTATGTGGTGAAAACATATGACGACAAGGGCAGGGTGATCATGGAAGAAACGCAGGCGCCAAATCAAAGAGCTACGGAGCGTCTGGCTTATTCCTATGATAATAATAACAATGTGATTCGTGAGACCAAGACGGAATACACCGGATCAAGCTACAGGAGAACGGAATATAACTACACCTTTGACGGAAACGGCAGAATCGTAAAAATCGAATATGAAGATAGTAAGGACAGCAGCAAGAGCTATTATCAGACCCGGCAGTACGACGGGGAAGGTAATATGGTGGAGGAGATAACTTATACCACCAGAGGCGTCAAGACGGGCTGTGAGCGCTGCTTCTATAACAAGGGCCGGTTGATACAGAAGAGTGTTTACACTTATAAGGATGGCCGGGAGGTTCCCGCATTTTTCTATGCGTATCAATATGACAGCTCGGACAGAATGATAGAAGAAGCGTATTACAGATATGATGAGCAGGATTCCGGCAAGCATTATCTGGTTTACCGTGATACCTTCCGATATGACAGGGAAGGAAACTGCATTTATCATGAAGAGTATAATAAGGATAATGTCAGGGAACGGTATACGGAATATGCATATCATTACTATATGGGCAATTCCTATGAGAGAATGGCGATGACATACAAGAGCGACAGCTTCTTAATTTCCGGGTATACGTCTGACTGGGATAGGGGAAGGAAGCTCAGCAGTACATATTATAAAGAGGGCAGGGTGGAGGAATATCACACCATATATGACGGAAGCGCATATCCTACAGACCGCAATACGAAGGTTCACACCACGAAGGATTATACCTATTATCCCAATAATACCATCAAAGAGATTGTTGAGACGGAATGGAGGCTGAATATCTACGATTAAACAGAGAAGTCTAAATGACCTGCATCGATAGGAAATTGTAAGCAATAGAATTCACGCCTGCGAGAAATCTATTCTCAGGAACAATGAAAAACACCTTGTGGAAATTCCCAAGGTGTTTTTGTATGCGGACTATTTAGAAACGCAGAAGGATCCGCCGCTTTTTAGTTTTTACTGTCTTACGCCGGTCGCCTTGTCAAAGGTATAGGTTTCACCGTCTATGACCACCGTGCCCTTTGCCATCGTGCCGTAGACCGGATCGAAATAATAATCGCCGTTGTCGGTGTAATGCCAGCCTTTGATCATAAAGCCGTTTTCATCATAGCGGACCCATTTGCCGGTGCCGTCTTCCTTCTCTGCCCAAGGACCTGCTTCGGATTCCTGATAAACGTCCTTGCTTACAGCCTTTTTACCGTTCGCATCGGAATCCAGCCAATACCACGCATTTGTAGCGGGATCGTAAATTTCTTTGCCGCGTCCTTCCAGCCCCTGTCTGACGCCGTCTTCATACCAATACTCATTTCCGTCTATGATAACCCATGCAAGGTCTGCAAGAGCGCCGGTCGCGGCGTCAAAGTATTTGGTCTGTCCGTCAATTTCTATGTCGCCGTACCGCATCCTTCCGGTGTCCGTATCATAGAAATAGGTTTTGTCGTCTCTCTGGACAAGGCCTTTTGCCATGGTGCCATAGGTGTAGTCAAAGAAATACCAGCCGCCGTCCTTCCAATGTTCGCCCTTTATCATGTGTCCGTTTTCGTCATAGCGGACCCATTTGCCGGTGCCGTCTTCCTTCTCTGCCCAAGGACCCGCTTCGGATTCCTGATAGGTATCCTTGCTCACAGCCTTTTTGCCGTCCGCATCGGAGTCCAGCCAGTACCATGCGTCGGAAGCGGGATCATAGATTTCCTTGCCGCGTCCTTCCAGTCCCTGCCTGACGCCGTTTTCGTACCAGTACTCGCCGCCGTCTGTATGATACCATTCCCCATTGACAAGGCCTTCATATGCGCCGGTTTCCGTATTTGATTTGTGCAGCCTGCCGAATTTCTGTCCTTCCACGGGTTCTTCGTAATAGCCGCGAACCATATTGCCGCTGCCGTCGAAGTAATAAGACCGGTTTGTGACAGTATCGTAGGCCTCTTTGTTGCGGGCGGGCACGCCGTTGTCGGACCAGCGCAGGCTGTCGCCCTCTTTATACCATCCGGTGTAATTCTTGTCGCCCGGATTCGAGGGAACCGGCTGCTCCACGCCTTCCTTTAACAGATATGTTTTTCCTTCATATGTATACCATCCGGAATAGGAGGTGTCAATGTTGTCGTTCTTGTAGAGCTTACCCACGCCGTCTTCGATGAAAAAGCCGTTTTTGCCGCGATTTACTTCACCTCCGAAATTAGGGATAATCTCTTCCCAAGAGCTTACGCCGATGGTGGGAAGGCAGCGCTCCGCAATCCAGCGGGCGTCTTCTTCGCTGCCGCTGTCAATTCTTTTGTAAACTTCTTCCGCCAAGGGATAGAAGGTGAAATCCATGGAAAAGGTTCCTTCGTTTGTGCTCACGCTTCCTTCGTTGTGGTAATGAAGCATAAAGCTGTCAACCATGGGATCGTACATAGCCGCATAGTAGGTATAAGCAAGAGCCGCCGCCTGAACAGCTTCGCCGGCTCCCTTCGTAAAGCCTGTTTCTGTCAGCATAATACGATGCTCTTCGCCAAATTTTTCACGGACATAATTTGTCATGACATGAAGGTTGCTTCCGTCAATGAAAGGCGTGTTTTCATCGTCAGTGGTGCCGTCAAAATTATAATGAACGTTCCAAATATCCGGATGATAGAGAAACATGGGGTAGGGATGGGTGGAGAGACACCAGTCCACCGACCTGCCTCCGTTGAGAGCTTTCAGCTTTGCGTCAAAAAGCTCGAGAAATTTTCTGCCGCCGAAGCCGTTGCCGCCTTCGTCCACCCAGTTCCAAGTATGGTCAAGGCTTACGCTGCAGCGGGATACGGAGGTGTATTCTCTGACGGTGCTCCACATGTCATAGAAGGTCTGCGCGTATTTCGAGACAACCGGTTCAGCATCGGAAGTGCCGCTGTAATGCCAGATACCGGGCATGTTGACTTCGTTGCCAAGGATGAAGTTGTCAATATGGCGGCCGTCTCTGGTTAAGGTTTCCATCACGAAGTGCCAAAATGCGCGTACCGCTTTTCCGCCATATCCTTCCGTGGCGGGGGCGTAAGAATTGTGGCCCGCTTCTCTGTTCGCCTCATCAATACAGATGTTTCCCTTATCGTCATTCCACTTCACCATAAATACTACGCTGACGGACATATTGTTTTGATTGCAGTTCTTTACGGTCCAGTCCCATTCCTGAACATCGGCGAAATAGAAGGTATCTCCCTCAAATTGATACTCATGGCACCATTTTGCATTCGGGTGCTCCGGCGGGAGAATATAGTCGTCGATGTAGACGTTGATCAAAGAGTGATTCAGCTCTCCTACGTCTATGCCCCAATCGTCTTTATAGTAATTCGCAGTACGGCGTGCCGCTTCCTGTATTCCTTTGATGGAAGCGGCGCCGGCAAACATATCTTTTTTGGAATATTCGCCTGCCGCCGCCGACCTTGGCATGGGGACGGTGAAAGCAAGGGCGAATACGAGAAAGGCTGCCAGCAGTCGTTTCAAGTTTCTTTTTTCCTTCATTCTTTTCCTCCTAAATGATTTTGTGCGGCAATAGGAAACAGACATTGCCGTGAACAATAAGATGCTTGTCTATTATAACACTGACATGATGGGCTGGCAAGAGAATAAAAAGGGTTTTCCGTGCAGGTTTCGGAAAAACAGCCGATTTTCCAGTATCTGCCAATGAGCTTTCCTCTGCAAATTTGCAGAAATGCCGTTTAAAGGATTACGGAAAAACGCATTTCCCGGCTGTCAGCGGCTTCGGCATTGTCAGGCCGTTGACTTTTTACTTTATAATTGTATATAATTCCTTTTTTTACAGATACTAACTTCACATCAAACGATAAAATTTCTTGTAAGAGATGAAAATGGAGGGAAGTAACAATGAAAGCAACGGGAATTGTGAGACGTATAGATGATTTGGGCAGGATTGTCATTCCGAAAGAAATTCGCAGGACGCTGCATATCAGGGAATCGGATCCGCTGGAAATATTTACCGACAGGGAAGGGCAGGTTATCCTGAAAAAATACTCGCCCATCGGGGAGATGACCACCTTCGCAAAGCAGTATGCGGAGAGTCTGGCGCAGGTGTCGGGCCATGCGGCGCTGATTGCGGACAGGGATCAGTTCATTGCGGCCGCGGGGGGATATAAGCAGATGGTGAATAAGTCCGTGAGCAGGCAGATGGACGAGAAAATCCATAACAGGGAAACCATCATGGCTTCCAGAGGCGACAGGAGCTTCGTGTCCGTCTGCGACGAGGGCGGCGACGAGTACCAGCATGAAGCCATAGCGCCGATTCTCTGCGAGGGCGATATTATCGGCAGCGTGGTGCTTCTGCAGAACGATAATAAGAGCCGCATGGGAGAGGTGGAGCAGAAGCTCTTGATGTCTGCGGCAGGATTTTTGGGGAGGCAGATGGAGCAGTGACAAGCAAAAGGCCGGGAACCGCGAATTCGGGAAAGGGTTTCCGGCTTTAAAATATGGCAGAAGAAGGTCCCCCTTTTATCGGCGGAAATACCGGTGGAAGGGGGCGTTTATCATCCGCAGAAAAGCTGTCCGGCCCAAGCGGCCAGCCCGCGGGAATAAAAGATATCAACATCTTCTTGTGTTCCCGTGTTTAATATGGTAAGATATCCCTATTATGGGGATGACTCCATAGTGTGGTGATTGCGGTATTGGGCAAAATGAAGGAAAGACTTGGAAGGGCCGGCAAATGAAGCATAGTATAATTCAGCGGATGAGAGAGATTCTTAGCTATCGTGATATGATTAAAAGTCTGGTAAAACGGGAACTGCGGGGAAAGTATAAAGGCTCCGTATTGGGATTTTTGTGGACGTTTATCAATCCTCTGTGTCAAATCATCGTCTATACCGTTGTGTTTTCCGTTATCCTGCGCAGCAGTCTGGATATGTTTTATATCTATGTGATTACAGGGATGATACCATGGCTGTTTTTCGACGCGTCCATGCGCATTGGTTCCGGCTGCGTCCGTTATCAGGGGGAAATGATTAAGAAAATTTATTTCCCGAAAGAGGTGCTGCCCATAGCCTGTGTCACGGCGCAGTTCGTCAACATGCTGTTCTGTTTTGTGATTGTGTTCGCGGTGCTTGCGGCGTCGGGAAGGGGATTCAGCGCCAAAGCGCTGTTCTGCCTGCCAATGATCATGGCGGTGGAGTACGCGCTGACTCTGGGGTTTTCTCTGATTATATCGTCGGTGACGGTGTTTTTCAAGGATATGGAGCATATTATCACAGTGCTTTTGATGGCGTGGATTTACCTGACCCCGATTCTCTATCCGCTGGAAGTGGTGCCGGAAAGGGTCCGCTGGCTGTTCAAGCTGAATCCCATGACGGCTGTGATCGAGGGATACCATAATATTCTGTATTGGCAGAAGGCGCCGTATTTTAAATTGACGGTCTATGGGGCGGTATTTGCTCTGGCGGTATTGGTTCTGGGAGAATGGATTTTTTGCAGGCTGGAAGACAGATTTGCGGAGGAGCTTTGATGGACGATTGGGTGATTGATGTCAAGGATGTGGAAAAGCATTTCAGGGTTTATATGGACAAGGGGGACACTCTGAAGGAAAAGGTGCTCTTTACGGGGCGCAATCGGTATGAAAACCGGATGATATTACAGGGCGTCAGCTTTCAGGTTCCCAAGGGCCAGACGGTGGGCTTTATCGGCAGAAACGGCTGCGGCAAGAGCACTCTGCTCAAGCTGCTTTCGAGGATACTGCGGCCCAATGCCGGGACGGTGACGGTGAGGGGACGTGTGTCGAGCCTGATTGAGTTAGGCGCGGGATTTCATCCCGATATGAGCGGCAGGGAAAATATTTATATCAACGCTACGATTTTCGGGCTGTCCAAGGAGGAGATTGACGGCAGGCTGGACGGAATCATCCGCTTTTCGGAGCTGGAAGATTTTATTGACAATCCTGTGAGGACTTATTCGTCGGGTATGTATATGCGTCTTGCCTTCGCGGTGGCTATCAATGTGAATGCGGCGGTGCTTTTGATTGACGAAATTCTGGCGGTGGGGGATGTGAGCTTCCAGAAGAAGTGTTTTGAGCGCCTGAAAGAAATCAAGGAGCAGGGAACCACCATTGTGATCGTGTCCCATTCCATGGAACAGATATACAGCATCTGTGACCGGCTGATTTGGCTGGAGGACGGGAAAATACGGGAGGACGGTCCCCCAAGGCCGGTGGGGATGCATTATCTGGATTCCATGGAGGATGAACGCATCGCGAGGCTGGCAAAGGAAAGCGAAGAAAGGCTTGTGGGAGACAGCGGACGTTCTATTTTGGAGCTGACCAAAAACGTACATCCGGAAGCCAGACGGGACGGAACCCACGAGGTGTATTTTACCAAGGTGGAGCTTTTGGATAAGAACGGGAAGCCCTGTCAGATATTTGACACGGGGGACGAGGTGACTCTTGTGTGCGGGTATGCCACGGAAATGGAAAAGCCCAAGGTGAACTTTAACATGGATTTTGTCAGAGACAACTGGCAGTACTGCTATGGCAGCTGTCTGTGCAGGGCGGGGGATTCCCTGCCTGAGCTGGGGCATGCGGGCCAAGTGACCATGAAGATCGACCGTTTGATGCTGCTTCCCGGAAAATATTACTTGGATGTGGGAATCAATGGGGCGGAGGGCGAATTGTACGACAATGTGAGGAACATTCTACAGATTACCGTCAGGGATTATGTCTCGGATGAATTCGGCCCCTGTATCTTTGAACATAAATGGCGGATAGAAGCTTTTGCGGACGGAAAAAGCTTGGAGGAGGTATCAATATGAAATACGATTATCTGATTGTGGGCGCGGGGCTGTACGGGGCGGTGTTCGCGCAGGAGGCAAAGAGACGGGGCAGGACATGCCTTGTGGTGGAGAAAAGGAATCATATCGCGGGGAATATTTACTCCGAGGAAATCAGCGGAATTCAGGTTCATAAGTACGGGGCGCATATCTTCCATACTTCCGACAAAAGGGTGTGGGAGTATGTGAATCGGTTCGGGGAGTTTAACAATTATATCAATTCACCCATAGCCCGTTACAAAGGGGAGCTTTATAACCTGCCCTTTAATATGAATACCTTCAGCAGAATGTGGGGGATTGCCACGCCCAAGGAGGCGCAGGATATCATTGCGTCCCAGATTGCGGACCTGCATATCAAGGAGCCTAAGAACCTAGAGGAACAGGCATTGTCGCTGGTGGGATGGGATGTGTATGAGAAATTGATTAAGGGATATACGGAAAAGCAGTGGGGACGCGACTGTAAGGATCTGCCCTCCTTTATTATCAGGCGGCTGCCCCTGCGGTTCACCTATGACAATAATTATTTTAACGACAGGTATCAGGGCATTCCCATAGGGGGCTATACCAAGCTTGTGGAGAGGATGCTGGAGGGAACCGAGGTCCGCCTTGGAGTGGATTATCTGGCCCACAGGCAGGAATTGGACGCCCTTGCAGGGAAAATCATCTATACGGGCATGATTGATCAGTATTATGATTACTGCCTCGGGGTGCTGGAATACCGCTCCGTCCGCTTTGAGACGGAGGAGCTGGAAATGGAGAATTATCAGGGGAACGCGGTGGTGAATTACACGGAACGGGAGGTTCCATATACCAGAATCATCGAGCATAAGCATTTTGAGTTCGGAAAGCAGCCCGTCACTGTGATTTCCCGGGAGTATTCCAGCGAGTGGAAAAAGGGGGACGAGCCTTATTATCCTGTGAATAATGAGAAAAACAACGCTCTTTATAAGCGATATCGGGAAATGGCTGACAAGGAGGAGCGGATTATTTTCGGCGGCAGGCTTGGCGGGTATCAGTATTATGATATGGATAAGGTCATCGCCGCTGCGCTTGAATTATGCGAAAAAGAAATGGGGGCGTTCCCCTGTGAGGGAATGCGGGCCGACAGGGAGGATTTCAGGGTATGAAGATTCAGGAAGTATTGTTTCCGCAGGTGGGGAGGTGTACGGAAGAAGCCTTGTATTTCCGCAGAAGGAAAAGCATATGGCCGGAAAGAGCGGGAGATACGGACTTGGCGCTGCTCAAAGCGGAGGAGGCCGTCCGGAACCGAAAGCTGGTAAGATATGACGGCATGGCACATAGGCTTTGTATCGCTAAGGATGGCAGGGCTTGGTTCGATACTTATTTTAACGGCTTTTCCATGGACAAGTGGAGAAAATATACCATTCTGCGGGAGCTTTCACTCTGCCTGCGTCTTTCGGGAAGGGTAAAGGTTACGCTCTGCACGGAGGAGAAGATTTACGACAATATATTTAGAACCGTCTTGGCCGAACAGGTTGTGGAAGCCTTGGAGGAACAGGAGTTTCGCTTTGATTTTCCTGCCGGGGACAGCAGGGGGATGTATTATTTCGAGCTGGAGGCGCAAAGTGACTGCGTGCTGTATGGGGGCGCTTATATCAGCGATATTCCGGACGAGGAACAGAGAGACGTCGTCGTGGGAATCGGCATCTGTACATTCCGCAGGGAGGCGTTTGTCGAAAAGAACCTGAAAATCTTAAGGGAGTGTGTTCTGGAGAATCCCCAAAGTCCTATGTATGGGCATTTGGAGGTATATGTGTCCGACAATGGCAGGACGCTGGATATGGATAAATTACAGACGGAGCATATTCACATCTTTCCCAACCGCAATCTTGGGGGGGCGGGAGGTTTTACCAGAAATCTGATTGAGATGCGAAGGGAAGGGCAGTCCGTCACCCATGCCCTGCTGATGGATGATGATGTGGTGATAGAGCCGGAGGCGGTCGTCAAGACTTGGCGCGTGCTGACGCTTGTGAAGGAGGAATATCTGGGCGCCTTTATCGGAGGAGCCATGCTTCGGCGGGATCAGCAGAGCATTCAGGTGGAAAGCGGCGCGGTCTGGAACGGGGGGAGGCTGGATTCCCTGAAATCGAACTTGGACCTGCGGTATTTGAGCAGCTGTCTGTATAACGAGCATGAGGAGTCTGCGGAGTACAACGCGTGGTGGTACTGCTGTTTCCCTATAGAGACGGCCGCGGCAGACAATCTGCCCCTGCCGATTTTTATCCGGGGGGACGACGTGGAATACGGTCTGCGCAATATGAAGACCTTAATCCTGATGAACGGCATCTGCGTATGGCATGAGCCTTTTGAATACAAATATTCCTCCTTTCTGCAATATTATATTATCAGGAACCAGCTGATTGACAATGCTTTCCACTGTCCTTACTATGGGACGAAGCAGCTGAAAAAAAATGTCATGACCTTCTGCAAGGAAGAAATCATGTTCTACCGGTATAAAAACGTGGATCTGTACCTTCAGGGAATAGAAGATTTTCTAAAGGGCCCCCGGTGGCTGATGGAGCAGGACGGCGAGGCGCTGCACCGACAGATCATGGCGGCCGGTTATAAGGCGGTGGAACTGAAGGAGCTGGATATGCGCTTTCATTATCCAAGGTTTGACGACAGCATCCATCTTCTTGATACGAAGAAGGCGCGCATCAAGAGAATTCTTACCCTGAACGGTCTGCTGCTTCCCGCAAGGGGGGAGGCCATCGTGCCGGTAAATAATCTTCGGTCCGTCATGTTCTATCGCAAGAGGCGGGTGATGCATTACGACGCGGCTTCAAGGAAGGCGTTTGTGACGGAGAAGTCGGGGAAGGAATCGTGGAGATGTATTTTTAAGACCCTGAAGCTGGCAGCAAAATTATCCCGAAGGCTGCCAAAGGCCCAGCAGGCTTACCGTCAGGAAGGGCTGAAGCTGAGGACGCTGGAATATTGGGAAAAGTACTTGGGATTGAAGTAGGCCGGCTGTGCTGTACGGAAGTGAGGAAACAATGAAGAAAAAATATGTTTTAGCGGCCGTTATGGCCGCGTACATGACGGCGGCGCTTTGGCTGTGCTATGAAGGATACGGAAACGGGGAGACACAGGAGAATATGGAAACGCCTCAGCCGACCGCCGTATCAGATCCGACCGCCCCTCCCGAACAAGCCTTCGCTCCGGAAAGGGAATTCCTGATTTTGGAAAATGATTTTGAATACAGTGTGGAAGGCTATCCGGAAATGTATGTAAGGTCGGAGGACATACAGGTAAAGGAAGAGGATAAGAGAAGCATATTGGAGGAATACGCCCTTCCGGGGCTGGAACGAATGAACGCTCAGGATGCCGCCGAGAAGATGAAGGATCTTCAGGTAATGCTGAAAATGGAGGCCGCGGGGGTGGACGGCGCGTTTCTGGAAACGCCGGAATTCAACTGGAAGGCGGCATATAACAAGTCCATGCTGGCGGTGGACAAAGCGGTGATGAGCTTTGACAAAAACGTTGAATTTACGGGCACAAAGGCGTCGGAGCTGAATGTTTTCCTGCGGGAACACGGGAACTGCAATATAGAGGTTCGTTCAAAGCAGCTGCTGCTCGACGAGACAATCCATCTGCCCTCCAATATTAGTCTGGATGGGGGGGGCGTTGAGATTATAGCTGAGAATCCCATAGAATATGCCATTCTCATGGAAGGAGTCGAAAACGTCCTGCTGCAGAATGTACTGCTGACCAAAGGGTTTGAGCGGGGAATCTATATCGTAGGATGCAGCAATGTGCTTCTGCGTCAAAACGAAGTGGCCAATGCGGGATATAAGCCTGTTTTTGTGATGGGGACGAATCAGTCCGTCAATATAGTGGGCAATCGTATCCATGATAATGCAAAGGGCGGTATTTTTTTCGAGGGAAATATTTCAGACTGCATTATTCAGCATAACTATATTTACAATAACCGTGGAACCAGAAATCTGGGCGCCGGACTGGTGTTATGTTCGGTAAATCTGGATGATCCGTATGTGCCGTATGAGCAGGAATACGGCAAGGACGAGTACCTGCAGGATATGATGGACGCGCCTCATAATATTGTTATAAAGGACAATGTGATTTCCGAGAATTATTCCTCGGGCATTTATCTGGACGGCGCGTATTTATGTTATATTCTGGACTGTGACATAAAGGATAATGAAAAGGAAGGAATGTGTCTGGATTTCGGAACCTTCGGCGTTTACGTCAGCGGCAGCACCATTGAGCGCAACGGCAGCAGAAACCGCCAGTCCGATGAAGATTTGGAGAAGGACTTTGTCCTTGGACTTGGCAGGCTTGAGGATGGTTCTTCCACGGCGAAGCTTCCCGGCGTGTCCCTTGATAATGCGGCGTATAATATTATTTTTAATAATTTGGTGTGCGGCAACGACGGCAGCGGGATAAAGATGGTCCGCTCTGGATACCGCAATCTGATTTTGTGCAATATGGTGACGGATAACAATCGGGGGCAGAATCATGCCTATCATGGTTTTGGGGTGGAGCTGGGACATGCCAGCAGGCCCGATCAGGTAATCAAGGGACTTGACTTTACGGCGGATTATGAGAATATCATTGCCAGAAACATGATTTCTGGGAAGCATTATTCGGGAATTTATATAGGGACGGACTGTTATTGCAATGATTTGATTGACAATGTAATTTTGGACTGCACGGAATTTTCCGTTGAGAATTTCAGCGAATATTTTAACAGTGCGGTGGGGAATCATACCAATGTGCCCGCGCTGAATTTCCAGCTTCCGCAGAGTCCGTAATGAAAGCAGGACAGGGCCCGGTATTGCGTCAGCCTGCATGGAATCCGGCTTGGCAGAAAATGGCTCTTCGGCGCAGAAACGGGCTTTTGGGCACTTCAGGGCAAGCCTTTGAAAATGCAGGTCCCATATAGATTGACAATAAAAATGATACACTATATAATAAATACGGAATCAAAACCAATAATTTATTAAGAAAGGATGATTTTCATATGGCCAAAACAGCGAAGGTAATTGCCAGAAGGTTTAGCAGCGCGGCGTTGTCAGCCGCCATGTGCGCCGCGACTTTATGGGCGGCGCCGACTGTAAGTGTGGCTGCGGAAGAGGCGCAGATGCCGTCGGAAGTGATGCTGGGCATTTTTTTCACCAGCGAGGAGGATATGACGGATACGCTTTATGTATCGTTTAACGGCGTGGACTTTAGGAAGATTGGGGTCGCGTATCAGGATTCCACTCCCAATGACAGGAATGAAAGCTGGACTACCGACAGTCCCCATTTGAATGTCAGGCCCACTCATCCGCTGGACAAGGACTGGAAGATTTCCACGCTTCACGATCCGGCGCTGATTTATAAGGATGGATTTTTCTGGACAATGTCGGGATATTCCACACAGGAGAACGGCGAGAGCGTATTTATCCCTAATATCGGTTATTCCAAGGATCTTGTTCATTGGAGCTTTCCCAGAAGCGGACAGACCGTTGATAAGGCAGATGCCAAGGTGAGGGTGAAATCGGATGAGCTTCCCTATGGAAAAGGCGGCTCGGAAAATAATAAGACATGGGACGCCGTGGCGCCGGATTTGTTTGTGGACGACGACGGGACGGTTTATATTGTGCTCAGCATGGGGTATTATGCCGAATGGCATGGGGATAAGGGTGATGTGATGACGCCTTATCTGGTGAAGGTAACGGGTCTGATTCCCGACAATGACAAGCTGTCCAATACGGCGGAAAAGGGGGAGCCCTTTACCGTATCCTATGACGACGCCGTGGCGATACGTCTGCCCGACAACGAGATGACGGTGGATGAAAACGGGAATCCCTGCAGGGACAGGATTGACGGTTCCCTTTATAAAGAGAACGGGAAATACTATCTCAGCATCAAGAGATACGGCGCCATTGAGGAGCTTTGGAGCATTGACAATATTGCGGAGTGCGGCAATCCTGATAAGTGGACGCTGATAAATGAAAATCTGGTGTCCGGTTTTGAGGGACCCTGCCTGACCCGGCACGACGGCACATATTTCTTCTATGCGGACAGGCTTGCGGCATATGACGCGGACAGGGACGGGAATCCGGACGGAAGGACAGGCGTTCATGTATTTCGCTCCAATGCGGTGGATGAGCCTTGGCTTACCTATACTTATGATATGAACGGTCTGAAGAATTATACGATGATACATACCTATGATGTGGATGGCAATGAGATCGCAACAAGGCATGGAAGCGTATTGACCGTGTCGGATCCGGAAGCGGTGAAGACCATTATGGACCGTTATTATGCGGCGGGATGGACGTATGATCCCCAGAAGGACAAGGTTGACCATTTTGAATACAATGGCTGGTACACCATGAATCAGAAGGAGTTCTGGTATGAGAATAACGTTCGGCAGGGGTATCGGCCGGGAGAGGATCCCGAAGTATACAGGGGCAAGGAAATTTACGACCCGGCGTCGGACGGCTGGTATTGGCTGGATCAGGTTAATCAGGGCGCCAAAGCCGTGTCCAAGGATGTGTATCAGGTATCTGACGCGGGCAAGTTCGCGGACAGAGAGGACGGCACGGGCAAGTGGGTCCGTTATGACGATAAAGGCCGCATGATTAAGGGAGAGCATTTGAATTCCAATGGCTGGTATTATTTTGACAAGACCTATGGCGCTATGATCAAGGGCTTTGTCAATATTCCCAAGGAAGGGGCAATACCGGATGACTGGGATGTATACCGTGATCACGGCGAAGGCTCCAAATGGGTGTTCTATGACAGAACCTATGGCATCATGAGGTACGGGGAGCAGTATATAGACGGCCAGTGGTATCGCTTTGACATATACTCGGGCGAAATGGCCATTGGAGAGTGGAATTACAAAAACGAGGCGGAAGGAATTGACAACTGGTATTATTATGCCACGGGCGAGGATGAAGTCTTAGACGGCATGAATGACAATCTGAAAAAGGGCGTTATGCTGAAGGGTTCTGTCTATCATGACGGGAACTGGTATTATTATGACGAAGTAACGGGTATTATGCAGAAGGGTGAGGTAGAGCGGGACGGCAATTGGTATTATTATCATCCTTATGAGGGCTGGATGGAAAAGGGCAAGCTCATGCATGACGGCAAGTGGTATTATTATGACGAAGTAACCGGTATTATGCAGAAGGGGCAGGTGGTCATCAATGGAGAGGAATATTACTTTGACGACGTCACCGGCGTGATGCGCTACGGCGAAGTGATACTGCCGGACGGCACCAAAGCCCAATATGACCAATATTCTGGCGTCAGGAAGAAATAAGAGGTATAGATTTCCCGGCATGGAACTAAATTGGGGACATGCCGGGAAATATTGTTGTCAGAACAAAAATGCATGTCTGGAAGTGCGGGTGTGATATGAGTAAAATATGGAAAAAGATGAGCGCTATGCCCTGCTGGCTGGCGGCGTTTCTGCTCAATTTGGCGGTCGGACTGATTGCGGTTGGGACATTTATAGTAAGCGATAACGGATATTTTGCTTTGTCCCATGATTTTAACGGACAGGAAATTGCCTTTAATATGTTCATGAACGACGCGGTCAAGTCAGGGAATCTTTTGTGGAACTGGGGCATTGATATCGGCAGCAATTTTTTGGAGACATTCAGCTTTTATAATGTGGGGAGCGTATTTTTCTGGATTTCGCTGCTGTTTCCGGCGGACAGCGTTCCGCAGGTTATGGGCTGGATAATTATCTTGAAATATGCCGTGGCGGGAGCCGTTTCCGCCTGCTGGTTTGAACGTCATTTGAATCAGAAAACGGTGATACTGACCGCGTCGCTTCTGTATGCCTTTTCGGGCTTCCAGTGCGGCAGCATCGTATTCTATCATTTTCAGGATCAGGCAGCGCTGTTTCCCCTTCTTTTGATTGGCTTGGAAGAATTAGTGGAAGAAAAGAAGCATGGCCGCCTGCTGTGTGCCTGCACAATCAACGCGCTCTGCAACTTTGTGTTTTTTGTGGGAGAAGTCATATTCTTGGTGATATATTATGTGGTTCGCTATCTCTATCCGGTATGTGCGGGGAAGGGGGCGGAAAAGAAAAAAGTGAAGGAGTGTTTGTGGGCCGCCGCATCCTGTATGCTGGAGGGGGCCATAGGCACGGCGGTTTCGGGGATCCTTCTGGTGCCGTCAATTTCCGGGATTCTGGCAAATTCCAGAATTGCAAACCATATTGACGCCAATGCGTATCTGACGATGTCCACAAGGGACTGGCTGGGGCTGATCAAGGCGTTTTTCACGCCTGCCGAGGGCATGAACAGCTATTCCTGTGTAGTGACCGGGGACTGGATGACCAATATGGCGTATCTGCCCATGTTTGGGATGACCTTTGTGATTGCGTATCTGCTCTCTAAGAAGGATTGGACTGCTTCCATGCTGAAAATCTGCTTTTTTATGGCGGCGGTGCCGATATTGAATAGTGTGTTTACGTCCTTCAGCAGCGGGGGCTACCGGCGCTGGTATTATATGATGATTGTATTTATGGCGTTGGTTACTGGAAAGGTATTGGAAGAACCTAAAAGGTATCGAATAAAGGCGGCTCTTTTCATCACGCTTTTGATTTTCGTGTTTTATGTATGGGTATTGAAAGCGGCGAAGTGGAACAGAGAAGGGGAGTATTTGATTTATTATGAAAAAAGATTCATCCTGCTCACAGCCGCGGCCTTGGCGGGGGCGGTATTGTCCTGCTTGTTTGTGCTGATAAAGCCAAAGTACCGAATGAAGGCATATATTGCGGGCACCATGGGATTCTGCGTCTTTACGCTGGCTTTTGTGGTGTATAAATACAGAATGACGCCGGATAATACGGGCATTGATTTCCATAGTTATGAGGCTTCCTTTTCCGAAAGTGTGGCGGCATATTTGACGGAATATCCGGAGGGTATGGAGAGGGAGGTCCTGCCGTACCGCTATTATTTTGACGAGGGCATCGGACATACCTATTATAATATAGCCATGACAAATGCACTGCCTTCCATTAATTCTTTTAACAGTACGGTTCATCCAAGCATAACGGAATTTTATGATCAGCTGGACATAGGCCGCTGGACTTGGAGCAACGGCGGATACACAGGCGTCAGGGAACTGCTGGGAGCAAGGTATATTTATTCTGCAATGGAGCATGGGGAATATCTTTATGTGGGTGAAATAGAGAATTCCAACGGACAGAAATTGATACAGTATGAAAATCAGAATGCGCTGCCCGTGGGGTTCACTTATGATTCTTATTTGACAAGAAGCGAATTTAAACATTATGAGCCGACTCAAAAGCCCATTGTAATGCTTCGGGCGCTGATTGTGGAGGATGAGGATGAAGGAGAGGTCAGCTCATGCTTAAGGCATTTTGACTCGGAGGAAGTGGGACCGGAATATCTTGCGGAGGCAGTTGGCGCTCATAGGGACGAGTGCAGCGAGCAGTTTGAACAGGGGGATAATTATTTCGCGGCCGTGATCAATGGAAATCGGGAGAAATTTGCGTTTTTCAGCGTGCCTTACGATAAGTCTTGGAAGGCTAGGGTAAACGGCGAGGAAGCGCGGATTTTCAATATCAACGGATTGATGGCGGTGAAGATAGGCGAGGGCAGGAACGAGATTCGTTTTGATTATGTGTACGCACCCATAAAGCTGGGGATTCTCTGCACGGCGGTCGGAGCGCTTGGGGCGGGGATATATCTCTGGGCGGCGGGGAAGCGGAAGGGTTTGTCAGGGATGGGGCGGACAGGGAGGAGAATCGGCAGGCGCTGAAGCATGCCGCAGCGGCGGATGGAAAAAGGGAAGAGTCCATAGGATTCTTCCCTTCGGTATATGACGGCTGAAAACATTCGGTTAAGAAAGCTGTTTCAGCAGTTCAATCTTGGTATCGTACAATTTCTGGGACAAGTCCACATACACTTTATTCGGGTTTACCAGACGCTTTGTCTCGTCCCAGAGGGTATCCAGCTCCTTCTGGCAGTAGGCCCGGATATCCATGACCTTGGGAGAAGTATAGCAGCATTCTCCCTGTTTAAAAATCTGTTTCAGGATGGGACGCAGGGTGTAAGAACCGCCTTCTAACCTTGTCTTCTTCCAAGGCTCCATGGGGTCGAAAAGAATCAAATCATCCTCTTCCTTATATTCTTCTTCCGTCAGGCAGATGAGATCCGCTTTGATTTTGCCGGTCTCTTTTTCGTAGACCCGGTAAATCTTCTTGTCACCGGGATTGGTGACTTTTTCGGTATTCTCGGACAGCTTTATTTTAGGGATGAACCGTCCGTCCTCTCCCCGGATGGCGGCAAGCTTGTATACGCCGCCGAAGGAGGGATTGTCCTTGGAGGTAATCAGGTTCGTGCCCACGCCCCAAGAGGTGATGGCGGCGCCCTGAGCCTTCAAGCTGTCAATCAGGTATTCGTCCAGATCGTTGGAGGCGGAGATGACCGCGTCGGGGAATCCGGCGGCGTCCAACATTTTCCGGGCTTTCTTGGAGAGGTAGGCAAGGTCGCCGCTGTCTAAGCGGATTCCGTAAAAGGTCAGGGGAATGCCCGCCTCCCGCATTTCGGTAAATACCCTGATGGCGTTGGGAACGCCTGACTTTAAGGTGTCGTAAGTATCCGCCAGCAGAATGCAGGCGGAAGGGTACAGATCCGCGTAGGTCTTAAAGGCGGTATACTCGTCGGGGAAGCTCATAATCCAGCTGTGGGCGTGGGTGCCTTTCACGGGCACGTCAAAGAGCTGGCCGCAGAGTACGTTGCTGGTGCCGATGCATCCGCCGATCATGGCGGCCCTTGCGCCGTAAGTGCCCGCGTCCGGTCCCTGAGCCCGGCGCAGGCCGAATTCCATCACGCCGTCGCCCTTGGCCGCATAGCAGACCCTTGCCGCTTTGGTGGCAATCAGGCTCTGGTGGTTGATGATATTCAGGATGGCGGTTTCTACCAGCTGGGCTTCCATAATCGGCGCCACGACTTTGATAATCGGTTCCCGGGGGAACATGACGGTGCCTTCGGGAATGGCGTAAATGTCGCCGGAAAACCGGAAGGTGCGCAGGTATTCCAGAAAATCCGGCGCAAAGATGCCCAGCGACGCCAGATAATCGATGTCTTCGCCTTCAAAACGAAGTTCGCGAATGTATTGGATGACCTGTTCCAAGCCGGCGGAGATGGCGTATCCGCCCTCGCAGGGGTTATTGCGGTAAAAGGCGTCAAAAATTACCATTTCGTTGCGGGAGTTATTCTTGAAATATCCCTGCATCATGGTAAGCTCGTAGAGATCGGTCATCAATGTGAGATTCTGTCTGTCCATAATTTCCTCTTTTCTGCCATATTCCGGCGTTTATTCGTTCAGCCCTTCAAATATCTCCCCCAGCGTCATCTTGATGTGGGGAAATGCTTTCAGGCATATTTCGGTTTCGGCGTTGTAATCCTCGTCTTCTTTATCGGGCTCCAGCAGATAGTTTTGATATAAAACATACCTTCCGTCTTCCAGATAATAGATTTCCACGGAACCCTGCGGCGATACAATCCAGTATTCCTCCACCCCGGCGGCCTCGTAAATATCTTTTTTCTCCGTTTTGACCTTTTTGGCCGTTGAAGGGCTTAAGGTTTCCGCGATAAATTTGGGCGTTCCGCTGTAGGCTCCGCCTTTTAAATGTTTCCGATCGCAGACAATCATGATATCCGGACATAGATAATCGTCGTTTACCTCAGGATGGTATTTGAAGTCCAGATTTTCTATCGAGGCAAAGCATATGCTGTTCTTCAAGCCGTTTGCAATGATCCTGTAAATATTGCCGTTGATAATGCAATGCCTGTATCCGGGCGAGGGCGACATGTCGTAAATCACCCCGTTTATTTTTTCGTCCTTTTTTCGTTCAAATTCTGCGAATAACATAGCTTCCCTCCCTTGCTTAAGTCGTATTGTAACACATCCTGATGGATAAAAAAAGAAAAATCGTGAAATTTTTAGGCGCCAAGGAATCTTCTTTACTTTTCACGCGCTTTTTGATAAAATAAATTTATATAAGCGGCATGCTGTCACAAGAGCAAGGAGGTTTGTACAATTAGATGGAATCAACAATAGATGCAGTATTTCCGGCCGGCAGATTTGACAAATTCCTTATGCTGACAGACGGCAACAGGCAGATGTATGACTTTATGGGGGCGTATGTGTATTGCTCGCTGCATAAAATGATACGGCAGGAGGATGTAAAGCGTCTGGAAGATGCGGTTCGCAGGTGTGTGGAGCCGGGGGGTGGCTGTGTGGATGAGTGCGTTCATGTCATCAACGCACAGGGAGAGTATGAGAGGTTTTTGGTCAGCGTAGAGGACTGCGGCGATTCCGAACATTATCGCATCGAGTTTCAGAATGTGTCCGACGGGGAGCGAAAGCTGGTTCGGGTCAATGAGAAATGCGCCGTGCTGCAGGATTATCTGACGGTCAGCGGCAAGGTCCTTTTTACTTACAAGCCCGTTACGGATGAATTTAGAATGTTCTGGATGGATTACGGGCAGGTGATAGAGGTTTACAATCAGCCGCTGGAGGAATGGATGGCGGAGGTTGTGCAAAAGAAGATGGTTGAGGGCAGGGATAAGGATATTTTTGAATTATTCTGCGCGGCCATGCGTCAGGAGGAGCAGATCCAGAATTTTTCTTTTCATGGGAGCATTCTCACAAGGGGCGGGACTCAGGATGCCTATAAGATTAAATTTCTGCCCAGAATGTATGGGGACGAGAAAACGGTAATAGGCACATGGTATGTCATTAATGAACAGACGGGGAACGATGTGGATGATTTCGTAGAGGGAACCCAAGTGGACGGCATGACCAAGATATTGAACAAGAGAGCCATCACGGATTATGCGGAGGCGTCGGTAAAGGCGGGCGGTCAGGTTTCCATTGTCATGCTGGACGTGGACAATTTCAAGACGGTGAACGATACCTATGGGCATTTGTTCGGGGATAAAGTTATTACCGCCGTGGCGGAAGTGATGAAGAAGACCATCGGAGAAAACGGAGCCGCGGGCCGCGTGGGCGGGGATGAGTTCATGGCGGTAATTAAGGATTTCGGGGATGAAGCGGGGCTGCGCAATTATCTTAGGACCATTAAGACCAATGTGGCGTCATTGTTTCAGGATAAACTGGGTGTCAACCGGATTTCCTGTTCTATCGGCGCTTCCCGAAGCGGAATTGACTCCGGCCAGTATAAGGAGCTTGTCAGGATTGCGGACAAGGCGCTTTATATAGCAAAGCAGAAGGGCAAAAACCGTTTTATTATATACATGGAAGAAAAGCACGGCCAGTTTCATATGTCGGAAGACGACTGCGATATGATGGAAATTCGCGACAGCTTTTATTCGGAAAAGGATTTGAAACGTTTTAATGATCTGCTGGCGGAAACCGTTTTAAAGGGCAGCTCTTCGATGCAGGCATTATTGGATCACGCTGTTTCCGTGTTGACGATCGACAGGCTGATTGTGCTGTGGGGGAAGGATTTGGCGCTGACGGCCTTAAGTCCTAAGGGGCGTCCGGGGACGGAGGGAGAGCGGACGCTTTTGGAGTATGAAGGGTATCTGGATATGTTTCAGGAGGATATGCTGACCATTACCAATACCAATATGCTGGAATTTAATCTTCCCGAGGTCTATGCGGTTTTTCATGATAACGGGGTGAAGAGCGTGATACAGCATCTTCTTCGGGATGAGGACGGGAAGCTGGCGGGTATTATTCTGGCGGAGGAATGTGTGAATTTGAAGCATTTTCCCAAGCTGCCCACCCAGCTTTTTGAAAGCATGTGTAAGGTGGCGAACGCGGTGCTGATCAAAGAATCGCGGGCTGCCGCAGACGGCGGCGGACGCGGAAATATCTGACTTGCCGGAAAATTTGTGCGGAGGAGAATGAGATAATGCCCGAACAACAGAAGGAGTGTTCAGCTTTTTGCAAGATTGTGGTGTATGCCTTTTCTTTTGTAATGGGGTTTATTGTCATTCTCCTAGTGTTTTGTTCGGGGTGGATAAGCTATTCCTATCAGCGTATCTTTTTGATGGGAAACGGGCTGCTGCTCTGTTTAGGGATATCCGCGGGGGCGGGATTGGCTTTCGGACAGAGGAAATTCAGGAAAAGCAGCGGTATTCTGGAAAAATATTCTTCAAAGGCTATTCTTTGGCTGACAATTCTATTGATTTTTGTACAGATATATATCTGCTATAACGCATACTTTTATACGGAATGGGACGTTGCAATGATTATTCGGGATACGTTTCGGCTTGCGGAAGGACAACCCCTGCTGAACACGGTATATTTTTCCAATTATCCTAACAATACATTGCTGCTGGCCATTTTTTCCCTTATCAAAAAAGCGGATCTGTATTTCGGCGTTTTGGATGTACAGGAAGGAATTATGGGAATATTATGTGTACAGTGTTTTTTGTCCGGCTGGACGGGATATCTGCTGTTTAAGCTTGTGCATGGTTTTACGGGATATTGGGGGGCATGGTGCGGCTGGTTCTGTTATCTGGCGCTGGTCGGAACCAGCGGCTGGCTGTTGATTCCTTATTCCGATTCTATGGGGCTCTTTTTTCCTACGGCGATATTGTATTTATATAGGAAGCTGCAGAACGGGAGGCGGGTCGGGCTGAAATGGGTTTTGCTGGGCCTGCTTTCTTGTCTGGGATATCATATAAAACCTCAGATTTTTATTGTTTTTATTGCCGTCGTGATCGTAGAAATTTTTACTCGCAGCCCCAAAGCCGTGGAGGAGAATAGCGGAGCCGCCAAAGGGAAGATAAAGAGACTGGGGCTGATGTATGCATTGGCGGGAATTTTTCTGGGGGCGCTTCTTCAGAGCTTCCTTGTGAGGGATATTACAAGGCAGCTGGATAAGGAAAAGGCCTTCGGAATGTCTCATTTTGCCATGATGGGGCTTAACACGGAAAATAATGGCGCTTATCTGGAAGAGGATGTGGATTTTTCAAGGAGTTTTCCTACAAAGGCCCAGAGGACGGAAGCGAATATGGAAGTGATAGGGCGGCGGCTGAGAGAAATGGGAGCAGGGGGCTTGGGCGTTCATCTTGTCCGAAAGCTTCTGACGGATTATGGGGACGGGACTTTCGCGTGGAAGCAGGAAGGGAATTTTTTCGGTTATATTTATGAACAGAAAAATAAACTGATTTCGCCGACGCTTAGAAACGTCATATGGGGCGACGGCATGGCGAACGCTCTGAACGAGACCTTCAGACAGGGGATATGGTTATGCGTTCTGGCGGCGTCTCTCGGAGTGATTGGATATAGGAAAAAAGCGGATCCCGTGCTTGCTTCGATGCTTTGCTCCATGATGGGGCTGACTTTATTTGGATTATTGTTTGAGGCAAGGGCGCGGTATTTATATATTTATGTTCCGTTCCATATTGCCGCCGGCGTTCTGGGGGCAGGAAAAATTCTGCGAATTGGTTCCCGCGATTGTTCACGAAGCTCTTGACAAATTAGAAAACATCGTTATAATATGTTATCAAATGAAGTAAATGCGATGACGAAGAGAGTAGTTGTCTCAGGAAAGCAGCAGCGAGCCGGCGTGGGTGGGAGGCCGGTGCCGGTAGGGGGACAATGAAAATCACTTCCGAGCAGTCAGGGCCAAAGGAAGGACAGCTGGCATGGGGGCAGAAGGATGAAAGGCTCCGCCATGAGTAACAGCTCTGCCCCGGTAGTCTTGGACGGCATTCCTCCGTTACGGGAAGGCATATCATTCCGACAGACCGGCGGAGGCTTTTGCGAAGGAGCAAGAGCGCATTTGCAAAGGTGCGAAGAGATGTTCGCGAAAGGGCATTTGCAAAGGTGTGAAAGGCGTTTGCGAGGGTGTGAAAGGCGTTTGCGAGGGTGCGAAAGGACGTTTGCAAAGGCGCGAAGAGCCGTTCGTGAAAGCGAGTAAAGGCTTTTATGAAAGCGCAAAAAGGCGTTTCGCAGCAAGGGAGTTTTCCGGCAGGAAACGGCTGTGGGAACGTATGAGGTAACAGGTGGTACAGCGAGTATCCGAAAATTCGGGGCCTCGTCCTTTTACGGGACGGGGCTTTTTTTGTGCCTGCGCGGCATGCTACCGATTTTCGGAACATGGATTCGTAAGAAAATAAATGTAGAAAGAAAGGAAGAAAGAAATGTACAAGCAAGTTTCCGCCAATTCTAATTTTCAGGAACGTGAAAGGGCTGTGGAGGCCTTCTGGAAGGACAATGACATTTTCCAAAAGAGCATCGACAGCCGGAAGGAGGGCCCGGTCTATACCTTCTATGACGGCCCCCCCACTGCCAACGGCAAGCCCCACATCGGGCATGTGGAGACGAGAACCATCAAGGATATGATTCCCAGATACCGCACCATGAAGGGGTATATGGTGCCCAGAAAGGCGGGCTGGGATACCCACGGCCTGCCCGTGGAGCTGGAAGTGGAGAAGCTTCTGGGCTTGGACGGCAAGGAACAGATTGAGGAATATGGTCTGGCGCCCTTTATTGACAAGTGCAAGGAGAGCGTGTGGAAGTATAAGGGAATGTGGGAGGAATTCTCCGGGGCCGTGGGATTCTGGGCGGATATGGATCACCCCTATGTGACCTATGACGATAATTTTATCGAGTCCGAATGGTGGGCCCTGAAAACCATCTGGGATAAGGGGCTTCTGTATAAGGGCTTCAAGATCGTCCCTTACTGCCCCCGCTGCGGAACCCCTCTTTCCAGCCATGAGGTGGCGCAGGGGTATAAAGCGGTGAAGGAGCGCTCGGCGGTGGCCCGTTTCAAGTGCGTGGGGGAGGACGCTTATTTCCTCGCGTGGACGACCACCCCTTGGACGCTGCCCTCCAATGTGGCCCTGTGCGTGAATCCGGATGAGACGTATGTGAAGGTAAAGGCGGCGGACGGCTATGTTTATTATATGGCGAAGGCCCTTCTTGACAATGTGCTGGGAGGTCTGGCGAAGGAGGGGGAAGCCGCCTATGAGGTGCTGGAAACTTATGCGGGAAAGGATTTGGAACACAGGGAATACGAGCCGCTGTTCGCCTGCACGGGAGAATTTGTGGCAAAGCAGGGGAAGAAAGGGCATTATGTGACCTGCGATTCCTATGTGACCATGTCGGACGGCACGGGCATTGTGCATATTGCCCCGGCCTTCGGCGAGGACGACGCCAATGTGGGAAGAAAATACGATCTGCCCTTTGTGCAGTTTGTGGACGGCAGAGGCAATATGACGGAGGAGACTCCTTATGCCGGGAAATTTGTGAAGGATGCGGACCCGGAGATTCTAAAGGATTTGGACAAAGAGGGAAAACTGTTCTCCGCGCCGAAATTCGAGCATGATTATCCTTTCTGCTGGCGCTGCAGCACGCCGCTGATTTATTACGCAAGAGAATCATGGTTTATCAAGATGACTGCGGTAAAGGATGATCTGGTGCGCAATAACAAGACCATCAACTGGATTCCGCCAACCATCGGCGAGGGACGTTTCGGCAACTGGCTGGAAAATATCCAAGACTGGGGCGTCTCCAGAAACCGCTATTGGGGAACGCCGCTGAATATTTGGGAATGCGAGTGCGGGCATATGGAATGCGTGGGAAGCAGGGAGGAGCTTGCCGCCCTGTGCGGGGATGAAAAGGCAGAGAGCGTGGAGCTGCACAGGCCCTACATCGACGCCGTCACATTCCCCTGCCCTAAGTGCGGGAAAACCATGAAGCGGGTGCCGGAGGTGATTGACTGCTGGTTTGATTCCGGAGCCATGCCTTTTGCCCAGCATCATTATCCCTTTGAAAATAAAGAGCTGTTCGAGCAGCAGTTCCCGGCTCAGTTTATCTCTGAGGCCGTGGATCAGACGAGGGGGTGGTTTTATTCCCTGCTGGCCGAATCCACCCTGCTCTTTAACAAAGCCCCTTACGAGAATGTCATTGTGCTGGGGCTGGTGATGGATGAGGACGGACAGAAGATGGCGAAATCCAAGGGCAATGTGGTGGATCCCTTTGAGGCGCTGAAGGATTACGGCGCGGACGCCATCCGGTGGTATTTTTATACCAGCGCCGCCCCTTGGCTGCCCAAGCGGTTCTCGGGAAAGACGGTGCTGGAGGGACAGCATAAATTCTTGGATAAGCTGTGGAATACCTATTATTTTTATGTGCTCTACGCAAATATCGACAATTTCGATTCGTCGAAATACACGCTGGATTACGATAAATTGACGGTGATGGATAAGTGGCTGCTTTCCAGATTGAACACCGTGGTGGGAGAGGTGGACAGGAATCTTGACCAGTACCGCATTCCCGAGGCAGCAAAGGCGCTGCAGGATTTTGCGGACGAGATGAGCAACTGGTATGTCCGCCGCAGCCGGGAGCGTTTCTGGGCAAAGGGCA
>CAOKFN010000031.1 GCA_948467735.1 uncultured bacterium
GGAGGAGGGAACCCAAAACAGAGTACTTTGCGGGATGCCCTGTTCTCCGGCGGTTTTTTGCGTCTTGAAATGGAACAGGAATGAGAGAGGTATACGGGCTCTCGGGCAGAGAAACAGGAGGTAAATATGAGAAGGGTAAGAAAACGTGTTTTGGCGGCGGTACTGGCGGCAGTTTTGTCGTTTCCTGCGCCGGGAATGGCTGCTTATGCGGAGACGGCGGATGTCGGCGGCGCAGAAGAACAGAAGATCAAGGAATGGAAGGCAGAAGACCAAGAGACAGAAGACCAGAAGGTCGAAGAACAGTATACAGAAAACGCTGTGGCTGATGGAATAGACGGCAGCGGCGTCAATCTCTGTATTCATCACAGCGGACATACGCAGGACTGCGGTTACAGCCCGGAGGAGGACGGGGCGGGAAGCGCATGCGCTTACGAGTGCCGTATCTGTCCGATTGAGGAGCTGATTGCCGCCCTGCCCGAACAGGTTACGGAGGATAACCGGGCGGACGCGGAGGCGCGGCTTCAGGAGATTCTCGGCCTGTACACGGCGCTGACGGATGAGGAAGCGGAGCAGGTGGATATTTCCCGCTGTATGGAACTGCAATGGCAGATGGACGAAGCCAGCGTGCCCATGGAAGCGGTGGAGATGAAAAATGATATTACAATCAACAGCGGCAATCTGAGCAGCTACAACAATAAGGAGATTACCGGCACTCTGAAAAATGAGGAGTGTGCGCTGACCATCGACGGCGTAACCGTAAACCTGACCATTTCGAACCTGACCCTCTGGGGAGGTACAAGAGGCACCGTTGTACTGCAAAATAACGCCACACTGAACCTGACCCTGAAAGGCGACAACACGCTGATGGGCTATGAGAGTACTGCGGCAATCAAGGTTCCGAAGGGCTGCACGCTGAGGATTCAGAGTATTGACGGCAGCGACGCCCACAGCCTTACAGCCATCGGCGGCGGCGGAGCCGCAGGCATCGGTGCAAGCAAATATACAGGAAACGCCACTATGGATGTGCAGACCGTGGGGACGATTATCATCGACAGCGGAACCGTCAATGCAAAAGGCACATATAACGGCCCCGGCATCGGCGGTACGATGTTGTGTAGTACAGGCAGCGTCATTATCAACGGCGGCGTCGTCACTGCCACCGGCAGTGTAGGCATGGATAATGAGAGATGGGGCGCGGCAGGCATTGGCGGCGGTCTGCACGGACATCTGGAGAGCATTACCATCAATGGCGGAACCGTCACTGCAAAAGGTACGCTGAACTCCGCTGATATCGGGGCGGGGCCCAACGGCAGTCCCGCTGGCAATCCGACTATGGAATGCGGAGTCATTGCCATTAACGGCGGCACCGTCAACGGCGGTACGATCGGTTTCGGAAGGAATGAGGACGCTGCTTTGATTGGCAGCGCCCCAAACAGCAGTATAAAGATCGGTGAGAACGCCGTCCTGCCAAATTGTACCGTAAAACCGCTTCCGGAGGACTGCGAAAGCTATGTTTTCAAGGGAACCGTTTACGATACGTCCATCACGGAAAAATGCAGCGCGGTTTTCTCAATTGGGGGGGGCAATAAGCGCAATGTTGAGCTTGCGGTGAGCGATACAGAGCCGTACCGGGGCGATTTCTCGGTGACGGTCGTCATGCCGAAGAAAGCCTCTGCGGATGCTTCGATTACTTTCGGGGATAAGACGCTGAACAAGACGGGCGTTTCGCTTTCCGACGCTTCGCCTGCGGTTGTCTTTGGCGAGCAGAAGTACCAATATTACAATATCGAGGGCACAATCTACGACACAAAGATTACCGCGGATGTGACGGCCGACGTCCAAGTGCTGGATCAGTCGAAAACGGTGACATTGAAGTACCAAGCGCCCTATTCCGGCACTTTCCGTATGGAGAAAATTCCGCTGCCAAAGACCTATGAAAATGTGGCGTTGTCTGTCACCGTAACGGCGGGCGGCAATACATGGAAGGGCGACACCGTCGGCAGCGGCGCCAGCAGGACGCTGGTTATCGGGGAACAGAAATATAAGATTTACACCTTGAACGGTACCATAAACGATACAAGGATTATTGGGGATATGAGAGGCACTGTGGAGCTTTTTGGAAAAACGTATCAGATTACCCTGAAGGAAACGCCTCCCTATGCCGGTACATTCAAGATAACAGATATTCCCATTCTGATCAAGGAGGCAGATGCAGGATTCCCTGTAAAAGTGACATTGGATGGCATAACATGGGACGGGACGGTGGCTGCCGGCTCCGAAACTGACAAAACGCTGGTCATCGGGGAACAGAAATACAAATATTATACTCTGAGCGGCACAATCTATGACGCAAGACTTACCGGAAATGTTCAGGGTACGGTTGAGGCGTTGGGAAGTACGCAGACCGTGACTCTGACAAAGAAGGGAGATTACTGTGCCGCTTTCACCGCAGGTAATATCCCGCTTCCGTATCCGCAGGCAGATTCTGAATTTTCTGTGACAGTGAAGTGGGGAAATGGCATGGAGGCAGCCGGGACAGTGTCTGCCGATGCCGGAACCAGCAAAGCGTTGACCATCGGCAGGCCGCTGCAAAAGGTGAAGCTCCTCTTCTGGGATAGCGAGATTAGACAGGATATGGCCGTCCAATCGCTGGTCGTCACCCAGAACGGAACCGAACTGGGGGCGGATGTGCTGGCAGGCGGCGTTACGCTTCAGCAGAGTCAGCTTGGAACCGGTTATGTGGAGCTGTGGGTACCGGCAGGAACTACGGATATCTCGATTACGATTCCCGGACTGAATGGGGACAATCCCATTGAGGGGAACGGCTTGGAGGTCGGAACGGGCGGAAATGAATTTGAACTGTATCGGGAGGAAGTTGATCAGGGCGTCAAATTTGACTTGTCTTATGGGGATATCCTGTTTGACGGCAGCGGAGATAATCTGACGATTACGTATACCGATGAGAATGGCGTGGAGCGGAGGAAGGCTAATCTCTCCTATGATAACGTTTATTTCATTGGGCAAAGCAATGCCGAGACGGCCACAGACCATCAGATCAAGGTTCAAAATACCACAGGGGAGCTTGCCGTCTGTCTGGGCGGCGTGAACATCAGCCGCTCGGGAAGCAATTCGCCGATCAGTATCGAAAGCGGCTGTACGGTCAATCTGCAGACTGCCAAAGGGACAGAAAACACTGCGGCGGGCGGCGGTATTCCCGGCGTCTATGTTGACCCTAAGGCCAAACTGACCCTGTCCGGCGAGGGGGTGTTGAAAGCACAGTCCTCCGGCGCATCGGCGGCAATCGGCGGCGCTTCCGGAGGCCAAGCCAGCGGCATAATCACAATTGCTTCCGGCACTGTAGAGGCTGAGGTTTCCGGTTCCGGGGCCGGGATCGGCGGCGGCGGCGGCAACCAAAATCAGGGCCAGAGGGATGGAGGCGATGGAACCGTAATCATTATCGGCGGAACCGTGAAGGCAGCATCAAGCGGTACGGGCGCCGCTATCGGAGGGGGAGGCCGAGTCAACGGGAAGGGTTACGTGGCAGTCGGGGGCAAGGGAACCGTAACCATAGACGGCGGCGTTGTAAGGGCTGTCTGCAGCGGTGAGGGGGCAGCAATCGGCAGCGGCCAGAGCTCTAACAATTCTGTCAAACCAACAACAGTCATCACTATTAACGGCGGGATTGTGATAGCAGATAGTCCAGCGCAAAGCGGATATGGAAGCGGAATTGGAAGCGCAATGTATTCACATGCTGATATTATCATCACTGGCGGTACAATTAAGGCCACAGCCGCTGGTGCGCTCTCACGAAGCGGAATTGGAAGCGGGTACAACGGAACATCAAAAGTGACTATCACCGGCGGCACTATCCAAGCCATAGGTGCCAAAACTGCGGCGGCAGTCGAGTCGCCGGTAAACGGCAGCAAGGATGTAAATCTTATGACGATCACGCTGGACGGCGCCGATGACGACGTCCTTGTCACGGAAGTGAGCGGCATAGACGGCGGCTACGGATTAAAAGACGTCTATACCCGCGATGGCGGAAAGCTTTACTTTTATCTGCCGTCCGATGCAGCGCAGCCTGAAAGAATTACGGCGGGCGGCATAGAGTATGTCCCTGCGGGAGATGCGGACAATAATTATGTCATTGATTTTAAGGTGGAGTTAAAGGACTATGCCCAGACCAAGGTGTACGACGGAAAGCCGATGGCGTTTCCGACGGCGGATCAGGTGATATGCAAGGGCGATACCTTTGAGAATTTGAGCTTTGCTTGGTATCAGAACGGGACGGAAACGGATTCCCCTGTGAATGCCGGAGAGTATGTGCTGAAGGCGTCGAGCGATATAGGCAGTCAGGAGATTCCTGTGGAAATCACGAAAAAGCCCCTGACCATTACGGCGCAGGCCCAGACCGTGGATTATAAGACGGAAATTTCGCAGGAGAAATACACCCACACCGAATTGGCGGAGGGAGACGGACTGGAGGTTTCTCTCACAGCGGCTCAAACCGCGCCGGGAACGCATACGGGGGCGATTACAATCTCTTCCGCGGCAGTCGCCCGCGGCGGCGAGGATATGACGGGAAATTACGAGATTGCATACAATCCCGGAGACTTGACCGTCAATAGAATCGCGCCGGCCGTGAGCAGATGGCCGTCCGCAGGTGAGATTACCTATGGGCAGGAGCTTGGAGACAGCCCATTGACGGGCGGAAACGCTTCCGCCCAAGGGAGCTTTGCTTGGGCAGACGCATCTGTAAAACCGGAGGCGGGGCAGAAGTCGTACAGCGTGATATTTACCCCGGATGATTCCAATTATGATACGGTTTCCGGGGAAGCCGCCATAACGGTAAACAAAGCCCCCCTGACCATCAAGGCCAAGGATCAGGAGATTACCTACGGTCAGGCCATTGCGGCAGGGACGTCGCAGGTAACATGGGAGGGGCTCTGCACGGGGGACCGTTTAGAGAGAATCACGCTTGCTCCCAGCACCGCGGATGTGCCCGGAGGCAGGATTATCCCTTCCGAGGCAGGAATTCGCAGCGACAGCGCTAAGGATGTGACCGGGAATTATCAGATTACCTATGCGGAGGGTAAATTGACCATCGCCAAGGCGGCGGGAACCTTGACCGTTCCCGGGACTTCCGTGGAAAAGGTCTTTGGCGACGAGGAATTTTCCTTAAACTGTTCTACAAACGGGGACGGGAAGATATCCTATGCCTCTTCCGACGAGAAGGTGGTTTCCGTTTCCGCAGAAGGGATGGTTCTGATCAAAGGGGCGGGAAAGGCTTCCATTACGGTCTCTCTGGCGGAGGGCGCCAACTATACCGGCGGTGCGGAGGAGACGATCACGGTCAATGTGGCAAAGGCCGCCGCGCCCTCTGACAATAATGACACAAGGTATTATAACTATATGGAAGGGTCGAAGAGGGCTGTCAGCGTTGACGCGGCGGGATGGCTTCCGGAGAACCGGGGGGAGACGAAATACAGCGTTGCCATAACGGATGAAAAGGGTATTTTGTCCGATGTATCCGTGGATGAAAGCGGAAACCTCGTCTATACGGTGCGGGGGAACCAATCGGAGGGGGATGCAGCAGCCATTACAGTGACCATAGAAATGGCAAATTATGAGAATACCAAATATATCTTGGATATTGAACTTGTGTCTAAAATAATCGTGGAACCGCAGGGCGGGAGCAGCGTGCCCGTCAGCGGCAGCCTTACTTACGGGCAGAGGCTTTCAGAGCTGGCATTGGGCTCTGTCGTTTTTGTAGAGCTGGGAACGGATACGGAAGTAAAAGGCATCCTTGGGTGGAAGAATCCGTCGGAGGTTCCGACTGTGGCAGCAAGGACGGCTCAGTGGGTGTTCACGCCGGAAGACGGCAGTAAATATGTGGAGCTGACCGGGACTGCGGCAATCGCAGTGGAGAAGGCAGTGCCGCGGATAGAAGCGCCGGAGGCGGCAGCCGTTACCTACCATCCTTCCGGGCGGCTGGACAGCGTGGGCTTAAACGGCGGAAGCGCCCTGTGGACAGTGGGCGCGGACACAGTAACCGTGGAAGGCGCATGGGGCTGGAAGGAGATTTCGGCTGTTCCAACGGTGGAAAACAGCGGCTATACCGCCCTATTTACGCCAAAGGATACCCTCAATTATAGCACGGCGGAATGCGTCGTGACGGTGCCGGTGGCGAAGGCGGCGCCCTATATCGCAGTGCCTCCGCAGGCGGCGCAGATTACCTATGGTGATGCGCTGGAGTCGTCCGGCCTTACCGGCGGCGCGGTACAATACAGCGCTTCCGACAGCACGCCGGTTTTGGGCGGCTTTACATGGAAAGACAAAACCGTAAAGCCTGCCGTGTCGGACAGCGGCAGCACGAAGTATGCCGTGATATTTACCCCAACTGAAACAAATTACTGCAGCGTGGAAACCCAGATCACATTGACGGTAGAGCGGCTGGAGAATGCGCCCAATATGCCGTCCGCGGTCATGAACGCGGCGGGATACTGTGAAAAGGTAAGCGATGTGGAGCTTCCCAAGGATTGGCAATGGCAGGACGGGGATAAAGAGAAGGTTCTTGACAGCGGCGTCCCGGTGACGGCCCGGGCGGTTTACGCCGGGGCGGATAAGGACAATTATAAAAACGTGACAGTGGATGTGACGATTACAAGGGCAGAGTGCGTTCATGAAAATACGGAGCTTAGGAATGTGCTTGCTGCGGACTGCAGGCAGGAGGGGTACAGCGGAGACACGTACTGTCTGGACTGCGGCAGGCTGCTGGCAAAAGGAAAGGAAATCGGCCTGAAGGAACACAGCGGCGGTACGGCAGACTGCACCAGCGGTAAAATCTGTCAGGTGTGCGGGACGGAATATACCGAAAAAGACAGCGGACGCCATATGCATACCGAGATACGCGGCGAGAAAGAAGCATCCTGTACGGCTGACGGCTATACGGGCGATACCTACTGTACGGACTGTAACGCGGAAATCAGTGTCGGCACGGTAATTCCGGCAGCAGGGCATGACTGGCATATCACCAGTGAGGAAGCGGCAACTGAAACATCGGAAGGAAGAAGGGTTTATACCTGTTCAAGATGCGGTCAGACCTATGAGGAGAGCATTCCCAAGCTGCCGCCATCCCATACGCCCGGCCATCCATTTGTCAAGGAAGACCCCGATAAGGAAGGATGGAAGGCGATTAAGGAAGAAACAGACCGGGCAGAGGAGAAGAGCACCCTAAATATTGACATGAACGGCGTTACCGTCGTGCCGGGTGAGGTGCTGGAGAATATCCGCGGCAGGGACATTACCATTACCTTTGACATGGGGGATGATATCATATGGAGTGTGAACGGTACGAGCGTCAGGGATGGCGGAATCGGCAGCATTGATTTCTCTGTACGGAAAGGCACGGAAATGATACCGGTGGAAATTATCAACAAAGTTACCGGGGAGCGCTTTACCATTCAGATCAGCCTTGCCCATGAAGGAGAATTCGGCTTTACGGCAGTGCTCTCCGTCAACCTCGGAAAACAAAACGCAGGGCTTATGGCAAGCCTGTACTATTACGATAGGACGGCCGGGGAGATGGAGTTTGTCAGCGATGCGGTAATTGCGGAGGACGGAACGGCGCAGCTTGCGTTTAGCCATGCGTCGGATTATGCGATTGTGGTGGATGTGAAGGAGGATGATTCCGAAGAAGAGGACGGCGGGGATGGTGCGGTTGATGCGCCGGAGGATTCCGTCGGGACGGACGGATGGGATAAGGTTCCCAAGACCGGACAGCCTCAGGAATTTTGGATAGCCGCTTTGCTGGGAATAGGAACCGTAATGGCGGGCGTATATGTGTTCTTGGCAGTGAGAAAGAAAAAGGAGGGAGAAGAATAGACGCCTGAATATTTCTTTCCCCGGGCAGATATTGCCTGCGGAGGTCACAATGCAGGAAGATGGGCAGACGCGCTTGTTGTGGTGGCGTCTGCCCTTTTCTATATCGGTTTTTTGGAAAACTGTGAACAGCGGTAATGGGCCGCAAGGGGCTTACATCATCCCCTTATGCTTCCTGTACAGATAGGGCGGCATTCCCTTCATCTTCTTAAAGACGTCGCCGAAATAATTGCTGTCGTTGTAGCCGCAGCGCAGGGCGATATCCGTGATGGAATCATTGGTTTCCAACAGGAGCGCGGAAGCTTCCTTGAGGCGGATATGATTCAAATATTCCTTAAAGCCGAAGCCCGTGGTGCGCTTGAATTTTCTGGAAAAAAAGGAGGGGCTCATATTGGCCTGTCTGGCCGCGTCCGCAAGGGTGACGGGGGTATGAAAATTCATGCAGATGTACTTGGCGGCCTTTTGAATCGCCGCGTCCCCGGGATCCAGCTCCTCGATGGCGTCATACTGAAATTCCTGACAGCGGATCAGGAAAATCAGCAGCTCATACAAATGGTTTTTGAGCAGCCTTTCGGAAAACATATCCTGAATCATGGATTCATACTCCATTTTCTGCATCAGATTGTCCACATATTCCCTCCTGCTGACCGGGATGGTCATATGGGGATTTTGGAAGCATTTCAGAGCCAGTTCCCTGCCAAACTCCTCATAAAAGGGCTTGGCAAATTGATCCGTGAAATTAATGACAATGCGTTCATGGGATTTGTCCTCCATATAGGTGCTCTTGTGCAGGGCGCCTTTTTCGATTGCGATAATATCACCTTTTCCAAGGATATAGATGGTGTGATTTATGAAAATACGGCATCTTCCGGATAATAAATAGTATATTTCATAGTAAGGATGCACATGCGTCTCTTTCATATCAAAATTGGCGTTTCGCTTGACTTGGCTGATAGAAAACTGATTTTCCAATACATTGTTCATGTGATTTCCTGCTTTCTGCGTTAATGAGGGGGTAAAAATTTATCCGGCAGACGGCCCCGTATTTAGGACAGTATAACATACTTGGAGCAAAAAATCTGTAGTTTTACAAAAAATAACCGTTTTTTAGTGGCATATTCCTGTTTTTTGCGATAGAGTAATATTATGCTTTGACAGTCGTTAGTGGAAGAGAATCATTTCATGGAAGAGAGGATGCGTATGAAAGCAAAGCTTACGGTTTCTAAAAAAGATGAGAATTTTCGTGATTTTGCCCTGAACGGCAATCTGTGGATTATTCTGCTGCAGGTGGGGCTTCCGCTTGCTCTTTATCAGTGCCTGAGTATGGTGTTTAAGATTCTGGATTCCATGATGGCGTCCCATATCAGCGCGGAGTCCGTGTCCGCTGTGGCGTATCTTTCCCAGATTAATCATATGATTTCCGCCGTGGGGGGCGGCCTTGCCATCGGCAGCAGCTTACAGGTCAGTCAGGCGTATGGCGCCGGGGATTACAAGCTGGTAAAAAAGCGGGTCAGTTCTCTGTTCGGCGTCTGCGGCATTCTGGGCGTCATTCTTTTGTGCGTGATGCCTTTTTCATCGGTGCTGTTAAGGGCGGCAAGGACGCCGGAGAATCTGGTGGCTATCGGCAGCCGTTATTTTGCCGTTGAGCTTCTGGGAATCGTGATCAGTTTTCTGAACAATGTGTACATAGCCGTGGAGCGGGCAAGGGGGAATTCGCGAAGGATATTGTATCTGAATTTCGTGGTGATAGCCGTGAAGCTGGGATTGACCGCTTTCTTTGTTTACGTTCTCCAGTCCGATATCACGATGATAGCGGTGGCAACCGTGATTTCCCAGAGTATCCTTCTGGGGGCGGGCGTGTATAACATGACAAGGAAGGACAGCGCGTTTTCCTTTTCCTTCAAGGACATATCGTTTCGCAGGAAAACCCTTGGCCCCATGCTTCATATTTCCTTTCCGGTGATGGTGGAAAAGGTTGCGTTTTCCTTTGGCAAGGTAGTGGTCAATTTTATGAGCAGCATGTACGGCTCTTTGACCGTGGGTGCTTTGGGGATATCCAATAATATTAACGGGTTCACCACCAGCGCCCAGAACGGCTTTCAGGAGGGCTGCGCTTCCATTATCAGCCAGAATCTGGGAAGCGGAAACAGGAAGCGGGCCATAGAAGCCTTTAAGAAGGTGCTCTGCATCAATGTGGCCATCGGGGCCGCGGGCCTGACGATTACCATGACCTTCCTGCGGTATATCAGCCTTTTATTTGCGACTTCGGAGGGCGTGGTAAACACCGAGTTCCAAGAGATGATTATAGCAATCAACCGTTATGAGCTGATTGGGGGCTGTATTCCCTTGGGGGTGCTCTCGTCCTGCATGGCGCTTTTGTTCGGCTTTGGCAGGACAAAGCTTACCCTTTTGATTAATTTCAGCAGAGTATTCCTGTTCCGCATTCCGGTATTATGGATACTGCAGAATTTCACTTCGCTGGGGACGGAGAGCGTGGGCATTACCATGATGGTGAGCAATATACTGGTGGCCGTCATGGCCCTGATTATCGCCCTGCTGGTGGTGCATAGCGAGAGTAAAAAATGTCAAGAGGAAGCTTTAAAACAGCCGGACGGAGTAAAGGTTTAGCCGGAGCATCATAATTACGCAGCCTGTCCATAACGCCTTCTGCGTTATCCATGGTTTTCGTTCCGGACTTGTCCTCGGAGGGCTCGTCCATAATGGCAAAGACCCGCTCCGCGCCTGCAATGGCAGTCTGTATCCGGCCGTAAATCTGCGCCAGCTCGTCAATGGGACTTCAAAAAACATAAGTCTTACATGGGAAGCAGGCATTTTGTAAAAGACAGGATACTGTTGTGGGAGTGACATGGAATAGATTGTTCGGCTGATAATCCGATTGCAATTTAATGTGTGCGCGGATATAATTATTTTAGGAAAATTGAGGCAATCGGAAGACGGGTAAAAAATCCTGCGTTTTACGCCCTTGGAATATTGCTTACAGAGATAAAAGGCCGGGCAGACGAGCGGGTTCGTGTATTATACTCACGGGCGGCAGGGCAGATGACTGCGGATTCAGGAATTCGTTATTAACTTACGGGGAGGTAGAAGTATGGAAGCAAAAAATGAGTTAAAGCTGGGAATGCAGCCGTTCTGGTTCTGGAACGGCGATATGAGGGAAGAAGAGATAGCATGGCAGATAAGAGAGATGAAGCAAAAAGGGATACCGGGATTTTTGATTCATCCCAGACAGGGGATGGAAGTGCCCTATATGTCAAGGGAATATTTCGAGCGGGTGAAATTTGCGGTGAGGACGGCGAAGGAAAACGGGCTTGAAGTCTGGCTCTATGACGAATATCCCTATCCCAGCGGCATCTGCGGCGGAGAGGTGGTTCTGGACCATCCCGAGTTTCTCAGCAAAAGACTGGAAAAAACCGTGGAAACCATAGAGGGAGGCAGGGAGATCAAGCTTTCCGCTCCGTGGGGAAGGGTGCTTCTGGCAAGGGCTTATCGGCTGGGCGGCCAAGGGGCGGACAGCCAAGGAGGGGACAAGATTGACTTACAGGATTATATTGACTTAACCGACTATGTGGGGACGGGATACCGACAGGAGGTTTTTCAGTACAGCGGGCTGACCCAGTACAACAAAAAAAGATATTTTACGGGAGACCCTGTGAAGCTTTTGGATTGGCATGCCCCTGAGGGGAAATGGAAAATATATCTGGTGACGGAAACTGTGACGAAGCATTTCAAATACTTTGAGAACTTTATTGACACCATGAACCCGGAGGCCGTCCGTTATTTTATTGAACTGACCCATGAGCGCTATAAAAGGGAGATTGGGGAGGAATTCGGCGTTACCGTCAAGGGGATTTTCACGGACGAGATAACGGCGTTTCCGGACAGCCAGCCTTGGTCGCCCCGACTTCCGGAAGAAGTGCTGCGAAGGCATGGAATCGATTTGATTTCTTCCCTGCCCGCGCTCTGGGAGGAGCTTGGGGATGTTTCCGCAAGGGTGAGATATGCGTATAGAAGCACGGCGGCGGACTGCTTTATTGACGCCTACGACAGACAGGTTTCCTATTGGTGTCGGGAAAACGGCCTGCTTTATATCGGGGAGAAACCCATTCTGCGAAGCAGGCAGCTTCAATATTTTGATATTCCCGGTATTGATACGGGGCATCAGAAGGTTGGCAGCGCCGCCAAAATGATAAGCGCCAAATATCGGGCCAATGGAAAAATGGTTTCTTCCGCCGCTCATTTCTACGATAAGCCCGCCGTTTTATGCGAGGTCGGCCATAGTATCGGCTGGGGGATGACCATGCAGGATTTAAAGTGGATGTTTGACTGGATTGGGGTGCAGGGGGTCAGCTTTTTTGTGATTCATGGATTTTTCTATACCACGGACGGGTTGAAGAAGCATGACGCGCCGCCCTCTGCTTTTTATCAGATGCCTTGGTGGGAAGACGCGGGCGTTTTGACGAAATATGCCTCCGAGCTGGGCAGTTTCCTGCGGACCACGAAGCGCCGCGTCAAACTGCTTGTGATGGATCCGATTACTTCCGTCTGGGCTTCCAATCGGGAGACGGGGGCGGGGCTGCAGGAGGATTTTGCCAAGCTGCAGAATCAGATGCTTTTTCACGGATTGGATTATTATATTATTGATCCGGAATTGTTCGCGGAGGGAAAGGTGGTCTGCGAGGGCGGGAATACGGAATTTATGATTCATGGGGAACGCTATGAGGCGCTGGTTCTGCCTCCCATGAGGAATCTGGAAAAGGAAGCCGCCGGGAAGCTGCTGGAATTTGCACGAAAAGGGGGAAAGGTGTGCGGCCTGTTCGCCGTCCCTTTTGAGGAAATTCAGGAAGGCGGCGAAGCAGGAGCCTTCGGGGAAATTTTTGACGTGGATGCAAAGGGGCTCTGGCGCAGTTACAGCAAAGGCAGGTGCGGGGATTCCGAGAGGGCAGATATCGGCGGCGCCGGGGCAAAGCGGCGCGAGGGATCGGAGAGCGGCAGTCTTGGGGCAAAGCGGCGCGAGAGACCGGAAGTCGGCAGTCTTGGAGAGGAGCCACAGGAGGCATTCGTTCGTCCCGGGACTTTGGGAACAACAGAGAACTGCCATCTGGCGGGCAGTATAGAGGATGCGGTATCTTGGCTGACCCGACAGGTCAATATAGATTGGGAAATCAGGGATGAGGACGGTCTTGGCCGGGAAGGCCTGCCAGTGCTGTACGGAACCGGAGAAAACGGGGAGGAACGGCTTTTCATAGTGAATACTGCCGGAACGGAGCGGAAACTGAAAATTAAAGATCCTATGGGCGGGGTGTGGAGCGTTATACTGGCGGAGTATGAGTCTAAAATTTTGAAATGCGGTTCCATGAAGGGCGGCAGCCAAGCCTCAGTCTGTTCTTCCGAGGTCTCGGACTATGTACTTCCGGTTTCAGCCATCTCTTCCGAGATTACGGACGATGCGTCTCCGGTTTCGGATTACGCGTCTCCGGCTTCGGAAGATTCTTCTCAGATTTCAAACTGCGGCCTGAATTCGGGTGACGGCCGTATTCAAGAGTCCGCATATCTCACCATGAGGATGGAGGACGAAATGGAATTTGAACTGAGCGGGTCAAATGCGGTCCGGCTGGGATTCTGGGAACTGACGCTTCCAGACGGACAGCGGGCGGTTGTGGAGACGGCGCCTTTCATTGACCAGCTGGAGGCGGGCGGTTTTCGGTATCCGGTGGCGCAGAAGAAATATTTCGGCTGTCCCAAAGAGCTGGATTTCAGGGGGACGGAAGCGGTATACCGCACAAGAATTTACTGCGCAGGCGGCGTGGAGACTCAAAATCCCGTCTATCTGGTGATGGAGCCGGGGACATTCCTAGGAGAGTGGAGCTTGAAGATTAATGGCAAGGACATGGATGAGAAGATGTTTTCCGGACGGAAATGTTACATGGGAACCAATCTGGCGGCGGAGGCAGGAAAATATCTTGTGCCGGGTGAAAATGAGATTACGGTCAGGGTTAAGGTGGATGTGTCCTTCGGCGGCATGAGAAATCCCCTTTACCTCTTCGGTGAGTTCGGCGTGGAAAAGCAGGAGGAAGAAGGCCGGACGGCTTGGCGCTTGACGCCCCTTGGGCATAGGGGAAATCCGAAAGATTTCTGCCGGGCGGGCCTGCCCTTTTACTATGGGGAGGTCGTCTATACGGGAGAGCTTTTTGCGGAGGAGGCGGAGCTGGAAAGAGCGAAAGCGGCAGAGCCGGAAGGAACGGGGGAATTCGTCCATGTGAAGCTGGACGCTCCATGGCTTATGGATTCCGTCCGGCTTGCGGCAGGGGAGTATGAAACGCCTCCCTGCGCGTGGCAGCCCTATATCTTCCGTCTGCCCTCCGACTGTCTCAAAGCGGGGAAAAACGTGGTGAAAATCAAACTGCGCAATACGGCTCTGGGGCTTTTTGAGGGACAGAGGTTTGACAGGGAGAAGCATGTTTATAAAAGTGTGTGAAGAATTTCTAAGACCCCATGGCATTTTTTATTTTTGGAAGCTGGCGTGAATTTTAAGTGTACAGGAAGGGAAGTGATGTGACAAAAATAGAATCTGTCAAATCTGTCTGTATTTTTGCCCAAAACATGTAGACATTTAAGAGAAAATTTGTTAAAATTATACAAGGAAATTGGAGATCGCCGCAAAGCTGGCATTTTTCTCAGTGATTGTCCGCAGCACGATGAGAGGTGCCGCCGAAGCGGCATGGCGGAAGGTGTGAGATGAATTTCTAAGCGGCCAAGAGGGATTCTCCCTCTTTTGGCCGATGCTGAGAAATTTTACGGTTCGCAGAGCGGACCTTTCTCGTTTTGGGAGGTGTAAAAATGGAGAATTCAAAAAAGACAGATTCGGGTACCCTTGGCAAAAACAGTCAGGAGCTTCGCCTGCGTATTATCGTGAAAAAATCGTTTATGACGCTGGTGATAGGAGGCGTCCTGTTGGTCATATCCATAGTGATGAATCTTTATGTCACGCTGGTGGAGGAAGAGCGGCTGGAAACGGCCCAGCTGCTGAATCAGTACAGGCTGGGATCCAAAGCGCTTACCTATGCGGTGCAGGCATATTCGGTTACTGGAAATGTGGAATATTACAACGATTACATGAGAGAACTGAACGAGGATAAAAACAGGGATATCGCATGGGCCGGTTTGAAGAAAAATGATATTACCGCTGAGGAATGGCGTGAAATGGAGAATATCGCAAGGCTGTCCGACGGACTTGTCCCGCTGGAGGAAGAAGCGATGAGAGCGGCGGCTTCCGGAAATCAGGAGGATGCCATTGCCTATGTATTTGGGGAGCAGTATGAAGCGGATATTGCGACAATCAATTCCCTCACCGATACGGCGATTGGCCGGATTCAGGACAGACTCGATACAAAAAAGAATACTCTGGTGACGATTCAAATGGCTGTAGAGCTGTTGTTTCTGTTTTCCTTCTGCTATGTCATCCGGCAGATTATCGTATCCATAAAATTTTCCAGAGAAGAATTGCTTGTGCCGATTGCAAAGGTATCCGACCAGCTGACTGCCATGTCGGAAGGAAATCTCCATGAGCGGTTTGATATGGCGGAGGATGACAGTGAAGTTGGAAGGATGGTCGGCGCCATCCGGTTTATGAAGGATAATCTGGTGAAGATTATCGGAGAGATTACGGAAATATTGGAGCAGATGGGGGAGGGGAATTACGATATTTCCCTGAAACAGAATTATGTGGGCGAGTTTTCCGCAATCAGGGATTCTTTCTATAAAATCAGCAAGGAAATCCGTCACACGCTGCAGACGCTTCGTGAAATGTCGGAGCAGATTAAGGGCGGTTCGCTGCAGCTGGCGGATGCGGCCACGAATCTGGCCGAATCCAGCACCGTACAGGCCACAACCGTATCGGATCTCACAACGTTGACGGAAAACCTGTATTCCGATATGGACAAAAATTCCAGCGACGCAAGGGAGTGTGTGGAGATTGCGTCTCAGGCAGGTCAGTCGCTGTCCATGGGCAATGAGAAGATGCATGAGCTGAAAACAGCCATAGAGGAGATCAGAAAATGTTCCGAAGAAATCAACGCCATTATCAGCGCAATAGACGATATTGCCACCCAGACAAATCTTCTTTCCTTAAACGCCGCGATTGAAGCGGCGCGTGCGGGAGAGGCGGGCAGAGGCTTCGCGGTTGTGGCGGAACAAGTCAAGAAACTGGCGGAAGAATCCGCAAAGTCCGCAAAGGAGACCACCCTGCTGATAGAGACCACGGTGGCGGCAGTGGAAAAAGGAAATATCATTGCCGATGAAACAGCCCAAAATATGGAAGAGGTTATGTCGGGAGCGAGGCTGGCGACTGAGAAAATGACCCAGATTTCCGATCTGCTGGATCAGAATGTGCAGTATATGAAAAAGATTGACGAGGATTTGGGCAGCATTTCAGGAGCCGTGGACGACAATGCCGCGACTTCGGAAGAAACCGCCGCAATCAGTCAGGAACAGAGCAGTCAGGTGGAGAAGATGGCGGAATTGATGGATAAATTTGTAATTTAATAAGGGGTTGAGGTGTTAGAAGGCTTATTTCTTGGCAGTCAAAGTTGTTGGGGTTATGTGAAATTTGAGATTCAGAGGCTCTTGAAATTTTAGTTTTTTTAGAATTTACATAAAAGCGCCGCGTCTGCGCATACTGAAAATGAAATAGGAACATTCCATGGAATTAGGAAAGTCATGAAATGGGAATATTTTATGGAATGGGTATTTTTTCAGGAGGAGGCAGGCGAGATGGAAGAAACTGGCAGTGAAAAAAAGCAGCAGCAAAAGGAATATGAGCAGTATGTCAAGGAGGTGACGCCGACCCATAATCTGTGGCTGCAGATGCTGAAAGCGTTTATCACAGGAGGCGTTATCTGCTGTATCGGGCAGTTTATTCTAAATTATGCAAAAAATCTGGGGCTGGACAAACAGGATGCGGGAAGCTGGTGTTCCCTGCTTCTGGTGCTTTTGTCAGTATTGCTCACCGGATTCGGCATTTATCCCAAAATTGTAAAATGGGGCGGCGCCGGAGCGCTGGTGCCCATTACCGGATTTGCCAACAGCGTGGCGGCTCCTGCCATCGAATATAAGGCGGAGGGGCAGGTATTCGGGATTGGGTGTAAGATTTTCACTATTGCAGGCCCGGTTATTTTGTATGGAATATTCACCAGCTGGGTGCTGGGGGTGGGGTATTGGATATGCAGAATATTCGGGGTCTGCTGATAAGTATGTGTGATCAGAATAGTAATTAGTATGATTTATGCTGATAAAATTCAAAAAAGACTTGCTGCCAAGTCTTTTTTGAATTCTGCACCATGCAGAGTCTTACGACGATTTCGGATAAACCTTATTTGCACTCGTCTTGTTAATTCAAGATTATCATAACATTTGTGTAATGAGATTGTCAATAGTTTTGTCAAAGGCATTTTGGACATTTGGGTTTAAATTTGTGTGTGCGAAGTTATAGGCGGCATGAAGAAAATTAAATAATGTAAAAATCATATAAGGGGATCAACAATAATGAAAGAACAAAAGAAAAAAGAGTATTATCTGGGATTGGATATGGGAACATCGTCCGTGGGATGGGCGGTTACGGATGAGAATTATAATCTTCTCAGAGCAAAAGGAAAGGATTTGTGGGGAATCAGAGAGTTTGAAGAAGCTCAGCCTGCGTCTGACAGAAGGACTCATCGAATCAGCAGGAGAAGGCGGCAGAGAGAAATGGTGCGGATTGGCCTTCTGAAAGACTACTTCCACGACGCCATAGGGGAGAGGGACCCCTTATTTTTTCAAAGGCTGGAAAACAGCAAGTACCATTTGGAAGATAAGGAGGAAGCCGTAAGAAACAGGAATGGGATTTTCTGCGACCCATCCTATCAGGATAAAGATTATTTCAGAGAATACCCAACCATTTTTCATCTGCGGCAGGAATTGATATCGAATCCGGCGCCCCATGATGTGAGGTTAGTGTATCTTGCTCTGCTGAATATGTTTCAGCATAGAGGGCATTTTCTCAATACAGGTTTATCAGGAGAGGGAAGCGGCAGGGGGATTGGGGAAGTTTTTCAAGAATTTTGTGATACGCTGAAAGAGGAAACAGGAATCCCTTTTTTGGCGTCGGAAGATGCTGCGGATATTGTTTCTGATATCAAAAAGATTTTTACTGAAAGGGGGTATTCTCGAACAAAAAGAGCGGAAAAGCTGGCGGCACTTTTGGGAATCGGGTCTAAGGACAAGAGGGAGATCAGCTTTGTAAGGGCAGTCTGTGGATTAAAGGTAAATGTAAAGAATCTTTTCAAGGAGCTTTCGGTGGAGGAAGACAAGAAAATAGAACTGTGTTTTTCGGAATCCGGCTATGAAGAAAGAGAGCCGGAGATTTCGGAGGCGCTGGGGGAAGGGTATTACGCTGTTGTGCAAGTAATGAAGGAACTATATGACATTTGTTCTTTGGCAGGCATTATGAAAGATTGTTCTTACTTGTCCGAGGCGAGGATTGCCGATTATGACAAGCATAAAGAAGATTTGAAAATTTTAAAGAGGGTGGTCAGGCGTTACTGCTCCTCAGAAGAATATAATGCTTTTTTTAGAAAAGAATCCGGAGGCGAATGGAAAGGGACTTATTCGGCGTATGTGAATTCAACGAATTCCGGCAGGAAATATCGAAGGGATATGAAGGATCGCAAAACAGAGGATTTGTATAAGAGCATTAAGAAAATGCTTGAGAAGCTGCCCAAGGATGATGCGGATATTACATATATTCTTGCCGAAATAGAAAGGGAAACCTTTCTGCCCAAACAGACGACTGCATCGAACGGGGTTATCCCCAATCAGGTTCACGCAAAGGAAATGAAGAAGATTCTAGACAATGCGGAAGAGTACCTGCCTTTTTTAAAAGAAAAGGATGAGTCCGGTTTGACGGTTTCCCAGCGGATTTTGCAGCTGTTCTCCTTTCAAATTCCGTATTATATCGGTCCCCTGTCGGAAAAGAGCAAGACCGGCTGGGTGGTCAGGAAAGAGAAAGGGGAGGTTCTGCCTTGGAATTTTGAAAGTAAAATTGACGTCAAAAAAACTTCGGAAGAATTCATTGCAAGGATGGTAAGGCGATGCACGTACATCAATGAGGAACGTGTCCTGCCCAAAGCTTCCATGGAGTATGAGAGCTTCTGCGTGCTGAATGAAATAAACAATATTACAATCGACGGGGAAAGAATATCGGTTCCTCTCAAACAGAGGATTTATAAAGAGCTGTTTCAAAAAGGGAAAAGAGTGACCAGAGAACAATTGGAGATATTTTTGCGGGCACAGGGAGCGCTGAAGGACGAGACGCAGCTTTCCGGTATTGATATAACAATCAATCATTCTCTTTCTACCTATGGAAAATTCAGGGAAGTATTGGGGGAAAGGATAGAGGAAGACGATTGTAAGCGGATGATTGAGAATATTGTATTTTGGTGTACCATATATGGGGATTCAAAACGTTTCCTGAAAGAGAAAATAGAAGAAGCATATGGGGGACAATTATCACCTGAGCAGAGGAAGAGAATCATAGGATTTAAGTGTAAGGACTGGGGGAAATTATCGAAAGAATTCTTGGAAATGCAGGGCTGTGAAAAAGCCGTAGGAGAAAGCGTATCACTGATTCGGATGATGTGGGAGACCAATAGGAATCTGATGGAACTTCTTAACAGTCCGGAATATACCTATGGGGAGGAGCTGGAAAACAGGCAGGAGGATATGCTGAAAACTCTGATAGAAATGCAGCCGGAGGATTTGGACGAGTACTATTTTTCGGCGCCGGTTAAGAGGATGGTATGGCAGACATTATTGATTATCAGAGAGCTGGAGGAAGTGCTGGGAGCGCCGCCGAAGAGATTATTTGTTGAGATGACAAGAAAGCCGGAGGAAAAAAAGAGCAGGACAATCAGTAGAAAACAAAAATTTTTAGAATTGTATGAAAGCATTCAAGAGGAGTCCAAAGACTGGAAAGTGGAGATTGAAAAAGCGGATGAAAGCGGCGCCTTGAGAAGCAAAAAAATGTATTTATATTTTACGCAGATGGGACGCTGTATGTACACAGGGGAGATCATAGAACTGGATCAGCTTTTTAATGACAATTTATATGATATTGATCATATCTATCCCCGGCACTTTGTAAAGGATGATAACATAGACAATAATCTGGTTTTGGTGAAGAAACAAGTCAATGCCCATAAGAGTGATGTATACCCGCTGGAAGAGCAGATTTATCGTAATCAGAGAGAAACTTGGGCGGGATTATTGCAGTTGAAGCTGATTACGGAGGAAAAGTATAACAGGCTGATGGGAAGGACGCCGTTTACGGAGGAACAACAGGCGGGATTTATTGCCAGACAGCTTGTGGAGACAAGTCAGGGAACCAAGGCAGTGGCAGAAATATTAAAAAAGCTTCTGCCGGAAACGGTTATTGTGTATTCAAAGGCGTCCAATGTGGCGGAATTTAGGCAGAAGAGGGAAATAGCCAAGTGCAGAAGTATCAATGAATTCCACCATGCCCATGACGCTTATCTGAATATTGTGGTGGGAAATGTTTATTATGTAAAGTTCACCCAGAATCCGCTGAATTTTATCAAAAAAGAGTATGCCCGGGATGAGGAGAAATACCGGTATCATTTGAGCAGGATGTTTGACTGGGATGTGGCAAGAGGAACGGAAACGGCTTGGGTGGCAGCAAAGAAGGGCGGACCGCAGGGAACCATTGTCACCGTTAAGCGTATGCTGGCAAGAAACACGCCGTTGATGACAAGGAGAAACTTTGAAGCCCATGGGCAGATTGCGGAAGCCACATTGTATCGGGTGAAAAAGGAAAAGGCGGAGAATTATATTCCGTTGAAGGCTTCGGATGAAAAGATGGCGGATGTGACAAAGTATGGGGGATTTACCAGTGTGTCAACTGCGTACTTTTTTCTGGTGGAACATGAAGTGAAAAAGAAGAGGGTGCGGACGCTGGAAACAGTGCCGATTTATAAAAAAGAAGAATTGGATGGGAATGAGGAGGCGCTGCTGAAATATTGTAAGGAGAAGCTTAAATTAACTAATCCCAATATCAGAATGGCTAAAATTAAAATACAATCCCTGCTTAAGAAGGAGGGCTATTTTGTCCATATTTCGGGAAAGACGGGAGATCAGATTATACTTAGAAACGCGGTGAATCTTTGCCTGATGCAGGAATGGGTGCAATATGTGAAAAAGCTGGAAAAATATGATGAATCGAAGGTTTTGAGCGAGGAGATTACGCAGGAGAAGAATATTGCGTTATATGAGCTGCTCACAGAGAAGCATCTAAAGAGTATTTATGCTAATAGACCCAACTCGGTGGGAGAAAAATTGGCAAAGGGGCTGGAGAAGTTTAAACGATTAGAAGTTTCCGAGCAATGTGAAGTTTTGAATCAGGTGCTGAAGCTGTCGGCAATAGGGCCGACCTGCGCAAATTTAACTTTAATTGGCGAAGCGAAAAAAAGCGGAGTGATGCTTATGTCGAAAAAAATCAGCGGTATGAAAGAATTACTGTTAGTGAACCAGTCGGTCACAGGTATTTTTGAAAATACGGTTGACCTGTTGACCGTATGAGCTGGCGCACGGTGGTGATTGCAAGCAGTGCCAAGCTGGATTATCAGTTAGGCTATCTGGTGATAAGGAAAGCGGATGTGGTGAGAATACATATCAGTGAAATCTCCATATTGATAATAGAGACCACATCCGTTTCCCTGACGGCGGCGCTGTTGTGCGAGCTGGTGAAAAAGAAGATAAAGGTTATTTTCTGCGATGAGAAAAGGAATCCCTCCTCGGAGCTGGTTCCTTATTATGGCTGCCACGATACCAGCAGCAGGATTCGGAAACAGATGGAGTGGACGAAGGAGATAAAAACCGCTGTGTGGACGGAGATTGTCAGGGAGAAGATCCGTCAGCAGGCGCGGCTGTTGGAAAGATGGAATTGTGAAGAAGCCTCCATGCTGTATCGGTATATTCAGGAAATCCGGCTTGGGGATGAAACAAATCGTGAGGGACATGCGGCCAAGGTGTATTTTAACGCTCTGTTTGGCATGGATTTTACAAGAACGGCGGAAAGCAGCACGAACGCAGCCTTGAATTATGGATATGGGATTGTTTTATCCGCGTGCAATCGGGAAATTTCCGCAAATGGTTATATCACTCAGATAGGGTTATTTCATGACAATATGTTTAATCAGTTTAATTTTGGCTCAGATATTATGGAGCCTTTTCGGCCTTTGATTGATCATATGGTAAGAAGCATGGAACTTAAAAAATTTGGCCATGAGGAGAAGGTGGAGGTGTTGAAGGTATTACAGCAGGAAGTGATAATCGGGGGAAGAAAGGAATATGTTGACAACGCGATTAAAATTTATTGCCGCAGTATTTTTGACGCGCTCAATGAAAATAATACGTCGTTGGTAAAATCATACGAAAATGAGTTATAGGTATATGAGAGTGATTGTATTTTTTGACCTCCCTGTGCTGACGGAAAAGAACAGGAAGGAATACCGGGATTTTAGAAAGCATCTGATAAAATCAGGTTTTATTATGATGCAGGAATCGGTGTATTGCAAGCTGGTGCAGAATAATACTGCCGCGGATGCGGTTTCGGATAATCTAAAAAAGAACAAACCCAGCGCAGGGCTTGTACAGCTTTTGAAGGTGACAGAAAAGCAGTATGCAAAAATGGAATTTATAGTCGGGAGCAGCACGTCAAACGTTTTGGATACGGATGAAAGGCTGGTTATTATATGAGATTGATACATACGGGATATCATTTAGAATTGGTGCTGCAGGAAAATCAAATAACGGTGCTTTCTGTAGAAAATCCGAAGGCGTATACTGATTTACTGCATGATATATGGAATCAGGCACAGGGAGAGGAGGGGGAGTTTATTTTATCCGAACAGGGTAAAATAAAAAATATATCCAAAGAGGTGGAGTGTATTTTTAATCCTTTTTTATTGGATTGTAATGATAAGAAGGTTATGAACAAATTGTATCAAGAACTCAGAGAACTGACGGATTCGACCCTCGCAAATGAGAGCATAGCGTTACATAGCAGTATTATGAAGTATATGGATAGATTATTTATTCAAGTGCCATATGCTTTAGCATACCATATAGATTTTGACATAGTGGGATTATTAAAGTTATATGGTGTGAAAATTGATTGTTCTGGGGAGAGCTTGCTGGATAAAATAGTGGAATATTTGAGAGCAATGAGGCAGATATGTCATGTGGCAATATATGTTTTTGTTGGATTAAAGCAATATCTTACAGAGGATGAGCTCAGAAAATTATATGAGTTTGTGTTTTATGAGAAAATATATTTGGTAATATTTGAAGCGGGTCATTCGCAAGTAATAAATGGAGAAAAATGCTGGCTTTTTGATAAAGATATGTGTATAATAGAGCTATGATAAATTAACACCGCCTTCGCAGGGCGGGGATGGACTTGGTGAGAACTTTGAAATTGGGGTTTGAGAGTCTTGTTAATTTAGATGGGTGTAAAGCGTTGGTCAGAATTTTCCTCACCACAACGGTGTTTGAGAGTCTTGTTAATTTAGATGGGTGTAAAGCGGCGCCATGATTCTTTTCCCCTTGCGGACGGTTTGAGAGTCTTGTTAATTTAGATGGGTGTAAAGCATTCTGCCTCCCTTGAATACGTCTCAATTAGTTTGAGAGTCTTGTTAATTTAGATGGGTGTAAAGCGTCGGTGCCTGCGTCTTGATGAAGGCGGTAGTTTGAGAGTCTTGTTAATTTAGATGGGTGTAAAGCGGAAAGACGCCAGAATACACAAAGAAAGCAGTTTGAGAGTCTTGTTAATTTAGATGGGTGTAAAGCGAACTTTACTATGATATGATTCCAGAAGTCGTTTGAGAGTCTTGTTAATTTAGATGGGAGTAAAGCACAAGTAAAGTCGAGGTTGTGCTGTATCTGGTTTGAGAGTCTTGTTAATTTAGATGGGTGTAAAGCTTTAATCAAACAGTATCGCGAATACTATAAGTTTGAGAGTCTTGTTAATTTAGATGGGTGTAAAGCGTCTCATAAATCTCATCCATCACCTCTAAGGTTTGAGAGTCTTGTTAATTTAGATGGGTGTAAAGCATCAAACAGATTCATCTGCACCATCTCTCTGTTTGAGAGTCTTGTTAATTTAGATGGGTGTAAAGCATCAGCAGTATCCTGCTTGCCTATGTTGTCGTTTGAGAGTCTTGTTAATTTAGATGGGTGTAAAGCGTGGAAGCGTCTTTTAGATTCATCTGGCGGGTTTGAGAGTCTTGTTAATTTAGATGGGTGTAAAGCTGCTGATGTGTGTTTGCCGATATATCCATGGTTTGAGAGTCTTGTTAATTTAGATGGGTGTAAAGCCCCGCCGTCCTTGTCATCAACAGATAGCTTGTTTGAGAGTCTTGTTAATTTAGATGGGTGTAAAGCCTATTGAACGGCTTATGGGTCTTGCTGGCGTTTGAGAGTCTTGTTAATTTAGATGGGTGTAAAGCAGAAAAATTAGTCATATCCCGTTACCTCCAGTTTGAGAGTCTTGTTAATTTAGATGGGTGTAAAGCATTATCACTTTTCCGCTGATATAGTGTTTAGTTTGAGAGTCTTGTTAATTTAGATGGGTGTAAAGCGATGAGACGGTAAAAGGTATACAGCTTGTCGTTTGAGAGTCTTGTTAATTTAGATGGGTGTAAAGCAAACTTTGAAGAAGGCTCAGACATTGGATTGTTTGAGAGTCTTGTTAATTTAGATGGGTGTAAAGCAATGTCGCTTGTAGGATTTCTGCAAAAGTAGTTTGAGAGTCTTGTTAATTTAGATGGGTGTAAAGCCCATATAAGATTAACTACAAAGATAGAAGGGTTTGAGAGTCTTGTTAATTTAGATGGGTGTAAAGCCGCAGAGGCGGTTATGAACGGACAGGAGGTGTTTGAGAGTCTTGTTAATTTAGATGGGTGTAAAGCGGGTCTGGAAGAGCGCAGATTAGCCGAAAAGTTTGAGAGTCTTGTTAATTTAGATGGGTGTAAAGCGCGACCCTCGCATTATGGACAGCAGGGACGGTTTGAGAGTCTTGTTAATTTAGATGGGTGTAAAGCGGACGACAGACACGCAGAGGAATGGGCGGAGTTTGAGAGTCTTGTTAATTTAGATGGGTGTAAAGCCGGTGCGTTTGTCCTGGCGTGGAAACAGGAGTTTGAGAGTCTTGTTAATTTAGATGGGTGTAAAGCCAAAAGGAAGTTCAGGAGGGTTGTAAGATTGTTTGAGAGTCTTGTTAATTTAGATGGGTGTAAAGCCGCCCATCACAAACAGCAGTGCATTTTCCGGTTTGAGAGTCTTGTTAATTTAGATGGGTGTAAAGCTAAGCGGTTCAAACAGGAACTGCGGAGAGGGTTTGAGAGTCTTGTTAATTTAGATGGGTGTAAAGCTATGTATAGTAGCATAAATCGTATTACAAGTTTGAGAGTCTTGTTAATTTAGATGGGTGTAAAGCACGACAGAGGCAATACGGATCGATATGACTGTTTGAGAGTCTTGTTAATTTAGATGGGTGTAAAGCTCTCCATGCTTTCTTTCCAGGTGGAGAACAGTTTGAGAGTCTTGTTAATTTAGATGGGTGTAAAGCGGCGAAATCATCAACTGTGAAAGGAATACAGTTTGAGAGTCTTGTTAATTTAGATGGGTGTAAAGCCTGAATGGTATTCTATAGTTAATGCGGTATGTTTGAGAGTCTTGTTAATTTAGATGGGTGTAAAGCTGGTTGACGAGGTTTTCCACAGGCAGCTTAGTTTGAGAGTCTTGTTAATTTAGATGGGTGTAAAGCGGCTGGCAAAGAACAGTGGAATTTAAACAGGTTTGAGAGTCTTGTTAATTTAGATGGGTGTAAAGCATATCCCACTGGTACTCACGCCGCCCCACCGTTTGAGAGTCTTGTTAATTTAGATGGGTGTAAAGCATGGACGGCGGATTATGGATACCTGCCGGAGTTTGAGAGTCTTGTTAATTTAGATGGGTGTAAAGCACTTGCTGGAAGCTTTTATCTTACCACACTATAAGGTAAAACAAAAGTAAATTTTTTCCTTTTGTTCCCTTGAAACAATTCTGTCTGCTTTTTCATTGTTATCTCCCTGAAAAATGTACGCCCTTTTCTCCGTAACACCCGTAAGCCGATGTATCACCATCTCTTTCCCAAACATCCCCTCCCTCTGGCATATCAGGATTTAGCCGATACTATGCGGATAATCAATCGTATCAGAGGACGAATGCAATGACAACTATGGGCGGATCCGTATGTATCAGGCGCTTCTCCTGAGACAGTCGGAAGGCATCCGTATTCCCGGCAAGAGGACAGTTTACCGTGTCATGGAGAAAATCGAACTCATCCGCCGCCCGAAAATATTACGCAGGGAGCAGGCCGCCGAATCCACATGGCGGCCTGCTCCTGCTTCAGATATATCAAAATATAAAAGGACTTGCATAAGCTTTCAAGCCGATGCAGGAGACGATGATTTTCTTTGAATATTTACGGCAGGAACATTGCAATCTGCCAAGCAGGCCGCAGCTAAATGAATTCGGCCATTTTTTTCTCCGCGAATTCTTTTTCTATGGCAAATCCCATTTCGCCGAGCCTTTTCGCAATCTGTCCCCATGTGTCGTATGCTTTGGCTTTATCGCCAAGCTCGGCGTAAGTGTCCGCTTTGGAATACAGCGCCTCCATGAAGCCGTTTTCACCGGTTTTTTCCGTATGCTTTCGGTTCAGCTCCAGCGATTTATCCCAATATTCAAATGCTTTGCCATAATCCTTCTGTTTCCGGCAGACGTCGCCTCCCAGCTTGTACAGCATTACATTATCCGTCCATTTTTCCAGAGCCTCTTCTGCATATCTACGTGCGGATTCAAACTGGGACGCACAAATGTATGCATATATGAGGCAGATGTAGTTTTCACAGTTATCAGGGTCTTCTTTGATGAATGCAAGATATTGTTCAATGCTTTCTTGTGCCATGCCGATTTGGGCCAGAAAATTGATTTTCTGCTGCTCAAAACAAGCATACATGCTTTTGCGAAGAGGCTGGCCGGACGCAATGGCCTTGTCATAATAGGCAATGGCTTTCTCACGGCAGAAGTCCATGTGGCGTTCGTAGAGGTTTCCCAGAAGCCGAAGGTCTTCCGCCTGAACGTATCTATCCGGCGATTTAGGATTTTCCGTGACCTTGATAAGCTCTGCTTCCGCCGCCGAAAAATTCTCAGAAGAGGGGTTCTCCTGATAGACGGAATACAGCCGATGTGCTTTATGCCGGTAAGCGATCATATTTTTTTTAAAAAGATCGTCGATGGTAGTTCCGAAAAACTCGGCAATTTTAGGCAGCATCATTGTATCCGGCACAGCGGCTCCGGTTTCCCATTTGCTTACCGCTTGATAGGATACAAAAAGGGCTTCTGCAAGCTGTTCCTGCGTGACAACTGCATGCTCGCGCAGCTTTTTGATGTTTTGTCCGATGATGCTCATGATGTTTTCCTCCATTTCGTTTTTGGCGTCAGCGTCCTGACAAGGGTGTCTGTTATAAGATATTTCCTTCCCGCGGGGGCCGCATACCCCGCCGCCTGCAGCGCCGCAGGATTGATGCCTTGCCGCCTGCGGCGGGGGTGCCAGCTTGGCCGGCCATGAATAAAGTATACATGAAAATTCGCTGTTAGAAAATAACGGTCTGTTTTACCATGGTTCAAATGTGAGTTGAGAGACGGACAATCAGGAGATTGACGCCTTGACGTCTGCGGCGGATTATTCCCGCAGGGGTCAAGGCGTCCAAAGGGCGCCCGCAGCCTGCCGCGAATCAGGCTTGATACCCTGTGTCAGCCTGCTGTGGGGTATTTGATTGACTTTAAAGTATTTCATGATATAATACCATCATGATAGTCAGCTGAATCTGTCTATAGGCAGGCAGGGCTGACCAGCCTGCCATATGCGGGAGCATATGCCGGAATAAATAAGTATGTCAAAATGTGATACTAAATATGTAAACTGCGGGGGCGGAGAGGGAGAATGCTGCATATAGGGATATGTGATGATGACGAAATACTGCTGGAGACTTTGGCCGGGGAAGTGGAAGGCTGGGCGGCAGAGAGGCGGGAAGCGTGCAGTGTGGAACTGCTTTCCACTGCGGATTCCTTTCTGTTTGCATGGGAGGAGAAGAAGGATATGGATGTGCTTCTTCTAGATATAGAGATGCCCGGCATGGATGGACTGGCGCTGGCGAGAAAACTGCGGCGCAGCGGAGAGCGCTTGGAAATTATATTTGTGACGGGCAGCGCGGACTATGCGCTGGAAGGATATGATTTGGAGGCGGTTTCGTATCTGGTGAAGCCGGTGAAGAGGGAACGGCTTTATTTGGCGCTGGACCGTGCCCGAGAGCGGGCGGACAGAAGAGAGGTGCTCTTGGCGGCGGTTTCCGCCGGGGAGGTGGAACGGGTCTATGTGTCGGATATCTGTTATCTGGAAAGCGAAGGCCATGAAACGATTCTACGAAAGCGGAACGGCACGGGGATTTCCTGCAAAGAAAGCCTGCAGCAGCTGGAACGGGAGCTGGAAGAGAAAACGGAGGCTTTTTTCAAGCCGCATAGGTCATATTTTATTAATCTGGCATATGTGGAGAGAATTACCAAAAAGGATGTGCAGATGGAAGGCGGCGTGATGATTCCCATTGCCAGAGGAAAGTGGGAGGCGTTAAATCTTGCGTATATGAGATATTTCCGCAAAGAGGCATATTGAGAGGCCTTGCAAACCAAGGAGGCTGTTCGTTAAAATAAGCTTCTTCTGCTTAAAATTCCGGATGTTAACGTATGGCGGCGCCTTCGGCCGTAGGTTTGACCCTCGGGGCATTCGTCAACGGTCCAAGCAGGCCGAAGGCTGGCTTTACGCACGGCCGCTTGGCTTTATTGCCGCGGGAATAAAAGAACATGAGAAAGTCGGCGCGGAATTTACAATTGAAAAAATAGGGGGCTGTGGGGCGTTATGCTGCAGGCAGGGATTCAAATGATATGGCTGGCGCTGTATCATTATTATATTGAGCAGATTTGCGAATTGGAAAAGGGATATGGGAAAAGAATCGCGGTGTGGACGATGACTTTCGGGATACTTATGTCTGCTGCCATGCCCTTCTCCGGCTGGGGCGGGCCGGGACAGCGCTTTGGGGGGTGGATTGGGATTGTTTTGATTTTGCTGCTATATGTCCTTTTTTATGATGCAAAGCCTTTGGGACGGCAGTGGTGGAAGGTGATCGTTCCCGGGCTTGTGCTGTCAGTCTGCGCTATGGGACGGGAGCCGTTGGAGCTGGTGCGGCGAAACGGGGCGGTTATGGTTATATTCCTGTTGATTCTGGGGTACGAGAGGGGATATCTGCGGGTCTGGAACAGCCTGCTGCACATAGCGGTTTATGGGCTTCTCACGATTTTTTCCCGGTATTCGTACATGGCGCAGGATAGGAAAACAGGGGCGGGAATTTGGCTGCTGGAGCTTTTGCTGTTTTTTTCCTTGGAGGGTACGCTGTTTTCCTATCATCGCGGATTTGAAGCCCGGGCAGAGCGTTTTCAACGGGAAATATTGGGCAGTCAGTATGAGGAAATCAGGGAGATATACCTGAATATGCGCAGCTGGCGGCATGATTATCACAATCATCTTCAAGTGATGAAGGCTCAGCTGGCCGCAGGGCAGGCGGAAGAGACGAAGCGGTATTTGAACGAACTGGAAGAGAATCTGGACAGTGTGGATACCTATGTGAAATCCGGCAATTTGATGACGGACGCTATTTTGAACAGCAAATTGACCTTGGCAAAACAGAAGAAAATCCGGGTGAACTGCAAAGCCGTTCTGCCGAAGGAAATATCAATAGAGGATGTGGATTTGTGCGTGCTTTTGGGAAATCTGCTGGACAATGCGCTGGAGGCCTGTGACGTGATTGCCGCGGAGGATAGATTTCTGCGTATTTATATGGTGGTGAACAGGCGGCAGCTGTATATTTCCATTCAAAATTCCGCCAAGGAGGATTTAAGCTTTAACGAGAGGAATTATATTTCTCAGAAGCGCGGCAGTCATGGCCTTGGAATGAAGCGGGTTAAGGCGCTGGTTGACAAGTATGAGGGGTATCTTACGCTGGCGAATGAACCCGGCGTCTTCGCGGCGGAGGTGACGCTGCCGTTGTAAGCGCAGCTTATACTGCTTAACGATTTCGCTTGCCGTGAAACCAGACTGCATAACGCTGACTGATTTAATCGCATGATTACATTAGGCAATATTCAGCGTTATGCAGTATAAGACGCCGGGCCAAAGTGCAAAGATATCTATCTAACCTGCTTTCGGTCTGCAATTCATGTATAAAAAGAAACATTTCGTGCAAAAATCTCCCGTTTGGGGGATTTTTGCGTTATAGTACTGACAATATATAGGTACAGGGAATTGCGGTACATAATGCGCTAAGGTACATGTCGCGGCAGATTCCCATAAGCGCAGACAGCTCCCTATATGCGGAAACAGCAAAACAATATCAGGATTATAGTAGGAGAAAAGTTTGGAAGGTAACTTCCATACTATAGAATTCAAGAGCAGAATTCTATTGTCATATATTTTGAAGGGTGTAACGATGAAAAAAGTTAAATTGGACTCGGGCGGCAGAAGCTATCCCCTTTGGGACAATTACAGAACCGCCTTTCGATGGATTCGCGAAGTGGAAGGCGCAGGATATTTTGTCATTCTGGGTGTGTCAACGGTCATTGCCGTCGTACAGCCCTTCCTTGCTATGGCGCTGCCGGGGGCGGTGGTGTCTCTGCTGGGAAGCGGACGGGAGCCGGGGATTATTTTTTCTGCTCTGGCGGCATATGTGTTTATCCTGCAGGGACTGCTGGCAGCCGGAGGCTGGCTGAGGGGGCAGAGTGATAAGAAGAAATTTCTTTTTCGGATTAAGATGGGTCCCCAGCTTTTTGAAGCGGCGATGGATGCGGATTATCAGGCGTTTGAAAGCACAAAAGGACAGAAAAAGCTGAACGCCGCAAAATTAAATTTCTATTTGGGAAACAGGGAAGGGATAGAAGATTTTTTGAAGCAGTTTGAGGGCTTTTGGGTGAATTTTCTTGGCCTGACTCTCTACTGCGCAGTCATAGGCAGACAAAATCCGGCGATTCTTTTGCTGCTCCTGCTGACTTCGGGAGCATCTGCGGCGATCCGTTTCTACGGCGGCCAGCGTGCGGGCATGTATGATGACAAATACGAAAAGGTATGGCAGGAATGCTGGTATCTGGGAAAAGAAGTGCTGATTCCGGCTCATGGCAAGGATATCCGTCTGTATCATATGTGGAACTGGTTCTCGAGAGAATTTGAGAGGCTGAAGAAGGAGTTTAGTGACTGGGGAATCAAGTGGTGGAAATGCAGTAAAGGAAACGCCGTCGTTGTGGAGAAATGCATTACCCTTGTGAGAGATGTGCTGGTATATGGCTATCTGATCTCGCAAATGGCAGACGGAAGGATGGAGCTTGGGGCCTTTTTAATCTATATCGGCATTGTGGGAGGCTTTGGCGGCTGGATGAATCCTCTGCTGGATACGGTGTCGATGATATTAAAAGACAACAGACATATGAATCATTATAGGGATTATCTGGAATTTTGCGGGGAAATCCGCGGGGGAAAGGAAACGGTATCACGGCCGGGGCAGGTTCATGAAATTTGTTTGGAGCATGTTTCGTTTCGCTATGAGGGAAATGAGGAGGATACCATTCGGGATGTGTCCCTGACCATTCTTCCGGGGGAAAAAATTGCGCTGGTGGGTATGAACGGCGCGGGAAAATCTACGCTGATAAAACTAATCTGCGGGCTTTATCGGCCCACGTCAGGCAGGATCACTCTGGACGGAAGGGACATTTCAGAGCTGTCGTTGAAAGAATATCAGAAGGAATTCGCGGTGGTATTTCAGGATGTGTTCGCGTTTTCCTTTTCTCTGGAGGACAATGTGTCCTGCAGGGAGGAGAATTCCATGGAACGGGAGCGGCTTATTTTAAGCTTACAGGAGGCCGGACTTTGGGAGAGGGTGCAGTCGCTGGAGAAGAAGGAGCGGACTTACCTGAATAAAGATATCGATGCTTCCGGCGTGACGCTTTCCGGCGGGGAGCTGCAGAAGCTGATGCTGGCCCGGGCCTTGTATAAGGACGCACCGGTGGTGATTCTCGATGAGCCCACCGCGGCTTTGGATCCCATTGCGGAAAGCAGTCTGTATGAAAAATATGATGAGCTGACCAAAAGGAAGACCAGCATTTTCATTTCCCACAGGCTGAGCTCCACAAAATTCTGCGACCGCATTTTATTTCTGGAAAACGGCAGGATAACGGAGGAAGGCCGCCATGAGGAGCTGATGGCCAAGCAGGGCGCGTATGCGGCCGTATTCCGCACGCAGGCCCGGTATTATGATACGGAAAAAGCGGGCGGTGAAGTCCTTACAGCCGAATAAGGTAGAAAGAAGGCGGAGGCCAAACCGGAAAAAAGGAACCAGAATAGGAGAAATTATGACTGACAGAATAAAGAATGCTTTTGACATTCATAAGACGGGACTGGAACTTTTAAAGATTGCGCATAAGATGGATTCCTCGGCAATTCCGTTATGCATCATACATGTGATTTTCAAAACGGCGGATCTCTATCTGGGTTTGTTTCTGACCGCCGGACTCATTGACAGTCTGCTGGCGGGGGATTTTTCCAAGGCGTCTGCGTATGCGGGGACGGTGATTTTCAAAACGCTGTTTTTCGGCGTCGCAGGTATAATTTTAGAAGGAGCGTTTAAAAAATCTTCCGATAGATTTTTGGTCGGATTCTATGTAATGATGCGTGAGAAAGCGGTTTCTCTGGATTATGAGACCATGGAGCAGCCGAAGGCTTCGGATAAAATTTTCCGCTCCGAGCGGACCATGATGATGTATGGAGGCTTGGGAAATGTAATCGGAGTATATAGTAATATGCTGGAAAGCCTGCTGACAATCGTGACGTCAATAGGGCTGACGGCGGCTCTCTGCTTTGCGGAGGCAGATACGGAGAGCGTTTTGCTTTCTTTTGCGGCGCATCCGGCAGTATCCGTGATGATTGCGACAGTATTTTCGGCTGCGGCGATTTTGACATATGCAAAGGGAAGCGGGCGTTTCGTGCGCAGAAGCGAGGAAATTTTTAAAGGACATACGGATATGGAGCTGAGAATCAGTTATCTGCTTCGGCAGGTGCTGGGAGATTACAAGGCGGGAAAGGTAATCCGCATTTACGACATGAAAGAAATGCTGCTGGGCAATTTCAAAAAGTGCAACGGGGAATCGGCGGCTTTTTTCGGCAGGATGTGCGACAATGAGAGACAGCAGAAGCTGTTTCAGGACACGGTCAACGGCTTTTTTATGGTCTGTGTCTATCTGTTCGTGGCGGTGAAGGTACTGGCGGGAGCCGTCACCATAGGAGCATTCACCCAATATGCGGGAGCGCTTGCCAAGCTGGCTAAGGGATTCCAGACCTATGCGCAGGGAGACGCGAAGCTGAGGAACAGCTGTGTATATATGAGGGATTTTCTGGAGTTTATGGGGATGCAAAACACCCATGCAAAGGGCAGCATTCCGGTGGAAAAGCGTCTGGACGGGGAATATGAAATTGCGTTTCAGGATGTGAGCTTCCATTATCCGGGCAGTACGGAAATGACCCTGAAACATGTCAGCTGTAAAATTAATATGAAACATAAGCTGGCGCTGGTGGGGAAGAACGGTGCGGGAAAGACCACGTTTATCAAGCTTTTGTGTCGTCTGTATGAGCCTGCGGAGGGGGTGATTACATTGAATGGCGTAGATATCCGGAAGTACCGGGAGGAGGAATACAGAGAGCTGTTCGGGGTGGTATTTCAGGACTTCAAGCTCTTTGCCTTTCCGGTGTGGTGCAATCTGACCGCAGGCTATGAGAGAAATGACGAGAGGCTCTGGGACTGTCTGGAACGGGCGGGGGCCGCGGAATTTGTCCGGGGACTGCCGAAGGGACTGGATACGGTGCTGTACAAGGATAAGGAGGGCGGCGTGGATATCAGCGGGGGCGAGGCCCAGAAGCTGGCGCTGGCAAGAGCATTGTATAAGGACGCGCCTTTTGTGGTGCTGGATGAGCCCACTGCGGCGCTGGATCCTGTCAGCGAGGCGCAGGTGTATGAGGGATTTCATGAGATGGTGAAGGAGAAGACCAGCGTTTACATTTCCCATAGGATGAGCAGCTGTCGTTTCTGCGACGATATCGTCGTGTTCGACGAGGGCCGGATTGTGGAGCGGGGCAGCCATGAGGATCTGCTTGCGAAGCAGGGCTGGTATGCGCGGATGTGGAATGCGCAGGCGAAGTATTACGCGGAGGGCGGGCGAAGAGCGGAATGAATTCGGAAAACATAGAGAAAATGGAGCTTGTGATAATAAGGGAGATTAGCTTAAACAATCCTTAAACACTTTTTAAACAAACATTTAATGGTATTGTGCGTGTGCCTGTGGTAAGATAATGATGCTGAAGCCCTATAATGTCAGTAACAATATATTTCTTTACAGCTTCACATTTTCTTATCAAGGAGCCATTTATAATGAAAAATGAATTAAAAAGAGCTTTGTTCAAGAAGTCAAATATGATTCTAATCGCCGCCATTGTCAGCATCATGATAATAAACGCATATTATCACGGCTGGAAAACTGCTTTGACAGCGGAGTTCGCCCAGGATTTATTGAATATTGAGGACGTCGTATTCTGTAAAAAATATTACGGAAATATATACCGAGTATGGAAAAGCGCATATTACATGATTCAAGTCTTGGCGCCGTTGATACTTGCCGCCCCCTATCTAAACACATATTTATTGGAGAAGACGAATCGCTTTAGATTTTTTTGCGTCAGCCGGAAAGGAAATCGGAAATATGTTGTGCAGAAGGCGGCTGCCATTGCGTTATCGGGTACGGCGATATTGGCTTTTTCCGAGATGGTTTTTGCGGTTATTGTCGGCTTGCTGACCCAGCATGACACATCTATCGAATTTATAGGGGAACTCGTGTTTTTTCACGAAGATTTTTTTCTGGCTCATCCTATGCTGTATTATGTTTTCGTTTATGTTTCGCATGTGATATATTATTTTTGTTTTTTGATTTTTGCCATGGGAATAACGTCGTTTATAAAAAACAGGATAGCCGTCATAGCAGTACCTTTCATAATAGTGGGAGTGCTGGATATGGTGCTGCCAACGGCGCTGCAGCCCAACGTGGCAATGCGGCCATACCAAGGGGCGTTTCGTATTGGCGGATACGGTGTTTTGATTGGTTTCTATGTTATTGCTGGTTTCATTTTATTGATGATATCAGAGAAAATTTATCTAAAAAGAGGAAATTGATATTTATGGAACAATCATGTCTTATAAAAAGTAAGTTACGGCTGATTTATGTGTCGCCGTTCACATATTTGATGATGTTTTTACAAGTTTCCTTTTTGGTTATTTATATTTATGCCTATAAAATTATTACGGCTTCTAATTATTATAACCTTCTAAAAAAAGATTTATTTTTATGGATTATTTGTATTCCCATTATGGTGATACAGCATAAGGTGAGCGTTTATTCGACGTATTACAGTTGTGTTTCAAGAATCTGCTGTAAACGCAGAATGATTTTTGCAGACTATATGACATTGGCAGTTTCTACCTGCATCTCCACCTGCATCGTCTTATCAATGCCGCTGTTTTTTCTATGGATAAAGGGGACGGCGCTTGTCAGTCAGGAGATGCTTGCCGCCTTTTTCTTTTTGTTAGCGCGTTATATATTGCTTGGGTTATTGATTCAATATATCATTTATTCCATAATGTATGCTTTTCCAAATCTCCAAAAAAAGGGAGGGAGTATTTGCGTACTGCCATTTGTTCTTTATTTTGTATTCACATCTCCAATGGAGTTTTTGAGAATCCGAGGACAGTACCTGCCGTTTTTGGATTTTTCGGCGGGTGGGAATTATGTTTTCGCTGCGGACGGCGTTGTTTTTTGGGGCTCCGTTTTCTTTTATAATATTCATTTGGCAGTGTACTTGGCGTTTTATATATGGATCACAATGAGGTTTTTATCTAAGAGATGGGAGTTTTTGGAGAATGAAGGCGTCAGCTCTCTTTAAAATAATTGTTAAAGAGCTTAAAAAGGTTCTATGATGCTTTTTATTTTCGTGGATGTTATCTATGTGAATTTAACTGGGATTCAGCTTAACAGGGAAAGCGGTATGATTCTTTGGCAGGGGGAAAAGAGTTTGGCTGCTGATTGCGGGCTTGGACTTGGCGGCCGCAGTTTTTTATTAACGGAAGGAGAGTAGATGTATGTTAAGAATAGAAAAATTAACAAAAAAATTTAAGCGGCGGATGATTTTGGATCATATTGATTTAGAGCTGGATTTTGGCGGTATCTATGGATTTATAGGAGCAAACGGCTCAGGTAAATCAGTATTTTTCAAAACCATCTGCGGTTTTTTGAAGGCAGATAGCGGATTTGTCGCTTTAGACGACAAGGTGGTTGGAAAGGATATTGATTTTCTGCCGGAATTGGGAGTTCTCATTGAAAAGCCGGGATTTATAGAAAATTATACGCAGTTTGAGAACTTAAAATTTTTGGCGCGGATAAATAATATCATCAACGACGAAGATATCAGAGCCGCTTTGGAGCTGGTGGGATTAGATCCTGCGAATAAAGAAAAAGTTAAAAACTTTTCATTAGGAATGCGTCAAAGACTTGCTATCGCGCAGGCATTTATGGAGAGGCAGAAGATTATGATACTGGACGAGCCGTTTAACGGCTTGGATAAACAGGGTGCGGAGCAGATAAAGCGGCTGCTTTTAGGATTGAAGTCTCCGGATAGACTTATGTTGCTTACAAGCCATATTTCCGGCGATATTGAGGAATTGTCGGATACTATTTATGAGTTTACAGCGGGGAAGATTGTTCCCGCAGGCCTGCAGCCTGCCTGAAGCAATGATGGTCACGGACAATAAAGCCTGCCGCCGGTGCATGGCGCGGCAGACGAGTATCAATGGAAACAGCATATGGAATGCCGCGGACAAGACGCCTGAATCCATGACGCTGGGCGCTTGTCTCGCGGCTGCTTTGCATTTAGTTCGTCAGATTTGTACTTCGGGGACGGCGGCCGACTGCGCGTACAAAGTTTCCAAGCCCTTTAGGTATTGATAGCGTGCTTTTGCCTGTGCGGCGGCCTGTTCAAACAGGGCCTTGGCCTCTTCGGGCCGATAGCGCTTCAGCGCGTCATACCGAATCTCTCCGTCTAAGAAAGTCTCGTAGTCAAGGCTGGGTTCCGGGCTGTCTAAAATAAAGGGATTTTTCCCTTGGGCGGCAAGCGCCGGGCGGAAACGGAACAGGTGGTAGTAGCCGGCGTCCACGGCTTTTTTGGCCTCATGGGGCGTGCTGCCCAGCCCGGCGCGTATGCCGTGGGCGATGCATGTTGCATAGGCGATCACCAGAGAAGGGCCGGGATAAGCGGCGGCTTCCGTGAGGGCCGTTACGGTCTGGTTGTAGTCCGCGCCCATGGCAATCTGCGCCACATATACGTTCCCGTAGGTCATGGCGATGGCGGCAAGGTCTTTTTTGCGGGTTTTTTTGCCGCCGGATGCAAATTTCGCGGTGGAACCCATGGGGGTTGCCTTGGAAGCCTGACCTCCGGTATTGGAATAGACCTCCGTATCAAGCACAAGGAGATTGATATTCCTGCCGCTGGCAAGCACATGGTCCAGACCGCCGAAGCCGATGTCATAAGCCCAGCCGTCTCCGCCCACGACCCACTGTATGGTGTCTTCCATGACGCCGTCCTTGGCATTTGCGGCAGCGCTTTCATCCGTACAGATTTGAGCGTCAGAGGCGCTTTGGCCGACACGGGTTGGATTGTCGGCAGCGCGCTTCCGGATGACTTCCTGAGCCATGAGCATGCCAAAGCCGAATTCCGCCCCATCCTCGAACAGAGAGTTTGACCAAGCCGGTCCGCGGCCTTTTTCGTCAATGGTGTAGGCGCAGGACGGGGAAGAGTTGGCCCAGATGGAGCTGCAGCCAGTGGCGTTGGCAAGGTACATTCTGGGTCCGAACAGCTGTGTCAGCAGTTTTACATAGGGAGTTTCCCCGCATCCGGCGCAGGCGCCGGAGAATTCCATCAGAGGACGGAGGAACTGGACGCCTTTGACCGTCCCGGTACGGAATTTTTCCGCCGCCTCCTTACAGGGAAGGAGGGGTTTGCAGTAATCGAAAATCTGCTGGCGTTTTCCGGAGGGGTCTTTTTTCCGATACTCGTTTACCGGCGTCATTTCCAAGGCTTTGTTTCCCTGTTTTCCGGGACAGACTGCCGCGCAGGTGCCGCATCCGGTACAGTCTTCGGTGGAGACGGTAATGGCAAAAGAGCGGCCTTCCAGACCGATCATGGGAATGCTGTCCATTCCCTCCGGAGCGGCGGTCAGTTCTTTTTCATCCAAAACCGCGGGACGGATGACCGCATGGGGGCATACAAAGGAGCAGCGGCCGCATTGTATGCAGTTTTCCGGCTTCCAGACCGGGAGCTCCGTGGCGGTGCTGCGCCTTTCGTGGGCCGTGCTTCCGGGCGGGGTATAGCCGTCCGCATAAGGCAGGAAGGCGGAGACGGGCAGTTCATTGCCCCGCTGATCCGTTACGGGCTGCTGGATGTTCTTGACATAATCCATCATTTCCGGCCGATCGGGAAGGGGGTTATTGTCCAAGGATTTGGAAGATGTGCAGTCGGCCCAATGGTTCGGCACCGGGAATTCAAATACTTCCTCAAAGCCTCTCTCGATTGCTTCATAGTTCATCTCCAAAATTTTGCTGCCGTTTCTGCCATAGCTTTTCTCGGCGGCTTCTTTCATCCACTGTTTGGCATCCTCTGCCTTCAAAAGTCCGGATACGGCGAAAAAGGCGGCCTGCAGGATGGTGCTGATTTTATTGTTCAGGCCGATTTCCTTGCCGATTCCGATGGCGTCTATCACATAGAAGTGAATGTTGTGCTTTGCCAGATAAGCCTTGCATTCCTCCGGCAGATAACGCTCCAATTCCCTGCTTCGGGGCATGGAAAGGGCTTCCTCCTTGGTGATGACTTCCTCTCTGGAAAGCTCTACGTCGCTTAAAACCGCGTCTTTTTTGGAGTTATACTCTCTTTCCTCAAAATGGTAATTGAGCAGGAACACTCCCCCGTCTTTTAATTCCTGCGCAATCTGGTATTTATGCAGGTATACCGGATTGTGGCAGGCAATAAAGTCGGCCTTGTGTACCAGATAAGCGCTGCGGATGGGGCTTTTCCCGAAACGCAGATGGGAGATGGTCAGCCCTCTTGACTTCTTGGAATCATATTCAAAATACCCTTGGGCCGTCATGTCAGTGTGATTGCCGATAATTTTGATGGCGTTTTTCGTGGCGCTGACAGTGCCGTCGCCGCCCAGCCCCCAGAATTTGCAGGATACGATATCGGAAGGCGCCGTTTCCGGAATGTCGGGTACGTCTAGGGACAATCCGGTCACGTCGTCCGTAATGCCCACTGTGAAATGGGGCTTGCTGTCGTTATGATAAACGGCGGCAATCTGGGCGGGAGTGGTATCCTTGGAGCTTAATCCGTAGCGGCCGGAGAATAGCCGCACACATTTTTCATCCGCAGAGGGCGCTTGATCCGCCGCGCTGCTTAAGACGGGAATTCCCTGTCCCGCCAATGCGGCGGCAGCGTCCAGATACAGCGGTTCTCCGGGCGCTCCCGGTTCTTTGGTGCGGCTGAGCACCGTAATCTGCCGGACGCTTTTCGGAAGCTTTTTGACCAGATGCGCACCGCTGAAAGGGCGGTAGAGATGCACGTTGATCAGGCCGAATTTCTCCGAAGGCACGCTGTCCAAATATTCTTTCACGGTTTCACAGATGCTTCCCATGGCGATTATGACATGCTCCGCCTCGGGAGAACCGTAATAATCAAAGAGCCCGTAAGAGGTTCCCAGCCGTTGGTTGATCTTGGCAAGCTGCTGTTCCATGATTTCCGGCAGAGCCTGATAAAAGGGATTGGAGGCTTCTCTGGCTTGGAAGAAAATGTCGGGGTTCTGGGCGGAGCCATAGACCTTTCCGTGAGAGGGGTGGAGGGATCGTCTGCGGAATCGTTCCAACGCCTCCGGGTTCAGCATCGCCTTTAAATCCTCGTAATCCCAGACCTGTATTTTATGCAGCTCATGGGAGGTGCGGAAACCGTCGAAGAAATTAATGAAAGGAATCCGGCCTTCCAGAGCCGCCAGATGGACCGCAGGGGATAAATCCATGACCTCCTGCACGCTGCTCTCGGAAAATATGGCGGCTCCGGTCTGCCTGCAGGCATAAATGTCAGAGTGATCTCCGAAAATGGAGAGCGCATGGGACGCGACGGTTCTGGCCGCCACATGGATAACGCCCGGCAGCAGTTCTCCGGCAATGCGATATAAATTTGGCAGCATGAGCAGTAATCCCTGAGAGGCAGTGAAGGTGGAGGCTAAGGAGCCGGATAACAGCGCTCCGTGGACGGCGCTGGCGGCGCCCGCTTCCGACTGCATCTGAGAAATTTCCAAGACTTGTCCAAAGATATTTTTCCTCCCCGCTTCCGCCCATTCGGAGCATAGCTCCGCCATGGGAGAAGAAGGGGTGATGGGATAGATGGCGGCGGCTTCGCTGTAAGCATAGGCGGCGTGGGCGGCGGCATGGCAGCCGTCCATGGTCTGCAGACTGCGAGACACTCTGCCGGCAGAGTTTTGTTTTTCTTTGTCCGTATTCATAAAACATGTACCTCCGGGTATATATCCATAAATTTATTTTCTTTGTCTATTGGATATATTTTGTCCCGGCGGCCGCTCGTTTATGTGCCGTTTTCTTTTTCAAAAATTTTCGGCAGGAATTCCGGCGGGCATAAAGCCAATAAAAATTGGTTTGGCAAATGCGGCGGGGCATTTGCGTATGCCTGTTTTTTATCTTAAAAATCCGTTTACTATCTGGGCTTCCGCTTCCGCTTCCGTCAATCCAAGCGTCATGAGCTTGACGATCTGCTCCCCGGCAATTTTGCCTATGGCGGCTTCATGAATCAGCTCCGCGTCCAGATGATTGGCGGTAATTTCCGGAATCGCGCTGATTTTGGCCCGGTCCATAATAATGCCGTCGCATTCCGAATGGCCTTTGCAGCGCTGATTGCCGTTGATTTTGGAGAGGAAGAGCTGGCTGGAATCGTCCTTTGCGACGGAACGGGAGATAATGTTCGCGCTGGAATTTACGCCGTCTAAATCCACCTGAAACGAGGTCTCAGCGGTCTGGGAGCCGTGAGTCATCAGCTTTTCGGTGACGATGATTTTGGCGCCGTCCGACAGTCTGGCGCTGGTGAGACGCTTGGTGGAATCCACGCCTTTGATCTGTACGGTCTCCATTTCCATGAAGCTGTTTTCCCCCACTTCCACCCTTGTCTCGGGATTCATGATGCGCCCGCCTTTTCCGTCGCCGCTGCCATAGTGTTTTTCCACATATTTTACATGGGAATTTTTTCCTATGTAAAACGTATGGACGCCGTCGTGGCGGCTGTCGGCGCTTCCGCTGTTGTGAATGCCGCATCCGGCCACTATGGTGACGTCGCAGTCGTCTCCCACATAAAAATCGTTATAGACCATTTCGGTCAATCCGCTTTCGCTTAAAACCACCGGGATATGGACGCTTTCTTTTTTGGTTCCGGGCTTGATGACAATGTCAATTCCCTGTTTGTCTGTTTTGGTAACAATATCGATATGAGCCGTGGCCGCGCGGTCCGTGCTTTTTCCGTTGACCCGGATGTTGTAAGCTCCCGCGGGCATTTCGTGCAGGTCCGCTACCTGTTCCAATAGGTTTTTTTGTATTTCGTCCATGGGAATGTCCTCCTGTTTCGCTGTTTCATTCTGATAAAAGACAAGCGTTTTGTGCCGTCAGGCATCTGACGTTTAGATGTTTGGCCGATGTCAGGGGGCTGTGGAAGGCTGGGGCGCGGCATAGAATCTGCAGCTTTCCGTGCCCTGCAGCAGTTCCGGCAGAATCTCTTCCCTTCGGCCCATGGCTTTGACGCGCCCTTCCGCCAGCACCACGATTTCATCCGCAATGTTCAGGATGCGCTCCTGATGGGAAATGATAATCAGGGAATGATCGCTTTCCTGATGCATGTCTTCAAAAACCCGGATAAGATTGTTGAAGCTCCACAAGTCAATGCCCGCCTCCGGTTCGTCAAAGACGGACAGGGGGGTATTGCGGGCAATGATGGAAGCGATTTCAATGCGCTTTAATTCGCCGCCTGACAGGCTGGCGTCCACGTCCCGGTTGATGTAATCTCTGGCGCACAGGCCGACCCTTGAGAGATAGTCGCAGGCGGACGCAAGCTTGACCTTGGAAGCGGTTTTTGCCGTGTTTCCCGCCGCAAGAGTAAGCAGGTCTTTTACTTTAATGCCTTTAAACCGCACAGGCTGCTGGAAGGCAAAGCTGATCCCCAGATTCGCCCTTTCCGAAATGCTCATATTTGTGATATCTATGCCGTTATAGAGGATTCGTCCGGAAGTGGGCCGTTCAATTCCCATGATCAGCTTTGCCAAGGTGGATTTCCCGCCTCCGTTTGGCCCTGTAATGGCGATAAAAGTGTGATCTTCAAAGGTCAGGCTGATATCCCTGATAATTTCTTTGGAGCGTTCGTCCGCCCGGAAATCCTTGGACGCGGCAAAACTGCCGGTTTCAGTGGAAGGCGCGTCTTTTGTCTGTTCGCCGGTATCACTGGATACCTGAAAACAGAGATTTTGTAATTCAAGCATATATGTTCCCTCTATTCTTTATGAATTCGTTATGTTTACTCTCATTTACGGATCTGATGCCGGTCTTTTATTCCCGAGGGCGGACATTGCCTCGCCTTCGGCTTGCTGCGGGGTATTTGATTTCCCGTCTGTAAGTCCGGCAGACTTTGGTGCGGACAAGACTTGTCCCGAACCCCTGCCGACGGACGCGCGGCATTGTAAACGACAGTCTAAGCATAGTATAACACAAAAAGCAAAAAAATTGTATGATATATTTCAAGAATTCTTTTCCGCCATAACAATATGGGGCCGCGACAGACGAGAGCGCGGTCAGAATGCGGAAAGACGGAACCCGGGAAATTCCAATAAACGATTTAGTGTTTTATTCTTGCGCAGGAATTATGTATATGTTAAAATAGCCGCATACAAACAAACGAGAAAGGAGTGGTGGGAAGAAAATGAAATTTTCCGACAAAGCATTTATCAATCGTACTGCTGTCATGGGGCATGCCATTATTAGCGCGATACTTGTATTGGCGTACTTAGTAGAATTGTTGAAGGGTGCCAGAACGCCGGGGTATTTCTGTCTTTTTGCTTTATTGTGCATCGGTCCGGTGGCTGCGGAGCTTATTGTTTTTTTCAAGAACAGGGAGAGCAATGCGGTCAAGCACATGATTTGTATCGGATACGGAATATTGTATATGTTTGCTATTTTTACCACAAACAGCATTCTTACGTTTACTTATGCGTTCCCTATGTTTATGGTGGTTATTTTATTTATGGATGTGAGAGCCAGCGCCATGGTTGCGGCTGCGGCGTTTCTGGGCAATTTGATTTATACGGCGCATCATTTCGTCACGACGGGCTATACCTCGGAAGAAATGCCCGATGTGGAAATCCGGGTGCTGGGCGTGCTGTTGACGGGAATATTTATGATATTGGTATGTATGGCGGTAAAAAAGGTCAACCAAGAGAAGTTAAAGCAGATTGAAGCGCAGACCAGCGCGGCGGAGGTCATGACGGAGAATATTCTGGGCGCCTCCGGCAAGATGATATCGGGGATTGGGGAGACCGCAGAGAAATTGAGCAGGCTGGGAGAATCCGTGGCGCATATCCGGGATTCCATGAATGAGGTATCCGTGGGCAGCACCGAGACGGCGGAATCCGTGCAGGTTCAGATGCAGCGCACGGAACAGATACAGGGACACATTGCAAGGGTAAAGGACACTGCCGCGCAGATAGAAGCCAGCATGGCGGAGACTACTCGGATGGTGAAAGAGGGCAGAGAGCAGATGGAAGCGCTGTCAGGGCAGGTGGAGAAGTCCATGGACGCTAACGGACGGATGCTTGCCCAGATGAATGCGCTGAAGGAATATGCAAGCCAGATGAATACCATTATCGAGACGATCACCAGCATTGCCAACAGCACGGGAATGCTGGCGTTGAATGCGAGCATTGAGGCGGCAAGGGCCGGCGAGTCGGGACGGGGCTTTGCGGTGGTGGCAAATCAGATTTCGGGACTGGCAGGCCAGACGAAGACGGCCACCATTAATATTACGGAGCTGATAGGAAATATCCATAAGGAACTGGTTTCCGTGGAAGCGGCGGTGGATGTGGTGACGGAAAGCAATCGTGCGAATTCCGAGAGTACCGAGACGGCGGCGGGCAGTCTTGAGGGAATCAGCCGTGGGACGGACCATGTAAACCAAAAGACGCGTGAGATGCTGGAGATAGTGAGCAGTCTGGAAGCGGCGAACAGGGATATTGTGGATAATATTCAGACAATTTCCGCTATTACGGAGGAAGTGTCCGCCCATGCGGGAGAAACCTATAATTCCTGTGAGGAAAACGCCTCTTTGGTATCGGCGGTGTCGAAGATTGTGGAGAATTTGAACTTGGAAGCACAGAAGCTGCAGAGGGAGAGATAATCCCGCGAGGTCATTATATCGGAAGGAGCGTCATGCAGGAGCACAGTTATTTTCAGAAGGCCTTGGCTGATTTTACGCAGGAAGCGGCAAGCGGGGGCGCCATTCGCCATCTGGCGGATATGGGATACACGGTAAAGCAGATTATGGAACGGCTGGATTTTCCGACGCCTTACGAGAGAGTGCAGAAGGCGGTGTGGGAGCGGCTGCTCTGTACGGGAGTGATTCTGAGAAAGGAACCCGGAAGCGGAGGCCCGTTTTCACGGAAGGGAGATTTTTCGCCGGAGGACGGGATTTCGGGGAAAAAAGCCGTCTATGTGCGGGAGTATGACCGGTATGGAAAGGCCAGCTTCCGGCGGGTGCAGGAAGCGGAGGAGGAAGAAAAGTTAATCGCATGGAAAGATGATTATCCGGAAGCCGGGGCGGATGCTCCGGCTCGGTTTTTGGGTCTGGTTTTGGAAAAGCGGAGGGAGAACGGAGAAAGCGCTTCCTATATGTCCTGCGATTTCGGCTTGACGGCGTATCGGAATCCGGAAATATTTCAAGAGCAGCTGGGGGCGCTGCAGGAGCGCCAGAGGGAGTACCTGCTGGGACTGCCATGGGAGAGGCGGAGGGTTTATCACAGGCTGGATTCCCGGATGACGGAAATTCTCGGCAGGCTTTTGGAAGCGGGAGCTTACGAGGGGGAATGCCTCTTTACGGAAACAAAGGATAGATTATACTCAAAAAGTCAAATAACTTCTTAAGGGTTCTGATATAATCAAATTCATAGAAACACACTGCGCAGGGATTCTATATGACGGGAACCGCTTTGCGGACCTGCCGTCATAAGCTGTATTTTGAATGAAAAAGTATGGTCTGCCGGAGGGAGAGTGATTCGGATGCGTAACGCGGCGCTTTTGATAGCTTCGCTGGAATATATTGAGGAGCATCTGGGAGACGACGTCAAGACGGAAGACGTGGCCTTAGCCTGCTTCTGCGCCAAATCCACTCTTGAAAAAATGTTTCGCCGGTTCTGTCATATCTCCGTGCATGATTATATAACGCGCAGGAGGATGATGGGGGCGGCCAAGCGTTTGACGAACGCGCCGGAAGAATCCATTTTGGACATTGCCGTAGCGTATGGATACAATACCCATGAGTCGTTTACGCGGGCATTTAAGCAGGTATGGAACTGTAAACCCTCAGAATTCCGCAAAGGGAAATATATGGAGCTGTTTCCCAGATATCGGATACCCTTGGAGAATGGAGACGAGATTATGATGGAGAGAAAACGTGTGGATATCAGCGAATTGTATGATTTATTTCAGGAGAGGAGGGAATGCTTTTTTGTCTGCTGCGACATTAAGCACTTGATTCCTATCAATGAAATTTCCCATAAGGCCGGCGATATGGCCATTTTGGAGACAATGAACCGTATGCGGGAGGCGTCGGGACAGGAGGATGTGGTATTCCGCATCGGCGGGGACGAGTTCTGCATTTTGACGGACAGCAGGGAGGAAGAGTATGCGGAGCAGATAATAAAGAAAATCAAGGAAAAAAATGGGCAGCCGATTGTCTATCAGGAAAATCAAATTCCTCTGACGCTGCATATCGCCAAATTCCGGCTGGAACAGAAACGGGTGAATTATGACGAGCTTTATGCGGGGCTGCATGATGCCTTAAGGGAAGGAAAGAACTGCTGAAATATTTTTGGCCTCTAAAGTTTTTCCAGTTTCTGCCGAAATAAAGAGTAAGCGGGGTATGGTCCGACGGGCGGAACGGGTTTCCGCCAAAGAACCAAAGGGCGGACATAACCAAGAAAACGGATTTTATGGCAGAGGATTGGCTGGGAGAATCCCTGTCAGGGAAAGCTATGGAGGGCGAAGAAATGCAGAAAATCGGAACGTATCAATCGTATCAGAGCAATGTGTATGAAAAGACGGCCCAAGCGGGGAAGGATACGGCGGCAAAGACCACAGGCGCAAAAAAGTCGGATGGCATAAAGGAAGATAAGACGCCGAATTTGAGCAAAGCGGCTCAACAGCTGTTGAAGGATCTGCAGAAGAAATACAGCAACATGGACTTTATGGTGGCTGATTATGAAACCGAAGAGGAAGCGGCCGCTTATCTGTCCAGAGGCACCAAGGATTACAGCACGCTGCTGACTCCCGAGGAGCTGGAGAAGATGGCGGCGGACGAGCGCGTGAAGGAAAAGAATTTAAAGACCTTGGACGAGGCCGTGACCAAGCTGGACGATATGAAGAATCAGCTGGGAGAACAGGGCAGGGACGTGACCCGGGTCGGCATGGCGATCGGCAAGGACGGGGAAGTATCCTATTTTGCGGAGCTGGAGAAGGACAGCGCAAAGCAGCGCGAGCGCATAGAAAGACAGCGGGAAGACAAACGGGAGGCGGCAAAAGAGGCTAAGAAGGCGGAAGCGGAAGAGCAGCGAAGCAGGGCCATGGATAAGCCGGGCAAGCGCACCACCGTATTTGCCTCTTCCGTGGAAGAGCTGGCAGAGAAGATTGGCCAAGTGGACTGGGACAAGGTAAAGGATGAAACCTACGGTCCTGTGGGGGGACATTTTAATTTGATGGTGTAAGGAAAAGAATCTGTCGGCATGGCAGGATTTCGGCTTAGAAGAGCGGGAATCAGAGAACGCCGCCTTTGCGAAGGCCGCGGGAAATGAAGTTAAAATCAGGCAAATGGAAGGTTCTGGGACTGTCGTGGGACGGTCTCAGGGCTTTTGCTTTTAAGGCCCAAATAAGCCCCTTGGCGGAGAATAGGAGAAGCGGGATGAAGATGAGAAAAAGGATTGGAAATATTATAAACGGCAGAAGGCTGCGGCTGCTCGTCTGCGGCGTTCTGCTTGCGGCTGTGACATGGGTGACGGCGGCCTGTGGAAAGGAAGAACAGCCTTCCGATGGAGATAAGACGGAAGCGGCGGGCCTGCATCATGTGGAGATTACCATAAAGGATTACGGCAGCATTTCCGTGGAGCTGGACGGGGATACCGCGCCCGTGACCGTTGGAAATTTTTTGAAGCTGGCGGAGGACGGCTTTTATGACGGGCTGACGTTTCATCGCATTATCAACGGTTTTATGATGCAGGGAGGGGATCCGCTGGGCACCGGCATGGGAGGCGCTGAGGAGAACATTGCGGGAGAATTCTCCGAAAACGGCGTGGAGAACAATCTGTCCCATACAAGGGGGGCGATTTCCATGGCCCGCTCCAATTCTTTCAACAGTGCAAGCTCCCAGTTTTTCATTGTGCATAAGGACAGCACTTTTCTTGACGGGAAGTATGCCTGCTTTGGCTATGTGACGGAAGGGATGGACGTGGTGGACAGCATCTGCGAATCCGTTCCGATTATCGAAGGCAGCGACGGCATGGTGGAGGCGGGGAACCAGCCTGTTATCGAGAGCGTTAAGGTGATTGACTAGGGCGCGTTTATAGGCGTGTCTGCCGATTAACGGCAGGGAGATAAAGCTTTTCAAGGACGGGAAAGTCCGCATACTTATTTTAGGATGGGTATGCGGGCTTTTTTATGCGCGGATCCGTGCAGATGAAATGCGACTCTGAGGCGGCGCAGGGGCTGCGGGGCGGGCAGGGGAAGACGGCTCTTCCCGGCTTGACTATTGGAGGGCCTGCAATTTGGCAGCAATTCACAAGGGTTGAACGCTTTTTTGTGGGCATATTTCACAAAAAATAAGAATAGACATATAATTTGCTGACATTTTAGGGTTAAATCTGTTAAAATAAGGTTATAACAATAATAGAACTGACATAAAGATCGGTTACTGCTTTCGACGTCGTTGGCACAAAAGCATGCGAGGGGCGGCGGAAGGGATGGAGAAACTCGAAAACTGTACGGCGGCAAAGATGCGGAAAGGAAGGGATATTGTGTTTGAAGTAGGAGATTATGTCATCTGCAGCAATAAGGGTGTCTGTGTTGTAGAAAATATTACGACACTGAACATTTCAGGCGTGGATAAGGAGAGAGAGTATTATATCTTGAAACCTTTGTATATGACGGGAAGCACGGTTTATGTTCCGGTGGATTCTCCGAAAGAGTCCATGCGGTATGTGCTTAAGCGCGAGGAGGCGCAGAAGCTGATTGCGGCAATACCGGAGATTCCGCTTTTGGTTATCACCAATGAGAAATTGTCGGAACAGATGTACCGGGAATGTATTAAGACCAATGACTGTGCGGAACTGGTGAAAATGATTAAAACCATTTATCTGAGAAAACAGAAGCGGATTAAGGCGGGAAGAAAAGTCACCGCGGTGGATGCGAAGTATTTTCATCTGGCGGAAGAGAATCTCTATGGGGAGCTGGCGGTTTCGCTGGAGATGAGCCGGGACGAAGTGGAGGGCTATATTGCGGAGGCCATCGAGGGAAAGAAAGTAATGAAGCAGTCAAGGGGCTGACGGCGCTTGACGGAATCGGCGTTTTGATTTGGGCAGGCGGCGCAAAGCGGCCGGGGAGAGGCCTGTGCCGCAGGAGAATAAATTTTTAAGATTTCATCAAAAGGGGTTTACATTTTGACAAAAAAGTATTATGATGAAACATCATAGGCCGCAGTCATTCCGTGCAGAAGGATGGAAATGCGGTATTGTGGAAAACGCAGTATGATAGAAAATGCGGCATGATGGAATAAGATAAAGTGTTGATAAGGACAGTAACCTGTGAAATGTCTCAGAGAGAGCCGCCCGGGAATCCGGAGCTGGAAGCGGCTTGGCAGGAAGCATGGTGAAGACCACCTTGGAGCGGCTTTCATACAGCCCGGCGGCTTCCGTTACGAGCAGAAGGAGGAGGCAGATTCCGAAGAGTGAAATCTGCAAGAAGGGTGGAACCGCGTTCCTAAACAGAGCGTCCCTTGCAATGAGTCATTGCAGGGGATTTTTTGACGTCCGGAAAAATTTTTGAGTGATCAAATATGTAATTCGATATTTATGGAGGAGAATTGTGTGAAAGATTTTTTTGAAAGCATAGAACCAAAGATTTATGAAGCCATAAAGAAAGATGCGGAGTACATTTTCAAAAAAATTGGCGGCGAAAAGATTTATTCGATTGCGCTTGTAACAGATGAGGATTGCGTTTCCTTATATCTTGCCGCGAATACTTTTGAATTTTTAAGAAAGAAAGATTTGGATCATCTGAAATTTATGAAACAATACTTATCAGAAGATCAGATTAGAGGGGTTGAAAACGGTTCTTACAGCCTTACAAGATGGATTCCGGCTGAGTGGGGATATTCAGGTGAAGAGAATGGCGGTTTGACAGAAATCAGCCGTTTGTTATTTGAACAAGGAGTCAACCGCAATCCAGCTGAATACGAAAAGAACAAACCCTTGTTTTTTGAAACAATCACTTCTGCGTTGAAAAGGTTCATAAAAGAAAATGTGCCGGGCAATTGTACAAACGATATATTATTTTTTATTACCTTATCCGATGGCGATGGAATTTATGAAATCGAAAATGATTCGGCACAGCAGTTAAATTCCGCGGAAGGATATGAAAAGTTTTTACATCGTCATGAAAATAACGGATAAAGTCCGGTTTGCGGGCGATGCTTTTCTGCAAAGGGAGTTTGAAAATTGTCCGGCAGGGAAATACCCATAGGGACGAAAACGGAATGGAGATTATGAAAATGGAGGTATCAAAATGGGAGTAATGTTGATTGCCATCAAGAAAATGGCGAAAAAATGTTTTGAAGGCGAGACGACGATGCCGAAGGTGAATTTCTGGATGATTGGGATCATCTGCCTTCTGGCAGGGATTGTGACCGGGCTTTTGGCGGCGCCGGCCACCCATGGAATCATTATCGGCAGCAACAGCGGCAATGTGAGAGATTCCAATAATTGTTTGGGCGATAAGAAAGCAGGCGTTAAAAAAAGCAGGCGATAAGAGAAAAGGCTGCGGGAGGCTGTAGACAGCCGAATTAAGCGGCAAAAGCGCGATATGGGGAAGTGCCGGGCAGGAAAATGGCGGCTCCGGCGAAGCCCCCAGTAAACAGGGAGGTATCAGAATGAAAATTACATTAAAGGACGGCTCCGTAAAAGAGTATGCGGAGAGTAAAAGCGTATATGAGATTGCGCTGGATATCAGCGAAGGGCTGGCAAGGGCGGCCTGCTGTGCAAAAATAGACGGCGAGACGGTGGATTTACGGACCGTGGCGGATCATGACTGCGAGCTTGCCATCTGCACCGCCAGCGACCCGGAGGGGCTGGCGGCGCTTCGGCACACTACGTCCCATGTGCTGGCAGAGGCGGTGAAGAATCTCTTCCCCGACGCAAAACTGGCCATCGGCCCCAGCATTGATACGGGATTTTATTATGATTTTGACCACGCGCCGTTTTCCAGAGAGGATTTGGACGCTTTAGAGGCGGAGATGAAAAAGATTATCAAGAAGGGCGCCAAGCTGGAAAAATTCACCCTGCCTAGAGACGAGGCGGTGAAGTTAATGGAGGAGAGGAAAGAGCCTTATAAGGTGGAATTGATTCGGGATCTGCCCGAGGACGCGGAGATTTCCTTTTACAGTCAGGGCGAGTTTGTTGACCTGTGCGCAGGCCCCCATCTGATGAGTACCAAGAATATCAAGGCCTTTAAACTGACTTCCTCTTCCATGGCGTATTGGAGGGGAGATTCCAAGAAAGCCAGACTACAGCGCATTTACGGCACGGCTTATCCTAAAAAAGAGGAGCTGGCGGAGCATCTGGAGCGCATGGAGGACGCAAAACGCCGGGATCACAACAAATTGGGCCGGGAGATGGAGCTTTTTACCACGGTGGACGTGATTGGTCAGGGACTGCCCCTCTTTACCCCGAAAGGGACAAAAATGCTCATGAAGCTCCAGCGCTGGATTGAGGATCTGGAGGATAAGGAGTGGGGCTATGTGCGCACCAAGACGCCCTTGATGGCAAAATCCGACTTATATAAAATGTCGGGCCATTGGGATCATTACAAGGAGGGCATGTTTGTCTTGGGAGATGAGGAAAAGGACAAGGAAGTATACGCCCTGCGGCCCATGACCTGCCCCTTCCAATATTATGTTTATAAAAATACCCAGAAATCCTACCGCGACCTTCCTTACCGGATGAGCGAGACTTCCACCCTGTTCCGGGCGGAGGATTCGGGAGAGATGCACGGACTGACCAGAGTGCGCCAGTTTACCATTACGGAGGGGCATCTGGTGGTGCGGCCGGATCAGATGGTGGAGGAATTCAAGGGCTGTATCGCGCTTGCGAAGCACTGCCTGACCACGCTGGGCGTGGAGGAGGATGTGACCTATCATCTGTCTAAATGGGATCCGGACAACAGGGAAAAATATATCGGAGAACCGCAGGTGTGGAATGAGACGGAACAGCATATCAGAGAAATTCTGACGGAGCTTGAGATTCCCTTTGTGGAGGATGTGGGCGAGGCGGCGTTCTACGGGCCGAAGGTGGACATCAACGCGAAGAACGTCTACGGCAAGGAAGACACCATGATTACCATTCAGTGGGACGCCCTGCTGGCGGAGCAGTTTGACATGTATTTTGTGGACCAAAACGGCGACAAGGTGCGTCCCTACATTATCCACAGGACGTCCATGGGCTGTTATGAGCGCACGCTGGCGTGGCTGATTGAAAAATACGCGGGAAAATTCCCCACATGGCTCTGCCCGGAGCAGGTGCGGGTGCTTCCCATTTCCGAGAAATACGAGGCTTATGGGGAGAAGGTGCTGAAGGAGCTGAAGGCCAGGGATATCGACGCGACGGCGGATAACCGATCGGAAAAAATCGGTTTTAAGATTCGGGAGGCAAGGCTTGCGAAAATTCCCTATATGTTGATTGTGGGACAGCAGGAGGAAGAAGAGGGGCTGGTAGCCGTCAGGAGCCGCTTTGCAGGGGATGAGGGACAGAAAAACCTTGGTGAGTTCATCGAACAGATTCTTGAGGAAATCCGTACCAAGGAAATCCGCAGAGAATGTGAGGAAAACCGCGAAAACCAGTAAGCCGTGAAAGCTAATAACCGCGAAAGCCAGTAAGCTGCAAAAGTCAATGACCGCGGAAGCCAATAAGCCGTAAAAGTCAATAATCGAGGAA
>CAOKFN010000032.1 GCA_948467735.1 uncultured bacterium
AGGCTTTATGCGGCCTGTAGGCATTTTTCTTATTGTGGAACTGTTAAAGACCCGAATCGGGATTGAATCCTCTTTTATTAATATTATTTTTGGTTATTCTGCATATTTATGGAATTTCATTCTTTACGTTTTCGGTAAAATGTGCTATTATGAAGGTAACATATGAAAATCCGGTTCAAGAGGAAAAAGAAAAGGAGGTTTTTACATGAAGGATTATGAAAAACCGGTTGTGAAAATAAACGATGATATAGGCGAAGGCGTGTACGCCGCCAGCGGCGCGGACGGAGAGACTTCAACCGACTGCTGGACTGTGGATGCCGTATCCGTTCAGGATTGGGATGGCGCTTTCCATGTGTTTGAAATCCGCTGTGTCCATTCTACCGAGGTAGTGCATATTTCTTCCAACACGGAGGTTACGCTTGTGTTCAGCGCAACGCTCACAAACGCCCGTTCTGAATTTCCCTGTTCCTTTAGCGGCGACACTGTTACCGTAAATCGTGAACTACATGCAAACGCTTACAAATCCGGCGATACTATGACCTATAAAGTATGGGTGGACGCAGGCGACGAGGCTCTCACAAAAGGGATTAGCTGCACTTATGCGGGCATTACCTGCACCCATCAGCCGAACGTACAGGGCGGATTTGATTGAATGAAACCCCTGCTTCAAAACAAAATTTTTCGAGCGGCACTGGCAGAAGCCAATGCCGCTCTTTTATGCGCAGGCCCGTGCCAAGGAATTATGCCGCTGAGGCGGCGCACGGGTCGCGCGGCGAGCAGAGGAAGATGACTCTTCCCTGCTCGATTTGCACACGAAACCCCAAAGAAAACATACCTCTTAAACAGATTCCAGTGATTCGTTCCCTCTGCTTAAGAGGTCATTTTTCAGATGCATTAATCGGTTACGTCAGACAAATACATTAACCCTGTATATTAACTGCTGTCAATTATTTCTTAGGCATTTCCGCCAACAGCAGTTTCCTACATATCAAACAGCTGCTGCGGACTTACCTCCTCGGCTTCACCAAGAGTCCCAGCACTTCCTCACACTGCACGTAATAAACCGCATATTTTGAAGAATCTATCACTTTAGAGCTTTGCGTAAAAAAGGCGTTCATGCTTTTCTCGTCCCATACTCCATTGCCGTCCCTGACAATCCAGAAACGATGCACTTCATGGGACATCGCATCCTCCGCCGCCAGTACCCTTTCCATCAGCGCATAGGAATCCTTTTCCGCCGCGTCATAACTGGTGTTAATCTGCTCTTCCCTGACATCACGCTCATTCCACAGATAAGCGGATATCCTCAGCCATTTCCCGCCGTTACCCTCATATCTTCCGCTTTCGTAGACGGAATAGACATTTCCGTATTTCTCGTAACACAGCTTAAGGCAGAACCGGGAAGCCTCCTCCTTTTCCCACTCATGATTCATCTTGACATAAAAAGTACACCATTTCTCTCCCTGCTCGTTCAGCGCATGTTCCCGCAAAGCGTCCCGAATGGCGTCAAAGGCGGCGTCCTCCCCCATGAGCGCCAGACAGATTGTGGAACTATTTTCCAGATATTCCTGATAACTGTCATAATATGAATTCACCCTTATGACAACGGCATCCTCATACACCTGACTGTATACGCCGTGCAGATCGCTGTAGGGATGATAATGGCGCACTTTGTCCACAATGTCCTCTGCCGCTCCGTTCACATCCCCGTTCTCCCACGCGCCGTCCCCGTCTCTGGAAATCAGATACGCATATTTCTGGTCTTTGCTGATATTCTGCCCCTGACGGACAATATATTCCCCGTTAGACACAACGGCCCCGGCGGCAGAACCCTCCTCGTTGATTCCCTTCTCCCGAAGGAACGTCTCATAGCTGTCATAACCGCTCCAAAACTGAATCAGGAATTTATCGCCGAAATCCGATATCCGGTATCCAAACGCGCCGCATGCAAAACATTTCCCGTAAACATTGTTTACCATCTGCTGGCAGCCGTCAAACGTCAAATCGGAACCTGTGACATAAAAGGCCAAGCATGTCTCCGAATCCAATTCCCGAATATTCTGCCGAAACGCCGCTGTCATGCCGCTTTCCGCCTCTTCGGACGCAAAGCGATAGACCTTGTCCCCGATGCACTCTTTTTCATAATCCTGATAATTATCATATTTACAGGCAACGCGAAGCAGCATGCTGTTCCCCCCTTGAACCTCCGTCCAAGAGAACGCGCTGCCGTATTCCTTTTCATACCATTTAAAACTTTCTTTTAAGTCGGAAACCGCGGCTTCTCCTCCGGTGATATATATGGCGGCCATCCTGCCCTTCTTTAAATACTTACTTTCCTCCCGCAGAATTTCCTGAATCCTGTCTTCCGCCATCTTCACGGCGCCTTCTACGGAACGTGCTTCCCCCGTGTCATGTGAATCCATCGCTTCCATGTTTATATAGTATGTAGCATCGCCCAGCCACTTAACGCCTTCCGCGGTCTCGAAATAATCCCCCGCCTCATGCCCGAAAAGCCAAGAGGGCATATTGAAGTAAGTATATGTAATGCGCCCCGGCTCGTCCGGCACCGGATCGTCCCATGTCACATCCACCATATACCAGTCGCCGTCCAAGCAGACTCTGTTCCATATATGTCCTAATTCTCCCGAGCCGACCAATTCGCATTCTATGCCCAGCATATCCATAAACAGTTTAAAAGCATACGCATATCCATTGCACACGGCTGTTTTGTTCACAATCACCCCCTCTTCCCAATAGGAAACCCAAGGCAGGGTATCGTTCAGAAAATTATCGTAATCATATGCGCAATTTAACAGCATATAGTCATGTATGGCCTTCTCCTGAAGGTAGGGCGTGTCAAAACCAAGGGCGTAATCCATATATGCCCTGACGCCCTCGTAGAAGGGCAGATCGCTCTCCGACAGCCCCGACAAATCCCCGGTTCTGTAGGCATGCTCATATTGATAAAATTCGCTGGATTCCGGAAGCCTGCATGGATTTTCATTCTGCTCCAAAATCCCCGTAATACCGTCAAATACATAATAGACGCCGTCTATCAAAACCCGCCCCTTCGCCATGGTGCCGTAGACCGGGTCAAAGTAATATCTGCCCCTTTCGTCGGCAGACCATCCCTTCACCATATGGCCGTTCTCGTCGTAACGCACCCATTTTCCTGTTCCGGTCTCCCGATTTTCCGCCCATTCCCCGGCGTCGGATTCCTGATAGACGTCCTTGGAAACAGCCTTCCTGCCCCCGTCCACCGCGTCCAGCCAGTACCATGCATCCGATTCGGGATCGTAAATCTCCCTGCCGCGGCCCTCGGTTCCCTGTTTTACGCCGTTTTCATACCAGTAATCATTCCCTCCCTCCGAAGCCCAGCCAAACCAGACCGCGGACGGCGAACCGGACTGCAAAATCCCGGTATCGGTATCAAAAGTATATTCCTTCCCTTCAATGGTCACGGTCCCCTTTGCCATAGTGCCATAGGTCGGGTCAAAATAATAGGTACCTTCTTCATTGGAATCCCAGCCCTTTACCATATGGCCTTCCCCGTCATAACGAACCCACTTGCCCGTTCCGGTTTCCTGATTCTCCGCCCATTCCCCGGCGCCGGATTCCTGATAGACGTCCTTGGAAACGGCCATCCTGCCGCCGTCTATGGCATCCAGCCAGTACCATGCATCCGAATCGGGATCGTAAATCTCCCTCCCCCGGCCTTCTGTCCCCTGTCTTATGCCGTCCTCATACCAGTACTTTACGCCCTCTTCTTCCTTCCATCCAAAATCCGCCGCCATTGCCGGAAATGAGCCGATAACGCCTGACAATAAAAGCGCCGCCATTACCGCCGCTGTCATCTCAATTCCATGCTGACCTTTACTGCTGCTTTTGTTCCCGCTTTTATCCCCGCCTTCGTTCCCGCTTTCATTCCGATTTCTATCCTTGGCACCGCTTGGGCGTCTTTCCACGCTCCTATGGAGGCTTCCGATCCAATTTCTTTTTTTCATCACGCATTCTCCCTTCTATTATTTCGCGCTCTTCTTTTCTCATGCACCTCCTTTCCCATTTGCTCGCTCATAGATTTTCTTCCTCACTCGCTTCTTTCCTCATGCGCTTTCCCGCCCCATACACTCCCTTCCTCACTCACTTTCCCTGCCTCACACACCTTCTTCTCTCATATGCTCCGTTCTTTATGCATTTTATACCCCGTATACCTTCTCCCTCATGCGCTCATGCATATCAAAATTCGCCTTGACAATTCATCCCTTATCCTGCGCGTCCTCGGACACGATCGCCATTTGTGTGCCGTCCGATGCTATCACCATCCGCGTTCCGTCCAGCATCTTTTTCTTTTGTGTACTGTCCGAATTCGTACATATCTGCGCGCCGCCCCGGGCAGCGTCCACTGCGTGCCGTCCTGCGCCGTTTCTCCTTTTCTTTCCCCGTTTCTTTTCTATGATAATATCCACCACAAGTTCTATAAATTCCGCAAAATCACTCAATACTTCCAACAATTCCGTCATACGCCCTCCCTCCCCTTTTCAACGGCCGAACAATGCCAGACCGAACCTCACAATCCTTCTTGTAAAAGGATATTCCAATTACACTATAGCACACATTTCCACGAATTGCTATATTCCGGCAAGGTTTCTTTGAACGGAATTGTCCTAGGGACAGTCCGGTCACATCCGAAGGCATCAAATCCTTCTCCAATCAGATACCTCCCTCAAACTGCTTTGCCACCTCTTTCGGCCATTTCCGGATCGGAAGATGCTGGGGACAATCCATAAGCTGCTCCATACTGCTCATTCCGCTTCTGCCGGGAGCCCCGCAAGCGTCCCGCCCTTGACCGGTTCCATGACGATCACGGGCTTTCCATGCCTTTTTGCGGTTTCGCAGCATTTGCGGGACTGGATCACTTCGCTTTCCCAATCCAGATAGTTGAGCTGTATCTGCACATGCTTTGGACTGTATCCAATGCCTAGGCCCATGGCCTGTATGCAGAAATAAGAGCTGTCGAAACGACAGCCCTTATTCCTATTACTTTGCGCCTTATTAGTTTATACTTAAACCGGCGCTTGCATATCCTACGACCGTATTGAGCAGAGACAATCCGCTTGCCGCTGCCGAGAATACCAGCATCAGCCGTGTTTGAGCCGTTACCGGAATGCTGAGTCCTGTAAGAGCACCGTTTAACAATGTCCCCACGGATATCACGCCGGAAAGCGACGGCGTCAAGTTAATCAATGTTCCGGCAATCGGAGAAAATACATTATTCGGCGTTGCGGACTGATATATCTGCGCCCTCACCGTAACAGTGGAGCCAACTAAGGAAAGTGCTGCCGTTGTACTGAAAAACGCGCTGAATGAAGTTATGGTCCCTGCGCGCGGTACTTGGAACGCAAAATTAGAAAGTGTTCCGCTGGCATTTGTAATATCAATTGTAGACCCCAGCAGCGTAAGGCCCTGTACGCTGCTTCCAAAGCCTACAAAGGCAGGAAGTCCTGCGAGTCCTCCGGCGATTGTCGTCAAAGAAACAGGAAGACCTGACGCAAAAGGAATAATTGCTCCTGTGCCTGCAATGCCTGTCGGGCCGGTTGCTCCGGTTGCTCCTGTAGGGCCCGTTGCTCCGTCGGCTCCCGTTGCTCCTGTCGCTCCTGTCGCTCCTGTAGGGCCCGTTGCTCCGTCGGCTCCTGTGGCTCCTGTCGCTCCCTTAGGGCCAGTTGCTCCGTCGGCTCCTGTCGCTCCGTCGGCTCCTGTGGCTCCTGTCGCTCCCGTAGGGCCAGTTGCTCCGTCGGCTCCCGTTGCTCCGGTAGGGCCCGTCGCTCCGTCGGCTCCCGTTGCTCCGGTAGAGCCCGTTGCTCCCGTGGGGCCAGTTGCTCCCGTAGGGCCAGTTGCTCCGGTAGGGCCAGTCGCTCCGTCAGCTCCCGTTGCTCCGGTAGGGCCAGTCGCTCCGTCAGCTCCCGTTGCTCCGGTAGAGCCCGTTGCTCCCGTGGGGCCAGTTGCCCCATCGGCTCCTGTCGCTCCGGTAGGGCCCGTCGCCCCATCGGCTCCGGTCGCTCCGGTAGGGCCCGTCGCTCCGTCGGCTCCCGTTGCTCCCGTGGGCCCGGTTGCTCCCGCAGGGCCTTCATCCCCTTGGCAGCCCTTCGGCCCCTGAATTCCAATCGGACCTTCCACGCCTTGAATGCCCTGTGGACCAGTCACACCCTGAGGACCCATGGAACCTGTCGGGCCTGTCGGACCTGCGGGACCCGGAATACCTCTGGGACCCTGAGGGCCGATATCTCCCTGAGGGCCCGCGGGGCCTGTCGGACCTGTAGGGCCTATGGGACCCTGAGGGCCCGCATTTCCCTGAGGACCTTCACAGCCGGGATCACCCTTCGGTCCCACATCACCGCGAACGCCCTGAATACCCTGAATACCCTGAGGACCCGCGTAGCCTCTCGGGCCTGCGCAGCCTCTCGGACCGGTATTTCCGGTAGGGCCTACCGGACCGGTATTACCTCTGGGCCCCCTTGGGCCGGGAGCTCCGGGAAGTCCCTGAGGACCCATAGGCCCCTGCTCTCCTCTGTCCCCCTTAGGGCCGGGACAGCCTGTATCCCCTTTGAGTCCCTGAGGTCCTGCAGGACCCTGATCTCCCTTAGGCCCCGCAGGACCGCGTTCACAGCAAGGGGGCTGGCACTGATTCTGGCCGCAGCCGCAAAAGTTATTTTGATTCATTCAAAACACTCCCTTCATAAATTATTTGTTAAAAGGCTCTCCAGAGAACCCTTTACACAAATACCTTATGCTTTTGGGAGATAACTGTTACTTTTTGTCGAAAAATCTGCAAAACCGTTTGATAAATGATCCCTAAATGCTCAAGTTATCAAAATACCGTTTATTGTATAGGTATGCCTGTGAATAAGGCTTGCATACTCCCGCCTTTTCATTGTATTCCTTTGCCTTTTCCCGATCTCCTAATTTGTCATAACATACACACAATTGCAAAAGGGGAACATAATCGTAACAATCCGGCAGAATAAAACCGTCGGAATAATCGTTTTTAGGTACATTTAACGCAGTTTCGTACCAATAAATGGCATTATGATAATTTCCGTGTTCCAAAAAATACTTTCCGATTTCACAGCACAATTCGGCTCTCGGCAGATCATAACTCATGCTGCGCAAAAGAGTATTCAACGCCTCTTCCTCCTTCCCCAGCTGTAGATAGCAGGCGGCGCAGGTAGAACATGCCTCTATTTTATTTTCAATCCATCCCTCTGACGAACGCAGAAACTGCTCCAGCACAGAGACAGCCTCTTCGTATTGCTTGTGGTAGTACAGCTCCCGGCCATAATAATATTGATGCCGCGGTTCCAGCGGTTTTCCTTCCGAAATCATCCTTTGATATATTCTCAGATTCCGGTCGGAATCACCCCTGCCTATTTTTCTATGAGAAAACGCTATATCGGAATATACCACCCTGCCGTTTGGGGGAATTACTTCATGAACCGCCCCCATCCAGCGGTAACGCCCGCAGTTTCTGATCCACCTCTCCCTGTAATAAGAAAAGGAGGGTCTGCCGGCTTCATCAAAAGATGTGTTATACTTCATCATCACGATATCGGTATCGGGCGACAGCGACTGCTTTAGCTGCAGAAATGGTTCCTTTTCCGTCTCCTCTAGAATATCATCTGCGTCCATCCACATACAATAGTCCATGGAGGCTTTGGAAAATGAATAGTTTCTGGCGTCAGAGAAGTCGTCCTTCCATGGATACGAATAAACCTTCGATGTATAACGGGACACTGTTTCCACGGTTCGATCTGTCGAACCGGTATCTACGATTACAATTTCATCTACAAGTTCCGCCACACTGTCAAGACAGCGCGCAATGTGCATTTCTTCATTTTTGACGATCATACAAAGACTTATTGTCGGCATAATATCTCCTCTCTCTTACAATCTACTGCCTGCATAATTTTACTATGCTCAGATTCCAATTGATTTTGGAATTGCCCGCGGAAGAATGCCATGAAAAAAGCAGTCTGGAATCAGCCGGTATCTCAATAATAAAATATCTTGACAGTACCAGCCTTTCTTTTTTTGCCGCCTCTGCGTATGCGGCGCAGGCCGTCTGCCTGCAGTCATTAAATATTGGCGTGATTTTTATGAATCCATGCTTTTTCATCACTGTGTATATATAATAACTGACGGCATAGTATCCTGAAGTCAACGCAATTGAATTACTGCTGCTCAGAGAAATATTATAGGTGATATCCGGTATTTCCACTTTAAGCGGAAGACTGCCTCTTTCCGGCATAATGAGTTCTTTCCCTGAGAATGATGCAAATATGCTGTTTTGCGGATAACCCGGCGGTCCCGCCGGCCCGCGCGGGCCGGGTTCTCCTCTTGGACCCATCGGTCCGACAGCCCCCTGCGGCCCCTGCGGTCCCGTGACTCCCTGCGGCCCGGTTTCTCCGCGTTCACCCGGACATCCCGGCGGCCCGGACGCTCCTCTCGGCCCCATCGGCCCCACCAGCCCCGCTTCTGCGCGTTCCGGAAAATCGCCGGACGGCTCTGCCGTTTCCATCCCTGATTCACTGTCGTTGGATGAAGCATATTCCTCCGAATTCATGGCACCTGCACGCCGGGCGTTGTCCGTTAAGGCCATATTGTTCTGATTTGCACAGTTTTGGGCAGGCCGGCCCGCATTTTGGCAGCCGTTCCCGTTGGGATTTCTCATGCCGGGCAGATTCGGCGGATGAAACATCCAGTTCCTATTAAAATTATACAAAGAAAACCACCCCATTCATATCGAATATTAAGCGATAATATATTGATAGATTATATGCGTAAATTATAAATTTGTTTTCAGCGACGGACAGACATGCCTTGTACAGCGCAATTATCTACAGGACATGTAGTAAATTCAGACAATGCAAATATTGAAAGCCCTAAGCCGATATGCTAAAATAATTTTGGAATGCTTCGCGTATTCTATCTTCCATAGACTGTACTCTATTTCATAGAACGCGCCAAGCGAAATATACCAGACAAGGACAGATTATGAGAGAAAAGATAAAATTTATCATCGGACGAATCAAGGCCGGACGCCTTCAGGAAATGTGGAAACAGACTCTTTGGATTTACCAATATGCCAGACATTATTGGCTGATTATGCTGTTCTACACCCTTCTGGGGATGGTCGGCACGGCAATCGCCCTGTGTACCAGCTTGGTTTCCAGAGATTTGGTGGATATTATCACCGGCCATGAAACGGGTCAGGTCATAGCCACTTTCCTTATCATGATCGGTCTGAATGTGGGAACCACTTTATTAAGCCAGATTTCCGATTACGCCTCCAGTTACCTGAGCATGAAGGTGGATGCGGAGATTAAGGCGGATATTTTCTCCAAAATCCTTGTGACCGACTGGGAATCTCTGACCAATTATCACACGGGAGACCTCCTGACCCGCTGGAGCTCCGACGCTTCCAAGATTTCTTCGGGCGTGTTAAATTTTATACCAAATGCCGTCATATATCTGTTTCGTTTTATCAGCGCCTTTGCCATGGTAATTTATCACGACGCTTCCTTTGCCGTGTTTGCCTTCCTCGGAATGCCGGTGAGCCTTCTGCTCTCCCGTACTCTCTTGAAGCGAATGGTCAACAACAATAAAAGAAGCGCCGCAATGGGCGCCAAAATGTCAGGCTTTAATCAGGAAGCCTTTTCCAATATCCAGACCATCAAGGCTTTTGACCTGATTCATCTCTACATCGCAAGGCTGAAACAGCTGCAGCAGGAATATATCGGCATGAAGCTTGACTTCCAGAAAATGTCCATGGGCACTTCCCTCCTGTTGTCCACGGTGGGACTTATGGTATCCTACGCCTCCTACGGCTGGGGAATCTACCGGGTGTGGAGCGGCGCCATCAGCTACGGCACTATGACCATGTTTCTGGGACTTTCCGGCACGCTGACAGGAACCCTGCACAATCTGACTTCCCTTGTGCCCTCGGTGATCAGCCTGACCACCTCCGCCGGGAGATTAATGGATATCGTGGAAATGCCAAGGGAAGATTACAGTCAGGAGGATGAAGTATCTGCCTTTTTCGACGCACATCGGAACGAGGGCATCGGCCTGCGTTTACATAATGTGGAATATGCCTACCAGAACGGTACTCAGGTGTTCAAGGGCGCGTCGCTGGAGGCGCACCCCCATGAAATCGTCGCATTGGTAGGCCCTTCCGGCGAGGGCAAAACCACAATGCTTCGCTTGATTTTGTCCCTTGCCCGATATCAGGCCGGAGAGGCTTGGCTTTGCAGCAGGGAAAGCATTCCTTTAAGTCCTTCCACTCGCAGGCTTTTTTCCTATGTCCCTCAGGGCAACACCATGTTCTCCGGCACCATCGCCGAGAATATGCGGAATGTCAAGCCCGACGCGTCGGATGAGGAAATTATGGAGACACTGCGGCTGGCATGCGCATGGGAATTCGTGTCAAAGCTTCCGGAGGGCATCCACAGCAGAATCAAGGAGAGGGGAGGCGGTCTGTCCGAAGGCCAGTGCCAGCGCCTTTCCATTGCCAGAGCGCTTCTCCGCAAATCCCCCATTCTGCTGCTGGACGAGGCAACCTCCGCGCTTGATGTGGCCACGGAGCGACAGGTACTCAAAAACATTATGCGGGACGAATACCCCCGCACCTGCATCGTGACCACCCACAGGCCCACGGTGCTGAATGTCTGCAGCCGGGTATATGCGATTCGGGAGATGAAATGCGTGGTTTTAAGCGAAGAAGAAATCAGAGAGATGATTGATAATTTCTAAACTATGAAACAAAAAAATCCTGCCCTGAACCGAAAGGCTGGGGCAGAATTTTTGTATTTGAAGAACTCATGTTTTACATATTCCAGTCCGTTACGGGATCCTCCGGCCCATACCCTTTCTTCTCCCAAGAGGGCTTTCTGTTGCCGTTGTCCGTATCATAAGAGCTTGCATTTCCGGAATCCACATAATGGGTCTGCAGGCCGCAGCCATTGGCCGTATTGGCAGGACAGCCAAGACATGCAAACTGCTGTTTGTATCCTCTTGTGGTACCTGCCCAGTCGCTGTAATCCGGCGCCTGCCAAGTCCCCTTCATATACTTGCTGTCGCATTTGGGGCCGGCTCCGCTGTCCGCCTCCGCTCCGCTGGCCGCATACACGCCCTCTCCGGCTCCCTCCAGCACTTGAACTACAGGGCTTTCATAATCTTTCATATGTAACCTCCTTTGGCATCAATCAATACGATGTATCGTTATATTTTATTGTAACCACACTTAGGCTCAAAGTCAAGAAGCAAAACAAAGTTTCACGCTGTTTCCGCACGGCAGTTACAAGACAGCCATCCGTACATCCGCCGCCGGCCGCACAGCCAACGGCCGAACCTTCAGCTTTTCTCATCATTGGTATGATAATAATATGCAAACCCAAATGTGCCGATACCGGAATTACATGCGATAGAAACGGACGCTCTCTGCATAATCACCTTACGAAACGGGATACAGCGAAGTATCTCTTCCCGGATGATTTCCTGCTGCTCCACACTGCACCCCACATGGGAGATAAATACCACATCCGTGCTGATTTTCTTTTTATGCCGCAGATGTCTGCGGATAAATCGTCTCCATGCATTCTCCAATTTCCCGGCCCCTGCCCCCGATACCACCATCCTGCTCTGACTCATTTTCAGCACCGGATGCAGTCCGAAAAGCCTGCAGACGGCCGCATTGGTTTTGCCGATAAGATCACGCTGATAAAAAATATCGGCGGAAGGCATAATGTAATGGGAACCCACACATCGTTTCATCTTTTCCAACTTTTCGCATATATCGTCGGCCGGATACCTCTCGGCCGCCAATTTCCCCGCATACAGGACCACCAGCCCCTGCCCGCAGGAAATGAGGGAAGAATCGACCACTTTCACATGGTCGAAGCTCTTTGCCGCAGTCACCGCCGTCTCATAGCTTCGTCCCACATTTCCTGCCATGGAAACATGTATGACCTGTTCCGCCTGCGTCAGCGCCTCCGCAAAAAATTTCTCATATTCCTCCACCGACACGCTGTCCGCATACGCATTGCTGGTGGTATCTGTCATGTACTGCACCAGATTATCCGAAGAAATCTCCCGTGTATCCGCAAAACGCCCGCTTTCCGTTCTGATATACAGGTACATCAGACCAATATCATATTTCTCCATCAAGCTATTCGGCAGATCGCTGACACAGTCCGTAGTGATATAAACCTTCTTTTTCTTATATCCGGTTCTCTTTCTCGGAACAGAGTTGTCGGCCTCCTGTTCGGCCCCGCTCTGTTCCAGCCGGAATTCAATAATATCCTCCGGAAGAAATCTCAAAATCTCCGTCTCCAAGGCCGTTCCCTGAATGGGCTTTTCCAAACATCCGTCAAAGCCCTCCTCCAATAAAGAGCCCCCCGCTTCCGTTTTGGAGCCGGCGGAAAGCACTACCACAGCGGAATCACGGCACAATCCATTTTCCTGTCTCCGAATCTGGCGGAGAGTCTCGGAACCGTTCATCTCAGGCATCATATAATCCATCAATATGACATGATAATACTTTCTTTTGGTCATTTCCAGACACTGGGCGCCGCCTGCCGCAGTATCCACCTGAATCTTAGTCGCCTCCAAAAGCCTGCTTTCCACCATGGAATTCATCTTATTATCATCCACAATCAGCACGCGCGCCTCCGGCGCTTCAAAGCTCTGACGGTATTCCCCGACGCCTTCCCTGCTGCGGGCCAAGAATCTCACATAACCAATAGGAGCTTTATCCACGATTTTCTGCGGCAGAAGAATGGTAAAATTGGACCCTCTGGTATGGATACTGTCCACGGAAATCTCGCCGCCCATCATATCCACCAGCTGTTTTGTGATGGCCAGTCCCAGACCGCTTCCTTCCACCTTTAAATTTTTGCGCAGATCGGCCCTTCGGAACGAATCATAAATATGCTCCAAATCCTCCTTGCGGATTCCGATTCCGGTATCTTCCACCGAAATCCGCAGAGTAATCTCATCCTCCTCCAAGACCTCCGCATGAACCGCAAGCGTTACGGAACCCTCTTCCGTATATTTTGCCGCATTGGTCAAAATATTTAGAATCACCTGACTCACCCGCTTCATATCTCCGAAGAGGACGGAGGGCAGATTCTCGTCAATATCTACCAGAAATTCCAGCTTCTTTTCTTTGAGCCGTACCTGAATCATATCAATCAGATCGCCGAACATATCCGCCGTCCTGTATTCCAGCGGAATAATCTCCATTTTTTTCATTTCCAGCTGGGACAGATCCAAAATATCGTTGACCAGATTCAGGAGCATTTTGCTGGCGCTTTGAATACTCCTTGCGTATTCTTTTGTCCTCTCCTCTCCGCTTTCCCGAAGAATCATCTCGTTCAGTCCCACAATGGTGTTGATGGGCGTGCGGATTTCATGGCTCATGCTGGCAAAGAAACTATTCTTGGAAGCGCTCATCTCCTCCAGTTCCTCCTGCTGTCTGCGGGCAATGGAGCGCTCTATCTGGAACATCTTCATCTGCACCTTCAAAATGGCTCCGCCTGCAAGCCCTACGGCCAGCACTGCGAAAAGGGAGTCCAGATAAGCCGCGGCTTTAGAATCCATGGGAACGATGGCTTCCGGAAAATGATAACAATAGCCATACGTCGCCGCGTCCACAAGCAGGGACAATATCAGAAAAAAGACCAGCTTCCTGCCCGAAAACATCAAAAATACATAAAAAATCCCAAGGGCAAACCAAAGCGACGCGCCCCCTTCCAGTCCTCCGCTCAGTAAAAACATTTCCGGAAAAACCACCAAGATAATAAGAAATCCGACAATCACCGCCGCCAAGTCAATTTTCCGGTATTTAAAGGTAATGACAAGTTCCACCGCCAATACGGCAAACAGAATCAGCAGCGGCAGGATGACCACATTAATATCCATCAAAAACAGACATTCCACAATCCCAGCCAGAGCCAAGGTGCCGCCCACCATAATAATCATTCTGAAAATGCGTTCCTGCAGTTCATATTCTCTGCCATATATGGTTTCAAACAGTTTTGCATATATTTTTTTCATCCCCAAGCGGCGTCTCCTTTCTCCTTAGCTTCCTCCGATTTCAAAATATTCCGAATCTGGCTTACCGCGTCCACAGCCGACATATAGTCCGACATCTCAATCTTCTTCCTCACCGGCCTCAGCTTCTCCAAAAGAGGCGTCCGACAGTATTGAAAGCCCTGCATTTTATCCAAGACCTTCAGCATCTGCCCGCCGTCCAGTGAAAACATTGCCTCCTCTAATTCCGCCGTAAGCCCGTCAAACATTGCCTCACTAAGCTCCGGAATTTCCTGCGTATGTCCGCGTTCGGATTCCTCCCACCGGGCCTTGGTTTCCGGCGTTTCCTGCGTATGTCCGCTTTCGGATTCCTCCCGCCGGGCCTTGGTTTCCGGCGTTTCCTGCCGACGTCCGCTTTCGGGTTCCTCCCGCCGAGCCTTGGTTCCTGACGTTTCCTGCCAAGCCGCGTCGCCCGGCAGCCGCAGAAGCGCGCACCGTCCCAGTTCCTCCATCACACGGCGATGTTCCGTAACCATGGCGGCATGATGCTCCAGAATAAACGCAATGTCGCCCGCCTTCCCCGCGGTTTCCAGAGCCTTTGCCATCTCCGTCAAAGGCCCCGCGCCGATGCTGTGCATGGTGCTCTTCAGGGCATGAACTTTAATGGTATAATTCTTCCAGTCCTGCTGCTCATACAATGTCTCCAAAAGACGGCAGTGTTCTTCCCCTTCCTCCCTATACGCCCTCAAAATATTCAGATATTTTTCTTTTCCGCCGCAGTATAGCATGCCCTGCTTCACATCCAAGTCCCCGACCGCAAAGGCATCCGCCCGGCCGTTTCCCGACTCCGCAGCGTCTTCTATGTCGTTTACTTCCGGGCCGCCTCCCGTTTCTTCCGCGTTCGTTGTTCCCTCGGCCCCGTTCTTTGAGCCGGCCTTCTCTATAAAAATCAATTTCTCCTCCGGCAGATTCCGCCGCAGCACACGCTCCAGCACGGAGGTTTCCACCGGCTTTGCCACAAAATCATTAAACCCTTCCTCCAGAAACATTTCCCGATTGCCCGGCGCCGCATTTGCCGTCAAAGCAATAATGGGCACTCTCTGATAATAATTTCCCACCTTATTCCGGATGCGGTGCAGCGTTTCAACCCCGTCCATCTCCGGCATCATATGGTCCATAAACACAAAGTCATAGGACATATTCTCTATCGCTTTCAGCGCCTCCTGTCCGCTGACAGCATAGGATACCTTGATTTGATATTCCTTTAGCAGCCCCTCAATGACGCGAATATTCATCCGGTTGTCATCCACCACCAAAGCATGTACGTCCGGCGCGATGAATTTACCCGGCCGCACCAGCTGGACGCCCCCTTCGGCGTCCGTACTTCCATTCAGGATGGAGACCACCGGCAGTATGTAGAAAGGTTTGAAAAGCCTTATCACATCGGAATTGACAATATATTTTTCATTATATCGCTCAATCACCGCAATCACCTTCGTCCTTTGGGCCAGCTCGTCAAAATAAGCTTCATCCTCCTGATATTCCTCCAGACTGATAAAGATATGGGTAAAGGGTTCCATACTTTCCCTTCGTTTTAACTCCGCAAGATTACGGCAGACATGGCAGCGCACTCTAAGCTGCTGCACCATATGGAGTATCAATTTCGTATATTCATCCCGAATGGCCATCATATCAAATTGTTCCATATCAAAATAGGCGGCGATATTCAAGGTTTCCCTATGTTCCAGCAGTCCGATGGGTTCTTCCTTCAAAACCTTCTGGGGAACCACAAAAAGAAATTCACTGCCTTTCCCAAGACGGCTGCGGACGGTAAGGGTGCCTCCCATTTTCATTACTAAAGCTCTGGAAATGGCAAGTCCCAGCCCCACGCCGCCTTCCTGACGGTTTCTTCTCGTATCCACCTGACTGAAGCTTTCAAAGAGCTTTTCCAGACTTTCCTCACTGATACCGATTCCCGTATCTCTCACCGCAATGCAGAGATTGATTCCGTAGCTTTCCTTTCTTGCGCCCACATGAATGACCACCCCGCCGTTATTGGTAAACTTGATGGCGTTATCCACCAGATTCATAATAACCCTGCGAATTTTCTTTTCATCCCCCGACAATCCGCTGGGAATGTCCGCCGCACAATCCACAATCAGCTCAATCGGCTTGCCGCCCTTCCGCGCCATTGCAATATTGATAATATCGTTTATGGTGGAAGTGATATTGTAGGCCTCTTCTTCCAAGTTCATTTTCCCCTGCTGCAGCTGGGAAAAATCCAGAATATCGCTGACCAGCGCCATAAGATTATGTCCTGCGTCCCGGATATCAAATATTTCCTCCCGCATTTTATCCGGATCATGCTCCCGGAGCGCCATCTCGCTCATGCCGCAGATGGTGTTGACAGGCGTTCTGATTTCATGACTGACATTGGACAGAAAATCATCCTTGCTCTGCTCCGCCTCTATCAACGCGTCTATCATATCATATATCTGCGCATTGTTTTCATTACGATTCTTCAGCCAAGTATGCAGTATAATCTCCAAGCACAAAATGTTGCCCAGCTGAGGCAGGAATTGCAAAATAGTATCCCAAGACGCCAATTCAAAGGTATCCGTGATAACGCCGTGATAAAAAATGACAAAAAAAGCGGGAATCAGCGTAAGCCACAAAAGCTCCGGGATCCCATACAGCGCAGTCAGAATGGTCATAACCATGAACGTGGGCAGCAGCGCAAGCTTATCTCCTCCGCTGACAATGCACAGCACCAAGGTCATTTGTATCATAATCGTCGTAAAAGCCGCTCTGAAACGAAAGGATTTTTGAGTTCTAAAAAACACGACCCACGCGGCGGCCAGCGCCGCCAGCATCACCGCCGAAATCCACATCGTTATCTCCCCGCGGATATTTCCGATACACAGATTTATCGTGTAAATAGAATATAAAATCATCACAAAGCGTTCAATATTTCTTTGATTCTGTTTATTCTGTATATAGTATCCCAAAAAAACCCCTCCAATTCCTAATGCAGCTGCCGATAAATCCGCCGCAGAATCTGAAAAATATCCGCGTTAAATTTCTTTCCGGCGTCCATCCCCATCATCTCCAGAGCCTCTTCCATTTCATAGGAATCCCGATAGACACGATTTTCCGTAATGGCGCAGTAAGCGCTGACGACGGACACTATCTGGGCCGACAGAGGAATTTCATCCCCCTTTTTCCCGCAGGGATAGCCGCTCCCGTCCCAGTTTTCATGATGATAGTGCGCAATATCAATGGACATCTGTAGAAAGTCATTGTAATCCCCGGTATTTTTGACATCCTGTAGAATCCTTGCCCCCACCGTGGTATGGGTGCGCATCACTTCCGCTTCTTCCGGCAGAAGCTCCGTTTTCTTCTGAAGCAGCTCCACGGGAACCGCCACATTCCCCAAATCGCAGAGGGGCGCCGCCATTTCGATGGTGTCTATGTAATCATCGGAAATCAAGTGCGCGTAATCGGGCGAAAGCTGCATTGCCTCCGTCAATATCCGGCAGTTATAGGAAAGCCGCTCCATATGATTTTCATCATAACATGCGTTCTCTCTCGCAACACGGATCAACGCATACAATACATTTTTCTTCTCCATTTCCAGCTGTCGAAGCTGTTCATTGATGGATCTCTGCAGCAGGCGGTTCATCTCCTGAAGCTTGACGCTGGCGTCATGGAGGCGGAGATGAAGCTGAATTCGGGCTTTCACCACTTCGGGGATAAAAGGCTTCGTAATATAATCTTCTCCGCCAAGGTTAAAACCTTTTACCACATCCGAAGGGTCGTCAAAAGCAGAGATAAAAATAATGGGAATTTCTCTTGTCTGAGGATTTTCCTTCATAATTTTACAGAACTCATGCCCGTCCATCTCCGGCATGGCCACATCAAGAATGATAAGACGCGGTGGAAGTCTGTCCACAATTTTTAATGCCTGCACGCCGTTTTCCGTCAAAATCGGCTGATACCCCATCTCCTGTATAATATCCCGAAGAACAAATCTATTGGTATCCACATCATCCACAACCAGAATTTTTACAATGTCTTTTCCTGCTGCTTCCTGTCCCATACTTCCACCGTCATCTCCTTTTTTGTATATTTTTTATGTCATCATTGTACCATAGCTTCTCTGTCCTGTCAGCCAAAAATATACTTTATTCCATCATTCTGCCGCTGGCAGTCCCTTCAAAATGCTTCAGGCCGTTGTCAATGCCCTTCTGCATCCTGATTGTGACTCCGCCCTTTCCAAACTTGAGCACGATGACCAGATTCGCCGGCTCCGGCTCTAAAATATGGCAGCGCAGAAACAGCGTATCCTCCGGGCCCGGAAATCCCTGACACAGACATTCCACATCTTTGCAATATTCCCGTTCCCGCTGTCCCCATTCTTCCATCCACGGAAAGCTTTGCAGCACATAGGCGTCCAGCCCAAAGAATAGTTCGGAATCATGTTCCGCGGCGTCGGAAGGAGCCTGCGCGGAGATTTCCGGCTTTCGCCCCCTTTTTTCCAGAAATAGACTGCCTATTCTCCTCTGTTTGTCACAAGTGACGCGCAGCCCGGAAATTTCCAGCCGATTGTCTTCAAAAGAATAATACCGTCCCAGCCACGGAAAATCTCCCCGCAGGAAAGCGTCCGCGTATGCCAGACCCGAAGCGTCTAAGGTCTGCGCCAGCGAAAGCTCAGCCAGCTTATCGGCAAGGCACCCTCTTTTCCGGCCATGGTTCCTCCTATGGTCTGCGAATTGGATACTCTCGTTTTCTATAGCCTGCATTTCGACGGCTTTTTTATCTGCCTGCCGGGAATCTTCCAGCCATGGGTAAACTATATCGTAAAAAGCATCGAAAATATCCTTGATGCCGTTTTTATTTTCCAAGGTATTTCCCATGACTGCAAGAATGAAACGCTCTTTGGGCAGACAGACCGCCAGCTGTCCGCCGATGCCGTAAAAATAAAAGCTGTCATGCCGTCCTCTCCAGATTTGATAGCCGTAGCCGAATTGTTCGTCATACGCCGTCTGATGTCGGGTCGAAACTTGGAAGGAAACGGCTTCCCTGATATAGTCTGCGGGCAGCAGCCGCTCTCCCTCATAAACCCCTTCGTTCATCACAAGCTCCGCCGCCGCCAGCATATCCCGCAGGGTGCAGTTCAATCCCGACCCCCCTTGGGAAACGCCGCCGGGATCGGGAATAAAATAAGCCTCCTTGGAAACGCCGATTCTATCGAAGCATTTTTCCCGCAGATATGCCATCAGCTTCCTGCCAGACAATTTCTCCACCAGCGCGGACAATACATGGGTGGAAGAGGTATCGTAGGAAAAGACCGCTCCGGGCAGATTGGACGGCTCCACCCGGAAAAAAGATTCCACCCAGTCGCCGCCATATTGTTTATATGTAGTTTTGCTATGGCAGGTGGTCATTGTGAGCATCTGCCGGACGGTCATCTCCGCCAGCCATGGATGCGGCCCTTCCTCGGGACATTTCTCCGGAAAATAACTGCATATCCTGTCATCCAGCGTAAGCTTTCCCTCCTCCTCCAGCAGTCCCACGGCAAGAGAGACGAAGCTTTTCCCCACTGAATACATCCGATGCAGGGATTCTGCCGTATAGGGCGCCCAATATCCCTCCGCAAGCATTTTTCCGCCGTCGAGCATGGCAAAACCATGCAGCAGGCAGTTCTGTGTTTCCAATTTATCTAGGAAAGCCAGAATTGCTTCTTCCGGCACTCTTGACTCCTTCCAATCAATTCTTTCCCAATGATGCTGCGTACACCCTTTTTTTGGAATTTTCATTTCCTCTGAACCGCGTTTCTTCTCCGGTCTGCTGTCCTTCTTTGGACTGCTGTTCTTCTCTGGATTATTTTCCTTGCATGGACTCTCCTTCCACTCGCTCATAATTTCTCCTCCCAGCCCTGTCGTATGATTTCTAATATTATAGCATCAGCTATCTTTCAAAACTTTCCTGCCGTACTTCAGACTTTTGGCTGTATTTCAAGATATCGTCCTTTCCGAAATCTTCCCTCTATTTTCATTAGCTTTTATCGCTTCCGTAACATTTTTTGTCCATTCGCAGCCATTCATCCGGCAGCTGCTTTTTCAGTCACGCCCTAAAACAGTTTCTCCATCACATCCTGCACCGTCTTCACTCCAATTATCTTTATCCCGCCGCCCGAATGATTCTTCCTGCAGTCCTCCGCGCATACAAAGGGAAGAATACAGGTGTCAAAGCCCAGCTTTTCCGCCTCCGCCACACGCTGTCTGGCCATGCTCACCGCCCTGACTTCGCCGCTTAAGCCCACTTCCCCGAAAGCCGCCAGTTTCGGGCTCAATGCATGATTTTTAAAGCTCGAAAGCACGGCGATGACAATCCCCAGATCAATGGCGGGTTCTACAAGCTTTAATCCGCCGGTAATATTGACATAGGCGTCGCAGGAAGCCAGCTGTACCCCAGAACGTTTTTCCAAAACCGCCATCAAGAGATTAACTCTGTTGAAATCCGTCCCCGTAGTCTGCCTGCGTGGAATTCCAAAATTACTGCGGCATACCAGCGCCTGAATTTCTACCAAAAGAGGCCTTGTTCCCTCCATTGTGCATGCTGCCACGGAACCGCTTGCATTTTCAGGCCTGCCGTTCAACATATATTCCGAGGCATTTTTCACCTCTGTCAGCCCTTGCTCCTGCATTTCAAACACGCCGATCTCATTGGTGGATCCAAAGCGATTTTTTACGCCCCGCAGAATACGATATGAGGCATGTCGGTCTCCCTCAAAATAAAGCACCGTGTCCACCATATGCTCCAGCACCCTTGGTCCCGCAACCGTGCCCTCCTTTGTCACATGTCCCACAATGAAGATGGATACTCCCAAACCTTTCGCCAGCTGCAGCAGAATACCCGTGGATTCCCTCACCTGCGATACACTGCCCGGGGCGGCGGAAACATTTTCACTGTACATGGTCTGGATGGAATCAATCACCACTGCCTCCGGCTTCTGGCTGCGGATGACTTCCGCAATCTCATCCAGATTTGTCTCGCATAATAAAAGCATCTGCGCGGAAAAATCCCCAATCCTGTCCGCACGCATTTTAATCTGCGTCAAAGATTCCTCCCCGGATATGTACAATACCTTATGTCCGTTGTTTGACAGGTTCCAGCACACTTGGAGAAGCAGCGTGGATTTCCCTATTCCCGGGTCGCCGCCCACCAATGTCAGCGATCCCTGTACAATGCCGCCTCCCAATACTCTGTCAAGCTCTCCGATATTGGTGGAAAGCTTGTCCTCCTGCCGGACGGAGACCTCCGACAATATTGTGGGAACTGCTCTGACGCGCCTTCCGGCAGATACGGACGCGGTTCCTGCCGCTCCTCCAACCCCCATTCCCATGTGGGGAGTTTTGTTCACTGTCTCCTCTACCAAAGTATTCCATTCTTTACATCCCGGACACTGCCCCATCCATTTAGAGGACTCATATCCGCACTTTTGGCAGAAGAAAACCGTAGATATTTTTTTTGCCATTTTTATTTTTCCAGTTCCGTCTCTACGCTCCAGTGCGCTTATGGGGGAGTAATTTTCTTCTGCTTAGGACGCAGAAGAAAATTACTCCCGCGCACTTCCTCTTCGAGACTGTTTTTATTTTCTTGTTCCCGCGTCCCTGCCGTATGCAGGGACTTTGTATCGATATTGCCCGGTCATTCCGCAAAAATACGCGGGAAGTATATCGCCTCCCGCGCATCATTTAAACCTAATTACTGCTTGTCTTATGGCAGGCAGTTTTGACGGCGATATGTCGTCGGCCCGGTATGGTCGGTCAAAATCTGTCAGTTGACCGCCTCTTTTTTCAGACCTGTACTATCTTTACCGGCACTTCTTCCGCCGCTTCCAGCTCCACGCCCAAGGACAGCTTTCCGCCCAGCCCGGTCTTCATAATTCCGGTGCTTCTGCCGTCAACAAATACCTCATATTCCCTGTCATCCGTAAGTCCTATGGTAATCTGCGCGTCCTCGTCCCCTTCCACGACAAATTCCACACCGTTTTCCGTTTCCAAGAAATTCTGCACGCTGGTTCCCGGCACAGACTCATAGAGAAACATACCGTTTTTCTCCAATTTTGTCATTTCGTTGTAGGTTTTTACCTTCAGCAGATCGCCTTCATGATGGTAATCTTCTACCTTCGCCTTTTTAGTCAATTTGTGATTTCCAAAACTAATCGCACCCTCAGCCTCGCTGCGAAGCAATTCTTCCACCACTGCCATTTGTATCTTCCTCCATATTTAAGTTTCGTCCCTTCTCTTCAACGCCCTTCCGGACATTTCCGTTTCAAGACAGCCCATGAGCCCTCGAACTATAGAACAGCCCGCCTCATATCTATAGTATAATATAAATTACAATTCTTTTCTACATTTTTTTACAGCCTTTTCAAAATACTATCACTGTTCCCCCTTAACGGTAAAGCAGACTTTCCCGTTTTTAAATCCTGCCGTTACCGCATCTCCCGGCTGTACCTTCTTTGAGAGGATTTCCTCCGCCAAAGCGTCCTCCACCACCGATTGAATTGCACGCTTTAAGGGCCTTGCTCCCATCTTCACATCCGCGTATTTTTCCACCAGATGCTCCTTCAACGCGCTTGTCAGAGTCAGCTTGATATCCATCTGCTCCTCGCAGCGTTTATATAAGCCTGCCGCCAGCAGATTTACAATGGATTTCATATTATCATGGTTCAGCTGGTGGAACACGATAATATCATCGATTCGATTGATAAATTCCGGCTTAAAGCTGTGTTTTACCTCCTCCATAACCCCTGACTTCATCTTCTCATAATCCCTCTTCGCATCGCTCCCCATGGCGAATCCCAGATTTTTGGGATCCACAATCCTCTGAGCGCCTGCGTTGGAGGTCATAATAAGAATGGTATTTTTAAAACTGACCCTGCGTCCCTTGGAATCGGTAATATGTCCGTCGTCCAATACCTGCAGCAGTACATTGAACACATCGGGGTGCGCCTTCTCAATCTCATCAAACAAAACAACGGAATAGGGGTTTCTGCGAACCTTTTCGCTGAGCTGCCCGCCCTCCTCAAAACCCACATATCCGGGCGGCGAACCAATCATTTTAGAAACGGAATGCCCCTCCATATATTCCGACATATCCACACGGATAATGGCGTCCTCCGTTCCGAACATAGCCTCTGCCAAAGCCTTGGAAAGTTCTGTCTTTCCCACCCCGGTAGGACCTAAGAACAGAAAAGAACCGATAGGCCTTCTCGGGTCTTTTAATCCCACTCGTCCCCGGCGCATTGCCTTTGCAACTGCCGTGACTGCCTCTTCCTGACCGATCACCCGCTTGTGCAGGATACCTTCCAGCTTTAACAGCCTTTCGCTCTCTTTCTGCGCCAGCTTCTGAACCGGAATCTTGGTCCACATGGCCACAACTTCCTCAATCTCGTTCTCGCCAATGGAAAATTTTTTATTGGACTCCTGACTTTCCGCGCGCTTTTTCATCCGCTCATACTTTTTAGTCAGCTCGTCCTGATTGCGTTTGATTTCCACTGCCTGCGAAAACGCTTCCATTCGTATCGAACGTTCAATCTGTAGATCCATCTTCTTAATCTGCTCCAGAAGCGCTTTCTGTTTATCAGGCATATCCACGGCCCGGAGCCTTGCGCCCGCCGCCGCCTCATCTATCAAATCAATGGCTTTATCCGGCAGATTTCTGTCATTGATATAACGGCTTGACAGCCTTACCGCCGCCTCCACTGCTTCCGGCGTGATGACCACCTGATGATGCTCTTCATATTTTTTCTTGATGCCGTCCAAAATGCGGATCGCTTCCTCCTCACCCGGTTCCTCTACGTTCACCGGCTGAAAACGACGCTCCAACGCCGCGTCTCTCTCAATATATTTACGATATTCCGATATGGTGGTGGCCCCAATCAGCTGCAGCTCTCCCCTTGCCAAAGAAGGCTTCAGGATATTGGACGCATCAATAGCGCCTTCCGCACCTCCCGCGCCGATCAGAGTATGCAGCTCATCCAAAAACAGAATAACATTGCCGTCCTCAATGACTTCCCGAATCACTCTCTTGATTCTCTCTTCAAATTCCCCTCTATATTTACTGCCCGCAACCATGCCTGACAAATCCAGCGTCAGCACTCTCTTATCCTTGACGGTAAAAGGTACTTTTCCTTCCACAATGCGCTGGGCCAGTCCTTCCACCACCGCAGTCTTGCCCACGCCCGGCTCTCCGATCAGACAGGGATTATTCTTGGTACGGCGGCTTAAAATCTGAACCAGACGGCGAATTTCATCCTCCCTTCCGATAACGGGATCCAATCTGCCGTCCTTTGCCATGGCGGTCAAATCTCTGCTGTACTGGTTCAATGCGCTGGGCCTGCCTTTTCCGGACGCCTTCCTGCCCAAGTCCTCCTTGTACAAACTGCCGTCCTGTCCGATGGCAGTCAATGTATCCGCATATAATTTCTGTACATTGACTCCAAGCGTATTCAAAAGGCGGACCGCCACGTTTTCCCCCTCCTTGATAATTGCAAGGAGAATATGCTCCGTCCCCGTTTCCTTTTGTCCGAATCTGGCCGCCTGCCTGTGGGCTTCTTCTAAAATCTTTTCCGCCCGGGGAGAATATCCCTCTCTCTCTTTCAGACTTACACCACTGTCAAATGCAATCAGCTCCTGAATCATATCCAGAACCTGCGACAGCTCCACACCGTTATCCGTCAAAACCTTGTGCGCCACCCCTGCCGGTTCTTTCAAAAGGCCGGCCAGAATATGCTCCGTTCCCACGTAGCCCTGTTTCAGACGGCCGGCAAATTTAGACGCATAATTTAAAGCCTCCTGCGCCTTGTCCGTAAATTGTGACTGCATATTAATATCCTCCTAATTTATACTAATAACCGCTAAAATCTGCCATGATACACGACTCACGAGCGAGAAATACGGCAGACTTTATCCCTTCTTCTCACACTTCCCGACATGCCGGCGCAGCCGGCACAAGCAATCTGTGAACTGGTGCAGACCCGTAAGAATGCCCGCCCTTGGCATTCCGTTCACCCTTTCCAATCTTCGTAGATTTCCTCTATCAGTCCGTAAATTTCCTCTTTGGAAATATTTTTGCAGCTGCCCTTTGCCAAAATAACCTGAAGCTCTTTTTTTAATTCCTCCAACGTCCGCAGCCTATCCACATCTATGGCGATTACCGCTCCTCTTCTCCGGTCAACTTTTACATACCCCTCCTGCTTCAGCACAGTGTATGCCTTATTGACCGTATGCATGTTAATACCGATAGAATCCGCCAGCTGACGCACACTGGGAAGAGAATCACCCTCACAGAACCGAGAAGTGGCAATCCCCAGAATAATCTGATTGCGTAATTGGAGATATAATGCTTCGTCACTATTAAAATCAATTTCAATCACTATAAAGTTCTCCTTTCCCCATTACAATGATTCCGCTTAAATCATAGACCAACCATCGGGCGCTGTCAACCAATGAAAGACAAAGTTTAGATGTTTTTTAGAAATCTTCCTGCCAAAACAGGGAATATCCCTTCCCTTTGGAGGAATAATCCCTGTCTCAGCTGCGGATACCCGTATCCTCTCTTCAATTTATACCGCGCACTGGTAAAACCTGCCGCGAGTCCCGACTGTAGACCAGCAATAAGATGCCATCGCGCATTTCCCTGCTGTAAAATTTCGGCGGTCTGCCGACATGCTGTCTAAGGCTATTGTCTGCTGTCTTCCTCGTAATTCAAAAATTCAAATTCAAACTCGTCTTCTTCGTCTGCCATGAAATTCTTAGACTGCCATTGCTGATCCCCTTTTCGCTGTGATTTCTGTGGCTCCTCTTGGGAAGCAGGTCTGGCGCCCTGTGGTGCTCCTGCAGGTCTCTGGCTTTGCGGCGCTCCTGCGGGACGCTGGCCCTGCGGCGTTCCCATCGGTCTCTGACCCTGCGGCGCTCCTGCGGGACGCTGGCCCTGCGGAGCTCCTGCGGGACGCTGGCCCTGCGGAGCTCCCATCGGTCTCTGACCCTGCGGCGCTCCTGCGGGACGCTGGCCCTGTGATGCTCCCATCGGTCTCTGACCCTGCGGAGCTCCTGCGGGACGCTGGCCCTGTGATGCCCCCATCGGTCTCTGACCCTGCGGCGCTCCTGCGGGACGCTGGCCCTGCGGCGCTCCCATCGGTCTCTGGCCCTGTGATGCTCCCGCAGGTCTTCTGTCCGCTTCCGACGACCGAAGAGGCTGGACGGAGCCTGACGGCCTCTGTCCCTGCGATGCCGCTCTTGTCCCCGCAGGCTTTGCGCCTGTGGACCTTGCCTGCGAATTATCCGCCGCCGTATGCGTTATCCTCTGGCCTGCGCCCTGATTCGCCGCTTTCTTCTTTCTGAGCGTATCATTCTCCACCTCGCTGAAATAAGCGGCGTCCATCATATCTTTAATTTTAAATACCAAAAATGCAATGCCTGCAACCGCTGCAACCAGCAGAAAAACCAAAACAATAATAATAATTTTCTGATTTTTTTCCGACTCCGTAAGCTGCTTACACATCTCCCCATAAGTATTTACCGCCGCAAGCGAATCCAGAAGCGTTTTCACCGTATACCCCTGATTTGTTTCCGTATCATACAGATACCAGTCCCCGTCCTGCATAATGGTATCATAGGGTTTGCTTGGAATCACAGGTTCGGGCGTAGGCTCCACCGGCGGTTCGGGCGGCTCCGTGGGCACAGGCGCTTCCGTGGGCTGAGGTTCCCCTCCTGTCTGGCCGCCTTCCGGCGGCGTGGAGCCATCCGTGATCGTAATCAGGTTGGAACGAATATACCCCGACGTATTGTCCACCCTTACCTCATACCATACATATCCGTCGTCCCCCTGCACCTTACTGATAACCGTAACTGCTTTATCCTTCTGGGCGCTGCCGACGGCCTCGCTGCTGGTGCTTGGTTCCTTACGAATCTTGGCTCCTGTCTTGGCGATTACCTTGCCTTGGCTCTCCGCATGACTTTCAACCGCCCAAAACAGCCCAAACATTACCGCCAGCATCAAAGCAAGCGCTCCCAGCCAAAACCTTCCCCTCAGTTCTCTTATTGTGTCTTTTCTCATTGTTTCTTCTCCGCTTTCTGTTCTTCACTTCAATTCTCGCGTTTAAACCGTTTCTGGCCTTCGCTGGCCTTCTGTTCCATTCCAAAGCCATGCTCGTTTTTATGCAGCATCTCTCTCTGCTTTGCCTCCAGATTGCGATGCACCTTAATCTCACATTCCGGACAGTACTGTCCGGAGCGTATCGATTTGCCGCATATCTCACAGCGCAGAAACGTTTTGGAGCCTTCCGCCACTTCAATTCTTCCGTCCTTTAAAAGCCTCCTGATGGTACGCTGGGATACTCCTACCGCCTCTTCTATCTGAGCTGCCGTAGCGCCTCTGTGTTCCTCAATATAACACCTAACCTTGCCGTAATCATCATAATCCACGGCGTTACAGTCCTCGCACTGATATTCGCCCACTCCCTTGAATATCATAACGCCCCCGCACATTTTACACACACGCGGAATATTATACAATTCCAACGAGCTTAAGTTTCCCCTTTCCACATCGATACCTCCCCGCATATTATTCGGCCAAGACATCTTCCACCGACTTGGCAATATCATGACGCATGTACTTGTTTGCAAAGTTGACCCACTCCGCCGCCTCATATGCCTTGGCCCGGGCCTCCTTCAATGTCCTGCCTCTGGCGGTCACTCCAAGCACTCGCCCTCCGTTAGTCACAATACGTCCCTTGTCGTCGAATTTACTGCCCGCATGGAAGCAGTAATAATCGCTCCTGCCCTCAAATTTTTCAAGTCCCGTAATCTCAAATCCCTTTTCATACGACACGGGATATCCTTCCGAAGCAAGCACTACGCAGACCGCGGCGTCTTCCTCGAAAACCAAATCCACCTGGTCCAGAGTCCCGTCAATACAGGCATCCACCACATCCATGATATCGTTTTTCATTCTACAGAGCACCACCTGCGCTTCCGGATCCCCAAGTCTGGCATTATATTCCAAAACCTTTGGCCCCTCCGCCGTCAGCATCAGGCCAAAGAAAATAACCCCTTTAAATTCCCTGCCTTCCGCCGCCATGGCGTCCACCGTAGGCTGATAAATATACTTTCTACAGAATTCATCCACTTCCTTCGTATAAAAAGGACTGGGTGAAAAATTGCCCATGCCGCCCGTATTCAACCCTTCATCCCCGTCTTTGGCCCGTTTGTGATCCTGCGCGGAAGTCATGGGCTTGATCGTCTTCCCATCCACGAAAGCCAGCACGGAGACCTCCCTGCCGGTCATAAATTCCTCTATCACCAGCTTATCCCCCGCGCTGCCAAAATGCTTATCCTGCATAATTTCCTTGACCCCGGCCTTCGCCTCCTCCAAGGTATTGCAGATCAGCACGCCCTTCCCCAGAGCCAGCCCGTCGGCCTTCAGCACAATGGGCATTTTGGCATGTTCCAGATAGGCAAGCGCCTTCTCGGAGCTGTCGAATATCTCATACTCCGCGGTGGGAATATGATATTTTTTCATCAAATCCTTGGAAAAAGCCTTGCTGGCCTCCAGAATCGCCGCCCTTTTCTTGGGCCCGAATACCCGAAAGCCCTCCGCCTCCAATAAATCCACCAGTCCCCCGGCCAAGGGATCATCCGGCGCCACAAATACCATATCCACGGCTTTTTCTTTTGCATATGCAATGATTTTGTCAAATTCCATCACGCCTATGGAGGGGTCGCATTCCGCAATCTGGGCAATTCCCGCATTGCCCGGAACACAGTAAAGCGCGTCCACCCTGCTGCTCTTTTTCATGCTGACCGCAACGGCATGCTCGCGCCCGCCTCCGCCTACAATTAAAACCTTCATGCACATACCACCCTTCCTGATTTCCGTATCAAAGATAATACCTTATGTATTGTTCCCAATTCACTTTCATGTTCCCGACGTCTCTAAATCCAAGGCCTGTGAATATTTATAAGCTTTTACCCCGCAGGATTTATGGATTACCTCCGAAGACCAAAATTCACTGCGGCTTATTCTTCATTTTTTTAACTGTTGTATATCCCGCTATCGGCAATGCAGCCAAATCAATTAGTCCGACAATCCGTGTAAGAAAGTCCGGCAGATTAATACTCAAAAGATTCCCGCCTGCAAGAATCATGGTACATATTCCTATACAGATTAAACTAAATGCCCAAAAATAATTAACTGTCTTCATACTCTCCTCCAAATCCCGGTCTGCCGGCGCAGACCGCTCGCACGCGCTCCGTTCTTTTGCTCCTATCTCAGCTTGAAAGGCGGCGGCTTATCCCTTTACCTGACGTCTGTCCGCACCACTTTATTATCCTTAACCTGAATTCTGCCATTTGCTATATCGTCAATGGCCTTGGGAAGCAGAAGCCACTCCGCCTGTTCCATCACGCGGCGCTGAAGGATTTCCGGCGTATCCTGATCTTCCACCTCCACCGCCTTCTGGGCAATAATCGGCCCTTCGTCCATGCCCTCATTGACAAAATGCACCGTGGCCCCCGTCACCTTCACGCCCCGCTCCAGCACCTTTTCATGCACCTTCAATCCATAATATCCCACCCCGCAGAAGGAGGGAATCAGGGACGGATGAATATTCACGATCCGATTGCTGAATTTTTCCACCATCCGGGGCGGAATCCTCACCAAAAAGCCCGCCAGCACAATCAAATCCGGCGCCAGCTCGCACATTTTTTCAGTGAACGCCTCATTGTAGGCCTCCCTGTCGGGGTACTGCTTGGGCGACATCAAAATTCCCGGAATCTTCCTCCTTTTCGCTCTCTCCAGCGCCTTTGCCTTGGCGTTATTGCTGACGACGGCAAGAATTTCCGTATTGGTAATCGCTCCGGCCTCCATGGCGTCCAAAATTGCCTGTAGATTTGTGCCCCCTCCGGACACGCACACCACAATCTTTAGCATAGCGCAGCTCCTTTTTCACATCATTAATTGGTCAATTCTGAATCTCCGTGCAGCAGCAGGACGCCTTTTTCTCCTTGGATCCCGTCTTCACACCGGCCCACCTGATATGGCGTCTCCCCGGCTTTTCTGAGCGCTTCCATGGTCTTCTCCACATCGGCGGGCGCGACGGCCAGCACCATGCCAAGGCCCATATTATAAGTATTATACATCATTTTTTCTTCAATGTCCCCTGTCTTTTGCAGCAGTTTGAATATAGCGGGAACCTCATAGCTGTCCAGATTCACCTTGGCCAGAATGCCCTCCGGAAGCATTCTGGGAATATTCTCATAAAAGCCGCCCCCCGTAATATGGCTGCAGCCCTTGATTCTTACCCCCGCCTCCTTGACAGCCTTCAAGGCCTTGACATATATCCTTGTAGGTTTTAACAGCGCCTCCCCCAGAGTGGTTCCCAATTCCTCATAATAAGCATTCAGGCCCTCCTTCGTCATGTCGAAAACCTTCCTCACCAGAGAGAAGCCGTTGGAATGCACGCCGGAAGAAGCAATGCCGATCAGCACGTCCCCGGCCTTGATATCCTGCCCTGTGATCAAATCCTTTTCATCCGCAATCCCCACCGCAAAGCCTGCCAGATCGTACTCCTCCTCCGGCATCAGCCCTGGGTGCTCCGCCGTCTCGCCGCCTATCAGCGCCGCCCCGGCCTGTCCGCAGCCCTCGGCGACCCCTTTGACAATGGCCGCGATTTTTTCGGGATAATTCCTGCCGCATGCTATGTAATCAAGGAAAAACAAAGGCTCTCCCCCCGCGCAGGCAACGTCGTTCACGCACATGGCGACGCAGTCGATTCCCACCGTATCATGTTTATCCAAAAGAAAGGCCAGCTTCAGCTTTGTCCCCACCCCGTCCGTACCTGACAGCAGTATGGGCTTTTCCATGCTCTGAAAGCCCTTCATGGAAAAAGCGCCGGAAAAACCTCCGATGCCCCCCAATACCTCCGGGCGCATGGTGGTCTTCACATATTTCTTCATCAATTCCACCGACTGGTATCCTGCTTCAATATCCACTCCCGCATGTTTGTAATCCATTTATCCGCCTCCCCTGCCCGCCTGCGGCGGGCGTCAATCCAATCGTTTATGATAATGTTATCTTTCTTTACTTTTCCATATAAGCCTGATATCCCGCTTCCTGAAGTTTGGCATTTTTTGCCTCCACCTGCTCCTTCAATTTCTCGCTGTAAGCCTTCAGCCGCGCCAAAAGCTCCCCGTCGGAAACGGCCAGAATCTTTGCCGCCAAAAGCCCCGCGTTGACGCCGCCGTTGATGGCCACCGTGGCAACCGGTATCCCCGAAGGCATCTGCACGATGGAATAGAGAGAATCACGTCCGCCCAGCGAAGTAGTATGCATGGGAATTCCGATGACCGGCATGGGAAAAATAGCGGCGCACATCCCCGGCAGATGCGCGGCCATGCCGGCTCCCGCTATAATTACTTTAAAGCCTTTTTCCTCCGCCGTTTTGGCATATTCAAAAAACACATCCGGTTCCCTGTGGGCGCTGATAATCGCCATCTCGTAAGAAACGCCCAGCGTTTCCAGAACATCCGCCGCTTTTGCCATCACCGGCATATCCGAATCACTGCCCATCACAATGCCCACACGGGGAATTCCGCTCTTCACTTCATCACTCTTTGCCATAGTTCCTCCTAATTAAAGTTCCGTCTCTGCGCTTCTGCGCCCCTAGGGGGAAGGGAAATTCATCTGATAGGTCACAGCTGAATTTCCCTTCCGGGCGCTTCCGCTCCGAGACTGTTTTTTATATTCCAGTTCCCGCAGGCGGGAACTTATTCCGTTCTCTGCGCTTCTGCGCCCCTGCTTCCTCTTACATACAGTTTAACGGAATATACGTTTGTATGCAACTACTATTTTTCAAAAGCCTTATTTAATTCCTCGCAGCCTGCCAGCACGAACCTTCCGTCTTTGATGATCACCGTGCGGCTGCCGTCCTTTCCGACTGCCGTTAGCTCTCCCAGCTCGTCGTAGGGGATGGTAATATCCGTGTGGCAGTCAAAATATGCCTCGGAAGGTTTTGTCCCCCTGAGCTTCGACAATTCGTTCGATCTGGCGGCAATCTCCTTCCCGTCCGGATTGTAAACCGCAATATCCTCCACATGGGCATAGCAGGTATCTCCCACCGCAAAATGCGGCCCCATTTTCTCCGCAATCAGAATCGGCAGCTTTGCCTCCACTCCCAGACGTTTTGCCGCTGCATAGGCGGTGGTATTGGTGCCGATGGCAAACTCTCCCATGGGAAGCGTATTATGACGGCAGAGAATATTTTCCCAAATAAATTTCCGGTTCTCCTCCTCCGTCTCGAAATTTGCACAGGAATATTCCTGCACCATACCGTTTTTAAAGGTAATGCTCAAATCCCGATACTCCAGACCGTTCAAAAATACCCGGCTCACATGCAGCACGCCGTCCGTCCCCTCCAGAACGGGCGAAGTAAATACTTCCCCCACAGGAATGTTGACATCCGCGACGCAGTTTTCAAAAATCGTCTCTTTCCCGGGATCGGACAGCTTATAGAGGTTGATTCTCAAATCCGTCCGGTTGCCGTTACATCCCTTTACCTCGCAGGTATCCGCCTTGTCCAGCGCGTCTATCAACGTCTGCTGTATCCTGCGGTACAGCATGTAATCCAGTGTATTGATGCGGATTGTCTCATGAAAAAGTTCCCGGAACACCGGCCCGATTTCCGGAACGGGAAACGCAATGATGGTAAAGCTTCTCTCCTCCTCCGGAATATACTTTCTCTGCAGCTCCCCCGCCGCGGCGCGGTATTCCACCCACATGCGATTCTGCTCCGGACTCAGCTGCAGGGCTTCCTTTTTAGGCGTTGGCTTAAAATCCTCTTCTCCGAAAGACGCCGCCACCGCAGGACCCGCATATCCCCTTGCCCAAGCCTTGTATTTCTCATACGCGGCGCGCGCGGCTTCCAGCTTTCGGTTCAAATAATTTTTATCCAGAAAAAGCGCCTTATCATCCTTATGATCATACTCAAACTGCCTGTTGGGATTACCGCCGGCATAACCGCTTCTGCCAAGCCCCCTGCCCTCCAAAACGCTGTATGCCGTCCGAAGCGCCAAGGTTTTCAGTCCCATTTTCTCAAAATTTTCCACGGCCCGCCGCATCATACGCTCAATTCCGATTTTATAGTATAGGGCGGCGGTCCGCTTTTTGGACAAATCCTTCCCCGTTACCTCGAACCCGATGCGATACCCTTCCGTATAAGTATCGGCCATGGCGGCAATGGTTTCTTCGGGAAGCCCCGCCATAAATTCCGCCATCTTTCGTTCGCTGTCGCCGATATATTCTCCATAGCCATATAAATAACGCGGATTCGTCAAATCGCTGTCCATAATCCGTTCTATGGCAAAGCAGTCCTCCGGACATACCTGACTCTTGATCCTCCGTTCCTCGGCCACATCGGCATAATCACTGACAAACCAATACAGTATCCTGCGAATTTCCTCGCCGGAAGGCAGCCGCCCATCCTGATCAAGACTGCAGCCAAACGCCGTATATATCTCCACAAACAGTTCCATGCGGATTACCACATCCTCCAGCCTTCCCTCATAGACAAAGCCGATCAGACTCCTCAGCTCCGTATACAGAAAAGACAGCTTCGCTCCCAGCTCCGCCCCCAGCTTCCGCACCGCAAACGCCGGATTACCATAGCTTTCCTCATAATGCTCCGGAAGAATATCCGCGTATAACGCCCGATTCCTTCGCTCCAATTCCTCCAAAGACGCCGTTTTCAGCCCTCCTCCTGCAATGAAGCCCAGCGTATCGTCCATCATCAGCAGGAAATCGGCGCAAAAGTAAAAAAAGGCTTCCAGCTGCGCATTTCCGAGATGCTCCTCCGGAATCTGCCGGATTCTTTCTATCACAAGGTTATAGCGCTCTTTCAGAATATCTAAAGAATCATTTTCTTCCATGACCAATCTCTCCTCCATGGAACCTGCCTCTCCCATAGAAAGTCTCTGCTCTTCTTCCATTTCCTAACTCACTCCCATATACACAATCAGCCCAAGACTGCCAAGAATCGCCAGATTTAACACAATTCCCGCCACGGGAAAAAATTTATAGTAATTCTTGTCATACACTGTTACAACGCCAAGAATCAGGCCTATCAGTGAATAAATCCCTGAGAGCAGTCCCACTACCCCATATTTGACGACGCTTTCCCCTTCACTTAAATAGGTCTGAAATACCGCGCCTCCCAGTGAAACCAAACTGATAAGTCCCAGAATCACCCCCATCACGGCACGGTGCGAAGTCCTCTTATCCGTAAAGATATATCCTTTTCTCATTCCGCGTGATCCCCATTGCAATTTCTTCCGGCTCCAAACAGTCCAAACTCTAAAAGGGCACTCCCCTCAGGAAATGCCCGCCAATCGTTCCTCCGTCAAAATAAAATCTTGGATTTGCCCGCAATCAGTTTCGCTCCGGCGACAATCAGCAGAATCCCTGTGACAATCCCCACAATCAGATGAATTACTCCTATGGCAATATTGGCGGCGCCCGCCCCCTTCATCAGCTTATATACCTTCTGTTCCATCCTTATACTCCCTTCCTGCTTCTGCTCTCCTGCCATCAGGCCTGCTTCCCCCGCTCCGGCATTATGCCCCATAACTCTCATAATATTTATCAATCTCCGCCTTTAATTTATCGTCAATGCAAATCCGTCCCTTATATGGTTTGTTGTACAAATGCTCCGTCACATCCTGCATGGTGACAATCGCATGAGTGTCAAACCCATATTTTTCTTTTATCTCCTCCAGCGCGCTTACTTTTCCTCCCAGACCTTTCTCCATGCGGTTTAAAGAGACCATCAATCCCTTGATTTCCACCTTGGCCTGCGCCGTGATAATGGGAAAAGTCTCTTCGATGGATTTCCCTGAAGTAGTCACATCTTCCACAATAATCACTCTGTCGCCGTCCTTAAGACTGCTTCCCAGCAGGATTCCCACATCGCCATGATCCTTGATCTCCTTGCGGTTGGAACAATAACGGATTTCTCTGCCGTAAAGCTCGCTATAAGCAAGCGCTGTCGCCACGCACAACGGAATTCCCTTATAGGCAGGCCCAAACACCACGTCAAAATCATCGCCGAAATTGTCATGAATGGCCTTGGCATAATACTCTCCCAGCTTTTTCAGCTGTCCGCCGGTCACATAAGCGCCCGCGTTCATAAAAAAGGGAGATTTTCTGCCGCTCTTCAAGGTAAATTCTCCGAATTTCAGCACTTGGCAATCCACCATAAACTCAATAAATTCCTGCTTATAGCCTTCCATAGTTCCTCTCCTTCTTCTTGAAGTTTTATCACAAAACCAATAAACATTTTTTTCCATTTTACCACAGGCCGTATCTATTTTCAATCTCTTTTTGACTTTCTCCATTTCCGGCGGTTACATTTTAATCCCGCTATCGCCGCCGTGCGCAAACTGTAAAAAATACCGACTGCCGCTTTCAGCCGTAACTGCCGATGGCTTTTCCGTCTTCAATTTAGAATAAATAAAATAAATTGAATAAATTATTCCTTATCTAAAATAACATTCCACTATTCTTGAAATAATATAGAATAATATTTAGCAGTCCTAAAACAAAGGAAAAGGAGAACCCCGGCGCATGAAAAACATTGGCGAAATCATTACGGAATTACGCACGGAACGGAATATGGGACAAAAAGAGCTGGCCCTGCTCCTGAATCTTTCCGTCGGCACCATATCTAACTATGAGAACGGCGTTCATGCTCCGGATCTGAATACTTTGAGCAAAATAGCCGATCTTTTTAACGTCACCGCCGACTATCTGTTAGGCCGTACCGGATACCGCTGTTCTCCGAAGGTCTTGAAAGAATATATGACTACGGATTACACCGTGACGGATTTTATCAATACCGTCGTCACCTTAGATCCGGCTTCCCGGACAACATTGATCAGCTTTGCGAATTATCTGAAAAGCCGCCGGACGAAACCCCGGCCCCCTGCACAAAAGTCAAATACCCCGCGGGAATAAAGCTATACATTCTTTCTCAGCACAAAAATCTTATTCGCCACTCTCTTTAACGGCGGCAGATGCCTGAGCGTATGATACACGGGATACATTTCCCTTAATCCCTCCATAAATGTAACGCAGTCCACAATCTTGAAACCGGGCGCAAGCCGCCGCAGCTCTCTTTTGTTTTTCACTCCAAAGCTGTACTTACGCCTGCTTCCCTCCTCCGTCTTTTCCACAGAATTTTTAACCGTATAGGAAGATGCCGCCTCCAGAAAAACCTCCGCCTGCCCAAAGCCCGCGTCAATGATTTGAAGCAGCTTCTGTACGCTTTCCTTATCCAGATACATGGTCAGTTCTTCCACAATAATCAGCACCGGTCCGTCGGCCTTCACCTCTTTCACCCAATCGTCATCCGTAACCGATTTTGCAATCATAACCACTCTGTCTTCCGCCCCAAACACACGCCGCCGCGCTTCTGTCACTTCCGGCAGATCCAAGTCATACCAGCGGATCGATCCGTTATCCACACGATAAAACAGGGTATCCATGCCGCAGGCAAGATGAACTATCACGCCGTCCGGATGTTCCCGTACATACTCCGATACCATTTTGTCCATCAAAATCGCTCTGGCAAGAGCCCCGTTTCCCATGACAGGTTCTTCTCCCTCGGGAAATTTACCATCCAGCCTCTCTGCAAGTTCTATCGCCTTTGCATCATAAATATGATGATTCTCCGACTTGGACTCCCTTGCTCTTGCATACAATGCGCGAAGCATGGACTCCGGTATCCCTTCCGTACCTATTTTTTCCATTGTAATCTCCATCCTCTCAAAAACGGTCTCAGAATACTGCCTGCATGGCGTTTAGCGCTGCGGAGCTTTTTCAGCGCGTCAGCGCGGAGGAGATATCCTCTATCATCGCCAATACCGCCGCTCTGGCGGCGTCCGCATAGCCCCTCTCTCCGAAATGCGCATACTGTTCCTGTTGATACGCCGCTATGATGCCTCTGGAAGAATTGACAATGGCCCCCAGCCCGTCCTTTTGGAAGAAATGCACCAAATCCGCGCCCCTGCCGCCCTGAGCGCCATAACCGGGCACCAGAATGAACGCCTTGGGCATTAACTGCCTCAGAATCCTGCCCTGTTCGGGATAAGTGGCGCCCACCACGGCTCCCACATAGCTGTAGTCCCCTTCCTCGGGCATGCAGGCTTCTCCCCATGCCGCCACCTGTTCTCCCACAATTTCATACAGCGGCTTGTCCGCGGCCCCCTCCTGCGCCCTTATAATGCGATCCTGAAATTCGCCGCTGCTGGGATTGGAGGTTTTCACCAGCACAAAAATCCCCTTCTTCTCTTTTCTGCACACTTCCATAAACGGCTTTACCCCGTCGGAGCCAAGATAAGGATTTACCGTGGCGAAATCCTCCCCGAAACCGCCGCAGGTTCTGCTCCCCACCTGCACCTTTCCCAGATGTCCCGCCGCATATGCGTCGGAAGTGGAACCGATATCGCCCCGCTTGATATCGCCTATCACCACCAAATCCTTCTCATGACAGTAATCTACCGTTTTCTGAAACGCCGCCATGCCGGGGACTCCAAACTGCTCATACATGGCGATCTGAGGCTTTACCGCAGGTATCAAATCATATATGGCGTCCACAATCCCCTTGTTAAACTGCCAGACTGCCTCCGCGGCTCCCTCCGGCGTCTCCCCATACTCCGCAAAAGCCGCTTTCTTAATATATTCCGGCACAAATTTCATCATCGGATCCAATCCCGCCGCAATGGGAGCGTTGGTTTTGCGAATTTTTGAAATCAGTCTGTTTATCATAAGTTTCTCCTTTGAATGAATTCATTTTTTGTTTTCTTTTTTATCATATCAGATATTCTACGGCATGGCAAGCAAAATACAAACCGTCTCCTGTCCAAGCGGCACCTTTATCCCCCGGCCCTGAGCCTTCCAAAGCTTATTCTCCACAGCGGGCGACATACGAATAAGCCGGGCGAGAGTTCCTTTTGACTTTAGCATTCATAAAATAAACTTCTAAAAATATGCTGTTTGTAAAACCCCATTTCACTTTTATTCAAATCCGCTACAATACAATTTAATAAAGCTAAAATATTCGTACTTGTACAGCTTAAAACGAAGGAAGGCATGAAGAATGAAAGAAATCGGCGATATTCTTTGGGAACTGCGTAAAGAAAAAGGACTTGGTCAAAAAGAACTGGCGGCGCTTTTGAATCTTTCCGTCGGCACCATCTCAAATTACGAAAAAGGCGTACACGCTCCTGATTTAGATATGCTGGGAAAAATCGCCGACTTTTACCATGTCACCACGGATTACCTGCTGGGACGCACCGGCTACCGCTGTTCTCCCGAAATCCTGAAAAAATATATTACCACCGAATATACAATCTCAAATTTCATAAATACGGTTCTATCCTTGGACGCAGGCTCCCGTACTGCCGTCATAAAATATGCCGATTACCTGAAATTTCTTCACAGCCAGAAAACGGAAGCCAATGAGCCATCCCTGAAAAAACAATAGAATCCATGCGCCGCAGGATTCTATTGTCTTACTGCCAAACGATATTCAAGCCGGATCATCCAGTCTGCGCATCTCCGTATATGCCAGCAAAAGGGGGCCCACACCCTTGGCGTCATTTTCCACCACCGGTTCCGACATATAATACTCAAAACTGCCGTCTCGTTTCCGGTTTTTTTCCGGCCCTAACCCTGCAACCAGACAGATGCCTCCCAAATTCAGCTTTCCGTCAGTCTCTTTCAGATACCTGTCACAGATGCCGTGAAAAGCCTTCAATCCGTACTCCCGATAACTTTCCGGCAGAAATCCCAGCCGCACGCCCTTTAACAGAGAATAGGACATGATAGCGCTGCCGCTGGTTTCCAAATAATTCGGCTCCCTGCCGCCCAATGCGGGCAGCTGATACCACATACCGCTCTCATGCTGATATTTCAGCATATCTCCCATCAAACGCACAAAGGCGCCCTTCAGCTCTTCATATTCGTTCCTGTATTCCTCTCCCGGTTCGCACTTGTTCAAAGTATCCAGAAGCGCCATGGAATACCACCCCAGCGCCCTCAGCCAGAAATTTTGCGACAGCCCCGTCTCCTTATCACACCAGAATGCCTCTCTGGAAGCATCATAGCCATGATAATACAGCCCTGTCTTCTCATCCCTCATGCGCCGGATCACATTGGCAAACTGGTTGAAAATATCCTTGTAATTCTTCTTATGATTAAATTTGGTCTCATATTCCATATAAAAAGGCTGTCCCATATACATCCCATCCAGCCACACCTGATTGGGGTATATTTTTTTATGCCAGAAATTTCCCTCCGACGTTCTGGGCTGTGTCCGCACTTGGCTGTAAATCAAATCAATCGCCTTCCGGTACTTTTCCTTCCCGTTCATCTCATAAAGCGCGAACAGCGTCTTGCCCGCGTTTACACTGTCAATATTATATTCTTCCACGGAATAGCTTTCAATTGTGCCGTCCTCGTTTACTCTATGGTCGATAAAAGCATCGGCGAACTCGTAATACTTCTTTTCCCCCGCTGCCTGATAGATTTCCAGCATGGCCAGAATCATGCACCCGTCGATGTAATTCCACCCTGCTCCCTTTCCGGCGCGCGCCTTTTCAATATTCCACACCGGAACGTCCACCGTACTTTTCTCAATTAGTTCATCGATATACTTCTCAAAAACAGGCATCCTCATGTATATAACCTCCCCGTTTCAGCTATGTCCTGCGCCCATCATACTATCCATTATTTCAGCTGCGCCGGTTTTTTCCTTCTTCCCGTCCGCTTACACGATATTTATCTCCGAAAATATTTCCAACTCCGCACCTGTCATCTGTAAATTAATTTTTCACAGATAACAGATTCCATCTTTATTATATATGATAATCCGACGTATGACAAGGTTATCTTTCAAATATCCGCCGCAAAAAAGCGGCCTCGGAGCTTTCCCAAGGCCGCAGATTCACGCCGTTTCCATCTTATAAAAATTCAACATGGCAATGACCATGAAAATAACGGTAAACAGCAGCAAAAATAAATCCATAAACACATATGCCGCCAATACTCCTCCCGTCTGCATGCCTGCCGCGGCGCCCAAAACGGCCACAAGCAGCCCAATCCCCTGTAAAAACATCTGAAACAGCTGTCTGCCCGCCTTCCCCAAGGTACTTCCCACGACAATCTCCGCCACCGCCAGCGCGTACAGTTTGTTCGCATATGCCCCCATATAAAATATTATGCAGAGCGCCGCCACCGGAACCGGTAGTTTCATCACAATCGCTCCCGGAATTGTGATCAGGCACGCGTTGACAAAACTCTGCACATGCTGCATGGCCATGGCGTTTATCAATTTACGGAAAGGCGTATCCGGAATCAGATAAGTATATGGGGATAACAGCTCCTTCGCCCATTTCCCGCCCATGGCTGTAAAAATAAAAACCACATATGCCGCGGCGGCGGGTATCACAAAAAAGTCAAATCCGTCAAAACCGCCTTCGCGCAGGTATAAATACGCTATGGCGGCTCCCGCAGCAGCCGCGGCAGCCGTGTTCGCGTCAAATATAAAATATCTGCTCTTCTTGTATTCCAGCAGCTGTCGGTAAAACAGCGCTTTCGCCCCGTACCCCTTCCAATGAATCCGCGCTTTTCTGAATTTCTGCCTCCTGCCCAGCTTTTTCTGAACATCTCCCTGCCTGCGGCTTGCAAGGACCTCCTCGTAATCTTCGGCAAACTTTATGGCGTCCTCATAAAAAGCTCCCGTACACTTCATCCTCACTGCCGCCGCAAGAACCGCCGCCAGCATCAGCCCATAGCAGACGCTTCCCGCCGCGCTTACTGCGGTCGGCCCCGTGAGCAGCAGATGCACCACGGCAATATACCAGCCCACAATGGGCACCATCTGCACCATATCGCTGTTCAGGAAAGCGACCGCGCTCCTCAGGCTCAATCCGTCTCTCAAATACGCGTAAATTCCCATCAGCACCAGCACGCCTGCCAGCCCATAGGCCGCCTTCACAATCAGATTTCTCTGCTTTTCTCCCAGCCGCTCGGAGCCGTACATCAATATCATTATGCCGCCTTCCAATATATTTTCCACCAAGACGGCAAACATAAAATATACCGCCAGCCGCCAGATTTCCACATGAAACAATGCGCCTCCGCATATGACGACGAACAGATTCAATATTATCTGAACTGCCAGAGTCCTGATATAAGCATAGATCAGAACCTTTTTGGGGCTGACCGGGGAGGGGAACAGAAAATGTATGTCACTGCTGCGATAGACCAATCCCTTTCTCTTCGCATAGGCAATCAAATTCCCCGGAACCATCCAGAATGCGGCAAGAGTAAGCACCGCCGCCATTCCTTCCGGAGAATCCCCGCCAAATTTCTCCACCAGCATTTTCAGAGAATATGGTATCGCAAACACATATAATAGGAAAAAGGCCAGATAAACATATGTGACCGGTCTGCGCAGCGCTTTCTTGACGCGATTGGCCAATATCTTTCCGTAAAGAAATCCTACCGCTCCCATGGCCGCCCCCCGTCCTGCCCGTCAGCTTTGGCTGCTTTTTCACCTTCCGCCTGCCCCGGCATCTCGGCTCCTTTTCCTTCTTCCGCCTGCCCGTCAGTTCCGGCTGCTTTTCCTTCCTCCGCCTGTCCGGGCGGCATTTTCTGCCCGGTGACGGAGAAATACAATTCTTCCAAATCTTCGCTGCCCAGACTCTCCTTTGCATATGTTCCGAGAATATGTCCCTTATCCATCACAAAGGTCACATCCCACAATTCCTTTACCATCTCCAGCATATGCGTGCTGATCAGTACGGTACATCCCTCCGCCCTCAGCTCCAAAAGCACGGATTTCAGCTCTTTGATGGCGGCGGGATCAAGCCCCACCATTGGTTCGTCCAAAAGAATCACTTTCGGTCTGATGACCAGAGCGCAGCATATGCTGACCTTCTGCATCATTCCCTTGGACAGTTCACTGCCGAGCTTTTCCTTCTTATCCGCCAGTTCAAACCGTTCCAGCAGCTTCTCTATCTCTTCCTCCGGCACATCCAAGCCATAGGCGCGAATTATGAATTCTATGTGTTCCCCCACAGTCAGCGCGTCGTACAGATAAGGAATCTCCGGCACATAGGCGAAGCATCTCTTCGCCTCCAGCGTGTTCGCGTCTTTTCCCTGAATGCGGATGACGCCCTGAAACCGCAGCAGTCCTGCAATGCTTTTAATTACGGTTGATTTTCCGGCGCCGTTCGGCCCCAATAGTATCCCGATCCTTCCGTTCGGCACTGCGAATCTCACCCCGTCCGCCGCCGACATTTTCCCGTACTTTTTCGTTAAATCAATTACCTCCAGCATGCCGATACCACCTTTCCGTCGCCGGACAAATGTCTGCCATTTTGTATTTTATCGGATTTCCTCCCGCATTAAAACATGGACACGTCTCCCAGCCCCATCAAAACGGAAACTACATACAGCAGGAACAAATGCACCGGATAAAAGGCGTAGAAAAAATATTTCATTTTCAGCCCGCGCTTTCCATTGTACAGGGCAATGGGTATCAGCACAAAGAAAGCGGTAATCTCACTGACGCTCATAACGGTCAGCACCACGCAGCCCGCCGTAACGGACAGCACCTTGTTTTTTCTGAAAATGTACATTGCTATGATGGTTAATACTCCCATTCCGCCGTAATCGGTACACAAAAGATCCGCCAGATACATGACCAATACCAGCACCATCATATCCGCTCCCGCAATCTGAGCACGTTTCAATCCTTTCCTGCTCTTATAGAAAACAAGCCCCAGCGCCGCAGCGACGCATAGTACGCCCAGCGCCGCCAGAATGCTCTCCGTCGTGCGAAGGTTTAGAACCTTCATGACGCAGATGGCCCCGTATGTAGCCGCAAAAAGCACCCCCAGAATCATCGGCAGCATCCACAGCCTGCTTTCCGAAGCATTCCTATACTTTGCAAAAAATTCAAACGCACAGAGTGTAAATAGTCCCAAGAATAAAGTAAAATACACATTTTGATATCCAAAATCAAACGGGCTTCCTCTCATCGCCAGATCAAAAGGAATTTCCGACAGCAGGGCAAACAGCCCCAGACGCATTGCATACTTTCTCACATCCCTTGTCTTCTGAAATCCTTCCACCAGCAGAAAACAGAAAATAGGAAATCCCAGTCTTCCGATTAACCTCAGCATCGTATAAGTAATATAAATCGCCCCATGAGCCATCATCCAGCTCATCATTTCCTCCACGCTTCCGCGTTCCATCACACTGCCCAGTCCGTCAGCCATCAGCTGCCTTGTGAGAACCGCCGCTCCTATGTGGTCAATCAGCATGGCAGTCACCGCAATAATTTTAATTGTGCTTCCGCTGATTCCCTTCTTCTCTTTTGCCGCCGGCGCTTCTGCCGGCATATTCAACCCTGCACTGTCCATTTCTTCCAGTCCCTCCTGTATTATATTAACAAATCCCCGCCCCTTCACAATGCGGCATGGCATATTTCATTGATATTTGTTCCCTATAAATTTAAGTCCAATGAATCAATCCGTCCTTTGTCAAGCATTCGAGTCTCTGTTGTGTTGCTTATATAATACAATAGTCTATACACCTTCATTTGTCAATAGTTTTATCTCTTCCCTGTCAAAAAATCCCCGTCAAAAAAGGCAGACCGCCAGCCTGCCCTTTTTGACGCCGCCCGTATCACAGGCGTTCATCCCACTTTATAGCCGTTTCCCCATACTACCTTCAAATATCTTGGTTCCTTTGGATTCGCTTCTATCTTTTCCCGGATATGCCGAATGTGTACCGCAATGGTATTATCGGCGCCGATTGCCTGCATATGCCAGATACTTTCATATATTTGGCGATTTGAGAATACCTTCCCTCTCTGCTGTACTAAAAGGCGAAGAATTTTATATTCAATCGGCGTCAATTTTGCACTCCTGCCATCCACCGTAACCTTCCTCTGGACGTCGTCAATCACCAGACCGTCCACCTTGTAAATCCTGTCGATGCTGGCGCATAGGTTTACCAGCTGGGTATATCTGCGAAGCTGGGATTTTATTCTTGCCAGAAGTTCCAGCGGATTACAGTCAGCCGTCACATAGTCGTCCGCTCCCGCTTCCAATGCCATTATTTTAGCGGTTTCCGCAGACTGGGCGGATATTACAATCAGAGGTATGCTGCTCTTGCGCCGCAGACTGGCAATCATCTCGATTCCCTTATCCCATCCCTTATCCTTCAATTCCACATCCACCAGCATCAAATGAATTTCTGATTTCTCCAAAACATCATACAGCTGCTGCACATCGGCAGCTACAAGCATGGCAAGCCCTTCTCCCTTGAATAAAGGCTCCATCTTTTCTGCAATTTTCGTCTGATTATTATACACTAAGACTTTCTTCTCCATCGTATCCACCATCCTTCTTCATACTCATTTGGCTGCTCCCCCGATTGACAGCTTTACAATCTGCTTATAAAATATGTGATATCAATTCCACTCCCTATGGAATCTCTTTTTCATCATTGAAATACATGGACAAATCCAACGCATCCAGCACTTTTTCTACAATCCCCTCCTCAAATCCTGCGAATGAAACTTCCAAATCCCAGTCATTAATTGAGATCACCCCATGGGTGGACAGCACATCGCCAGCCTCGTCTACCGAATCAAACACCACATAGCTCAGCCCCTGACGGCTGACGAAATTCCTCTTGTTTGCAGACAGCTCTCCATATGAAGTACAGGAACTATAACTCTCCGCATCCCTATGGTTCGACTGTCTCAGGCTGAAAGAAACATCTTCGTTAGAAAGCAGCAGGATTATCTGAGCTCCCCTGTCAATTACCTGCACGCTTTCCAATGTAAATTCCTCGTCAAAAAGGGTCTTATCCGGCGTCACAGCCACAGCGCCTTCTGCGGCTTTAAATTCCTCAATCGAAGAATATTCTCTGAAATAAGCTTCCTTTGGACTCTGCATTAGCAGCTCTTTCTCTGCTGCCTCGGGTCCATTTCTTTCTGCGTCAAAACCAATACACATCGTTTCAGGGATATCTTCCTCTATAGTAAATACCCCCCCCATTTTCAAAAATGGCCCTTGATCCGATGCATCATCTAAAATCATCCGATTTTTCGTCTGCTCCCGCTCATCCTGTTGACGGGTAACGACAAAACCGGTATCTGACAGTTCGATAACGCTGCTCCTGTAATACTTTGCCGCCGCCGTCCCCGCGCCGCATAAAAGAAATACTGCCGCCGCCGCACATCCTCTTGTAATCAGGTACCTGCGCCTCTGCCTCATCCTGCGGTGGTGACGCAGGTCATCACGCACCTTCGCCGCATCCATGGAAGGACTGGGTAATTCCCTGCATGCTTCCCGATATACATCCCGAAATTTATCCAAAGTCATATTCCTCCTTCAATGACTTTCTCAACAGCTCCCTCCCTCTGGTCAGCTGTGAGGTCACGGTAGAAATTCCCCGGCCTGTAATCTGAGCAATCTCCTTTATGGAAAGATCCTCATAATAAAAGAGGTGTATCACGTCACGATACTTGTCGGGAAGCGCCAATACCGCATCCAGCAGCATTTTTTTCTCTTCCCGTTTGACCGCGCTCTCCTCCGGCCCCGGAAGCGGCTGAAAAAGTCCCATGTTGGAACCGGTTTCTTCCGCATCTAAACCGCCGGCTGTAGAGCAATGCTCTTCCGCCTGCTGCATATTTCCTTCATAAATATCGCTCTGATGGCGTTTCCAAGCGCTGCGCCACACCTTTCTGCATGCGTTCAATGTTACCTTTAAAAGCCAAGCCTTTTCATGTTCCCGGCTTTCAAAGGACTGGGCATTTTTTAAATACTGATAAAATACCTCCTGTACCACATCTTCCGCATCCTGTAGATTCTGAAGGCGTATGTAGCTGAGTTTGAACAGCATATCAGCGTATTCTTCCATCTTCTGTTGTAATTCCCGGTCATCCATGCCTGCTTTTGTCATGCTGTTCCGCGTCGCTCAAACCCTCTCTATTTTATAATATCCCGCAGCATACCCTTTTACTGCAAAATTCAAAAATAATTTATAATGAAATACTTTTTTCCATTTCCATATCTTTTATTGTGCTGCACATCTAACTTGTAATTATTTTTACCATACCTTTGTATCAAAGTTGCATAAAATCACTTCATACATTCCCTCCCCTCCAAAATATTCTTTCATGAAGTGCTCCAAAAAAATTCCATTTGCCACAAATAAAAAGAGAGTGTACCGCACTCTCTTTCATTCCCAGCGCATCCTCTTATCATAAATGTTCTATTATTATAGACCGTATTTTATAATAAAAAGTTTCACGTTTTTACCATTTTATTTATTTTTAATATTTCTCTTGCGTTTTATCCTCTTTTGCCCCATTTCTCCTGTCTGTTCGGTCTTGTCCGGCTGTTCGATTTTGTCTGGCAGAGCGCTCTTTCCTTCTTCGGCCGTCTCCTCTTTCCTTTCAGACGTTTCCTCTTTCCTCTCCTCCGCCTCCATCAAGTCTTCTTTCTTAAGCCTTCGGAAGCGATTGATTCCCGCCGTCAAAATCAATACACTGTTCTTCGTAGTGTCAAACGCTCCTTCCTGATACAGCGTAAAGAGAAGAAGTCCGATGGGCACCGCCACAATCATTCCTATCACTCCGCTCACTTTATACCCTATATAGAGAAGAAATAGCGTGGGCAATGGGGGCACGCCGATGGAATCTCCCACGATCTTAGGCTGAATCAGCTGTCTTGCCAGCTGTCCCCCTCCCCATATGATCAGGAGTCCGATAGCGGTCTTATAATCCGCCGTCAGGATTCTAAGCACCGCCCAAGGGATCAGCACCGTGCCCGTGCCCAGAAAAGGCAGGAAGTCCAAAAACGCAATCACCAGAGCTATCAATCCAAAGTAATTTACACGAAGAACTCCCAGACCAATCAACAGCAGAAAATACATCCATACTTCAATTTTCAGCTGCGCCTTCAGATATCCCCCCACCGATTGGAGCAGGCTGCCTCGGACCATACGATATCGATGCTGTATGGACGCCGGCGTATGCTTCCTAAACCACGCGTTAATCTGCACCCGCTCCGCCACAAAAAAATAAGAGGAGAGCAGCGCCATAATGACGCCGATAAAAACAGAAGGCAGCTGTTTTGCCAGATTTCCCGCCGCGGCAATGGTGGGCGTACTTATTTTTCCAAAGAAATCACTCAGATAAGCGGCCACAAGCTCCGCGCTGTCATTCAGGTTCAGCCTCCATTTCACAGGGAATCTGCTCATGAGCACATCCAGCCTGTTTCCTATGTCGTTTAAGTCCGCTTCCATACTCTCCCACATATCGGGCAGAGCGCCCAATAACCCTGCGAACTGAACAAAAAGCTGAGCGCAGATAAAATAAATCAGCAGTACCACCAGCGCGATGACTACAATAATCACAAAGGCACTGCCTATTTTGGGCTTCAGCTTGATCTTCTTTTCAAAAAAACGTACCAGCGGCCCCGCAATCAGCGCAATAATCCATCCTGCCACAAAAGGAGAAAAGAACACCAGCGCCCTAGGCAGTAAAAAGACAACCGCCAGCAGAATCACCGCCGCTATGGCAAGATTCACTACCGCTTTACAGTATTTCTTCATAGTATTTCCTCCGCCGCATCCATTTTCTCAAAGCGACAATCTCTCCCACTCAAAGACAAACCTGCCTATTCAGAGCTTATGACTCTGCAGTGTCCAGAATATGATCCAATATTTCGTATATTTCATCCTTCCCCTGTTTTGTCTTTGCAGAGAAAGGAATGATCTCAGTTCCCTCTCTCACCTTAAGAGCCGTCCTGATGAGATTCGTCTGTTTCTGTATCTGACTGCGATTTATCTTGTCCAGCTTTGTGGCAATGATAATGGGCTGGTATCCGCTTTTAATCATCCAGTCGTACATGATATGGTCATTTTTTGAAGGTTCATGACGAATATCCAGAAGAAGGAATATCCTCTGCAACTTCTTTGATTGATGCAGGTATTTTTCTACCATTTTCCCCCATTGAATTTTGACGCTCTCGCTTGCGTTTGTATAACCGTAGCCGGGCAGGTCCACAAGGTAAAACGTGTCGTTTATATTGTAAAAATTGATTGTCTGAGTCTTGCCCGGCTGGGAACTCGTCCGCGCCAGAGACTTGCGGTTCATCAACACATTAATCAAGGACGATTTTCCCACGTTGCTTCTTCCCGCAAACGCAATCTCAGGCAGCCGGCTGTCCGGCAGTCGGCTGGTAATACCGCATACGGTCTCCAGACTGACATTTTTAATCACCATATCAATTCCTTTCCGACAACAAGCCGGTTTTATAACCTTTCTATTGCCTAAACTGAAGGGGCTGCAGCAAAAACGACAATTCTGCCCGCTCTATGGTTTTTTGTCCGAATACTTCCACCATATTTTGCAGCAATGTCCTGTTTTGCAGCAGCCCTTTATCACTCTGCCCGTTATAGCATGGCTCTTGGCCGGACTATAACATCATATCGCCGTATCCAGATTTCTTCTGCGGTCATTCTTATGGAATGTCAGCGGCGCGCTTCCCTCTTCCACGGTGTCTTCCGTAATGACGCATTCCTCAATACTTTCATCCGAAGGAATCTCATACATGGTGTCCATCAAAATACTTTCCATAATGGAACGCAGTCCTCTGGCTCCCGTTTTGCGTTCAAACGCCTTGCTTGCAATGGCCTTTACCGCCGCGTCCTCAAAAGTAAGATCCACCCCGTCCATATTGAAGAGCTTCTGGTACTGTTTGATCAACGCATTCTTAGGCTCTTTCATAATACGGATTAAAGCCTCCTGATCCAGTCCTCTCAGCGAGACACAGACAGGCACGCGACCCACAAACTCCGGAATCAAACCGAACTTCACCAAATCCTGAGGCGTCACCTCCTGCAGCAGTTCGCTGATCTCCTTATTGGACTTCTTGGAAAGTTCGGTATTAAAGCCAATGGCCTTGCGGTCAAGCCTTGCCTCAACAATCTTCTCCAGCCCGTCAAAGGCGCCTCCGCAGATAAAGAGAATATTGGAGGTATCAATGGAAATCAGCTCCTGATGAGGATGCTTTCTACCGCCCTGAGGCGGCACGCTTGCCACCGTGCCTTCCACAATCTTAAGAAGCGCCTGCTGCACGCCTTCTCCCGACACATCCCGGGTAATGGATACATTCTCGCCCTTCTTGGTAATCTTGTCAATTTCATCAATATAAATAATCCCGTATTGAGCCCGCTCTACATCATAATCCGCTGCCTGAATCAGCTTCAGCAGAATATTCTCCACATCCTCGCCCACATATCCCGCTTCTGTCAGTGTGGTCGCATCCGCAATGGCAAAGGGAACATTGATGATTTTCGCCAGCGTCTGGGCCAGATAGGTCTTGCCGCATCCGGTGGGTCCCACCATGATGATATTGCTCTTCTGCAGCTCCACATCATCCAAATCTCTCGGTGCCATCACTCTTTTATAGTGATTGTATACAGCCACGGATAATATCTTTTTGGCTTCTTCCTGTCCTACCACATAATCGTCCAGAAATCTCTTCACTTCCACAGGCTTCAGAAGATTGATGTCAGGACGAACCGACACTTCTTCCTCATTTTCCTCGTCCTCCAGCTCCTCTTCAAGAATATCCGCGCAGATATCGATACAGTCATCACAGATATAAACCCCCGCAGGTCCGGCGATCAGCTTGCGCACCTGACTCTGGGTTTTATTACAGAACGAACATCTAATATCATTTCCGATCATTTTCCCTGCCATTACTTCACTCCTAAATTTTTACTTGTCTGTTCCCTGAAGGTCATGTGAAGAAAGTATCATGTCCACAAGTCCATACTCCTTGGCTTCTTGGGCGCTCATCCAATTGTCGCGCTCCGTATCCGCGCATATGGTCTCATAATCCCTGCCCGTATTTTCCGCAAGAATATGATTCAGTTTCTCCCTTGTCCTCAAAATATGCTTTGCTGCAATATCAATTTCCGTCGCCTGTCCCTGTGTTCCTCCCGCGGGCTGGTGAATCATAATCTCCGCATTGGGAAGCGCGATTCTCTTTCCCTTTGCGCCTCCTGCCAGAAGGAAAGAACCCATGCTTGCAGCCATGCCGATGCAGACCGTGGATACATCGCATTTAATATAATTCATGGTATCATAAATGGCCATTCCCGCCGTGATAACGCCTCCGGGGCTGTTAATATACAGATGGATATCCTTCTCCGGGTCTTCCGCCTCCAAAAAGAGCAGCTGCGCCACCACAATGCTTGCAGAAGTATCATTTACCTCTTCGCCTAAAAATATAATCCTATCCTTTAACAGCCTTGAATAAATATCATAAGATCTCTCTCCTCTGCTGGTCTGCTCAATGACATAAGGTATTAAGCTCATGATAAATCCTCCATTCTATTAAACTTATAATGAATTTCCATGGAAAGTTTTTTCTCTTAATGAAGTTCTTTTCCATTAAAAAGCCCGTCGAATCAAACACGCCGAAAGCCCGCCCATCGGCAGGCTTTTTATCAAGCGGCTGTCGGCCCCCAATTTAAGCTTCCACAGCGCTTTCCGTCACCAATTCTATTGCCTTTCTGATGGACAGATCCTCCATCACCTGCTTTCTTCCCTTTTCCCCCAGAAGCTCTTTGACCTCGTCCGCTTCCTTCTGGTAAACCTCCGACAGACGTTTTACTTCTTCCTCAAATTCTTCCTCCGAAGGCTCCATCTTCTCGGCCTTCGCCACGGCGCTCAACACCAGTCTGGTCTGAATCGATTTCAACGCCTGAGGCTTCATCTGATCCAGCAGCAGCTGGGTCGTCATACCCGTGTACTGCATATACTGTTCCATGGAAATGCCCTGATAACGCATTCTCTGGGCATAATCCTGCAGCATCTGTCTCTGCTGGGTTTCCACCATTGCATCGGGAATCTCCATCTGGGCGCCCGCAATCACCGCGTCAACAGCGTCGCTTTCCTTCTTTTTCTTAGCCTCCGCCGCCTTCCTGTCAGCTAACTTATTCCTGATTTCTTCCCGATATTCCTCTACAGTATCGCTCTCTTCGGACACATCGCCGATGAAATCCTCGTCCAGCTCCGGCAGCTGCTTCTCCTGAAGCTTCTTCACCTTACAGCGAAATACCGCCGCCTTCCCCGCAAGCTCCTTCTCGTGATACTCCTCCGGAAAAGTCACGTTTACCTCGGTCTCGCTTCCGATTTCCGCCCCTATCAGCCCCTCTTCAAAGCCGGGAATAAACGCATGGGAACCGATGGTCAGCGGGAAATCCTCTTCCCTGCCGCCGTCGAAGGGAACGCCGTCCACGGAACCGTCGAAGTCGATGGTTGCAATATCGCCTTCCTTTACCGCTCTGTCAGTGACGTCCACAATTCTTGCATTCTTTTCTCTCTCTTTGTCAATCTCGGCGTCCACTTCCTCATCGGTCACTTCCTTGTCAGCCTTGTCCACCGTGACGCCCTTATATGTTCCAAGCACAACATCCGGCCTCAGAGCCACTTCCGCCGTAAAAATAAACGGTTTTCCCGCCTCAATCTGAACCACATCAATCTTAGGAGCGGATACGATATCCTCCGTACACTCCTCCAAAGCCTGATCATATGCGTCGGAAATCAAATCATTTGCCGCATCCTCATAAAAAATCTCTTTGCCATAAATCTGTTCCAGCATCTTACGAGGCGCCTTGCCCTTGCGGAAACCGGGAACGCTGATTCTATTCTTATTTTTCCGATACGCACCCTCGATGGCCTTCTCCAGTTCCTCCGCAGACACTTCGATCGTAAGTTTGGCCATATTTTTCTCTAATTTCTCCACCTGTAAACTCATTGCTGCATTTCCTCCTTCAATCGTCTGCTCCTCGGTGTCGTAAGCCGAATAGCAGCAAATACCTCTCTATCCCGCCCAATCTGCAGACACAATCACAGTCATTGTACGATTATAGCATATAAACTTTGAAAATACAAATGTTTTCGAGGATTTTTCGGATAAAATTTTTCTGAAACCGCTGCTTCGGCCTCTTTTTAAGCCTTCCCGGGTGTTTGACAGCCTAACCTCACAAAAGTACCCTCAAAGCCTTTACTGGCT
>CAOKFN010000033.1 GCA_948467735.1 uncultured bacterium
TATTTCTGTAAAACGGCATTTTAAGCATACTTGTATTCCATAGTTTTTTAAACTCTTTTACGGAAATTTTTCTGTTATAATATTTCCCATTGGAATTAACAAAATCCGCTAAAGATTCAGCAATAAAAATACATTGTTCATCATACCCAACGACAGGCACATAATGCAGCCAGTTTTTATCCGTCCGTACCCGTATCATCACAATGACCGGATTTCCTTTGCTGACTTCATTTTTGAGTGCGGCGATATTTCCGGCGCAATACTTTCCCTTAAAGCCATATCGGGAAAGTATATTCAGTATCCCTCTTGGGTACACACATCCATCTCTCATTTTATTGGGAATGACCTCATATAAGTTATCACCATGTTCTTCCATATCCCAATGCCTCAAAATATAGGCTGATGAAAACGCTGAACATTGGTATCCATTTTGCAAGTCTATTCTGTTTGCTTTTGTTATGACAAACTCCTTTTTCCTGCATTTCATTGAAAAATGAAAGTGTAACGCACCCATTAGGAAGCTATCTGCAATCGTTGTAATTATCAAATAATTTACTAACATTGAAAGCAATATGGCCATGCCGATTTTCATACTGCCGACTCCTTCATAAATGCCTCCTTCGGAGGCAGTGCCGTTTTAAACGATAATTTCCTAGACAGCTTCTTTCGATGTCTTGCAAATTCTTCTCACACCTCGATACGGAACAGATTCGCCTTCTCATCATAAGAAGCCTTCACCCCTTGAATATAAGAAATCAACGCGTTAATCTCCAGTATCAGGCAGCCCTCCTCATTTTCATACGGCTGTCCGTTCAGCAGATTTTCCTCCCCGTTGACCAGCATATGGGTGCGTCCTACTTCCGCCTGTACATGATACTCCCCGCTGTCCAGCGTCAGCACTTTATTTTCATAATTATAAGTAAACGCCCCCGGCATTTTCCCATGCAGCGCTTCCAGAATATAGAGAATGGGGCTGTAGATGCTCCCATGATCCACTCTGCTCAATACCCCGTTGGTATTGGGTTCCTGACCGTTGACCAGCACCTTGCAGTAAAGCCCCTCTTTTTTCACATATTTCGCCTCGTCCGCCTTCGGGATGGCTGGGAATGCATCCTTTCCCACAACGCCGCCCTCCACGGCATGGGACGACAGCCGCCCCGGCGTCTCCTCCGTCACTGCCCCTCTTGGCGCCTCCATGGTTTCCAGCACAATGGCCGCCCGAATTTCTTCTCCCCCGGCCCCTTCCATCCATGCCGTCACCGTAATCCTTCCGGCCTTGGGGCGGGAACGGAGAAACACCCTGTTGACCCCGCATTCCGCGTAGACATAGTCCTTATGAATCACGCTGTCATCCCTGTCCGGCCCCCGGAACCGGCCGCTGTTATAACCGCCCAAAAATTCCGCCGGGCCTTCCACCGCAAAACAGATTTTTCTGTCACAGAGAGGACAGATACGCCCTGCTTCGTCCACAACCTCCACGTCAATAAACGCCGCGTCCGCGCCGTCCGCCAGAAAGCCCGCCTCCCCCGTAACCGCCGCAAGCCGCAGGGACGCCGGTTCTCCCGCAGTCTCTATCCTGTCCTCGGCCGCAAGCCTGCCCTCATAATCATACGCCTTGAGGCTTACCGTCCCCGGCTGGGTCACGTCCACATGGGGAATGGGGAAAATGAAGGTGTGTATGGGCTTGTCACAGCTGCCTGCCAAAACGCCGTTCACATACAATTCCACCCTTGCGATTCCATAGCTCCCCACCGCATATACCGTCTTATCCTTCGGATTCCGGTAGGCATATTCCCCCGTCTTCACCCAAGCCGTCCCATCGAATTCTTTCAAAGCATACCGATAGGCCTCCCCGCCTGACTGCGCCGATACGCCCGACCCAGCCTTCACAGATACGCCCAGCCCATCCGACGACACATCCGGCCTATCCTTTGCCGATACTTCCACCTTATCCGCCGCGGGTATGTCCGCCCTATCCGCCGAAGATATATCCGTCCCAGCCTTCACAGATACGCCCAGCCTATCCGCCGACGACACGTCCGGCCTATCCACCGACGATATATCCGCCCTATCCGCTGCGGATATGTCCGTCCCATCCAACGCCGCCACAGGCGGATAATTCCAATGCCCCAGAATCGCCGCGTCCGGCGTCGGGGACTGCATCACCTGAAACACCCGGAAATTCTGCTTCTTAATCCTGACCGGGTCCACCCTGCCGCTCATGCGGCCGTTTTCGCTGTGAGCCTGCCTGCCGTGCTGGGCGGAATCCGTCCAGCAGAGCGCCGCCGCCGCGGAATACAGATTTTTCCCCGAAGCGCCGCCCATTCTGTCATGGAAAAATTCCTGATAGCCTGCCGCCGCCCTAATGGCAAATTCCTCCGCATTCAAATCATAGAAATCATAGCCCGGCTGTTTCCTGCCCGCTCTGCCCAGCCACAGATTGTCATAATCGTAGCAGGGCGGCGTATAATCGTCCCAGACCCTCCTCGGGGACTCTTCCCTGAGATACTCCGTCTCCGTAATCGGCACCTGCCCCGCAATAAAGGACGCCGCATGACGGTTTAACATGGTTCCCGCATACTCCGCCTCCTCTATGACCTCTTGGGTATTGATGGTGCGGCAGCCCATAAAACGCCCCCCTGCGGGATCCAGCTTTTCCTTCAAAAGCCGCATTTCCCTCATGTGCTCTTTGTTAATGGCGTTGTTTCCCGCCTCCCAGAACAGGATGCTGGGATGATTTCTAAAATAAATGATGGTGTCGCGCATCAGCTCCACCCGCTGTTTCCACTGCCTGCCAAAAACCTCCCGCTCCTTGTCGCCCGCCGGCTGGGTGCAGACCACGCCGAATCTGTCAAAGGAGCGCACATCCGCCGGAGCCCCCGCCACATGCATAAACCGAATATGATTCGCGCCGCTTTCCCGTATCAGCTTCGCGTCATAATCCTTCAGCCAGTCCGGCGCACATCCCAGCGCCGCCCACTCGTTTGTCGCCCTCTGGGCATATCCGGTCAGCCACACCTTGACGTCATTGATTTTCAGCCCCTCGCTCCCGTCGTAGGTCACTTTCCTAAATCCCGTGTCCAGCTCCTGAACATCCGCCGCCTTCCCGTCGCAGAACAAAGTGACGCGCACGCGGTAAAGATAAGGATTGTCTATCTCCCAGAAGGTCAGGTCTGAAACCTCCGCCTCCGCCGTCAAGGTTTCCACCTGCCAAGACGCCGTCTCCGTCTCCCCGGCTTCCTCCTCGTCCACCGGCTCGAATCTCTTTTCGGTTTTACGGTACGCATTGGCCGGAATCACGGTCTTGAACGCCCTGCAGTCCCCTGTGGAGGAAATCTTTTTCGCCCCTCCCGTAAATACGGCGGCCCTTCTGCCCTCCCCGTCGTACAGCGTGACTTCCAGACAGCTTTCCGTCTCCCGCCCGCTCTCGTTGCGGACTTCCGCTTCCACATGTATCTTTGCTTTCCTGCCTTGAATATCAAAATCCGTCCCATAGACATAGACGCCTTTGGTCTTCAAATTACTGTACAAGGGCAGCGTCAAATAGGTTTTCGGCTTCACATGCAGGCGGATGTTTCTGGCAAGTCCCCCCACAGTGGGATTAAAATCATTGCAGTTCCATTGATAGGGCACGCCCCTTTTTGCTTCCGGCACCCGGCTCTCCCCCGGGCCTGTTATGGCCGCCGCAAAGGCCCCCGGCTCCGCCTCCGGATGGTTCGGGGTCTCCGCGCCGATCACATCCATATTTCTGGAGGAAGTGCTGTCCGTGGCTATGGCAATCAGCTGTTCGTCCCCTTCCGCCAAATATTCCGTGATGTCAAATCCCACGGGGAACGCCCCCGCCTCATAATACCCCGCCATGCGCCCGTTCACATAGAGATAGCAGGTCTGGCGGACGCCTTCTAACTCAAGAAAGATTTTCCCTTGAAAACGGCCGCCTTGTAATTCCTCTTCCGGCAGATAACTCTCTCTTTGGGAACAGCCTTCTCTCCGCCTGACTCCTTCCCCTCCGGACGCCTCCCCTTCAGACGCACATTTCTCCCCTGAAAACGTTTTTTTGCCCCCGCCGATACATTCTTTTAAGGAAAACCATTTCCGATAACAGGAGAAGGTGCGCTTCTGCCCGCTTCCCGCGTCCTGAATCCTGTCCACAAACAAATCCTCGTCATTGTAAGTGTGGGGAAGGCTGACCTCCTTCCAGCCCTTCGCCTGATATTCTCTCTCATAGAACGCCCTTCCCCCGCCATCCTTCACGGCTTCTAGGGCGTCTGTCAGCGGAAACGCATCCGCCAGCAGAAACTCCCATCCATAATTAAAATTATACCCGTCCGCTTTCATCTCTTTCTCCTTATTTTGTTTTCGCATGCGGGAACTTATTCCTTCATGCGGCAGCTCGTTTCTGCATGCGGAAGCACATTCCGGTATGCGAAAAAAGTTCCGTTCTCTCCACTTCAGCACCCGCATCATAAACAAATACTCTTATTAAGAACACCGCGATTTTTTCTTCCGGCCGCTTTGGCTGTGTCTTCTTCCTCTATACCGACGACCATGAAATTTGCCATGCCATCCGGCTCACGGGCGGCCGCCGCCGGGAATCGGCGGCAGATTTTATCGCTGGTGAACGTACCTAACTGCGCGGCAATGGAGGGAAACATTCCCCTGCACCCACGCGCCGTTCCTGCGATTGACAAAAGACACCCCGGCATGATCGGGATGTCCTCTGTTTCCGCAGTATAACTTTGACTACAGGGTTCGCGAAGCGGTTCCTGCAGCATTGCTTTTGACTACAGGAGTTCGCTAAGCGGTTCCTGCAGCATTGCTTTTGACTACAGGAGTTCGCCAAGCGGTTCCTGCAGCATTGCTTCTCGGAAGTACGCCTTTACTTCCGATAAAAGGCGTGCCGCTCTGCGCCTCTTTTCTCTTATTTAGAATAGGCCGCCTCCGGCACATACCGAATAAGATTGATAATAATATCCTTCTTATCCTCAGAGCCTATCTGATGACTGTTTACCACACATTCCACCAGACTGTATGCCTTCTGTCTGGATGCCGCTTTCATAGGCGTGTCCTCATACATCCTGCCATACATCCGAAGCAACTCCTGATTCGTGGTCTCCCTGCAGCGGACAATCTCTGTCAATGCATTCACTTTTTTAGATAAAAACGAAAGAACCTCTTCCGCGACGTCTTCCGTATCTTCAAATTCTCCTACATCGCTGCTATTCATCATGGACAGCCCGTCAATTACTTTATTCAGATATTCCGTCTGCCTTTGTACCGCCTCCATCTGCTTAAGAATATATGCCAGGACATCCGTCTGCCCTTCCGCATCCACGGGCAGCTTCACCCCTGCTGCATCCATGGGCCGTTTGGCCTCTTCCTTATGCCGCGGCTCTTCCTTTGACAGCCCCTCATTCAATCCTTCTTTTTCCAAAAGCTCATGGATGGAGGCTTCTTCCTTCACGCTGTCGTTCTCTGCCTCATCCCTCCGCAGTATCTCACCTGAAAGTTCTTCCTTCCAATTATCTCTATCCGACATTTCCTTGTCCTCCAAATCTATCTCCGGCGGACACGCAAGGCATATTCTGTTTTCAGAAAGGAAGCGTGCCCTGCCGTTTTTTACAAGACCCTTGGCACGTTTCAGCCAAGTCGCTCCATATTCTCTACCCTGCTCGTCTACAACAATTATGTTTTTTGCTATGGGTATCTCCCCCTTTGCCATAGAATCATTTTATGAAGTGAACGCCGTTTTTTATGATGGGTGCCCGCCCCTATTCACATTTTTATTATATTGGATTCCTTGGACATTGTCAATGAAATGTTGCTTTCAAGTTCCCCGTTTTTTCATTAATACCCCTGACACCCGCATAAGATCAGTGTTTCTTATAAGCGGCGAAATTGCAGGCTGCAGCTGTTCATTTATTTCGTGTTCACGCAGATTTGAAAATAACAGATTGAAAAAACGGAGAAATCCAAAAGCTTCCTCCAAACATTTCCAAATAAAAAAACAATTCCATTCCCGCCATCCCGCCCACAATATTTCTAAAAAATAATCTATTCAAATTTTGATAAATATGATAATATTTTGATAGAAAGGACTCCCCCCAAGAAAGGTGTTTTTATTATGTTAAAAAAAATTCTAACAGACAAATTCACCCACAGCCTCTCTCAAAAACAATGGAAACAATGCGCCCTGCTCTTGTTCGTACTCCTATGCATCCTGTTTCTGTCCTGTTACTATATCCTGATCCGATCCCGGAATGCGCAGAAGAACCTGATTTCCGACTACACGGCACATTATTCCTCCGCAATGGATCAGCGGATTCTGGATATGGAAGAAGCACTATCGGAAGACTTAACTATGGTCAAAGATTTTCTGATATCGGAAACGGATTTCTCCGACGCTTCCCAAGGAACCTTAGCCGTATTAAACAAGGGGCGTGTGCTTGCAGCCAAAGGACATAATTTCCTTTCCTACAGCCTTGTGGCGGCCGCCGCGGCGGACTCCAAAGCTGCTTTAACCGTTTATGCCTACAGCGAACCCAGCCTTCCGGGCTTTTATTTTTGCATCAATCCTTCTCAGGTCAGCGATCTGATCTATTGTTATTATGAACCTGCCCTGACCGGATGGCCCCTGCTGCAAAAAGGCCTCACCGCCGGGACGGGATGTTATCTGGCCGTGCTGCTCTCTGCCGCGATGATTTTATTCAGCCTGCTGATTGCCGCCGCTCCTTCCAGACCCGCACAGGAACGGATAGTGGAGATTACCACGCCCGACGAGACGGAGGCGGAAGCGGTTTTCGGAGACCTTCCTTATTTTAGCAGCATCATCATAGATTACCATAATACCGGCAGCACTCCCGTCAGTCCGGAAATATTAAAATTATTTGACCAGATTATCAGCGATAACCTGTCCGTGAACAAAATTTTGTATCAGTTCTCCGTCCGGCGCAGCAATTCCGACTGTCTGCAGTATGACATGAATTATGCCAATTACAATCTGCGGGTGCTCAGCGATTCCCTGAAAATGAATCTTTTCAACGCCGCCCCCGATTATGAAATCAATATCTTTTACAGCAACGCCGTGCCGACCTATCAGGAAATGGAAAAGGAAGTGCTCTACCTGCACAGGAATCTGCGTTACAGCCTTATCCTCGGCTATGACAAACGCCTTTCCATCGAACAGATACGAAGCTTCGAGGCCAGCACGGAAATTCTGGACGCAAATGCCGCAAGCACCATTCAAAACCACCTGCGAACCAGAGCTTACGAAAATTTGTATGTTTACCTGCGCCATTACAGAGATATCCTGTCCCGATATCAGCGATCCAGCGGACCTCATTATTCCTTTGCACAGGTTTACCGCTTCGCAGAAGAAGCTTTTTCGGTGGTAAAATTGTTCTTTCAGGAGAATTCGTTTGAACACCCCATAACCGAAACTACCTGCATCACCATCCTGCGGGCCAATCCGGGATTCCATACCTTCTGCGAATACCTGATTTCCTGTATTCAGACCTACCAGCGCGAAAATCAGCATGTGCTGACCAGCCGCAACGAAGAGATTATGAACAGCATTTATCAATACATAGAAGAGGATCTGGCAGGCGCCAATCTGAACTCCATTGCTCGGAAAATGCAGATAACCGACAGTCATTTGAGCCGTGTATTCAAGAAAAATACCGGTTCCAATTTCTCGGAATATCTCTCCGAACGAAAGCTGGAGGAGGCGGCCAAGCTGCTGGTTCAGGAGCAGAAGCTGAAGGTTGCAGAAATTTCCGATATGTTAGGCTACGGAAATCCCACTTACTTCCTCTCCCGTTTTAAGGCAAAGTATGGGGTTTCGCCCAGCGCCTACCGCAAAGAACATCTGGAGGAGCAGCAGTAACCTCCACGGATTTCACTGTCCTCGAACAGCCAATGCCCCGCTCATCTCTTCATATGCCTTTGCATACCCGGCTTCCTGCCGACTGCAAAAAACAGAACCGCTCCATACAGGCTGCGGTTCTGTTTTTCTATGTTTTCATTCTTCCATTTCAGGCAGCTGCTCTATTCTTCAAGCAGGCCTTTATACTGCCTTCGGTGCCTTCTCCGTCCTCTGCATCTGAAGCTGGGCTTTCACCAGACCGTAATAGATCCCTTTTCTCTCCATCAATTCGTCATGGCTTCCCATTTCCGCAATGTGATGTCCGTCAATCACCACCAGTCTGTCCGCATCCTTCAGCGTGGACAGACGATGGGCAATGGCAAAGGTGGTACGTCCTTCCGTCAGACGCTGCAGCGCCTTCTGAATCAAATACTCGCTCTCCGTATCAAGGCTTGCGGTGGCCTCATCCAAAATCAGCAGTCTGGGATTGCTTAAAATGGCTCTGGCAATGGCAATCCTCTGCCGCTCGCCCCCTGACAGGTTATAGCCATGCTCTCCCACATAAGTATTATAACCGTCCGGAGTCTGGCAGATAAAGTCATGGGCATTGGCCATCTTCGCCGCCTGAATCACTTCCTCATAGGATGCGTCCTGCTTCGCAAAGCGAATGTTATTGAAAATTGTGCCCGCAAACAGGAAATTCTCCTGAAGCACCACGCCGATCTGACTGTGGAATTTCTCCAGCCGGATTTTCCTAATGTCCACCCCGTCAATCAGAAGCTCCCCGTCGTCCACTTCGTATAAATGCATAATCAAATTGATCAATGTGGATTTGCCTGTGCCGGAAGCTCCTACCAGCCCAATCATCTCACCCTTCTTCACCTTCAGGTTAATATCCTCCAGCACCGGCTGGTAGGATTTATATCCAAAGGAAGCATGCTGGAACTCAATCTCTCCCTGAATGTCCAAATCCACCGCTTCCTCGCCGTCAAAGATGGCGGGCTCCTGATTCATGATGTCGGAGATACGTTCCATGCTTGTCACCAGATTCATCAAATGCCTTGGCAGGTTGCTGAGCTGTCCCACATAGCCGTACAGCATCCCGGCGTAGGTAATAAACTGCAGCAGTTCCCCCGGCGTCAAAGCGCCCAGCAGCGTGGCGCGGCCGCCGAAAAACGTCACCAGATAGCTTCCCAATCCCAGCAGGAAGCTCAAGATAGGGAAAAAGATTGCAAAAAACGTCTCGTTTCCCTTCTGGACCTTCGCATATGCGTCGGCGGTTTCATCAAACTGCTCCGCCTCCCGAAGCTCCTGCCCATAGGATTTCACCACTGCCATTCCCGATATGACGTCCTGAAGCTTGCTGTTTTCTTTGTCGCTCTTAATTCCCTGCATATGGAACCTTCTGCGGATCATTTTCCGGAATCCTATGGAAAGCCCAATGGATATGGGAACAAAGATAAAGGCCAAAAGCGCCAGTTTCCAGTTCATAAACAGCATGTAAATCAGCACAAACACAAAAGAGATAATCACCGTAAACAGATTGCAGAACACCTCGCTGCAGAAATCCTTGATTCTTCTTGTGTCCCGCACCACCCGGTTCATCAGCTGGCCCGGCGACCTGTCGTTGATATAGGCCAGAGACAGCTGTTGAATCTTGTCAAAGACCTTCCGGCGCAGGTCCTCGCTGATATAGGACCCCAGTCTGGCACACATATAATTCTTTCCCACATTGATGACGATTGCCCCCAGCGCCAGTACCAGCATGGCCGCCAGACAGGGCAGCGCGTCCCCATATGTTTTATCCCCCGCAGTGAGCAGATCATCCACAAGGTATCTCTGTACCTGAGGGCTCAAAAGCCCCACCATCGTGGACAGAAACATCAGCAGCAGAATCGCCAGCATTCTGCCCGTATGCGGTTTTACCATCATCATATAATCCTTGAAAAATCCCACCCTGTTCCCGCTGCATCTGGGACATTCCCGGGTATTGGGCAGGCCCCGTCCGCATTTGGGACAGCTCTTTTCATACTCGTGGCTGACCACCCTCTCCGTGCGGCCTCTTTTCAGGATAACCATCCCTCTGGACAGGTAAGAATATCTTGTCAGATGCTTTGCCGTAAATCTGCCCAGAAGGATTTCTTCTCCCCCATGCTTTATAAAGAGAATTCCGCAGGCAATCTGAGGTTCGCTGTGAATGCTGTCGCACTCTTCCAGCAGATACGACCGGGTCAGCTCTCCTTCCTCCAATATCAGAAGCCTTCTGTTCGTCATCACCGTGTAGGAATTGGAGCGATAATCTCCCTGTAAATCAATATCCAGAGGCAGGCAGTAGTAGATCTCCTCCCCGTTTCCCAATCCGCACAGTTTCACATTCTCTTCCGACAATTCATATTGTAGAATCACTTTTTATCCCTCCATATAAATTCCTTAGAACTACCATCCCTCTCAACAGATAAGAATATTTTGTCAGATGTTCTGTCATAAATCTGCCCAGAAGGATTTCTTCCTTGCCTTGCTCAATAAAGAGAATTCCGCAGGCAGTCTGTGCTCTGCTGTGAATGCTGTCGCATTTTTCCAGCGGATACCACTGAGTCAGCTTTCCTTCCTCCAATATCAAAAGCCTTCTGTTCGTCATCACCGTGTAGGAATTGGAACGATATCCTCCCTCTAAATCAATATCCAAGGGCAGGCAGTAATAGATTTCCTCCCCATCTTCCAATCCGCACAGTTTCGCATTCTCTTCCGACAATTCATATTCCAGAATCACTTTCTTATTCCTCCATATGTACTCCGTATTGCAGGAGTATCCGCATTGTCGGTGCGCCAAAATTCCGCATCGCCGGCGCACCGCCGGACTTTTGCGCCGCAGTCTCTCCGCCCTGCCGAAATTCTGTGCCGCAGCCTCTCCGCCCTGCCGAAATTCTGCGCCGCAGCCCCTCCGCTTCGCTGGAATTCACACCGCCGCTTCGCTCCGCCGGAGTATTGCGCGCCTATGTTCATCACCGTGACTCCCATGGACTTACAGGAACAAATCCAGCTTTCTTCGCTCCGCAACCGTAAGCTGATTCACGTCCGGAATCTCAAAACGGTTTTCATCGATATCCATAATCAGAATTCTGGTATCCGAAAGATGAATCACTGAGTTTCCTCCCATACGAATCGTAAAATTGCATTCCCCGTGGTCCGTTGACACATTCCAATATGCAAAACCATATTCATCCTTTATCTTATAGATTTTCTGAATCACAGGGGTAAAATAGCGCAGAGTCAGCTGTTCTTCCAGCATCTCCACCGTTTCTTTCTTCATGTCCGCCATTTTCTCCACAATGCCGATTTCCTTGGAACGTTCTTCCGCCGTCCTGATGGAGATAAACTCATTCTTGTCGGAAAAAGGAAACATCCGCACCACCATTACTCTGGGATAAAATTCCTCCCCGATTCTCAAACTTAAAAATCCTGTTCCAGTTCTCTCAAATTTCGCGTTTTCATTGGTCAGATACCTGACGCGGAGCATCTCCTCCGTCTCCTGCTCCATCTGTTCCAACTGAAAATCATCCATGGAAGTCTTTGCCTCCATTTCACGCTCCGGTCTGCCCGGGCCTTTGGATCCTTTATGTCCAGCCATAATTTTCCTCCTAATTAAGTCGCTGCGCGACAGCGCTAAAGGGTGAAGTCCCTCGGCGCACACATAATGAGAGTCAGATTTCATTCGCAAGGGCGCTCATGCAATCTGCTCTCGTGCGCCTTCACGACTTCACTTAATTTATTCCTGCGACAGTTTATTTTTATTCCAGTTCCCACTTGTGGGAGCTTGTTCCGCTCTCTTTTAAAAATCCATCTCTCCCTTGAGCTGCAGGGCTTTGGTTTGGAGCTCCTGCAGCTTATAATATGTTCCCTTTAACGCTTCAAGCTCCTCGTGGGTTCCCCGTTCCGTCACTTCTCCGTGGTCGATTACCACCAGATAATCCGCATCACGCAGGGTGGACAACCTGTGGGCAATGGAGATGGTCGTCCTGCCCTGAACCAGATAATTCAAGGCTTTTTGAATCACCCGTTCCGTCTCCGTGTCCACGGAAGCCGTGGCCTCGTCCAGAATCAAAATCTTCGGATTGGCAAGAATGGCCCTCGCAATGGAAATCCTCTGCCGTTCGCCGCCGGAAAGCTCTCTGCCCGAAGCGCCGATTCTGGTATCATATCCGTCGGGCATTCGCATGATAAATTCATGTGCTCCCGCCAGCTTCGCCGCCTTCATAATCTCCTTTATCCCCGCCTCTTGGTTCGCATAGGCGATATTTTCCGCCACCGTTCCCATAAAAATGAAAGTTTCCTGAGACACCATCGCCACATTCGTCCGCAGATCATGGAAGCCAAGCTCCTTAATGGGAATGCCGTCTATTCTGATTTCTCCCTCCTGAACGTCGTACATTCTGGAAATCAGATTGACCAGCGTAGTCTTGCCCGCGCCGGATCGTCCCACAATTCCCACCATGCTTCCCGCCGGAATATGCAGGGACACATCCTTCAGCACCGGCCTGTTGACTTCATAACCGAACGTGATATTATCCAGCACGATATCTCCCTTCGGCTCCTTCAAGGGCTTGGGTTTTGCCGCCTCCTGAACCTCGGGCACCGCGTCGATAACCTCAAAAATACGCTGGGCACTGTTCATGCTGTCCGCCCACCAGTTAGGAACCCTTGCGAAGAAGTTCATCGGACCCTGAAGCTGTCCCACATAGCCCACAAAGGTAATGAGAGAACCCAGATTCATTTCCTGCCCCGTTCCCTTCATAATGAAATACACGCCCAAAGCCCATACGCCCATCACCGCAAGCTCTCTGGCGCCGCTGTATGCCAGCTGAAAATAATTCTGCTGACGGGAAATGGCAACCTCCGCATCCCGCAGTCTGCGGCTGTAGCCTGTAAATCGGGTGATTTCCTTCTTCTCCTGTCCAAAGCTCTTGACCACCCTGGAACCTGTCAGATTGTCGTTAATCAAACTGTTCAAAGAACGCTCCGCTCTATGCCTGCGCCCGAACATGACCCATATTCTGGGCCTTAAATACCGGTTCATGGCAAATAAAACCGGCACCATCACCACCATTATCATCGCCATCACAGGATTCATGACAAACATTACCACAATCGTAGCCAGCATGGTAAGGCCATGAATCAGGATAAACGGGGCGCCGTCAACAAAGAATCCTGTGATGCGCTCCGCATCGCTGAGCACTCTGGTCATCAGGCTTCCGGTCTGCCTGCTCCGGTAAAAGCCGATGGACAAAAGCCCCATCTTCCGGAACACATCCTTCTTCAAATCCCGCACGACGCCCACTACCATCTGCGCCGTCAACACGCCCTGAAGAATACTGAATACCAGCATAATCAGCTTTGTGCCCGCCATTGCCAGCACCAGAAACAGGAGCACCGTCACAAAGCTGTCCTGCTGCAGTCCCAGCGAATCCATAAAGGCGGTATCCCTTGCCAGAACCTTGTCATAGAGAATATCGCCGTTTAAGTACGGCCATACAAGATTCAGCAGAGAAGTGCAGATCACTGCCGCAATCATAAATGCAAACTGCATTTTATAAGGCTTAAAATAGCCAAATACCCTGAAAAATACATTTCTCTTATCCATACAGTTGGGGCAGACCTTCCGCTCTCTGTCGGGATACATCCTGCCGCATTTGGGACAGTATTCTTCTCCCTCCTGTCCAAAATCAGGCTCTTCTCCTCTTTTCAGCTGTTCCACGCCGCGAACCAGCTTCGCCGCTCCCCGCTTCTGCAAATGGGTAAACATCAGGATGCAGTGCTCCTGTCCCCCCCATTTCCCGGCCAGAAGATTACAGCCAACGCAGTTTTCTATCCAGAGACGATCCAATTTTTCAAGGGGAATAAATTCCGCCTTCCAATCTGTCGTGTCCTTGTCCGCGCTGTCCTCATCTCCATAATCCATATAGTCGTCGGAAACCTTTCCTCCCTTTGTGGAGGCGCTTCCTCTGAAATAATGAGCTTTCCCCTCTGTCACAGGGGCCTGAATCATCCCCAGCATTTTCTCGGTCAACACCAGATATCCGTCGGCAAATCTTCCTTCCGCATCCAAATCGGTCTGTGCGATATATAAAATATCCTGCTGGCTGATTTTTTTATTTTTTAAGAAAATATTTACCTCCGGAGGCAATTTTTTATACGCAGTTTTCACCTTATTTTTCTCCATCGAATCTTGATATGATTGTAATTGTTACTGTTAGGATTACATCGTTAGGAACTGTTGCCAATATTTCCCCTGATGGGATGAACTTTTTTCATGACAATTTGAAATTTCATCTGCATAAATTTACCCTCTCCTTTGCTTTTTGGCTGCATTGTTTTTGGTTACAAATACATTATAGCCATGGCAAATTGAGAGGGCAATTAATAAAAATATGATATTTTTTGATATTTCGGGGGTCATTTTTCTTGTTGTTTTTTGCTATCAGGTTCGTCTACGCCGCTTAAAATCACCTTTCCGTCCTTCAGCTCCACTTTCACCTTATTGCTTCCAAGTTTCATGGCGCTCAATATCTCCTTGGGTATCTGGACACGTCCCGCTTTATCCAAAATGACATATTCATCCTGCGTGTCCTCTTCCCGCCAGTTAATTGTGACTTCCTTAATTCGGTCCGCATATTTTTGTTTTAAGAATCTTTCACTGCTGATTTTGCCGTCGCGGATTGCCACCACGCGCTGTACCTTCTTCGACAGCGCCACGTCATGGGTGACAATCAACACGGTCTGTCCTCCCTTATTCAACTCCGTAAACACATCGAATATATAGTTTGCGGTAGCCATATCCACGCTTCCCGTGGGTTCGTCCGCCAAGAGAAGCTTCGGAGAGTTGGCCAGCGCAATGGCGATGGCAATCCTCTGCTGCTCGCCGCCGGAGAGCATATTCAGCCTGCTGTGCTTCTTATGCGCCATTCCCACCATTTCCAGCAGTTCCAGCGCCTTCGCCTTTTTCCCGCCGCGGCTGGACAGGTACATGGGCATCATGACATTTTCCAGCACCGACAGGTAGGGAAGCAGATTTCTGCCGTTATTCTGCCACACAAACCCCACCGTATCCCGCTTATACATCACCAATTCTTTTTCCGATATGGTAAAAAGGTTTTTGCCCCCCACCACCAGAGAGCCTGCGCTGGGTCTGTCCAGCCCGCCGATCATATTGAGAAAGGTTGACTTGCCGCTTCCGCTGTTCCCGATAATCGCGGTCAGTTCTCCTTCCTCCACGGTCAAATCCAGCCCCTGAAGCGCCAGAACCTCCGTCTGCTTTGATTTATAAATTTTCACCAAGCCGTCCGCCTGAATCATTGCTTCAGCCATCCATATACCTCCTGCCCGCCGCCGTCTATTCCGCGTCTCCCGTTTTCCGATGCCCGCTTTCCAGTTCAATGATAATGTCGCCCGCATCCATAAGCCCTACGTCATGTGTGGTCATGATAATGGTCACATGCTCCAGCGCGCACATTTCCTTGAACAGCCGCATCACTTCGGCGCCCATGGCACTGTCCAGCTCCGCCGTGGGCTCATCCGCGAAAATAATTCTGGGCCTGTGGGCCAATGCCCTGGCGATTGCCACACGCTGCTGTTCGCCGCCGGACATTTCCGCCGGCATATGACGCAGACGGCCTCCCAATCCCACCCTTTTTAAGCATTCTTCCACTCGTTCTTTTCGTCCGGAACGGATATCCGCCATCCGCATGGAAAATTCCACGTTCTGGAACGCATTCATGGTAGGTATCAGCGACACTGCCTGAAACACAAATCCCATCTGCTTCCTGCGCAGGTCTTCTCTTGCGTAATCCGAAAGCTCTCCGATGTCCCTGCCGTCAATATAGACCTTGCCGGAGGAAGGCTTATCCAGCGCGCTCAATATATTTAAAAGGGTGGTCTTGCCGGAACCGGAACGCCCCTTCAAAATTGCCAGAGAACCGGCCGGAATCTCCAGACTGATATCCGTCAAGGCTTGAAACGTCCCGCCCGCCACCGGAAAAATTCTATTCACATGGCTAACTTCAATTACATTATTCTCCTTCAAATTCGCTCCCCTCCGCCGTCCTGATTCTTCTCATCCAAACTTCCGTCCTTCACTCTTCCCGTCATGCCGCCTGTAGAGTCAATGCCTTGGGCTTAGTAAATCTTTGCACATTATTCTTCACCCAGCTTCAGGGCCTTAGCCACATTCAGCTTAAATACCATGATGAGCAGCACCAGAAGACAGACTGCCATCACCGCTGCCAGCGCCGTATAAAGGCGGATCATGTCGGACGGGTTGGTGTACAGCTGCATGGGAAGCACCTGATCATCTGCGGCATAAGCCATCTGCAGCATGGGCACAAACATTCCCGACGCCAGCTTTCCGATTCCGATTCCTACCAGAATGGACAGGATTCCGGAAAATATCTGTTCCAGCATCAACATATGAAACAATTCCTTTTTATGCATGCCAAAGGCTCGCAGAACGCCGAAGATCATCTCTCTGGACCGGATGGACATAATCCAGTAAATCAGATATCCCACCCCGCATAATAATATCATCACCAAAAAGCCCATGGTGAGGACGCCGTTGGTTCCCTGCAGCAACGGGTCTTCCAGCTCATTTTTGACATCCGTGCGGCGGTCGATATATTTCTCCACTTTGACGTCCTTTTCTTTAATCCAATCTGCCACTTCCGAAGGCTCCGCATCTTCCTTTAAAGTAATCCAAACCTCATAGGGCTGGGGCTGTGATCCGAAAGCGCGCTCAAACATAGCAAGATTGGCCACCACAAGATAATTGTCCTCCACCACTACATTTCCCGCATAATCCACATAAGTAGCAGTAGGCTCAAATCCCGGCCAATAATCCACATAGCCCACAATCCTGCCGCTCACGCGCCACCTGCTGGTCACTTCCGTCTCGCCGCTTCCTATGGTGGATTCGTAGGTACAGCCGATATCGCGTCCTATATTATAGCCAAACTGTGTCTGAAAATTTCGGGATACCAAGATGCCGTCGGGTTCGTCCGCAAGGGCGTTCAGATATTCATAATAATGACCCTCCAGCAAATCTCTGTCAAGCCATGTATTTTCTCCGAACTCCTTGGAATGAATCCCATACAGAGTGACATTTACGGTATCATTGTTCAGCTTTGCGGAGACATTCACTCTATTATTAGCGGAATCAACATACAACACCCTTGTATACGACTCCGCCGCCCCAAGAGTGGCGTACTTCTGAAAGTCCTGCTCGTAATACCGCGGCAGAATCGTGCTGTCCTCCGCCACAAGCGCCGCATTATCCCTCCACACTTCCTTGATAACAATGTCCGCTCCATCCAGATATTCCACATTTTTACGCGCATTCTGCAATATCGTCCGGGCCACCGTAGCATGAAACGCTCCCAGCGAAACCGTCAGAATCAAAAATAACATAATAAACTGCTGTTTGCGTCCGTTTTTCATATTTTCCATAAAGGAAGCGTAGCTGGACGGACGCCAGAAACGCCGGCCTATGAGATAGACCAGATTTACCAGATGCGGCTGCAGACGCAGATATAACAGTCCCATGCCTATAATAAACAGCGAAGAGCTTATGTACAAAAGAGGATCGATGGACTGTTCGGTGAGCACATTCTGCACCACCGCGTCCTGATTTCTGGAATAGCTATAATATCCGTACAGGCTGACTCCCAGACAAATCACATCCAAAAAAATCTTCTCCCACCAGCTTCTCTTCTTTGCCGCCCGGCTCTGCTTCAGGTTTACAATGGATATCTTGCTGTGGTTGATTGCCGGCAGCGCCATAATCAGCACCGTTGCCGCCACGGCGATTCCCAGATACAGCCACACTCCATTTTCAAAACGTATCTGCAGGTTTCTCCGCAGGCCAAATTCCAGAAAATTGCTGGCAGAGCCTAAGATTCTGCAAAAGACTCCCCCCAGAGGAATCCCTAACAGCGTCCCCGCCGCCGCAAGAAAGATGCTCTGATACAAATAAAGCCTGAAAATCTGAAATCCGGAGCTTCCCCGGCTCTTAATCACCGATATTTCATTTTTCTCCAATTCATACATCTGACCGGAAACCATGAACAAAAATGCTCCCAGCAGCACCAGCACAGGTATCTGCAGAATAAACAGCGTGGCGGAAACCCGAACCTGTTTCTGCCCAAAATTCTCTAAGAGCTGCAGGCAGACGTCGCATTCATAGACCTCGTCCTGCAGTACCTCCGCCAATTCTTCAATCTGGGACACCTGCAAGGCATCATAATCAAAGAGATAACAGTACTGACAGCTGATATTATGTTTGTTAATATCTTCTCCGAGAAAGATTTCCCTGAATAAATCTTCCTGTATCATACAGGTATAATCCACATTGTTATTTCCTATTTCCCAATAGAAATCACCCTCTGTCTCCCTAAACGCCCCCACAATTTTTAACCGCACGGGACTGCCGTCCTTCTCCTTCAGAGAATTGCATTCCAGCATTTCCCCCACCAGCAGATTCGTTTTTACCATACAATTCTGGCTGACGATTACCTCAATGCTTCCATCCTCCGCCCTGCCGTCCTCCGAGTACATTTCGCCCGCGACCATGCTGATATGCTCCGGCAGATCCGACAGACATCCCATTCTCAGGTTGGTGGACCAAATATCCGCCCGTTCCGACAGCGGACTCAATGTCCATTGTGTCAATCGGTAAAAATAAATATTTTCCTTTGTCTGAAGCCCCAGCCTTTCGCCGAGGCTTGACATCCGTTCTTCCTGCTCGCGGATTACCACCCCTTGAGTCTCTCTCATAGAAGTGTCCGTTACCACCACTTTTGCGGGCCACTGGCCGGTCTGGGCCAAATTGTTATGAAATTCATCACGCAGCATCCTGTCAAAAGCGGCCGTCTGATACATGGGAAAGCTGATTGTGGTCGCAATCAGCAGTACGCTTCCCAAAAGCAGGCAGAGAAACATCCATTTTTTAGACAACAGCTTTTGAAACATTATTCCCAGCATATTTTCATTCCTTCCGTAAGTCCATCAATTATCCAATAATCCGACCGATTGGAACCGCCCACAATAACGCTGACGGGCATCACACTGCCGTCTTCCTTCAGCACAGTCACATAATTATTTTCTCCTATTGTCTGCACTGCCCGTTTCGGCACCAATATTACATTTTCCATCGCATTCAAAGCGGCTGCCGCTTTGATTTTCACGACGATATACCTTCCGCCGCTGCTCTCCTTCGCCGCCTCGAACCCGTCCAGCCCGCCCTCCGGCAGCGCCGCCAGTACGTTCTTTGACGAAAGCACCCCGCCGATATCCGCGCCCAGAGTTACCACCGTTCCTTCCGCCGTGCGCTTCTGCCCTTCCGTATCCGTGTAGGACAATTCCAGCATATGGCCCCAATGCAGATAACTGCTGGGATTCTCCAGCGACAGATAAGGCACGCTTTCATCCCCTATCACCGCGATTCCCGCATCGTCCTTAATAAGATCGCCGGAAGCATAATTCGTCCTTGAAAGCACTCTGCCGGAAACCGTCGCATAAATTTCCGTGGTGCCGTAATCCGCTTTCATCTGCGCTATCTCTTCTTCCATTTCCGCGATGTTCTCTCTCCTCTGAGCAATCGTCTCCTCATTCTTCTCATCCCCCTGCGCTATCAGGTCGTCCAGCCGCTCCTTTGCCCTCTTCAGATCGTTTTCCTTCCGCGCAAGCGCCACATCGTCTCCTTCCACACGGACAATGGCAATCACATCGCCCTTTTCCACATGCTGATTTACCGCCGCCGTATACTCCTGAAAATAAACCTCTCCGTTTTCCACCGGATTTCTCACCACGGTTTTCAACGGATAAACCAATTCGCCGTTTCCTTCATATGTAATCTCAAAGGTTCCCTTCTCCAGCACGGCCGTCTTGCTGCCTGCCGTAAGCGCCTGAGAGATCAGCACTTCCTCCCCCTCTTCCACGCCTGAAAGGATTTCCACATAGACATTATCGCTTGCGCCGAATTGTATATTTCTAATGACAGCCTTGCCATCCTCCACCACATACACATATCGCTGCAGGCCTTCTCTGTGAACGGAATCCACAGCAACCGTGAGCACCTGTTCTTTCTTTTCCCTCACTACCACGATCGCCGCCGTATCTCCTACCGATACCATGCCGTTTTCCCCTTTAATAGAAAAGAGGGAAAAATCAGTATCATTATTCTCCACATATTCCACTTCATAACGCCTGCCGTCTATCACTGCGTAAATATCCTCGGCACGCAGTCTTGACACTGTAGGAATCATCTCACATTTTATATATTTCCGATTCAAATCGCCCACTGCAATGACGGAGGCATTTGCACGAACGCTGCCGCCCGGCGAATACTCCCCTGCCGCCACTACCTGTCCGGAGATCTTCGAGAATAAAACAGCCTCTTCCCTCTCCTGCTTCAGCTTCCTAAGCTGGCCGCTGTAATACTTATAATCAAGCTCATAAAGCTCTCTTCTCTGACGCAGGGCCTCCTGCTTCGTTTCTATGGAAAGCTCCTTGCTGTTATACTGCCCCTGCCACTTTTTGCTGTTATTCTGCCATGAGGCATAAGCGGAATTGAAAACTTCCTGTCCGTCCGCCCCAGCCACATATTGCTCCGGCTCCTCCTCGGCCAGATTATCCAGAATTTCTTCCAAATCTTCCAGCTCCGATTTCAGCTTGGCAAGTTCCTCTTCCGCATCCTTGCGATATTCCTCATAACTTTCCGTCAGAGAACTAATTTTCTCTTCCATCGCTTCCACACGCGAAGAAATCTTCTCCATGTCCATATATGCAAGCGGCGATCCAGCCTGCACCGTCTCTCCCGGCACAGCGGCGAAGGAGCCAAACGTCCTGCTGGATTCGTAAGAATATTCTTCCACATAGGGAAACACAACCGCACTATATACCTGTGCATTGTACAGATTCCGCCTTGCCGCAGGCTCCGTATACATTACCGCCTCCTCGCCTGCCACGGGTTCATGCAACTCAATCACATCGTCCGAACCGGCATCGACGCTTCCGCATCCCGCAAGCGCCGCAAGCGTAAGACAAACCACAAGCCCGACGGAAAGAATCCTCTTTTGAGAAAACACCTTAACAATTCTCATTTCTGTATCACATACTCTCCTTCCTCCAGACCGCTTACAATCTCCACCAGCGTATCCCCCCACAAACCTGTCTCAATCCATCTGACCTCCTGAATACCGCTGTCGCCTACCACATACACATAATTTTTCCCGTCGGCATTGCGTATTACTCTTTTCGGAAGCGTAAGCACCTGTTCCCTCGTGTCCACAACATATATGAGCGTTCCCACCATTCCCACCTGAATGTCCGGATTGCCCTCCGGCAGTTCAAAGTAAAGAGTCTCCCCCCAATTTTTCATATCGTAGGGAATCACCTCCACATACAATGTCTTCCCGTTTCCGGTGACTTTCAGGACCTCCGCCTTGCCCTCCTGAAAGAGATCCGCATAATCCGTATCGCTTGCCTTGGCTTCAAAAAGGCATCTGGACGTATCGATAATCGTCATCACAGTCTGGCCTTCCAGCACCTTCGCTCCTTCCAAATCAGGAGCGACATACGAGAGCACTCCGTCCATTCCGGCGTAAATGCGGCTTTCCTCCAGCTCCCGACGGGTATTCTCCAGCTGCTGGACATCCAGCGCAATCGTATCCTGATAATCTTCCCGCTTGTAGCGATATGTCTGCCGGATGCTCTCAAGAGAATCCTCCAGCTTCTCCGTTTCGCTTTCCGACATGGACGACTGATACACATAGGACCACCATCTGTTGGAAAGAGCATAAGCCTCGTCCTTGTCCGTGTATCCCAGAAGCAGTGTATTTCTTGCTATCTTGTATTCAAGCTCATCAATAGCCTCCTCATCGCTGTTGACCTTCAGCTCCGCCAGAAGCTGGCCCTTTACAACACTGTCCCCTTGGGATACATACACTTTTGAAACGGTTTTGCCGTCCGCGGAAATTACAATGTCCTCATCCTCCGTCTGCCTGTATGTACATCGCAGCATATCCGTAAGACCCACGTCGCCCACGGAAGCCACCACCATGGTATACACACTTTCCTCCTGCTGCTCGATCTGCACTATGTCTTCTTCCTCATCGGGTTCCGCGCCGCAGCCCGAAAGGTCCAGACACAGGGCGCAGACACACAGCGCCGCCAGACCATATTTTCTTTTCTTTATCTTACCCATACCTGAATTCTGCCCCATTTCTTTTCTGTAACAATTGATACTGACGATCTCTAACGTCTGCCATGCCGCCCGCCCCACAAGCGGCGGACGCTACGAACCGACGGCAAATCTTAAACTCATGAGCATAAAAGATTCTTTGTCTATTTTAACATATTATACGAGATAAGTCACCATAAATTTGTGAATTTTTTACTTTCTCCGAAGCAATCTGCTGCAATCCGGACAGGCCGCTTCCATGTGCCATGTGCCTTGACTCGCAAGCGGAAAGCATCATGTATTGATGGCAAATTGGGCCGCTCGTGAGTATCATCCGGAAAAAACATTCTGCGGCCGCCCTTTTACAATGTCTTCTTCATGCAGACAGATTCTTCCATACCAACATACGGCCCATAATTTGGTATAATCTTATAGCCAATACTTCGATATAACGCCATTGCTGAAATCAAAGGCTCTCCTGATTCTAATATCAGATATCGGAATCCTTTTTCCCCTGCCCGCTGTTCTAGCATTTTCATAAGCTCATTTGAGATTCCCCGACCACGATATTCTTTTTTGATAAATACCCTTTTTACCTCCGCAGTTTCATCATCATATTTTTTGAAACCTGCGCTGCCGATGGGAATATCGTTATCATACGCCATGACAACATCATGGATATCATCTAATTTATTATAAGGAATATATTCCGCTCTATTTTCTTCACCGCCCGCAAGTTCATTGAGAAATGCATCTAATTCATGACACAATCCAATAAAATCTTTATTGCTTCCGTCCGTGTATTCAAATCTTATCATTTTTCCTCTCCGTTTTGAATATTCTCAGGCAGAATCATGCCGGTCCTTCGCTGAAATTAGATATGTAAAAAGCGGCCGAATCACTCGGCCGCCAAAAAAACGAGAACTAACACATTTTACTTAACAAACCTGAATTACTTGTTGTAATTCATGACTATTGATTTGCGAAACAAATCAATAGCACACGATTTTCCCAAAATCCGCCTTCAATGACGCGCCGCCCACCAGACCGCCGTCGATATCCGGCTGTGCAAAAAGCTCCGGCGCGCTGGACGCGGACACGGAGCCGCCGTACTGAATGCGGACTGCCTCCGCCGTGGCGTCGTCGTATACCTCCGCGATACAGTCGCGGATTGCCTTGCAGACCTCCTGCGCCTGCTCGGTGGTAGCTACTTTTCCGGTTCCGATTGCCCAGATGGGCTCATAGGCAATGACAGCGGATGCCGCCTGCTGGGCAGTCACGTTCAAAAATGCAATCTTAATCTGCTGACGGATAAAGTCAATCGTCACGCCCTGCTCTCTCTGGGTCAAAGTCTCGCCGCAGCAGATAATGGGAGTCAGCTTATGCTCAAACGCCTTCAAAACCTTCTTATTCACGGTCTCGTCCGTCTCCGCAAAATACTCTCTTCTCTCGGAATGGCCGATAATCACATATTTCACGCCTGCATCCACCAGCATGGCCGGGGAGATTTCTCCCGTGAACGCTCCCTTTTCCTCAAAATACATATTTTCAGCGCCAATCTGGATATTGGTGCCCTTGACTGCCTCCACCGCGGGAATAATATCAATCGCGGGTACGCAGAATACCACATCCACCTCATCGTTCTTCACAAGAGGCTTCAAAGTTTCAATTAATTCCACTGCCTGACTGGGAGTCATGTTCATCTTCCAGTTTCCGGCAACAATTTTTCTTCTTGCCATATTCTTTTCCTCTTATTAATAGTTCCGTTTCGGAACTGCTTTGAGTTTCTATTATTGATTCGTTCCTATTATTTATAGTTCCATTCCTGCACTACAGCCCCTATGGGGGCGCGATTTTCATCTGCATGGAGCGCAGATGAAAATTCTCCATGCACCCTTGAAACGCATTCCGCTTCCGTTTCGGAATTTTTTCCTATTTTATCGTCTGCCGCCGCGGCTCACGGCGTCGCGGATTTAGGCTGTCCCTATTTGTCGTCTGCGGCCGCGGCTCACGGCGTCGCGGATTTAGGCTGTTCCTATTTGTCGTCTGCCGCCGCGGCTCACGGCGTCGCGGATTTAGGCTGTTCCTACTTGTCGTCTGCTGCCGCGGCTCACGGCGTCGCGGATTTAGGCTGTTCCTATTTGTCGTCTGCCGCCGCGGCTCACGGCGTCGCGGATTTAGGCTGTTCCTATTTGTCGTCTGCTGCCGCGACTCACGGCGTCGCGAATTTAAGCCGCTCCTATTTGTCGTCTGCTGCCGCGACGCCGGGGAGTACTTTGCCTTCCAAGAACTCCAAGGACGCGCCGCCTCCGGTGGAGATATGGCTCATCTTGTCCCCGAAGCCAAGCTGATTTACAGCTGCCGCGGAATCGCCGCCTCCGATAATCGTGGTGGCGTCCGTCTCTGCCAGAGCCTTCGCCACCGCGATGGTTCCCTTTGCCAAAGTAGGATTCTCGAATACGCCCATGGGTCCGTTCCATACGACGGTCTTAGCGCTCTTGACTGCCTCCGCATACAGCTCCGCCGTCTTGGGCCCGATATCGCAGCCCTCCCTGTCCGCAGGCATAGCGGAAGACTCATATACCTCCACGTCCACCGGCGCGTCAATGGGATTGGGGAATGCGGCAATGGTGGCCGAGTCCACGGGAAGCAGCAGCTTCTTGCCAAGCTTCTGTGCCTTCTCCAGCATTTCCTTACAGTAGTCAAGCTTTTCATTGTCAACCAGCGATTTTCCAATTTCATATCCCTGTGCCTTCAGGAACGTATACGCCATGCCGCCGCCGATAATCAGGGTATCGCATTTCTCCAGCAGATTTGAAATCACGTTCAGCTTATCCGCAACCTTAGCGCCGCCCAGAATGGCCACAAAAGGCCTCACGGGATTCTCCACCGCATTGCCAAGGAAATTGATTTCCTTCTGCATCAGATATCCCACCACGTTCTCGCCGCCCTTTGCGGTGATGCACTTGGTAACGCCTTCCACGGACGCATGGGCCCTGTGGGAAGAACCGAACGCGTCGCATACATACAAATCCGCCAAATCAGCCAGCTCCTTGCTGAACGCCTCGCCGTTCTTTGTCTCCTCGGAGCCGCGGAAACGGGTATTCTGCAACAGAACCACATCCCCTTCCTTCATGGCCTCAACGGCTTTTGTGGCTGCCTCTCCGGTCACATGATAGTCTGCCACAAACACAACTTCCTTCCCCAGCTTCTCGGAAAGCCTTTTTGCCACAGGCGCCAGAGACTCTCCCTCATTGGGGCCGTTTTTCACCTTGCCCAGATGAGAGCAGAGAATCACCTTGCCGCCGTCATTCATCAGCTTCTGAATGGTGGGCAGCGCCGCCACAATACGGGTCTCGTCCGTAATCTCGCCATTCTTCAAAGGAACATTAAAGTCGCATCTCACCAGAACTCTCTTGCCCTTCGCGTTGATATCATCAACGGATTTCTTATTCAAACCCATTTTTACAAACCTCCATTTTCATAATAATTACAGTAAACTTCCTTATTTTCCCGCTTCCCTCCATAGCACCTTTTGCAATGCGGACAATTGGCCCAAGCCCAAAAGGCCGCAGGAGCATATCCGCAAAGCACAAAACGGCTATCACTGCACAGGCAGTCAAGCGCCTGCGCCAAAGGAAAGATTTGAATGTCGTTTTCGATAAATCTCTGATACACACTTTCGCCGCATCAACAGAACTCAGCTTCACACCCGTGAATACATCCCTCGGAAAAACACCTTTGACATTTGGTACGACATGCTGCTATTTTGAGACATATCGCAGGGCATACGGCATGGCACATTCCTTACAGCATACTGCGGCCCTTATGGCTCAGCCTATGCCGCAGGACTCATTACATTCCTTACACATGCCGCGTATCATACAATCAATCACGCCTCATTACATATCGCACCATGCATAACGCATCACATCTCATGCCGCATATCGCACTCCATATGACCAATCACAGCCCTCGGCAGCTTCTCTCGCTCACAGAAACTCTCTGCCCGCTCACCGCTTTCCTCACGGCTTTGGCAGTTTCGCCCGCTCACGGACACTTACGCCCCCACGCCGCTTTCCTCACGGCTTTGGCAGTTTCCACCCGCCTGCGGACACTTACGCCCGCTCACCACTTTCCCCGCGGCTTTGGCAGTTTCGTCCTCCCGCGGACACTTACGCTCGCTCACGGAACCGAACCTAACGGCTTCTCTTCCGGCATTCTCACAGCTTCGCCCGCTCACAGAAATGAACCCTGCAAATCACATGATTCTGCAATACCGCAGTCTCGCGGTGCTGCAGCCCTGCAATCCCGCAGCCTCACTCGCTCACGAAAACGGACCCTGCGAACCGCCTTCTTTTTATTTCTTTGGCATTACCCCGTCCTTGGCATTTTCCCTTTTAAACAAAATCCCTTTCTTACAAAAAAGGCCCGATCCTTAAGACCGGACCCCCAATAGGTCTGCACACAGGCAGGCCACAGCCCGCGGGGACGTCGTCCCGCGCGGCCTCATGGCGCTATTGTGAATCGTAACGCTTCGCTTCCGATTATGCAAGCTCGCTGAAATACTTAATGGTACGAACCATCTGAGAAGTATAGCTGTTCTCATTGTCATACCAAGAAACAACCTGTACCAGAGAATTGCCGTCTTCCATCTTGGAAACCATGGTCTGGGTTGCGTCGAAAATGGAACCGTAGGTGCTGCCGATCACATCGGAGGATACGATTTCATCCTCATTATAATCAAAGGACTCTGTCTTTGCCGCCTTCATAGCCGCATTGATGCCTTCCTTGGTCACTTCGCCCTTTACAACCGCTACCAGAATCGTGGTAGAACCGGTGGGGGTGGGGACACGCTGTGCGGAGCCGATCAGCTTGCCGTTCAGCTCGGGAATTACAAGGCCGATAGCCTTTGCAGCGCCGGTGGAATTGGGAACGATATTGCATGCGCCCGCACGGCTTCTTCTCAAATCACCCTTCCTCTGAGGGCCGTCAAGAATCATCTGATCACCGGTATAAGCATGAACCGTGGTCATGATGCCGCTCTGGATCGGAGCAAAGTCATTCAATGCCTTCGCCATGGGAGCCAGACAGTTGGTGGTACAGGAAGCTGCGGAAATTACCGTATCCTCAGGCTTCAAAGTCGTATGGTTTACATTGTAAACGATGGTAGGAAGATCATTTCCTGCGGGAGCGGAAATAACAACCTTGCGCGCGCCGGCAGTGATATGTGCGGATGCCTTATCTTTGGAGGTGTAGAAACCGGTACACTCCAGAACTACGTCCACCTTCAGCTCACCCCAAGGAAGCTTGGAAGCATCTGCCTCTTTGTAAATAGTAATGGTCTTGCCGTTTACGGTGATATTGTCCTCGCCTGCCACTACGGAATCGGCATATTTGTATTTGCCCTGAGAAGAGTCATACTTTAACAAATGCGCAAGCATTTTGGGGCTGGTCAAATCGTTGATTGCCACCACGTCATATCCTTCCGCGTCAAACATCTGCCTGAATGCCAGACGGCCGATACGGCCAAAACCATTAATTGCTACTCTTACTGCCATTTTAGTCTCCTCCTAAAATAATTTTATATGTTTTAACAATCCTTGTCCCAAAGAACGAAGCATGGAAGAACCTTTCTCTCACACTCTTTTACGGATTTCTCCATCATGGAAGTTTTTTACGGATTTCTCCTTTCATGGAAGTTCTTTACGGACTTCTCCTCTCATGGAAGCCTGTCGGCGTCAAAACTTAAAATCCATCGGAGTCCTGCTTCCACATAAGAACCACATGCAGCGGCTCCCCGCAGGATGCCAGATTGTCAAAATTTTATCAGCAATGATATTTTACCCAATTTCTCCTCTAAATTCAAGATGTAAATGAAAAATATTTGCCAAATTTCGGAAATTTTACACTTAGTTTAGAAATACCTCTGGCATACGGGAAGAAAACATGGTAGAATTTCATTATATTTGAGCCGGAAAAGCCCGTTCCTTCCCGCTGTCCGCAGGGAAGGCCGACAAAAGTTCAGACAGGGCGCTGAACTGTCACGAAGGCTGCGCTGTTCCCAAGGGTAGTGGTTCAAAGGGAAGGATGCAGAAAAACTTGAACCTTGTACGCCTGAGTGATATCATTTTCATTGTGCGGACATCCATCATTCGGGATTTAGCGAGGTGCTGTCCATGGTAAAAGCGGTAATATTCGACATGTATGAAACCCTTATTACTCTCTTTGAAAGTCCCCTGTATTTTGGAACGCAGATAGCCGTTGACGCAGGCATTGAAGAAAAGAAATTTCAAGAGATATGGCGGGCGGCAGAATCGGATAGAACAATTGGGAAAATCACCTTAGAGGAGCTTTTGGAAAAAATTCTCAAAGCAAACGACTGTTACTCGGAAGCAAAAATGAACTTTATTGTAAATAAACGTATTCGGACGAAGGAAGAGGCGTTTGAACATTTACATCAAGAGATTATCCCAATGTTGAGGGCCTTAAAGAAAAAGGGAATACGAATCGGGTTGATAAGCAACTGCTTTTCCGAAGAAGCAGTGATTATAAAAAAGAGCGTTTTGTATCCCTATTTTGACGCCGTATGTTTATCTTTCGATGAAGGAGTGCAAAAACCAGACCCCGTTATATTTAAAATGTGCTTAGAAAGGTTACAGGTACAAGCCAAGGACTGCTTATATATCGGCGACGGGGGAAGCAGTGAATTGGAAGCCGCGCAGGCGGCCGGCATGAAAGCCCTGCAGGCGGTGTGGTATTTAAAAGAAGATACCTGCCAGCCTTCAAAGAGAAAATCCGAGTTTAGGCAGCTTGAAACGCCATTGGATATTTTAAACATGATTTGATGAATCAGGAAAAAAATTCACAGCCTTAAAGTATCATATATTTATCATAGGAATCCGCAGGCCGCGGCTTCAGGAGGTGTTATGAATGGCAAATTTAATTATTTGTCTGCGGACCGCAGGCGGTGGGGAAAATGACGGTTGCGGAAAGTATCAGGGATAAACTGAAATACAATTTAATGATAAATCATGACAGCATTGAAGCATCGGATAGAATATTCGGTTTTGCCACGCCTGCGCAAAAGGAGTTCAACAGCATCTTCCGGGAAAAAGCATTTGAAACGGCAGTAAAGCATAATGTGGACTTGATTTTCACCTATGTATGCGCCTTTGACATGCAGGAGGATAAAGACTACTTAACAGCATTGGCAGACCAATTCACATCCAGCGGCGGCAGTTTCTATTTTGTTGAACTGAGGGCGGATATCAGCGTAAGGCTGCAGAGAAATGAAACGCTGCACCGAATGGAAAGGAAACCTTCCAAGAAAGATGTGGAATGGAGTAAAGCCAGCCTATTGAGGGATGCGCAAAATCATCAACTTAATTCGGAGGCGGACGAGATTTGGTTTAGAAATCATATTAAGATAGACAACTCCGATTTAAGTCCCGATGAAGCGGCGGATATTGTAATCAATAAATTCGGCCTTGTCCCAAGGGATAAAGAGGAAAGGGAATACCGGTACGGAATGTAAACGCCAAAATCTCTTTTCTTCCCATATTGAATTCCAAACCTTATACATGTAAAATTTATCCATAGGAAGAAATTCTGTTCCAACGGATTTTCTATGAAGAAGACTTTCCCATGTGTACTTTAGACTCTTATGGCTTTATCGGATAGAAGTCGGCGCCGTTTATGTAGACGCCATATACCATCAGCTCTGCCTCTTCACCAGCCGATTACGCTAAACCAAAACTTAGAAACAAGGCATAAAGCCAGAAAGGAAGACTCGCCATGCCCATTACAGCCGACTGCCACCTGCATTCCTCCTTCTCCGGGGATTCGGATACCCCCATGGAGGAAATGATTCTACAGGGAATCAAGCAGGGGCTGACCACCATGTGCTTTACGGAACACAACGATTTTGAATACCCCGATTCCCCCGACGGGCCGGGCAGCATTTTTCTGCTGAACACCGACTCCTACCTCTATGATTTAGCGGGATTCAAGGAAAAATACGCGGATAAAATAAGAATCCTTTTCGGGGTGGAGCTGGGCCTGCAGCCGCAAGTCCTGCGCGCAAACGCCGTCTACTGCAAATCCTATGAATTTGACTTCATCATCGGCTCCTCCCATATCTGCCATGGGAAAGACCCCTACTATCCGGAATTCTTTCAGGGCCGCGGCGAGGAGGAAGCCCTTTGGGAGTACTTTGAATCCATCTTGGAAAACATCAAAAAATTCTCCAATTTCGATGTGTACGGGCATCTGGATTACGCGGTGCGCTACGCCCCCCAAAAGGACCTGCATTACTCTTATGAAAAATACCATGAAATTCTGGATGCGATACTGAGACTTCTTCTGGAAAAAGGAAAGGGCCTTGAACTGAACACGGGGGGTTTAAAAAGCGGCATGCGCGACCTTCATCCCTGCATGGGCCTGTTGAAGCGCTACCGGGAGCTGGGCGGGGAAATTATCACCGTGGGCTCCGATTCCCACGACGCCCAAAATATCGGCGCGCATTTTGAGCGGGCCGCCGAGGTTCTGCGGGAATGCGGCTTCCGCTATCTCTGCATTTTTGAAAAGAGGACGCCGGAATTCCATAAGCTCTGACCTCGTCCCCGCCATGCCGCCAAAAGGAAGGAAGAAAGCAGAAAACAATTTGAATCATTTTAAATGATTATTACTGCATTCTACTTTCATCCGTATTATGATGGAGACAGAAAGGAAATAACAGGATGGCTGCTTTGAGCCTTCGATTTGATGATGAAATGAAAAAACAGCAAACAGCCCCTTGGGATCCCTTTTATTCGGATTCCAACATGGAACAACTAAGGAAAGCGAACCAGCAAGTGAAAAGCGGGCAGGTAATCGTTAAAACAATGGAAGAACTGGAAACTATGGAGCGTGAGTAAAATCACATAACTCAATGCAAAGGACACTATCACGACAAATAAGCCTCGGTTTCCCGCAGCCATTTTTCCGCTTCCTCCCTTGTCTTGAAAATAATAATTTCCTTATGGCCCTCATATTTATTCAGGTATTGGTACACTTTGGGAAGCTCCTCCGGAATATATTTTTCTACCTCTTTTAAAAACGAAGCGTCCGTTTCCACCGCTTCCCAAGGCATATCGTCGCGTTTTTTCCCTTCCCGCTCCTGAATCCCCCGCATACATACCTCATAAGGCATGTCGAATAAAATGATTGTGTCGCAGGCCTCCATCCTCATTTCCATCGTCCTTGAATAATTGCCGTCCAGAATCCACGCCTCCTCCCGGAAAATCCTTTGGAGCGTCTCATCGAATTCCTCCCTGCTGATATGCGTTTTATCCGGTTTGTGCCAAATCATATCCAAGTGGTACAAGGGGATCCCCGTCACGCTGTGAAGCCTCTTTGCAAAATAACTCTTTCCTGCCCCCGGGCAGCCGATAATACTTATCTTTTTCATAGTTTTTAAGAAATTCCTATCCACTCCTTTCCTTTTTCAGCTTTTCACTATTTCAACCGCATAACCGGCACCCTGCGCAATATTCTCAACATCAATTCCCATTTCATAAAAATTCTTTCCTGCCTCCTGCGCTTCTTCCAGTATGCCTTTCATTTCGGATTCCTTCCACATGCTTATTGGCATAGCCGATTTATTTCCATTTCTACAGATGCCCTTTGGGGACTGAGGCAGCGCAGTTCCGGCCCCGAGCCCGCATAAAGGCCATATACATGACAGTTCCCATAGATTCCATCCATCATGTTGGTCAGCTCAATTTGCCTATAAATAATATAGGCAAATTGAGCTGACCAACATAATCTATATCACTCCCCATTCAACTGAAACAATTCGTCAAAAGAAATATGCAGATTAGGAAACATAACTAACTGCAATTCTTCCTTATTTTTTTCCGTTACCTTTTTAAATAAATATGCGTAGCTGGTGTCATCCTCCTTAAAATCAAACATATATATTTCAACCTGCTTTTTCCGCCAGTCTACAATCCAATATTCAGAGACGCCGACTTTTCTATATATGTCCATTTTTTCATTGCGATCATAGCTTTCTGTTGCCTCTGACAGTACTTCCATTACAAAACGCGGAATGCCAGTCAATGAAACATTTGTCCTATCTCTAATATTACACACGATGGATGCATCCGGAATGATTGTTTTATCATCATTTTCTTTCCATTGATATGGAACGCCATCGCTAAATACACGACATAAACTGTCTTTCATCTGGCTTCCTATTTTAATCACAAAATTATCAATTACCATAGAATGTTCTATATATGTTTTGCTCATATCTTCTATTGGCAATGCATTCATGATATCATCCTCCTCACCCTACAAGACCTCGTCCCCTTCCTCCCCGGCATCCCCAGCCTCGTCATGGTCTCCTTTTTCAGCGCGGCCTCAAAGGCAGTTACACACCCGCCCAAATACTGTTTAACAGACGCCCTGCGCAATTTTCTCACCAGTCAACAGAATACTCCATGCTCCACAACATTTCTTCCAGATCATCATCTGATATGGAATACTGTTTCTGAATTGGTTTCAACGCAGTGAGTATTTTATCAAATTCTTCGTCGTCATCTATTGTATCCGACAATTCATCATAATTCTGTATCCCGCACTCCTCTTTCAACACCCTAAGCATCTCTTTTAAAGGGGCCTTTTGGAGCGAATCATGATCCCTCTCATGAAGTATCTCATCAAGATATGTAAGCAGATTCTCGGAAATGAACTCCATGCACTGATCTATTTCCTCCGACGTCACTGTGTCTTCGTCAAAATCAAACAATACTTCGTGGTCAATCTGGTAAATTCCGCATTTCTCTTCTTCCGGCATTTTTTCCAGTCGAATACAGCGGATAAAGTAACCCTCTTCATCCCACGCAAAGGGCAGATAGCCGCATCTCACAAGGACAGGATTCCATGCGTTTCTCACTCCTTGAAAATGTCTGGCGGCGGAATTAGCCCCTATGGGATTATCGAAGCAGTGATGGGTAACGGTCAGAAACGCCTTCAAGGAAAGCGGCAGTTCAACCCCTATTTCTTTTTCCAATTCCTTGATTTCCCCATCCGAAATCATAGCCGGAACCAGCTTCCACTTCTTCCATTCCTCATCAGGATCCGCATCGTCGCTCCACATTTCTTTTTCTTCTTCCCCAAGAGGAAGCGTTATATTGATTTCCTCCTGTGAAACCTTCTGATAATACTGTTCAAAAAAATTTCTCATATATTCTTGAACCTCGGCATAGGTCATTTCAGCGCCCTCCTTTTTATCCCGATCCCCTGCGGCAGCCCCGCTCAATCCTCCTCATCCTCCAGAACCTCGTTCAGCTCTTCTCTTGCGTCCATAATCTCGTCATGGTCTCCCTTTTTCAGCGCGGCCTCAAAAGCCGTTATGTAACGGTCCAGTGTTTTCCTCCGCTCTCCTAACGCCTCCTCGTACATCCGCTCCGCCCGAAGCAGCACCAGCCTGTTTTCCTCGTAATCCCGGGGCTGGATTTTCAGATACGCCAGCTCCTCCATGCGCTTCTTGACCTCTTCCTCCGTCATCTGGTTATCCTGACCCTTGATAATCATCTTCCGGCTTTCCCCGGTGGATACCACAGTCACCTCCACCTCCAGCAGAGAATTGATATCATAGGTGTAAGTCACGTCAACGGCCTCCCGCCCTTTGGGTCCCTTGGGGATTTCAATTTCAAGCTCGCCTAAGAATAAATTATTCCTCGCGAAACGGCTCTCTCCTTGGAGCACCCTGACGCGCACCTTCTCCTGATTATCCCGGACCGTATAGAGCCGTTCCGTATGGCTGGCCGGAATCACCGTATTGCGCTCAATAATCGGGCAGAACCTGCCGTCCTCGTACTTTCCCTCCTCATACTCCACCACCACTTCGGTTCCCAGCGTAAAGGAGCAGACATCCGTGAGGATAACCTCCTTTACTTCCTCCCTGCGCTCCTTCATGGCCGCCTGCACCGCGGCCCCAAGTGCCACCGTTTCATCGGGATTCATCTTGGTATCCGGGAATTTCCGAAAGAGCCGTATCAGGAAATCTCTTACAATGGAAAGTCTTGTGGCGCCGCCGATGAGAATCACTTCGTCGATATCCCCCAGCTTCAGCCCGGCGTCCGCAAGGCTTCTCTTCACCGGCTCACGGATTTTCATCAAAAGCTCTTCGCAGGCCTCCTCATACTCCTTATATGTAATCTGCTGCTCTAACGTCTCCTCTTTATACAGAAAGCTCATGGTCACTTTATCCGATTCGCTGACGGCGCATTTTGCCTTCTCCGCCTGACGATACAGGCGCACCTGCTCCTTCTCGGACAGATTCTGCATTGTAATCTTGGTTTTCTGTAAGAACAGCTTTGCCATAATCTCCGTAAAATCCTCGCCGCCCAGATAATTATCCCCCGCCACGGCGCGGACTTCCAGAATATTATGATACAGCTCCAGAATGGATACGTCAAAAGTGCCGCCCCCTAGATCAAACACCAGAAAACGGGTATCCTTGGTCTTATCATACAAGCCGTATGCCACTGCCGCCGCGGTGGGCTCGGAAATCATCCTCTCCACCTTAAGGCCCGCCAGCTCTCCGGCTCGTTTGGTCGCCTTCCTGCGCTTGTCGTCAAAATAAGCCGGCACGCTGATCACGGCCTCCGTGACCTCTTCTCCCAGAAAATGCTCCGCATCCTCCTTCAGGGAGCGAAGCACCATGCTCGACAGCTCCTCGGGCTTAAAATGCCTGCCGCTCAAGATATATTCCCGCTCCGTACCCATGCTTCTCTTAAAAGTCTGGGCCACCGAATCCGGATACAGGCTCATGCGCTCTCTGGCCGTCTCCCCCACATATACATTGCCTTTCTCGTCCACGCTCACAACGGAGGGCGTGAGATTCTTTCCCAGCCTGTTGGGAATAATCTTCGGCCCCTCCTCCGTAAAATATGCTATCAAGCTGTTGGTAGTACCCAAATCAATTCCTACTATCATACGAACCATCCATTCTTCTTAAAGTTTTGACAAAATTCTATGCATACCGTATTAACAGCACAAACAGTATAACACAATTTCTTAGGATATTCACGATTTTTTTAATTTTGGCAATATTTCTTAAGGAAAAAATTTCTCCTCTATCCCTGAAACGCCATATGTTTAATGGCCTGTAGATACTCGTCCCATGGCTGCGCTTCCAGACTGCGCAGAAGCCGCTCCTTTGCCTCCTCCTTCCTGCCCATCCTGAGCAGAAAAAGAATCCTCACTCCTTCCATTTCCTCACATATGGAATTGGAGCATTCATGACAGATTTCACATTTTTTCTCTCGGTCAAGGATTTCCTTCAGCTTTTCCGTCGGCTCCGTATAATAAGCCGTCAAAAACTCTATCTGTAGATATTTCTTCTCACGATTGTAATAACTGCCTCTGCCGCCCTTCTTTTCCAGCCAATCCTGAAGCCGCCGGGCAAGCTTTCTCCCCCTCTTCTCGTCCCCGCAGAGAATGCAGGCGAACACGCCGTCGCAGAGCCTTTCCCCCATGGCTTTGTCCTCTAGGCCGTCGGCCTTATCCTTTGAGCCATTTGACCTGCTTTCCATGCCGCCCGCCCTATCCTCTAGGCCGTCATTCCTGCCATTTGACTTGGCGTTTAAGCCGTTAAACCTGTACTTCCGGCCATTTGACTTATCCTTCAGACCGCCGATATTATCCTTTATGCCATTGAGCTTGGCCCTCAGACCACTTTCCGCCATCTTCTCAAACGCCCTTGCCGCCGCCCCTTTGCTTCCGGTCAAAAGTTCCACCCAGCCCTTGCTGTTATAATAACCATGATAAGATATCTTCTCCGCCTTCCCCATGCCTCTGACGGCTTTCCACATTCCCTCCAGAGAGCCGACGCGCTGCTGCCGCCCCCACTGCCGGAGCGTCTGCCGCGCTTTTTCCCATTTTCCCGCGCCAAGGTACAATTTCACCAGCTTTTCATAACGAGTCCATTGATCCTTCCCATAAAAGCGTTCATACACCGCCTCCGCTTCCTCTACCCTGCCCGCCCGCAAGGCAAATTCCGCCAGATTGTCCCCAAACCAGCTGCTCCTGCTCGTTCCCGCCAGCCTTTCATACTGCCTGTAGGCTGCCAGCGCTCTCTCATAATCTCCCAGAAGAGCCTGAACATTCCCCATATCCGCATAGATAATCGGCGACATTTCATTATCGATATACAAAATCGCCTTTTTAATGTAATGCAGCGCCTTTTCATAATCCCCCAGATATTTATATACAAAGCTCAGCCCGTTCAACGCATAAGGATTGGAGGGATTTATATGGAGCGCCTTTTCAAAATCCTCCTTGGCCTCCGTATAATGATGGGCGGCCCTGTGAAAAATCGCCCGCTCTACCAGCATAAAATCATCGGGATAATGATAAATAAATTCCGTCAAAATAGGAAGACCCTTTTCATACCAGCCCTTTTCCCCTTCTTCCACACGCCGATGGAACTCCGCCCGGAATTTCTTAAGCTCCTGATTCAAAAAACTGATTTCCATGGTTTCATGGGTCATCTGAAAGCGATAGGCGTCCAAAATAACGCTTTTTACTCCCTTTTTTTCCGCATCCTCCAGCACCTTTTCCAATTCTTCCCGGTAATTCAAATCCAAATACACTTTGGCCAGATATTCATACGCCTTGACAAACGAAGGGAAAAATCGAATACACTGGCTTGCGGCCCAAACCACGCCTCTGGCATTGAGCTGTCTCCTGTACGTCTCCAGCGCGGTCGCATAAGCGGCGAACACCTGATATTCCTCCACCAGCCTGTCTGTGATTTCCAGACTCTGCTCATACTCCTCCATTTCCGTATATACCTGCGCCATTTCAAGCAGCAGGCCGATATCCTTCATTCCGCCTGTCAGCAGGCTTTCCCCTTCTTTGATGGCAAGGGCAAATTTCTCCTTCTCCCGATACCCCAGATTATGATAGCACTGCATCCGAATCAAGTGAGCCTGTCTCAGCCTGTCCTCGTCCCTTTTCTCCCTTGTTTCAGAATCGGCAATTCGTTTCTTCAGCAGCTCCTCCCAGCTCTTTGATTTTACTATGGCTTCTTCATATTCCACATATTCCACGAATAATTTTGCCAGAAGTCCGTTATATTCCGTCTCCTTCTCCGGAGGCAGAATTTTTTCAATCTCCTGAGCCAGCCGGACGCCTCGGGAAATCCTTCCATCCTGAAGATAACACCAGCATAATTCCAGCGCGGACTCCCAGTCCTTGGCCTTTCGATATTTTGCCTCCAAGTCCTTCTCAATTTCCGCGTTTACCCTGCCCAGCAGCTCCATAAATGCATCGTCGCCGCCCGCGGCAAGCACCTTTTCCGCGCATTTCTTGGCTTCTCTATACTGTTTTTGTAAATAATACCATTCCGTCAGGCGGATATTGGCCATATAGTGCGAATCCTTATCCGCTTTCAATTCCAGATAAATCCCAGCCGCACGCTCTCTGCCGTCGCCCTTGGCCCGGTCGATATGCTCCCAATGCTCCCAGAAAAATTCCGCCGCATGATAACGGACCGTGTCGTCCTTGGGATATTTTTCGCACAGGTCTTCCATCAAAGCTTCCGCCTCGGGAAATTTCCCCTGCTCCACCGCCAGAAGCGCGCGGCAGATTTCCATCGCCGGATGCCGAATCCCCAAGTCATCCGCACTTTTCAGACACTGTTCGGCCTCCTCCAGATGCTTCTCCTGCAGCGCCTGCCAGCAGCGATCGTAATACTGTAGAAATAAGTCATAATCCCCATCCTCCGGCCCTTGGAACTGGGCAAAATCCACATCCTCGCCCCGCTCGCATTTGCCAATCATATAGCGCATAAAATGCGCGGGAAATTTTTCTCTCAGATTCTTTGCGTCACTGACAATGGAGAGCTTCTTGTCAAGCAGCTTCCATATATGCGTCGGGAGCTTGAAATGCTCCATCAGGAAGCGCAGCAGCTTTACCCGACAGTTCTCCTCTTCTTCCAAAGATAAAAAAATATCGTCCTCAAAAAGTTCTTTCCAAAGTTCCTCATCCTGTCTGGTGTTAATATTGGCATAAATTTCCGCCGCCTTCTGCACCCACAGACCGGAAGGAGTGGTATCGGAGGGCGTCTGAGCGCCGGAATTCTCGCCTTCCTCTTCTTTCGCGTATCTGCATGCTTCCTCATAGGCGGCCCTCAGCAGTTTAAATCCCTCAGGATTGTCCTCAGGATTCGTTACGGACAATTTCTCCCTATAAGCATTCTTAATTGCCTTTTCCTCTTTTGTAGCCTCAATCCCTAATCTTCGGAAAGCTTCCGTCCAATCCATACCATTCCTCCGTCCATAGACCAAACCATACGCCCGCACATAGAAAACAAGGGCAGGAGAAAACCCTCTGCCCTGTAGAGCGCCTCCCTGCCCTTTCTACATTCCTAAAACGTGAATTTATCTGCAAAATAGGCGTCCAGCTCCGACACAGCCACCCTCTCCTGCTCCATGGAATCCCTGAACCGAACCGTCACGCAGCCGTCCGTCTCAGAGTCAAAATCATACGTGACGCAGAAGGGCGTCCCTATTTCGTCCTGACGGCGATACCGCTTGCCGATATTCCCCCTGTCGTCATACTCGCAGTTATATTTCTTGGAAAGCTCCGCAAATATTTTCTCGGCCCCCTCCCCAAGCTTCTTGGAAAGAGGCAGCACGCCGATCTTCACAGGCGCCAGCGCGGGATGGAAACGAAGCACCGTCCTCATATCGCCGCCTTCCAATTCCTCCTCGTCATACGCCGCGCAGAGGAAGGCAAGCACCACCCGGTCGGCCCCAAGGGAAGGCTCAATGACATAGGGTATGTACTTCTCCTTCTTCTCGTCGTCAAAATAGGACATGTCCTCCCCGGAAGTATTGGCATGCTGGGTCAGGTCATAATCCGTCCTGTCCGCAATCCCCCACAATTCGCCCCAGCCAAAGGGGAAGAGGAATTCGATATCCGTGGTCGCCCTGCTGTAAAAGCTAAGCTCCTTCTGGCTGTGATCCCGAAGCCGCATCTCCTCCTCCTTCATGCCAAGAGAAATCAGCCAGTCACGGCAGAACCCTCTCCAATACTGGAACCATTCCAGATCCGTCCCCGGCTCACAGAAAAATTCCAGCTCCATCTGCTCAAATTCACGGGTGCGGAAAGTGAAATTCGCAGGGGTGATCTCGTTGCGGAAGGATTTGCCAATCTGCCCGATGCCAAAAGGAATCTTCTTGCGGGACGTCCTTTGGACGTTCTTAAAATTCACGAAAATGCCCTGCGCCGTCTCAGGCCGAAGGTACACCACGCTCTTGGCGTCCTCCGTAACCCCCTGAAAGGTCTTGAACATCAGATTAAACTGACGGATATCGGTAAAATTATGTTTCCCGCAGCTGGGACAGGGGATCTTATGCTCCTCCACAAAATTCTTCATCTGCTCCTGCGTCCAGCCGTCCACGCTCTCCGCAGGCTCAATTCCCTTTTCCTTACAGAAATTCTCAATGATATTGTCCGCCCGGAAACGCTCATGGCATTCCTTGCAGTCCATCAAGGGATCCGAGAAGCTGCCCAAATGACCGCTGGCAGCCCAAGTCTGGGGATTCATCAGAATGGCGCAGTCCACCCCCACATTATAGGGATTCTCCTGTATGAATTTCTGCCACCATGCCTTCTTCACATTATTTTTCAGCTCCACCCCCAGATTGCCGTAATCCCAAGTATTCGCAAGCCCGCCGTAAATCTCGGAGCCGGGATATACAAACCCTCTGGCCTTTGCCAAAGCCTTAATTTTATCCATTGTCTTTTCCATCTTTAAAACCATTCCTTTCGTCATTTTAATAAAATGTATGCAAGCCCCTCCACCCCAAAGGTACTCACGCTTCCATCCTCATTGACAACAGCCCCGTCGCTCAGGTAAGCCACTCTGCCCGGACAATAGACATTTGCTTTAACATCAGTGACTATCAAATATTTGTCCACTGCCTGCCTCAGCTGCTCTTCCGTAAATAACGTGTTATCCTTCACGCTTTTCATGATCACCTTGCTGCCGTAGCCCGCCGCAATGGCCTCGATGACCGTCCCGTAAAACAATTCGTTGGTTCCGTAAAATAAGTCGTTTCCGATAAATTCCGTGCAGTTCTTCCAGTTGTCAAACTTATAAGTCACCGCCGCATTGCCGTTCGCTAGAGCCTCCACCTTCTCCACCGCAACCGCCGCGCCCTGAGTCCTGCCCTCGTTAAACTGCGCCGCTTCCTCCACCGCCATCTGGGTCAGCTCCGAGAGTTCATAATCCCCCGCCCCCATAAGCTCCATCACCAGCCAAAGCGTAATCTGGCCCTCTTTACTGATAAATATCGTCTGTGAATCCACCGTCTCCGGCATCTTGGCCTCGCCGCATCCTGTGAGGAAGATAAGACAGATGCAGAGAGCCGCAGCAAACCTTCCAATCCTCTTTTTCATCTCATTTATACCTTTCCAGAAATTCTGTGTATTATTGTATCAAAAATCAGCAGCTTTTTCAACACAGAGTTTTCAGAACTTCCAAGCTCTTAAATTCGCGTCCTACAAACCGCTTCATATATCCGGCCGAAACGGCCTTTAATTCTTCCAGAACGCTCTCCCTCACGGTAAAGGTATAGAGTTTCTCAATGGGACTTGCCGCTATGTACTGCAGCGCGTAAACCGTGGATTCCTCCAGCTCCTCCCCCGCGGGCGGTCCCGGGAATTCCCCGTTGACCGCAATGGCCCTGCACTCAAAGATGCATCTCACCAGCGGCTTGGGGAGGGAGCGCGCCCCCAGAGCACGAAGGGATTGGTACAAAAGCTTCATCATTTCCCTCTCATCATTATTCTCACGGGTGTAGAAATCCGTCACTTCCACAAAATACATCCCATAACAGGCTCCCACGTAATCCGCACGCAGTTCTTCAAAATAATTCTGAATATCCGCTTCCACCAATGTATACGAGCTTCTGCCCTCATAAAGCCTGAAGCTGCCAAAGGAAAAGGGGGCGGCGGCCGCTGCCAGACGGCTGCCCGGTCTTCTGGCCCCTCTGGCAAACGCCGAAATCTTCCCCCTCTCCTTAGTCAAAAGGCTGATATGTCTGTCGTATTCCCCTACCGGAGACTGCTTCAGTACAATTCCTGTTACACATATATGTTCCTGCATTGTCGCCTTCTCTTGCCTTCGCATCAGAAATAAAAGATAAATAATCCTCAATCCTGCCGCTTTTTTCAAATTTCTTCCAGTATTTTTCTGCTCTTGCATCCATCTTATGCATCCCCTTAAGTATCAGTTTGTATCAGCGTACTGCTTCTGCGTCCGGTATCACCCGATTCATCTGTGAACCGCTCTGTACTTGTCATTATAGGGTCTGCATTTTCTATATTTCTATGCGCTGCTTCCTTGATTCCTAGCTGCCAGAAATATCCTTCTGGTTATAGCCGAAATTTTTCAAGAGATAGTCGCTGTCGCGCCAATCCTTTTTCACCTTCACCCAAAGCCGCAGATTCACCTGCATTTCCAGCAGGCCTTCGATTTCACGTCTGGCGGAGGAGCCGATTTTTTTCAGCATCAGCCCTCCTTTTCCGATAATGATGCCCTTGTGAGACTCTTTCTCACAGACGATTGTCGCCTCAATATGGCAGATTTTACCGATTTCCTTCATGCTCTCGATGCTCACCGCTATGCCGTGTGGTATTTCCTCTTCCAGCAGGCGCAGGGCCTTTTCACGAATCAGCTCCGCCGCAATCTGCCGCATGGGCTGATCTGTAATGGTGTCCTCGTCAAAAAAGGCCTCGCCCTCGGGAAGATACTTGAAAATACATTTCACCAGCTCGTCCGTATGATACCCCTTCAGCGCGGATACCGGCACGATCTCTTCAAAATCCAGCTCCCTGCGGTAAGTGTCGATAAAAAGAAGTATTTCATCTTTTTTTACCGTATCGGTTTTATTGATGACAAGGATGACTGGCGTCTTGACCTTTTTCAATTCCTCTATAATGTGACGTTCTCCCGCGCCGATATAGGTCGTGGGCTCCACCAGCCAAAGGATGACGTCCGCCTCCTCCAGCGTGTGCTCCGCCACATTGACCATATATTCCCCCAGCTTATTTCTGGATTTGTGGATTCCGGGGGTGTCAAGAAACACAATCTGCCCTTCCTCCAGCGTCAGCACCGTGCGTATGCGGCCCCGGGTGGTCTGAGGCTTATTGGATGTAATCGCTATCTTCTGTCCGATTAAACGATTCATCAAGGTGGACTTTCCCACGTTGGGCCTGCCAATCAAGGTAACAAAGCCGGATTTATAAGGTTCTTTCCCGCCGTTCTCCCGAATACCACTATTCTCCATTCTATTTACCATCCCTTTCCGTAAAATAAAGCATACGATAATATATTGAAACGACTTTATCATCTTTACTTTGATTCATTATGATTATAACATCTTTTTCAGAAAAATCAATTCCTGTCAAGAGGATTGCGGCAGCGCCGCATTTGGGACCGGCCTGTCAAGGGTTTTTGCAGGTTCGTCTTCATCGGCATTGCACATAGCAGACCGGAAAAATGGGGAAATTCAAAATAAATTTAGCTTGACAATCCAGCTGAATATGTTAAGATAAACACAAAGCATAACATTTTCTAACACATGGCATTTTATTCTATTTTCGTCTTTTCAAGAAATCTATGCTTTTATTCCAATTAACAGCAATAGGAGCAGAGGATTTCCGGTGGGACAGGCAGGATTTTTCTTCTGCGGGCATTTTCAAGGGAGGAAAACATGCAGTTTGTCTCGTTAAAGAACGACTATGTATTTCGGGAGCTTTTTTCTTATGAAAACGTCAGAAAGCAGTTCCTCAGCGACGTGCTGGGCATACCCGCAGAGAGCATGAAATCTGTCAGAATCGTTAATCCCTATCTGTGGAAGCGCCTCCGACGGCAGAAGCAGGGCATCCTCGACATGGCGCTGGAGCTGGACGACGGTACCAAAATTAACATTGAACTTCAGGTGCGCCGCCAGAACCACTGGATTGAAAGAAAGCTGTTCTACCTCGCCAAGATGTACACGCAGGACTTGAAATCCGGACAGGACTACGGGAAGCTGCGCAGATGCATAAGCATCAGCATACTGGATTTTAAGCTGACGGAAGAGGAGGAATGCCATTCGGCGTACCTGCTGCGGAACAAAAGCGGCAGGGAGCTGACGGGGCTGTTTGAACTGCATATCATAGAGCTTGGGAAGAAGCTGAACGGGACTGATCCGGTCACTGACTGGGTTCGGCTGTTCAACGCGCAGAGCTGGGAGGATTTGGATATGATTAGGACAAAGAACAGGGGAATTATGGAAGCGATGGAAATCCTGCGGAAGCTGAGCCTGAGCAGGCCGCTGAGGCTGTTATACGAACAGCGCCTGAAAGACATCCGGGACCGCCGGGCGGAGGATGAATATGTCTGGGACGCCGGGAAAGCAGAAGGAATGGCGGAGGGAATCGCACGGTCTATTTTTCAGCTTCTGGGAGAATACGGCGATATTCCGGAAGAATTAAAAAGAAAAATTCTGTCCCAGAAGGACAGCGATACATTATACCTTTGGCTCAAAACTGCCGCCAGTTCCCAAAGCATAGAGCAGTTTACAGAGAAATGCAGACTGTAGCCTCCAATCAGGCCAGAATTCCTCAACCATTGTTTTATTCAAGGGCCGCGGAAACCGTCGGCAGCCCTGCCCCAAAAGAAGGACAGGACAGCCTGCTGTTTCTGCGGCCTATGCCGTTTCTATTCTTTCTGCTGCTCCTGCATCCTCTGCTGCTCCTGAGCCTTCTGCTGCTCCTGCATCCTCTGCTGTTCCTGCATTCTCTGCTGTTCCTGAGCCTTCTGCTGTTCCTGCATCCTCCACTGCTCCTGCGCCTTCTGCTGCTCCTGAATTTTCTGATCTTTCTTCAGCCTTCGTTTTCTGCGTACTGCCTTCCAGATACAGACTGCCGCCCCAATCACCGCCGCCCATATGACAAAGTAGGGAATTCTTATCACAAACCAGATGCCAAATTCCAAGATTCCGTTTCCAATGCTGTGAACACTCTCCAAAAAGCCGGAGGAAACCCGTTCCCATGCGCTCTGTTTCACTTCCACCACAGGAGTCAATTCCCTCACCTCGGTAATCTTCATATTCACAGTGCTGTAATCCACCAGATTATCAATGGTACGCAGTTTTGATTCCATACTTTCCAGCTGATAGCGAACCTCCGACAGCCGTTCCTCCAGCGAAATCACCGTCTCCACCGAATCCGCCTTGTCCAAGAACTCCAGCAGTCTGGACTGTTCCGTGCGGAGGGTATCCCTGCGGCTTTCCATATCCACATAAGACAGCGTCACGTCTTCGCTGCTTTTATTGCGTCTGGTAATATTGCACACATCCGAAACCGTATTCAAAAAGCTGTCCAGTCGAGCCGCCGGAATACGGATTGTCATATTGGAATACCTCGCGGCGCGGCTGCCGGAATAACTGCTGCCATTGTATTCCTCCATACTTTCTATATAGCCGCCCAGACTTTTAATCTGCGCCTCAAGACCGGACATGGTCTCCTCGAACTCCTTTGTCTCCGCCTCAAGGTTTATTCTTGTAATCAGCTTTCCCGTATTCAAAACGCCTTCCGTTCCCTCTGCGCCCGTCATGCTTCCGCTGTCATAGATACCTCCCCCATAGGTTCCCTCCACCGCTGAGGGCGCGGAACTGACGCTATTATGAGAACTGTCCCCCCGAGAAGAAGTTATCCCATCGCCTGACCAGCCGCTGTCCGCACAGCCCGTACACAGAACCGCCGCCAGAACCCATGCCGCCGTATAAATGCCCGCTTTCCACCTTTCGCTTCCTTTTCTTGCCGCTTCCCTTTTCATTATTTACCCTCCTATTTCAAGTTCCCGCCTGCGGGAATTTGTTCCGTAAGAAAAAACCGGGACCTTCCGCTTTACAATGCCCCGGTTTCTCCATATCAGATAAAACGAAAAAAATCAGAAAAGGTTCTCTATATTCATAAATTTATCTGCTTCCGCTTTAATTTTCTGTTCGTTTCCTACCACGCAGAGACAGTCCCCGTCCATAAAGGCCCTGATATACTGCGCCATGCTGCGGATATCCTCAGGCGAGGCGTCCCGCATCTCGTCCCTCTCTTTCTGAATCATGCCGTATGTCGCTCCCATCATATATGCGTTCTTGGAACGACGGCCCTTAGCGGCGGCCGTCAAAGGCATATCCATATTGCTGAAAGCGCCGATAATGTACTGGGTCATGGTTCTTTCGTCCGCATCATAATTGGCAATAAAATCCGCCGCTTTCTCATACACGTCAATGGTCTGTGACAGATTCGGATCCCTGTAGGAGACAAAATAGCTGACGCCGCTCCTGCCAAATCCGCACATACAGCCGTAGGCGCCGCCCTTGACGCGGATGTTCGTCCACAAATACTCATATCCCATCATCACCCGCAGCACATTCAGCGTGCCGGTATAGGGAAGACCTTTTTTCACAAAATTACCCGCCCGGCATACATACTGAACCTGTCCCGCGTTCATAAAGCCCTCGTTCTTCTTAGACACCACAGGGACATAATTCCCCTTTTCCACCTCGCAGGTATACAGCCGCTCCTTCAAAGCATTTACGGATTCTTTCAGATTCTTGAACGCCTCCTCGTCTCCGGTAAAATCCAGCATCAGATTTTCGGGACGGAAAATCATCTTACAGAGAGCTTCCAGCCTTTGCACCAGCCGCTCCTTTTCCTTCTCAAAATTCTTCTCCAATCCCGTGGACAGTCGGTATTGACCGATTCCGCTTAATTCATCCTCCACCACGTCCTGCGGATTCACATAGGACAGGGCCCTTGTCACCGCCACATTATGGCCGTTTTCCATCATGGATTCCTGCATTCTGGAATTGTTCTCCGCAAGAATTTCCTTTAACCGCTTCACGTCCGCCAGACTGCTGGTCAATATCATTTCGCCCATCAACTCCACAGCCTTTTCCAGATTGGCGTTCAGGGCCTTCCCGCTGACTTCCATGAAAAGCTGATACTTATCCGGATCCTCCACATCCCTGTATACGGTCCAATCGGTGTAAATTCCGCCGGTGGTCAGGTTAATCTCATTGCACAATTCCGCATAGGAGTAATGCTCCGTGTCCAGACGGCAGAATACGCCTGCCAGAATGCCGATATAAGGGAAATATTCCTCCGGAATATCATGTATCCTGAACATCAAGGTCAGATAGCCGATGCCGTTGGTGAACACATTGTGATACAGCGCGGGTATCTCCCCCAGCATCTTCTCTTCATTGATCAAAGGCGCCGCTTCCTTCTTTAAATCCTCTCTGGTCAGCAGAGGAATCTTCGCCAAATCCTCCGGCCGGTCTTTCGTTTCCCTAAACGCCGTCAGCGCGTCCGTCATGGCATGTACTCCGGCCAATTCTTCCTTGGACATGCCCGCCTTTAACCTTCCCAGCTTCTCTTTCAGGGCGTCCTCCTGTTCCTTGGCCAGTCCCGCCTTGGGCGCTAAGATGACCATCGCCGCATGAGAGTTCTTCAGCAGGTACTTTTCAACCAGCCCTTCAAAATATCCCTCCCCGACTTTCCCCCGAAGTCTTGCAAAGGTATCGTTTGCCTCAATATGGATAAAAGGCCTGCTGTCGTCATACAGCCAGCTGTCCAGCATCTGAAGGCCATAGGCCAGTCCCTTGGGCCGTCTTCCGTAATCCGCCTCCCGATACTTGAACTCATAGAAATTAATCGCGGACAAAAGGGCCTTTTCCCCAAAACCATTTTTTACAATTCCGGCCAGAACGTCGTAAATGACTTCCTTAAATTCCTCCTCCCGCTTTACGGAAGTCCCCTTTGCCACCACGCTGAAGCTGGGCTGCCTGAGATTGTTGTCATACAGACTGAACACATCCCTGCCAATTCCCTTATCGATCAAGGCCTTCTTCAAGGGCGCGCCCGGAACGGTACAGAGGGCGAAATCCAGTACTTTAAACGCCACATACAAATCCCTGTCAAGACTGTCGCCCACGGACCAGTTCCATGCCAGATAAGCGTTTTCCTCCACATCCTCCCCCTCGCTGACAGGATATTCCCTGACACGGCGGGCAGGCTGAGTAAAGGCAGGCTCCAGACCGATAGCGGAGTCCACCGCAAGCGCGTCAAAATGAGACAGATAATGCTCGTCAATAAAGGCAAGCTTCTCCGCCATATCCATATCGCCATACAGATAGATATAGCTGTTGGAGGGATGATAATAGGTTCTGTGGAAATCCAGAAACTGCTCATAGGTCAGCTCCGGAATTACCTCCGGATCGCCGCCGGACTCACAGCCATAAGTGTTATGGGGATACAAGGCGGACGAAATCTCCCGATACAGCACCCCGTCCGGAGAAGAGAACGCCCCCTTCATCTCATTGTATACCACCCCGTTATAAATCAGTTCGTCCGCCTCATTCAGCTCATAATGCCAGCCCTCCTGACGAAAAATCGCCTCCTCTTGATAGATTTTCGGATAAAATACCGCGTCCAGATATACATGCATCAGATTCTGGAAATCCTTATCGTTACAGCTGGCCACCGGATAAACCGTTTTATCCGGATAAGTCATTGCATTTAGAAAAGTATTCAAAGACCCCTTGGCCAGCTCGATAAAAGGATCCTTGATGGGAAATTCCTTTGAGCCGCAGAGCACGGAATGCTCCAAAATATGTGCCACGCCCGTAGAATCCTTGGGCGTTGTGCGAAATCCAATGTAAAACACCTTGTTGTCGTCATCATTAGAAATTAGAGCGACTCGCGCGCCCGTCTTCTTATGTCTGCACAGACAGACCACACTGTTAATGTCCGGAGCCTCCCTTTTCTCAATCACCTCATAGCTTGTCAATTCTTCTACCTTCATTCCTTTTCTCTCCTATACATCTTCTTGATTTATAACATGTCTTCCGGACCTGACTTTCCCAAAAAGACTCGGACATTTCGTGCGAATCCCAGAAGGAAGCCTGCCCAAAAACAAGTTTGCCTGATATTTTTCGGTGTGCCGCTTAAAAATTCTTAGCCAACATACTTTGCCGGCTTAGAATTTGTTTACACACTTATAAACCCGCCAGCGCCAGTTTGCTGACGGAAAGTTCCTGAACTACCATTCCCCGCTTTTCCTTCTCCTCGGGCGGTATCCTGACCAGCTGTTCCACCGTCAGCTGTTTTGTCACATACTGTTTCTTTCCCGGCCGCCTTACATTTTCTTCCGCAGCGCCTCCCTTCCTGCGGGCTTTCCAAGCTTTCGCCCTTTTTGTCCCTATCCCGAACCAGCTCTTTCTCTGTTTTTCTTCTATGACATTTATCTTCACTTTCGCTTTCATCTGTGTATACAGCTTTACTAAAAAGCTTTCCGGCGTCAAATAGTACAAGTGTGTTTCCAGCGAATCCTCCAAATCTGCCTCGGGCAGAATATACCTCTCTACCAGCATACGGAATTTAAACAGAATTTCTTCCTCCTCCAAAAGCTCTGCGAACGTATATTTGCATCCCACATAAACTCTGCCCGTATCCTGCATACTATATTTATAATCTTCATAAACACTCTTCTGCATACCCGCCCCCTATTGATACTGACAGCCCCTAAAGACTGCCCTGCCGCCCGGCTCATAACGCCTGCCGCTCATGAATCGGACGGCAGGCGCTGTGAACCGGCCGCAGATTCTATGGCTTGTGAGTATAAACTTCCTCATAAATACTCCATGGCAATATCTTCTATTTTATATCCGCTCATGCGCATGGCGTCCTGTATAGCTTTTACGGATAACCCCGTCTCCCCGGCTAATTCCTGCGGCGTCACTTTTCTGCGCAGTTCTTCCGCCAGAGCTCTGGCCTTATCCGCCACCATATTCACCTGCTCCGCCGCCTTTTTATCCACTTTCTCACAATCAGCAGTCCGGCGGATAAGCTCCTCCATGGCGTCCATCACCTGTCTGGCCAGCACTCCCTGCACTTTCGCCGCTTTTCCGCCGGGAATTTTACCGGAATCCTCCTCTTCCGCAGACGGCCTCTCTTCCACATCCATGCAGCCCAGCGTTTTCAGCCCTGCGGCAAGGGCTATATTCCCCTCGCCAATCAAATCCTCCAGAAGTACGCCCTGTCCTGAATACAGCTTCGCAATATCCACCACATTCTTCAAAAAGCTCTCCATCAAGCGATGCTGCGCCTGCATATCTCCTGCTAAGGCCAAAATCGTATCATCCTCCAGCTCCTTATCGTCACGCACGGGCAGTAACGCAATTTCCTCCAAATAGGTTTGAAGATAATCCTTTTCTTTTTCCGTCAGAAAATCATCCTCAAAGGAATCCTCCCCAATGGATTCTTTCCCAAAGAGCTCCTCCTCGAAAGATTCCTTCAAAGAGGATTCCTCCATTGAGGATTCCTCCGATAAGCCTCCGCTCCCCTCTGGCTTCCCGCACACAATCCTGTGCTTTGCCAGATAATCAAATATCATCCCCATCTGCGTTTCATTCAAGTCCAGACTGGAAAACTCCTCCTTCACCTGAGCCTCGCGAATCCGATTCCCCTGCTCTTTTGCAATCCGTCGCACCTTCTCCAGACTTTGTACAAACAAAAGTTCCTTGGAAACATCCTCCTGCATTTTTATTCTCCTATTCTTGTACCGCATTCCCCTACATTACCCCGCAGACGGGAAGAAATTATGACTGCCAAGTTCCGCATTCATAATTTCTTCCGGGTACTTCCGGGCGTCCCTACTTCACATGTTCATGGGTGAATAGATGTTCTTGGCAGTACTCATAATTTCCATTGCATTTTGAACAGAAACGGAACTCCAAGTTCGGATTATCTTCATCCGTCTGTCCGCACACCGCACATTTATGCTTTGTGACCTTGGAATTCTTTCTAATATCCTGCCTGAATTCCGCCCTTCTCTTCATCTGCTTTGGCGACATATGGATATGGTTCCTCGATGTAAAAAAGAAAATCACAAAATTCAACAGCGAAGACCCTATTGCAATTCTAATCGTAAGACCTCCTCTGAAGAAATCATATACCAGCAGCGCTCCATATATAATCCCCATCCACTTTACCTTAATAGGAATAATGAACATCAAAAGCACCTGAACATCCGGAAAAGTAGCGGCAAACGCCAGAAAAATGGACATATTGATATAGTACGTATTAAAATACCGAGATTCGAAGGCAAACAGCCCGCTCGCAACGGTGGGCGCAATGTGGAAACCTTCCATGGCATACACAATCCCCATCCACAGAAAGCTTCCCAAGACCGTAAACAGCACTCCCGATAAAAGATATACATTATAGCGATAAGTCCCCCACGTCCTCTCAAGACTGCTGCCTATATTATAATAAAACAAAAGCATTATGATTGTAAACGGGTCCAATGAGCTGGGAGGCACAATGATCCATGTAAACACCCTCCAAATCTGGCCATGCAGTATGGCATAGGGATTTAAGGTCAGATACAAAAGAAAATTACTGTTAATCGCCTCCATGATATATCCCGCCGCATAGCACAATATCAGCACAAGCGACAAATTTCTAATGGCATACTTTCCAAATTTTTTCTCAAAATTGCTCATCCGGGTCAATCCTCCATCTCCGCATCTTATCGCCTCTGGGACATGTTTGAAAAAGCATTTTTCAAACACGCCCCCCTCATGCGGCCTCGGAGGACGTCTCCTTCTTCCGGGTCTGCATTTTATTCGGCGCGTCTGCATATCCATTTTATCATCCCTATTTACATAAGTAAACCAGACTTTTCCTTTTTTTATATAAAAATCAGTTTTTTTATAAACTTTTCACAGGTGCCGCCGTTCTTCGTCCGCAAGGGTAAAACGCCCGGAGACTGCGGCGGCGAATGCCATAAATTCCCCGTGGAATATGGTTTTTAAGCTGCTTGCATTTTATTTTACAGTGTACTATAATGTCATAGAATGTCGTCCTATGATGACGCCATATTTATTGTTGATTCATTGTTATTTCGCGGCGGTTATTCTTTTCGGCCGGGACATTACCGGACCGCCGCGCTGTTTCCTTAGATTTCAGGAAGGAGTATCACATGGAATTTACAAACAAAACTGCATTTCTTGGCATTGATATCGGTTCCACCACCGTCAAGATTGCAATTCTGGACAAGGGGCACAATATTCTGTTTTCCGATTATGAGCGCCACTATGCCAATATCCGGGAGACCCTTTCCAAGCTTTTAGACAAAGCATATACACAGCTGGGGAATCTGACCCTGTATCCGATGATCACAGGTTCCGGCGGCCTCACCCTTGCAGACCATTTGGGCGTACCCTTTACGCAGGAGGTTATCGCCGTTGCCTCCTCTCTGAAACAGCTGGCCCCGAAAACCGACGTGGCCATCGAGCTGGGCGGGGAAGACGCAAAAATTATCTATTTTGAAGGCGGCAATGTGGAACAGCGCATGAACGGCATCTGCGCCGGGGGCACGGGCTCTTTTATCGACCAGATGGCCTCCCTGATCCAGACCGACGCCTCCGGATTAAACGAATACGCAAAAAATTATAAATCCCTATATGCCATCGCGGCCAGATGCGGCGTTTTCGCAAAGACGGACATCCAGCCCCTGATCAATGAGGGCGCCACCAAGGAAGACCTTGCGGCCTCGATTTTTCAGGCGGTGGTAAACCAGACCATTTCCGGGCTGGCCTGCGGCAAGCCCATCCGGGGACATGTGGCCTTTCTGGGCGGCCCCCTGCACTTC
>CAOKFN010000034.1 GCA_948467735.1 uncultured bacterium
GACGCGCACTGCCATGAGAACGGAGTATGTCCCTATGATGCGGTATCCGGAAGCGTCAGTGACGTAACCTACTATTACTGCGGGGGCCATGAAGCGCACTGCCATGAGAACGGAGTATGTCCCTATGATGCGGTATCCGGAAGCGCCGATGACGTAACCTACTATTACTGCGGGGGCCATGAAGCGCACTGCCATGAGAACGGAGTATGTCCCTATGACACGGTATCCGGAAGCGTCAGTGACGTAACCTACTATTACTGCGGGGGTCACGACGCGCACTGCCATGAGAACGGAGTATGTCCCTATGATGTGGTATCCGGAAGCGACGGAGATGTAATCTACTATTACTGCGGGGGCCATGAAGCGCACTGCCATGAGAACGGGGTGTGCCCTTATGATGGAACAGCGTCAGGAAGTGCTGCCGATGTAACCTATTATTACTGCGGGGGCCATGGCGCGCACTGCCATGAGAACGGGGTGTGCCCTTATGAGGCGGTACCCGGAAGCGGCGCCGGTGCAGCCTACTATTACTGCGGGGGCCATGGGGCGCACTGCCATGAAGACGGAATCTGCCCTTATGCGGAAGCAGCAGGCAGCGTCTTGGGAGGAAACGGCGCCGGAGCGAGTGGAAGCATTACAGGTACCGGATGGATGAAGAGATGCAGCGCGAAAGCAATAAGGTGCAGAAATATATATGTCAGAAGAACTGGCTTGGTGTAGCAGCTGTTATTTTTTCGTTCGGCATTTGATGTGTGAGATAAGATAAAACATTTTGAGGCCATTGAGCCGCGAATTCTGCAAGAGATTCGCGGCTTTTTTATTATAAAACTGTTGTTAGTACATACCATTCTTTTTTCAATAACAAAAAATTTGAGCAAACCAAAAAGATTTTGGGCATAGGAATTGCAGATTTCTCTTGAAAAAAGGGTAATTTGGTATTATGATTGATAAGTATTTTATAAAAATTTTATATATTCTCAGCAAATGAAATTATTCATACTATGGAGGGACTTTCATGGAAAAGTTAAAGCCAAAGTTGTTTTCTGTCATGAAGACATACACAAAGGAACAGTTTATCAAGGACGTCATAGCGGGCATTATCGTGGCGATCATAGCCCTGCCCCTGTCCATAGCGCTGGCGCTGGCGTCGGGGGTGGGGCCGGAACAGGGAATTTACACGGCCATTGTGGCGGGATTTCTGATTTCCTTCTTTGGCGGCAGCCGCGTGCAGATAGCGGGGCCCACGGCGGCGTTTGCAACCATTGTGGCGGGAATCGTGGCGTCGAAGGGCATGGACGGCCTGATTCTGGCGACCGTGCTGGCGGGCATCATCCTTGTGGCCATGGGATTTCTGCGTCTGGGCAATTTGATTAAATATATCCCTTATACCATTACGACGGGCTTTACGGCCGGAATCGCAGTGACCATAGCCATCGGTCAGGTGAAAGACTTTATGGGGCTGACTTATCCCGCGGGCACCGTGACCATTGAGACCATGGAAAAATTGGATGCTGTGATAAAGAACATTACAACCGTCAACTGGCAGGCGGTGGTGGTAGGAGCGGTATGCCTTGCCATACTGATCCTATGGCCCTATATCAATAAAACCATTCCCGGTTCCCTGCTGGCGGTGATTGCGGGCATCTGCATGGTGCGGTTTTTACATATGAAAGTGAATACCATCGGGGATTTGTACGAAATCAGCAATAAGCTTCCGGCGTTTCATGTGCCGTCCTTTTCGCTGGCGGATATTCGCGATATCTTTCCGGACGCTTTTACCATTGCGATTCTGGCGGCCATCGAATCCCTCCTCTCCTGTGTGGTGGCGGACAGCATGATTAATTCAAAGCATCGCTCCAATATGGAGCTGATCGCGCAGGGAATCGGCAATATCGGCTCCGCCTTATTCGGCGGAATTCCCGCCACGGGCGCCATTGCAAGAACTGCCGCGAATATCAAAAACGGCGGCCGGACTCCCATAGCGGGAATGGTGCATGCGGCGGTGCTGGTGCTGATTCTGGTGGTGTTAATGCCCTATGCGGCGTTGATTCCCATGCCCTGCATCGCGGCAATTTTGTTTATGGTGGCCTACAATATGTGCGGATGGCGGACATTTGTGAATCTCTGCAAATCTTCGCCGAAAAGCGATATTGCGGTATTGGTGATTACTTTTGTGCTCACGGTGGTCTTTGATCTGGTGGCGGCCATCGAGGCAGGCATTCTTCTGGCGGCGATCCTGTTTATGAAGCGCATGAGCGAAGTGACGGAGGTGGAAGGCTGGAAATATATTGACGATGAGGATGATCCGGACAGCATATCCTTGAGGGAAGTGCCCAAGCATACGCTGGTTTATGAGATTTCCGGTCCCATGTTTTTTGCCGCGGCGGATAAGCTTCTGAAGATTTCGGTAAAAGAGGACACCAAATGTCTGGTTCTCAGGATGAGGAGCGTAAATGCCATTGACGCAACGGCCATGCATTCTCTGGAACAGCTCTACGAATTATGTCGGGGGCAGGGGGTTAAAATGGTTCTCTCCCATGTGAACGAACAGCCAAAGAAGGTGATGGAGAAGTCCGGCTTCAACAAAAAAATCGGGGAGGAGAATTTCTGCGCCCATATTGACGCGGCGTTAGAGAGGGCCGGACAGCTGGCGGAGAAGTAGAAGAGTCGTTTACTGTCATTTATGCCCGCAGGCAATAAGTCAAGCCGACTTATTTCCGCGGGCAATGGGTCAAGGGGCTGTGGTGCATAAGGCCGGCCAAGGGGCGGCATGGAGAGCTGTCGAGTGCCGCTAGGCGTACTTGCCGGCTTGGCGTCCGGATAACGGAAGCCGCTCCTCATTGGCGCAATGCCTCATAGAAAGAATAATCCACAACACCTTTGATATGCTCCAAGGCGCCGGGTACAAGTTCTTTTATCATTAAGCAGTCCACATGGGGCAGGCGGACGTCGGGGCCTGCGGTTATTCCGAAATCGGCGCTGGTCCGGAACCCGCGAGGGTTGTAATTCCTTGGATTCCCTTCCACAAGAATCGCTTTGTACCCCATAGCCTTGGCCTTTTCAAATCCATATTCCAGCAGTTCCTTTGAGATATGCTGTCTCTGGAGCTCGGTCTTAACGGCGGCGGGAGTCAGTATCAGCAGTTCGTCCTCATATCTTCCCTCAATAGGAAACCGCGAGAACATAACATATCCGATTACCTCGTCGGCCTCATCGACCATAATCAGTTCCAGTTCCGGAATATAATATTTCTTTGAACGTATTTCAATAACCAGCTGCCGGACCATTCTGCCCTCCTCGGGGCTGTCGTGCTTCGCAAAAACATCCTCAACCAAGTCCAGCGAGGGCAGCAAATATTTGTCTTCCATTGATTTGATGATTCGATTTTTCGTATTCATAAGCGAGCTTATTTTTCCCTCCTTTTTCTTCCCTTACGGATTGTGCTTTTACAGCCCAAGGAAATACTTTTTGTGTATTTATGGGAACTCTGTTATTCTACCACAAACGCAGGCACAATTCCATGAAAGAATGCTTAAGATTTATGGCTCTGTCCAAGGCTTTGCAAGACTAAGACCTTGCACAAACAAGCAGGCCTGACAGTCTTTCGGTTTTCCTCATGCCCGCGCCCGTTTTTTCGCAGAACAGTTCCGCTTTTTTCCTGCCCTCGGCGTCTTCAGCGGATGTATCGTCAGACACTCGTTTTTTCGCAGAACGGTTCCGCTTTTTCCTGCAGCCCTCCGGGCTTAAAGAAATATGTCCTGCGCGTAAAAGATTTCTGACGTTATCAGAACGCCCAAACGGAAACCGCGCTCAAATTTTGCCTGTTCGCTCAAACCGCTTTCGTCAAAAATGGCGTCTACCAATTCTTCCAATATTGCCTTTTGTTTGTCGTTCAGCGTTTCAGCTAACTGGTCTTGCAGTTCGCTGCTTTTTTCACATAGCGCTTGATGTTCGGGAGTCCGCCGTTCGGTTCCGCTTTCTACATGAAGCTGGTCAGCCAAAAATGCATCCAAAATCTTTCCCATTTGTTATCTCTCCTTTCCGCTTTTGAGAAAGTTTCTCAAGAAATTTTTTGCCTTGCTTTCTGCTCTCTAAAATGCATATATGCACTTGTACAAATAAATAATACATTAATAAGTGCAGTAAGTCAATAATAAAATTGTAATCTGGAGTGTAGAGTTATATTTATATTTGATTTTCTTCACTAAAAAGTATATAATTACACAAAAAGAATGAGGTGTAGAAAATGGGAATGGCATTAAAAATACGGACAATTCTCTTGGAAAGAAATATGTCTATCAAAGAGTTAAGTGATAAATTGGGCTGCAAAGGCACAAATCTTTATAATAAACTTAGGAGAGATAATTTCACCGAAAGAGAGCTGCGTGAAATTGCCGACATTCTAAACTGCAGCTATGACGGTGTTTTTACCTTTAGAGATACCGGAAAACAGGTCTGACAGACCGTATCATGTTTCCGGCGGGGATTTTCATAACAAAATATTACAGCGGAACGCTGCTTAAAAAACATTAAATCACAATTGGGATGTGAAAGCGCGAAAGGAGAAGAAATGGAACTACAGGTACTGCCCAAAAAAGAAAATATTCCTGCTTTTGATAAGCAGGCAATAAAGCTGCAGAATATTACATACTTCGACGCTCCATATAATGAGTATGAGGGAGAAGAAATCACAGAAGATGTTATTGCGGAAGTCTTGAGAAAGATTCCCGTCGGAATCAATATTTATTTGTCCCTGCAGCCCTTTGGGGAAGACGATTGGCTGGAAGTAAACTGTAACGGCGAATGGCTGTCCCTTGGGTATAGCTCTCAAGACGGACAAGATAATTATTACTCATATAACATTGCTTTTGCCGATACGGCCGAACGAGTGAAAGAGGAGGATTTTTCCGACGAAACGATATACTCCCCGCTCGAGAGCGGAGGCCAGACGCCCATTCCTAAAATTCAAGCGCTCACGGATATTGAAACGGGCGTGAAGGCCGTTGAGTATTTTATCCGGACAGGAGAACTATATCCGGGAATCGACTGGCTGCATGAAGCTTAAAAATCAAAGCCCGCGGTTATCCGCAGGTTATTTTCTTACAGGCAAAATACGTCAGAACCGGAACCGGCGAATCATTGAATGATGGGACGGAATAGGGAGGCGGCAAAAGGCAGACAGAAAGGGAACAAACCATCTCTGATTCATTCCCTTCCTTGTCAAAATCCTTATAAACAAGCCGTTCCGATTAGCTAAAGTACCTCTTAAGGAGTCCTTCAAACGCCTTTCCATGCCTTGCCTCGTCCCTTGCCATCTCATGAACCGTGTCATGAATTGCATCCAAGCCAAGCTCTTTGGCCCTCTTAGCCAAGTCGGTCTTTCCTGCGGTGGCGCCGTTCTCGGCGTCAGCCCTCATCTGAAGATTCTTCTTGGTGGAATCGGTCACAACCTCGCCCAAAAGCTCCGCAAATTTTGCAGCATGTTCCGCCTCTTCATAAGCGGCCTTCTCATAATACATGCCAATCTCGGGATAACCTTCCCTGTGCGCAACCCTTGCCATAGCCAGATACATACCAACCTCGGAGCACTCGCCCTCGAAGTTAGCGCGCAGATCCTTGATAATATCCTCGCGCACGCCCTGCGCAATTCCTACCACATGCTCTGCGGCCCAAGTCTTCTCGCCGGTCTGGGCAGTAAACTTTTCGGCGGGCGCATGGCACACGGGACATTCCGCGGGCGCCGCATCCCCTTCATGAACATAACCACATACTTGACATACATACTTCATAATGATTTATCTCCTTTTCTAAGATTTTTGTGCTTGAAACAATTACCGCAGGTTCCGTAAAAATAAGCAGCAAGCCCTGCAATCTGCCCGTCAAAACGAGCGGAGGCGGCTTCAATAACAGCCTCCATGCCCTCCGGCTCCAAGTCAATCACGCTGCCGCATTCGGAGCAGACGAAATGATAATGAGGAGAGGTATCCGCATCAAAGCGGTCCACCCCGTCGCCCACGCACAGTCTCTTAATTTCTCCCCGGTCAGCCAGAAGCGTGAGATTGCGATACACGGTGCCAAGACTGATATGGGGTTCCTGCCTGCGGACATTGGCATATATGATATCCGCCGTAGGATGGTCTTTCCTCGTCATCAGAAATGCTTGAATCAATTCACGCTGCCTGCTGTATTTTAATACAGTCATGTAACGTCCTTCCCTGAAAGTAGTAATTGTTATTATTTTTATTATAGTATTTTTTTACAGCCTGTCAACAGTTTTCGGAAAAATATTCCATTTGCCTCAGCGTTTGTTAGACGGCCTGACCACCACGCGCTCCAGCCGGGAGCCCAGACGGCTCAGAAGCTCGTTGGTAATGGTATTGCACTGCTGGGCGGCATGCTCCGCGGTGATTTCCTGCGAGCCGGATCTGCCGATGATAACGGCGATATCGCCCGCGTGGATGTCAGGGACGCCGCTCACGTCCACAATTGTCTGATCCATACAGATTCTGCCGATTATAGGCGCCGGAATGCCTTTTATGAGGACGCGGCCTTTTCCGTATGACAATTCTCTGGGCAGACCGTCGGCGTAGCCGATGGAAAGGACGGCAATCCTCATATCCTGTTCGGCGGTATAGGCCAGTCCGTATCCCGCGGCTTCCCCGGCATATAGGGGCCTGACGGAAGCGACCCTTGCCTTCAGGGAGAGGACGGGCTGTAAATATGCCTCGCGGATATCGCTGTCAGCTTCCGTGCTGAGCACGCCGTAAAGGGCGATGCCCGGACGGACATAGTCGGCGGCGAGATAGGAGAGCGTTTGAGCGTCTTCCTTCTGCGGAAGCGAACCGTCGTGGGCCTGTTCCCCATGAAGCAGATTCAGGACGCCGTAGCTTGCCAGAAGATGAAGCCCCCGGCAGGGATAACCGTGACCTTCCAAAAGGCTTACCACCTCATAAAAGGCCTGAATCTGGCTGTCCGTAAATGCCTTGTGTTGAGGGCGCAGGGAATCGGAGACGGACAGATGGGTAAAAAGCCCGTCCACAATTAGATTCTGCATTTCGTAAACGGCAAAGATTTCCTCGATGCGCTCGCAGCGTATCCCTAAGCGGTGCATTCCGGTGTCGATGGCGATGTGGACATGCAGAGCCTCGCCGGACTGCTCCAATAATTTTGCATAATGAAAATCCACAACGGTCTGGGTCAGCCGATAACGGCTCACCAAGGGAAGGTCTTCCGGGGCGGTGAAGCCCAAGATCAGAATTTCTCCCTTGACGCCTCCGGTGCGCAGGGCGATTCCCTCGGATACGCAGGCAACACAGAAGGCGTCCACATTCAGCTGGTTCAATAATCTGGAAATGATAACCGCGCCGTGGCCGTAGGCTTCCGCCTTGACCGCGGGCATCAGGCGGCAGTGTGCAGGCAGGCGGGAGCGCAGAAAAGCGACATTATGCGCCAAGGCGGCGGCGTTGATTTCTATCCACGCACGGGAGTCAAAGGAAACCTCCCTCTGAGGCTTAGGAAGAGGCGCCGGTTCCTGCTTTGGAGCACGGGAGCCGCGCTTTGCGGGCCCGCGCTGTTCCTGTGAGGCCTGAGAAAACGGACCGATTTCCTGCGGGGGGAAGTCCTTTCCGGCAGGGAGCCCGCCGCTTTTTTGGATAAACGCCTCGTTTCTCTGGGAGGGGGCATTCTTTTCCCGCCGCAGGGCCGATTCCGAAGGGCTTCTTCCCGCAAAAGGCAGCTGGAGCAGAAAATTCCGTTCTATATACACTGCCAAAAGACCTCCCGCAGCGGATAAAAGCGTCACAATCAGATAATGGACCACGCTGTTGTCAACCAGCAGTTCCGTCTGCTTTAAAATTTTCCCCAAGGCGCGGACTACCACAATAAATGCGGGATGCAGAATGTAAATCCATGTGGACGCGCTGCGACAGGCCTTGGAGGGACTTTTGGGCAGACATAACAGGCATTGATAGAGGAAAAACATCGTGGGAATCAATGCCAGATACATGCTGTCATGCCGCTGCAGCCGGAAGCTGCGCAGGACAAACGCCTCCACTGTCATGAGGGCAAAAGAGAACGTGAGGCCCCCTATGGAGCGAATCAGGACGCTGTCTGTCTGCCGGTTTCCGGAATCGTCCAAACCCAGTTTATCCGCCCGCACCGACATCCACATTCCCAGCACTAAAAAAAGCGGCGCCATAAATAAACCGTTTCGCGTATAGGAGAAAAATTGGAACCCAAATTCATATACCGCATCCAGAGCGGGAACCTTCTGCGCCAGCCCATAGTAGCTGTCTCCAAACAGCCCGATCACATACAACAGGGAGGATATGACCGTCATAGCCCAAAGCTTCAGCTTCCGGCTCATCAGGTAGACAATCAGCATGCCGAGTATGCTGGCGGGAAAATACCACAAGTGGTAAAAGGTACCGTCGAATATGACCATCCGCAGGGCGGCGCCGACGGTCATCTCCTGATAATGGCCCGCGTAAATGCCAATCGGAAGATACAGCAGGATGCAGAAGACATAAAGAATAGAGGTCTTTCGCAGATATTTCATCAGCCGGGGGCCGTTTTCGGGCGAGGGCTCCAAGAACTGAGCCGCGGCAAACTGTCCTGTCACCATCAGGAAAAAAGGGACGACAATCCGAGCCAGAACCCTTGTGAGAAAGAAATCTGCCCCTTCGTTTATGGACGCAAGGGCAGAAGTATGGTTGGTAATGGCAAGCAGGGCGGCCACGACCCGAAACCTGTCAAGCCAGCCGTAATTTTGTCTGGTACGCATTTGTCATCCTCCGTTCTGTTATCATAACGTGTAAAGTCAAATATAATATTTTCATTTGAAGTTTTTCATAAAGCCAGTTCAATAATTTTTGTCAAAATTTCCTGAAAGGAATAGCCCGCCGCTTTCATCATGCTGGGGAAACGGCTGTGGTCCGTAAATCCGGGAATGGTATTGGCCTCGTTAAACACCACTTCTCCCGTGGGCTTTAGAAACATGTCTATCCGGGCAAAGCCGCTGCAGCCAAGCGCCCGATAGATGCAGGCGGCGGCATTTTTAATCTCCGCGGCCTTCGACGGGGATATCCTTGCGGGAACATGGATGGATGAGGTTTTTAAGGTATATTTTTCCGTAAAATCAAAAAAGCCGCTGGAAAGTTCTATTTCATCCACCTCGCCGATGAGAAGCTCTCTGTCTCCCACTACGGCGCAGCCCACTTCAAACCCTTCGATATTTTCCTCCGCAATGGCTTGATTGTCATATTGGAAGGCCAATGATACCGCGGCGGCGAGCTGTTCCTGACCGGAAACCTTGGTGACGCCATAGGAAGACCCTGCCTTGACCGGCTTCACATAGAGGGGATAGCCGACTTCTCTTCCGAAGGCTTCGATCTGCTCCAATGGGGTATCCGGCTCTAAAACCAGCGCCTTGGGCACGGGAATTCCTGCGAGGCTGACTAATTTATGCGCCCGGTCCTTGTCCATACATAGGGCGGAAGCCAGCGTGCCGCAGCCTGCCAAGGGAATCCCCGCCATTTCCAGCATTCCCTGAATGGTGCCGTCCTCGCCGTTCCTTCCGTGAAGCACCGGCAGGGCGGCGTCGATGGGAAGGCGGACAATACCGTCGTCCTTGAAAAGAAGCAGACAGCGCTCGCCGCGGTTTGGCGAAAGCACTGCGGGCGTGCAGTGAGAGGAAGCGTGCCATGTATCGTTCAGCAGTCCGTCGATGGGACCGTCATAATAGTACCATGTCCCATCCTTTGTAATGCCAATCATCAAGGGAATATATTTTTCACGATCCAGATTGAGGATGGCGCCGGAAGCGGAGGAGAGGGACACACTGTATTCTGAGGAACACCCTCCGAAAAATACGGCAATATTTAACTTTTTCATAATCAATTCCTTTCCTTGAAATAATCTTATCGTCTTTATCCTACAACCAAAATGTGGAAAAGTAAATAGCTGGAAAATTAAGACTTTTTAAAGAATGAAAAGGGACCCTCCAAGTCCTGTGAATTCGGAGAGTCCTATGAATTCGGAAAACCCTGTGGATCTGCCGAGTTCCTTAAATCATTCTCAAGTCATAGCTTCTGCTGCTCCCAGTGGTCGGTGATGACCTGAAGGGCTTCGCTGCTGATTGGCGGGGGAACTTCCCCCGGCCTTGCCAGAAAATAGCCCTGCAGCAGGTCTACTCCAAGGCTCAGGCAGGTCCGCAGTTCATCCGCCGTTTCCAAACCTTCGGCAATGATCATCATATCTCGTTTGTGGGCATAATTTACGATATTGCTGATAATCTGCTGTTTATTGGCATCTTTATCCACATCGCGTACAATTGTGATATCTACTTTCACAAATTTGGGCTTCAGCTCTAGGAGATTTACTTCGCTGTTATAGCCGCTTCCGTAATCGTCCAGCGCAAACATGCCGGAAAAGCCTTTTACGCTGCTCTTTTTCCGAAGCAGTTCCAAGTCCAAATGTTCCGCTTCCGTAATTTCCACTACCACGCGGTCCTGTATTTCCTTGAACCGCGTGTGGTACTGCCATTCTTCCTCCTCCGTCATGCGCTCGTTGGCAATGGAATTGACGAAAAGCAGCGAATCCGGAGAGACTGCCCCCTGCGCCCTGAGTTTCTGATAACATTCGGTGGCCCGGAAAAGAGTAATATATTCAATATCATGCATACAGCCCTCTTCTTTTGCCAGACGAAGCACCGTTTCCGGGGAACGCAGGGTGGGCAGATTGACCCGCATCAGAGCCTCATACGCATACGGGCTGCCCTTCCTGCTCTCAAAAATCGGCTGAAAAAAGTAGTTGACGTCCTTGGCCTCCAGCATTTGATGCAGTTCCAGCCGGCTTTGGTTCTGAAGCAGATGCTGTTGATAAATTTCCGCGTCGAACTCCGTGTATCCGCCTTTTTGTGAGCGCTTGATCTGATACATGGCAAAATCCGCATATTTCATAAGCTCTGACAAATTTATGCTGTCTTCGGGATACCAAGCCAGACCGCCGGAAGCGCTGAGGCCCATATTGTCCCCGTTGGGAAGAATAAACGCCACCTCATGTATGGCCTGATAAAGCGTTTTCACTTTTTCCCTGATTTCTTCCACGCTGTCATATCCGTAGAAAAAGACAATGAATTCATCTCCCGACATACGGGCGCATAAGGTGTTTTCCGGCGTGTTTTCCACAAAGCATCTTCCTGCGGTCTGAATATATTTATCGCCGAAGTTGTGGCCGAATCTGTCGTTGGTGGTTTTTAAATTATCCAAATCTATCATTAAAAGCCCCGCATGCTTTAAGACCTCCGGTTTTAAGAAAAGCTGATCGGCGGCCCGTTTGAAGCCCCTTCTGGCATATAGCTTCGTCAGGCCGTCGCTGTCCCTTTCCCGTTCTATCCGTTTTTTCTCCAATGTGGATGCGGTCACATCCTCAATCAACCCCACCTGCCGTCCGGCTTTCTTCTGGTGTTCGGAGCGCAGGTAACATATACTGCCGTCCGGCTGGGGCACGCTGTACACCACGCTTCCGTCCTCTGTGCCGAAATGCTCCAGCGAGCGGTGGAGCTTCTGCTGTAAGTCCCGAAATTCCTGAAGGGTCAGGTTCTTCACGTCCACACCTTCCAAGCCCAGCATGGGAAAATAATTATCCGTCACATACACATGCCCCGACTCTTCCTGAAGCTCATAGCCTGCAAGCTCCACGCTCGCCATGTCCATAATGCTCAAAAGACGGGTGGAGGACGCCACCACCTCCCGGCCAAGACGGGAAATCGAGTCCGCGAATCGGTCGATTTCCCGGATTCCGGTGGCCGGTAAGCTGGGGAGGCTGTTGTCCTGCTGCGCCTTTGCCACCTCTTCCGACAGGCGCTGGATGGGCTTTGAAAGCCTGTAGCTTGCGTATACAATGCCCGCCAGTCCGACGGCGGTTGTCAGTATCACTGACAGAAACAATATGGTCTGAATCTGTCTGGAAAATGCAAACAGGTTTTCTTTGGAACCGATTCCAAGCAGATACCATTGATCCGAATCAAAAGGCGCGTGGCTGCTGTACAGGACAAGCCTTTTCGCCGAGGCGTAATAATTTCCCTCCGCGTCTTCCGCGTCGTCCACATCCAGCAGGGAGAAGCATTTCTCCTCCGCTTCCGACAATGTCATGGTATCGCTGGAAAGGATAATGGGAGTCAGTGTTTTTTCTTCTCCGAAGGAGGCGGCCAGCAGATAGGACCCCTGTCTGTCGTCCAAAAGCTCCCCGGTGGGAAGAAGGGATTGAAGGTAGTCCGTCAACAGTTCAATGCCCAGCACGCCGTAGACCGTGCCGTCCTCTAACATAAGCGGAATGGAGTATGATATGGAGGTGCGGCTGTCGCCGGACAAAGAATAGGCTTTTGTCGTCCAATAGCCGTATTCTTTTTCATTCAGCCTGCGGTCGTCGGTGAAGGCGGCTTGAAAGGGCTGGTAAAAAAAGGCCTTCTCTATGCTGTCTTCTTTTGAGAAAGACGGCTGCCATCCGGAGTCCGTGGCAATGTAGCCGGAACGAACCACATCCGACGGGGCACGTTCCCATAACAGATCCGCGTTCCGTATCGAGGGGGTCGATGCGGGGTCAAGGTCTCTTAAATAAACTCCGGGCAGCGACTCCGGCGCTTCGTCTCCGGTCAAATCCCGGGTATTGAATATCACAAATATTCCGGAAATTTTTTTGCTGTACATGGTGTTGGCGAGATCGGAGCTGATACTTTTCATCAGCGAGATACACCCGCTGGTGTTCTCGTTTAAATCCTCCAGCGTCAGTACGCCCTGTTCAAGCCGCTGCTGCACTTTTTCATCGATTTCCTCCGAGAGCATACGCAGATCGGACCAGCTGCCGATCATTTCGTTTAACAGATAATTTCCCCGGTTTTCCGTCTGCTGGGCAAGCATATCCATGGCGTTTTGGTTCAGCCTGTCTATGACGCCGCCCAATAAGATAGCGCTTATCATAAACAGCATTTCAAACGCCAGAACGCTTAAAAGGGGCAGTAATATTTGGCGGAAAATGGTTTTGTCTTTTCTCCTTGCAGGCATATATGCCACCTCCTGCTCATTTGTATGCGAATGCCTGCAGCTGCTTTAGGGTATCTTCGTACCATGCGTCAAAGTATGTATCCGTACAAAATTCAGCTGAAGCTTCTTCTAAAGTCTGTCCGGCGGCCAGCCGTTCTTTCACGATTCCGCGGTCCTGCGCGGCCAGATCGCTCAGGGCATATTCCAAAATACTGCGCGCTTTTGTGCCGTCTTCAAAAGCCTTTGTGGTATAGAGCTGGTTATGGTTTACCATGTCTACGGCAACGGATAGCGTCTTTTCCATTCCGGGGCTCATCTGAGCGCCGCTGTCGGCGATGGCAGTCATATGGTTTGCGGTTTTTGTAACCGGAAGATATCCGGACTGGACGGAGAATAGAATATTCTGCGCGTCTGCCGTAAACCATTTCAGAAATTCTACGGAAGCGTAGATTTCGGCTTCGCTGCCCTCCGTCACCACCATGCCGGCGCCCTGCTGGACCGCATAGGCGCCTCCCCCCGCGAATCCGGGACAGGGGAGCACATCCATTTCAATGGAATAGCTTGTGTTGTCGTCGAGGCTCACCGTATCCGGGAAAAAAGAGGCGCCGGAGGAGGAGCCCACAAAAGCGATGATATTTCCGGTTTTAATGTCGTCGCTGCGGAAACGTCCCGCCGCCGCGAAATACCCTTTTACAAAAGGCACATAATAGCAGTCCCATAATTTTCTCACGGTTTCTTTGTCAAAATTCAGTGTCATTTTGCCGTCGGAGACCTGAAAAAGCTCCGTGCCAAGCTGCATGCTGCCGATTAACATATAATTTGCCATGGCGTCCCGGCCGAACAGGGCTCTGCCGTCCGAGGGTACGTCCGGGGTTTTGGCGTCCGTCCATTCATAATAGGCCTGCGCGGTTTTCACCAGTCCCTCCATATCCGCAAGATCTCCATAATCCGCGCCGGTTTCCGCCGCGAACACATCCCAGTCCGTCTTGTTGATAACCAGAACCTCCGTGGATTTCGCCATGGGAAAAATTTTGATTTCGCCGCTGCCGTCAAAGTCGCCTTCTTTGATGTAGCTGTCTATGTAGGAAGCGATTTCATCCTCGGTGAGATATTCTTTCAAGTCAACGATGCCGCCCATGCGATCCGCCGTATACGCGGTGTCCGCGTATGCCATGAAGATGTTCGGAACCTCGGCGGCGCCAACCTCGCCCCTGATGGCGGCTAAAACGTTTGTCTCCAAATCGTTCACCGAACCTTGGCTGCTGCTTTTTACAATAATACCCTTTTCCTTGCCGGTGGTCTCATTAAATTCTTTTACCAGATTGTCAAAGGCTGTGAGCTGGTTGCCGTTATAATAGTTCCACACTTCGATCGTAACCGGATTCCCGGCGTCCAAGGGAGTCTTGTCCCCGCAGCCCGCCAGTGCGGAACACATTGTCAATGCAAGAAAAAGCGCCGTAATCTTTTTATGTTTCATAATGTCTCCTTTCACGGTGCGGCGTCCGCAGCCGGGCAGAATCCGGCCGCGCCGCGCTGTTTGTTCTGACATAAATACCATTGCTTCGTCATATGCTGCAACTCATTATAACAGATAAGCTTTATAAACACAAGATAAAGGAAAAAGCTGCTATTCTGCGCCGCCGAGTATTATTTAAGATTTTTTTTATGATATTATTTCCCATAATTTATAATTTGCCCAAAGGGATATGCTATAATAGACCTTATGATTACAGGGGCTGCGAAGCGGTTCCTGTAATGTTCACGAAGCATTGTGTCTGACTAATTTTTGTCTTCAAAATATAAGGAAAGGGCTGAAAACAAGGGTGCGGCGATGAGATTTAAGACTAGACTGCGGGTGACTTTTGTCACAATCGTGATTCTTCCGTTAGTGCTGACAGTGCTGGCATTCTGCGGTATCGGGCTGTATTTGATGAACGTACAGAGAGGATTCCCCATTGCAAAGCCCGATTATACCGTTTTGGCGGAAAGTATGCAGGAAGTGGTGGACGCCACGGACAAGGCCTTTTATTTTCTTCAGGATCAGATTCAAAAGGACGCCTCAAGGCTGGCGGATGTAGAGTATCTGGAATATGTTAATTCCCAGATTGCCAGAAAGACTACTTATCTTATTGTGAGAAAGGAAAATGAGCTTTATTATGCCGGAAATAAAGAGGCGGCGGAAATCATATTCCCCAGACTGCCGGGCTATCAGGAGCGGGAGATATCGGAGGATTCGGGGATTTACTATGATGAGCTGGATAAATTTGTCAAACAGCTGGATTTTATTTTCCCCGACGGCGGCAAGGGAAGCGTGTTTGTCATTACCAAAGTAAATTCCCTGATTTCCAAGCATCTGCTGAGGGATATGTTCATAGCCATTTTCTTTATCTTAATGTTTACCAGCCTGATGCTTACCAGATGGATTCACAGAGGGGTGTTTAATCCGATCAATGAACTGAACGTAGCCATGCGTAAAATTAAGGAGGGAAATTTTGAGTATGCGCTGCAGACCGACGCCAAGGGCGAAATCGGAGATTTGTACCGGAATTATGAGGACATGCGTCTCAGGCTGAAGGAGACTACGGAAGAGAGTCAGGAGAGCGAAAAACAGAACCGGGAGCTGGTGAGCAATATTTCCCACGACCTGAAAACTCCCATTACCGCTATCAAGGGCTATGTGGAGGGCATTATGGACGGCGTGGCGGTGACTCCTGAGAAAATGGATAAATACATTAAAACCATTTATAACAAAGCCAACGACATGGAACGGCTGATCAATGAGCTGACCTATTATTCGGGAATCGACAATAATCGGATTCCTTACAATTTCCATCGGATTAACGTAGCGGATTATTTTGGGGACTGTGTGGAGGAAGTGGGGCTGGATTTGGAACAGAAGGGCATCGAGCTGAATTATTCCAATCTGGCACAGCCCGATACGGTTGTCATTGCCGATCCGGAGCAGATGAAGAAGGTCATCAATAATATTATCAGCAACAGCGTAAAATATATGGACAAGGCTCAAGGCGTCATTGACATTCGGATTCTGGACGAGGTGGATTCCATCCGCATTGAGATTGAGGATAACGGAAAGGGAATCGCACAGAAAGACCTGCCGAAGATTTTCGAGCGTTTTTATCGGACGGACGCCTCCCGAAACTCCGCTCAGGGCGGCAGCGGCATCGGCCTTTCTATTGTGAAAAAGATTGTGGAGGATCACGGCGGCTATATTTGGGCCGCCAGCAGGGAAGGGGAGGGCACCTGCATTAATTTTGTGCTGAGAAAATATATCGAGCTTCAGGACGAGAAGTAACATGGCTTATAAGGGAAACGAGGCAGGAAGGTTAAGAAGGGCAAAGGGGAAGTAAGGTTAAGAAGGCCTAAAAAGATAAGAAAGGCAGGATATTGGCATGAGCAAAATTTTAATCATTGAGGATGAGGAAGCCATCGCGGATTTGGAGAAAGATTATCTGGAGCTGAGCGATTTTCAGGTGGACATCTGCAATACCGGAGACGAGGGGCTTTCCATGGCTCTTGGCGGCGAGTATAATCTGGTGATTTTGGATTTGATGCTGCCGGGCTTGGACGGCTTTGAGGTGTGCAGGAAGATTCGCGAGGAAAAGAATATTCCTATCCTCATGGTTTCGGCGAAGAAGGACGATATTGACAAAATCCGGGGGCTTGGTCTGGGGGCGGACGATTATATGACAAAGCCCTTCAGCCCCAGCGAGCTGGTGGCCAGAGTCAAGGCCCATATGGCCAGATATGAGCGTCTGGTGGGAACCAATCAGAAGCCTCAAAACGATATTGTGGAAATCCGGGGCATCCGCATTGACAAGACGGCCCGCCGCGTCTATGTAAACGGCGAGGAGAGGACTTTTACGACCAAGGAATTTGATCTGCTGACTTTTCTGGCGGAGAATCCAAACCATGTGTATACGAAAGAAGAACTGTTCCGGGAAATATGGGATATGGATTCTATCGGAGACATTGCCACAGTCACGGTGCATATCAAGAAAATACGGGAGAAGATTGAACCGGATACGGCGAAGCCTCAGTATATTGAGACTATCTGGGGCGTGGGATATCGGTTTAAAGTGTGAACGGAATGAAGATTTTCTAAGGCTGGAAAGTACCCGGCCTAAGAAAATCTAAGTCATTTCGGTTCTGCACCAGTTCATGGATTGTTTGTGTCATTTGGGCCTCGCGGCCGCCGACAGAGGCAGAAAGTGTGAAGGGTATTATGGGGGTGAGACAATGGACGATAGACCGTTTCAAAGGCAGGTGGATTTCCTGCTTGAACATGCGTCTCCAAACATTCAATATCGTGTGAGGAAAGAAATATGCGGCGAAGCCGCAGGCACTTCTGAAATGATGGAATTACAGGAGAAGCTGCTGACTCTGCCCAAGGTCAAGAAAGCGTTTGCATGTCAGCGGGAGAACGGCTTTTTCGGCTCTGTTCTCCATGGAGTCTACTTTGACGGCTTTGACGCAACCGTTGATCTGTTAAAAAGAAACGGCGTAGAGATAACCAATCCCCGAATGGTCAGGGCCAAAGAAGCTCTCATTCAGTGGCAGGATTACGCAAAGGATCATTTCTACAAAGCGGGCAGCGCCATGGATGAGTACGGACGCGGCGGCTTTCGCGCCATATGGGCGGAACAGCTTGTGGAGCTTGGCGCCGACGAAAGCCTGCCCCAGATACAAGAGCAGATTTCAAACGCGCTAAACGCCTTCAAAAGCGCGCTGAATTACTCAAGTCCGGATGACTTTTCAAAGAAAGCGATCTTCAAAGGCCGACCCTGTAGATATTACATCAAAGGGGCGGCTTTTCCCGCGGCGAATCATATCAGTATATTGGAAAAAACTTTTTTCTGGAGAAACGCCGGGAATCTCGAAATGGTCAGTAAATCATACCGGCACTGCAAAGAAATCATGAAGGATTATCACGACGGGAATATCTATGTCAACTGCGGCCATTTTGTGGGGCCGTTTAATTACAATTGGAATGCTCCGCGGGAGAAAATCAGTATCCGCAGCTTTGACGCCCATCCGATAGATTTTGCATGGTTTATGAAGGGGCTTAGTTCGGCGTCCGAACGCAGGCCGATTTTTGACGATGACAATCCGTATTTTTTGGAGTCTCTGATTGAAATGATTTCGGATGAAAATCTCATTCAAAATATCAGTGAAGAACAAATGAGGCAGTTCAAAAACTATTCTTCCCTTGCTCCTTCTTGGAGAAAGAAGGAAAGCATTGTCTGCGATATTTACTTTCCGATACTTTTGGCTTTATGCGGGAGACGAAAGGGAGCTGGCGATATTTGAAAAGATTCATAAAGAATGCAAATGACTTTCCTTTGTGGTCTGCTTGAAAGGACAGGAACAAAGAAAATTCCAACATAACCCATTGATTTATAAATAAGGACAAGTATTATATTGCTGGGGCTGTTTTTCTTAAAAGAGAGTTAAGTAAATGTATGATAAATATGGTGTAAATTTGTAAAATATGTTATTATGTTACCATAAAAGTTCGCAATGAATGATTGTGACTAAATTTAGTTTATACTGCTTAACAGTTATAATTTACGAGTTACCCGACTACATAACGCCAGCCTTATACGTTTAACCAGTGCAGTACGGTAAATTCTGGCGTTATGGAACGGTTGAACAGCTAAGCCGATGCAAAATGTCATTATGTCGGCTTTTGTTTTTATATGCATTAATACGCACGGAATTATGGTATACTATAAATAAGCTTAATGCATACAGTATGAGAAAAAGGAGGGATGAATATGGCAGATATTTATGAATATGTAAACAAAACGAACGATTCTCGCCCTGTGTATACTAGTTATGAATTAAGTAAAATGGTGAGGAAGAAGAGAAAGAGCAGTAATCTGGACATTGCGGCGTTCGCTGAAAAATATGGAATTGCAGAGAAAATGTTAAAGGAAATTGAAACAGGGCTTTGCAGCTTTACGCCTCAAATGTATCATAGCTGCGGTAATATATTAGGATTATCAGCGGAAGAGCTGCTGGCAGAGACCAGCGACAACTTGGAAGCGGCTAATTTCCGTGTAAATGGCGCTCAGGAGGGAATTCAGTCCACTTTTGAGAAGGCTAATATGCTTTTTCAGGAAATGATTATGCAGAAGAAAATCGGGGTAAGATAGTTAGGCGGTGCTTTTTTGAAAAACTTGACGGATGAAGAAAAAAACAAGCTGTATTCGGAAGTTTACCCAATTGCTATAAAATTTAGAGAGACTTTTATCGGTGAACAGGAAGTGATAAAGGATACATTCAAAATGATAGAGCAATTGGGTTTTTTATTACTAAGATTTCCGGCAATCAATGGAAACACTTCTTTGGGCGGCTTTACCATACATAAAGAACCATATGATTGTATTTATATTAACAGCAGGCAGAATTTAGGAAGACAGTATATGTCCTGCTGGCATGAGTGTTACCATGCACATACCGGAGAAGGAAAAGGTTTAAGTTATATTGATTCGGTGAAACAGGATCCTGTGGAATACAAAGCGGATTTGTTCGCAGGATTGATTTTGATGCCGGAAAATCTATGATACTTAAAAAAATTGCAGAAGAGTTTCTTTTGCGGAAAAGTTCAGGGGATATCATCGTAATTCATCACAGCGATATTGATAAAAATGATCGCAGATTTCTGGAAAAGCAGCTGATTGACTGTGACAATCGTTTTAAGACTGGTTTGGCAGATAAACCTCATGAGCGTCACAAAGGAGAAATTGTATCGGCAATTTATGCGGAGTATTTTGAAATTCCGTTTCTGAAAAGTAATGACGGAACATTTCGTGAAGGAGAAGCGGGCCGCATTGCGTTTCCCAATCTTGTTGTAAAGAATTTGCGGGATATGTTAAATGATTTAGTGGTTGAGGAAGGAAAGCGGCGCGAGTATTTGCGGATGATAAAAGATAACAGGGATTTTATGGATGAGGGAAAAAGGATATACGAAACCGCGCCCGTAACACAGGTACGGGTAGATTTGTTATTGTCTAAATTAAGAAGGAAATTGTAATTTATATAGGAAAAGGGTAAGGTAACAGTAATTTTTGCTAAGGTATCATGGGTGAGGATATGCTTCCAGAGGCGTTTTTAGAGAGAATGCAGCAAATGCTGGGCGGGGAATATGGAGCTTTTTTGGAAACCTTTTCGCAGGAAAGGTTTCATGCGCTGCGGCTGAATCCGTTGAAGCTGCGGTTGGACGGGCAGAGCGCCGCGCAGGTGCTGGGCGCCGCAAAGGGCGTTTTAGAAGGGGCGGAGGAAAGAGGTTCTGTAAAATTAGGGAAACGGTGTTGGACGAAGGTACCTTGGGCGGAGGACGGCTATTATTATTCGGCGGAGGAATTCCCGGGAAAGCATCCGTATCATGAGGCGGGGCTGTATTATATTCAGGAGCCCAGCGCCATGGCGCCGGTGGAGCTTCTGGATGTGCGGCCGGGCTGCCGGGCGCTTGATTTGTGCGCCGCGCCGGGAGGGAAAAGTACTCAGATAGCCGCCAAAATGAAAGGGGACGGCGTTCTGGTGTGTAATGAGATTCATCCCGCAAGGGCGAAAATATTGTCGGAAAATATAGAACGGATGGGAGTCTGCAATGCCTGCGTCACCAATGAGACGCCGGAGCGGCTGGCGGAGCTTTTTACGGAATATTTCGACAGAATTTTGGTGGACGCGCCCTGTTCTGGGGAGGGGATGTTTCGCAAAAACGATACGGCCTGCGAGGAGTGGAGTCCCGAAAACGTGGCGTTGTGTGCGGAAAGGCAGGATGGGATACTGGACTGCGCCGCTAGGATGCTTCGGCCCGGCGGCAGGCTGGTATATTCCACCTGTACCTTTGCGCCAAAGGAGAACGAAGGCAGCATCACAAGGTTTCTTCAGCGCCATACAGACTTTGAAATTGTGCCTGTTCTGCCCATGGAGAAGGAAAAGCTGGGGCTGGCAGGATGCGACGGCGTGCCGGAGTATCTTGAAGAGCCGGTTCCCGGATTGGAGGGTACTTTGCGGCTATGGCCCCACCGCATAAAAGGGGAGGGGCACTATGCGGCGGTTCTGGAAAAGACCGGAGGGCCGCCGTCAAAATACGCAAGCTCGGGAAGCTGGCCGGAGGCCTGTGGAAGTATGCAAGGTCAGTCGGCAGGCGGTGGAAGTCAGGGAAGCCGATCGGCGGACTGTGGAAATTTGGAAAGTCGGTCAATGGACTGTGGAAATTCGGGAATTCAGCCGGAACCATACAGAAGTTCCGGGACAGGCGGGAAACCTTGGGAGATTGAACGGAAAGAGCTGGCGGATTTCGTGGATTTCTGCTGTGAAAGCTTTGGAATATGGGATACGGGGACGAAAATTGCGGAGGACAGAATGAAGGTTTCCGGCAGACCGTTACTCAAGGGAGGTTTGAGGCAGGCCAAAATCAACGCTGCGCTAAGAGAGCTTGGTGAACTGACCGGCATGTGCGGGGAGCTTCGGATGCTTAGATTTGGAGATAATCTATATCTTGCTCCGGCCGGGATGCCTGCCCTGAGCGGACTGAAGGTACTGCGTCCCGGCCTGCATCTGGGAGAATTAAAGAAAAATCGATTTGAGCCTTCTCATGCGCTGGCGCTGGCGGTTCGGCCACAAAGAGCGGCACATACGTGGAATTTAAAAGCGGGGGAGAGGACCGTCCTGTCCTACCTGAACGGAGAGACGTTTCCGGCGGAGGGGGAGAAGGGATGGTATTTAATCTGTGTGGATGGGTTTGGCATCGGCTGGGGCAAACTGGCCGGGGGAATTATGAAGAACCATTACCCCAAGGGGCTTCGGCGAAGCTTGGACAGGGGCGTCTGTGCCGCTCAAGCGGGGGAGCCGGATATTTCATAGAAGGAGGTTTCCGGTGACATATCGAGGCATGTTGTGAGACATGCGACATTACATAATGGATGAAATCAGTGAAAGGGCCGGAGATTGTGAGGCAATTTGAGAGGCTGTCATAGCGGATTGGAGATGGTAAGATGCGGGCAGTTCTTTATGAGATGGGGAAATAGGGATGAAGACAGAGATTTTATATGAGGACGAGGATATTTTAGTGGTATACAAGCCTGCCGGATTTGCGGTCCAGACGGCAGGGACGGGTCAGATGGACATGGTCAGCGAGTTGAAAAACTATCTTAAGCGCCGAAGAGGCTCCGCGAATTCTTTGACCGGAGGAGGCGCGCCGTATCTTGGAGTAATTCACCGTCTGGATCAGCCCGTGGAGGGACTGCTGGTATTTGCCGGAAACAAAAAGGCGGCGGCGTCCCTGTCCAAACAGCTGCAGAATCAGGAGAATGGCGGAAGCTTTCATAAACATTACTATGCGGCGCTTTGCGGATGCCCTTTCCCAGAGGAAGGAGAGCTTGTGGATTTTCTATATAAAAATGAAGACAACAAGGCGATAATTGTGAAGGAAGGAGAAATGCCGGAAGCGAAACGCGCTGTGCTTCAGTATCATATTTTACAGGAGCGGAGACTCCAAATACCACAGTATACGGCGGAAGCACAAAATGACACAGGCACGCCAAAAGAGGCGATAGCACAAAATGAGACAGGCGCGCCAAACGAGGCGGATGCATGGAATGAGGCAGATGTGCGGGAGCAATGCATAGCCTTGGCGGATATTCATATTCAAACAGGCCGTTTTCATCAAATCCGTACACAGATGGCGCATGCGGGAGTCCCTATTTTGGGAGATTTAAAGTATGGAAACGCGGAGTCTAAGGTCTTGTCGCGCAGGTTAAATGTCCAAAGCCCGGCGCTCTGTGCGTACAGCCTTGCATTTCTCCATCCCATATCTCAAAAGAGAATGAATTTCCAAGCAAAACCAAGGGCGAAAATATTTTCCATGTTTGAAGGAATGAATTGACAAATAAAAGCCATACTAAGTGCGAGAAGAATTTCTAAGACACCAAAAAACGTCATCTAAGAAATTCTAAGTCTTACACTGAAAAACGCAAGCGGGCAGGCTCGCTTTGGGCAGCGTTTTTCTCGCGTATTGTTTGTGTCTCTATCAGAGGCGCCGCCTCCGCAGGCAGCATGACGGGAAGCGTAAGAAAGGTCGAGAAAAGTATGGTGGACAAAATCAAAAACAACCGAGTCATTGTACTGCTCCTCTTGACAGGAGCAGTATATTTTTTCCTGAAGGTGATTGCGCCTCTTACAGCCCCCGTGCTGGCGGCAATGCTGTTTGTGACGATTTTCGGGCCGTTATTGCAGAAAATGCAGAGCAGATTGAAAATACACAGACAGGTGGGCGCTCTGCTCTTGCTGCTGTTTGCCTGCGTGCTTCTGGCGGGGCTTGTGTGGATACTGTTTTCGTGGATTGTGGGGAGTATGCCGGACTGGATAGAGATACTGGATTCCTTGGAGGAGGAATTGGCGGCGATCGTGCATGAAATCTGTAATGTGGTGGGCAGAACCCTTAGAATCAACGGACAGTATTTGGAGCAGACCATTTTGACCAGAGTGCAGGAGGGCATCAATTACTTTCAAGGACAGCTCCTGCCGGGAGTTCTCTCACAGTCGTTGGAGTATGTGAAAATTCTGGCTTCCTTCGGCGGTTTTTTGGTGACGTTTGTCATCGCCACGGTGCTTTTGGCTAAGGATTATGACAACATTATGAACCGGCTGCTGGACAGAGAAGAGTGCCATGTATATCTGGAAGTCGTCTGCGGAATTATTCGCTATATTGCCACTTATATCAAGGCGCAGTTTATTATTATGAGCATTATCGGCACTCTGGCGGCGGTGGTGCTGGGGGTATGCGGCATACGAAACGGAATTCTGTGGGGAATTCTGGCGGGAATTCTGGATGCGATGCCCTTTATCGGCACGGGAATCGTATTGGTGCCGCTGGGCGTGCAGCAGTTTTTCGGGGCTGATTATGTGAGCGCGGTGGTCTGTTTGATTCTATATGTGGCCTGCATTTTTATCCGTGAGCTTTTGGAGCCAAAGCTGATCGGCCGGAAAATAGGAGTCTCACCCATCGCGATTCTGCTCTCCCTTTACGCGGGCATCAAGCTTTTCGGGCTATGGGGAATCATCGGCGGGCCGCTGGGGTTTGTGATAATCTACCAATCATACCTGAGTCTGGCGAGGAGATGGGAAAGAGCGGGAGAGGACGGTTCAGCCTTATCCGGAAGCGGTTTTCCGCCGGAGAAAGGTTGACAGACGCTCCGGAGGAGTTTATAGTAATCTTACGGAGTTTTCCCGCTAAGGGCATAACAGTTTAAGAACGGAACAAAAGCAGGCGGCAATGGCTCCCAAAACTTGTAACGGGATCTGCCGCGGCTTTGCAGATAAAATTATTCAACGAGAAACGCGGCGGCGGAGAGACGAAGCAGATTGCCGCAGGCGGCGATTTTAAAACAGGAGGAATATGGATGCGGATTTTACTTTTGTTAAGAGGTTCGGCGGGATGCGGAAAGTCCACTTGGATTGAGCAGAACGGTTTAAAGCCCTATACCTTGGCGGCGGATGACATCAGGCTTCTGTGCCAGAGCCCGATCCTGCAGGCCGACGGAACCGTGGGCATCAGCCAGAGCAATGACAATATTGTGTGGAAGACCCTGTTTAATATTCTTGAGGTCCGGATGCAGAGGGGCGATTTCACGGTCATCGACGCCACCAATTCCAAGACCAGCGAGATGAACCGCTACAAGGAAATGTGCGAGACCTACAGATATCGGATGTACTGTGTGGATTTCACCCACATTCCCATCGAGGAAGTGAAGAGAAGGAACGCCGGACGGGAGGAGTTCAAAAGGGTTCCCGAGAGGGCCATTGACACCATGTACGCAAGATTCGCCACACAGAAGATTCCCTCCGGCATCAAGGTAATTCAGCCGGATGAGCTGGATACCATATGGCTCAGGATGTTCGATATGTCCCAGTATAAAAAAATCCACCATATCGGCGATATCCACGGCTGCAACACGGTGCTGCAGAAATATCTGGCGGACAACGGCGGCATCAAGGACGATGAAATGTACATATTTGTGGGAGATTACATTGACAGGGGCATTGAAAATGTGGAAGTGATTCAATTCCTCCTCTCCATTATGGACAGGAAAAACGTGCTGATGCTGGAGGGCAACCATGAGAGATGGCTGTGGCTGTGGGCCAGCGACTGCGTGGGCAGGTCTCAGGAATTTGAGCTGGTGACGAGGCCCGCGCTGGAAGCGGCGGGAATCAGCAAAAAGAGCGTAAGGCAGCTCTACCGGAAATTCGGCCAGTGCGCTTATTATAAATATGGGGAAAACGTCTATCTGGTCACACATGGAGGACTGAGTACCCTGCCGGAGAATCTGTCCTTCGTGGCGACGGAACAGATGATCAAGGGTGTGGGAGATTACAATGCCATTGAAAAGGTTTCGGACACCTTCTTTGATACCACGCTGGATAATTGTTATCAGATTCACGGACACCGCAACACCAAGCAGATGTCGGTTCAGGCAAACGACAGGGTATTTAATCTGGAAGGACAGGTGGAATTCGGCGGGTGCCTGCGCTGTGTGCAGGTGGACGCGGAGGGGATTCACTGCGTCGAGGTAAAGAATGATGTGTACAGAGCCCCGGAAACGGCGCCGGAAGAAGGGCCTAAGCAGGGCGATACGCCGGTGGTGAATATTCCTGTGGAGGATGTGATTGTCTCCCTGCGGCGGAACCGGTATATTCAGGAGAAGAAATTCGGCAATATTTCCTCTTTTAATTACACGGACAAAGCCTTTGAGGACAGAATCTGGGACGCACAGACCACCAAGGCCAGAGGCCTGTATTTAGATACGGCGAAGAACAGGGTCGTGGCAAGGTCCTATGACAAATTTTTTAATATCAATGAACGTCCGGAGACGAAATTTGAAATGCTTCAGCACAAGCTTCAGTTTCCGGTGACGGCCTATGTGAAGGAAAACGGATTCTTGGGAATTGTCAGCTACAATGAATACGAGGACGATCTCCTGACGGCCAGCAAATCCACCTTGGACAGCCAGTATGCCCAGTGGTTTCGGGGGATGCTGCAGCAAAGGGTATCGGCGGAAAATTTGGAGAAAATAAAGCTCTACTGCAAGGAAAATCAGGTTTCCTTTGTGTTTGAATGTGTGGATATGGAGAACGACCCCCATATTATCGAATATCCGGAGAGCAGGCCGTATCTTCTGGATATCGTCCGAAATTCCATGGTATTTTCCAAATATGACTATGACGCCATGTGCCATATCGCAAACCAGTTCGGGCTGACCACAAAGGAAAAGGCTTTTGAGATAGCCAGCTGGCAGGAATTTTATGATTGGTATTACGATATTACGGAGGAGGACTACGAATATCAGGGCCGTAAAATCGAGGGCTTTGTCATTGAGGACAGCGCCGGGTATATGACGAAGCTGAAGCTGGCTTATTATAATTTCTGGAAATACATGAGAAGCGTATCAAGAGAGGCAATCCGCAAGGGCTATATCACCAGAACCGCGTCCCTGACCACGCCGCTGGCAAACGAGTACTACGCATGGGTCAGGAAGCTGCACGATGGGGAGGATTTGGATAAAGTCCCCAAGGATATCTGCACTTTGAGAAATATGTTCTATCGGGACAAGAGCGCCCGCTGACAAGCTGCCCGTTCAAATCGGGCGGCTTGTTTTTTGACAATCTTTGTATTCTGCTAAGTGTTAGAAGATTTATTTTCCTTTATTTTCTTTGAAAAGAGAAATGATTTCTGCAAGGGAATCAATTTCGCGGTCAGTCAGGTCGGAAACGTCAAGCGTGCGGTGTTCCTCATTTCCAATAAGGTAATCACAGGAAACACTATAGAGCCTTGCAAGCTTTAGAAGATTTTTGTAGGAGGGATTTTTTTCATTCAGTTCATAGCCGGACAGGGAGCTTACGGAGATTCCAAGTCGTTCGGAAACCTGTTTCAAGGACATTTTGCTGCTAATGCGCAATTTCCTTAATCTATCGCCGATGCCAAGTATTTCCATAGGATGCTCCTTCCTTATTGTATTGTAATTGTTTATAGTGTACAGGAAATGATTCTCTTATATGTGGAATAAAATACGCTGATTAAAGAATTTTGATTGCACGATATACAAAAATATGATATTCTTATAAAAAGAAGGTTTTTGTGGGAAAAGGAAAAATATGATACAGGCATAAGGAAAAGTTTAGTGATTACAAAGAAAAGAATGGAAAAGCATATATTAGTAACGAATGAAGTCTTTATTATAGGAAAAACAGCATCTGAATTCCAGTATAGCCATAGAGTCAAAGACGAATGCTTTTATACAGTGAATGTTATAGTAGAGAGAAAGAGCAGGCGTATAGATTATATCCCCATTATGGCATCTGAGGCAGTACTTGGATTATCAGAAAACATGGAAGGAAATTATGTTTATATAGATGGACAGTTTCGTTCATATAACCAGCATATATTTGGCAAAAGCAGGATGGTATTGTCCGTATTTGCGAAAAAAATAGAGTTTTTAGCTAAGGAAGAAAGCGGCTGTTATTATAATCAAATTTATTTGGATGGTTATCTATGCAAAGAACCCATATATCGCAAAACGCCTATGGGACGAGAGGTTACGGATATTTTGGTGGCAGTCAACCGAACATACAATAAAGCAGACTATATTCCATGCATTTGCTGGGGTAAGAATGCAAGATTTGCCGCCCGCCTTTCTATAGGTTTTCATATACGGCTGCTGGGGCGCATTCAAAGCCGTGAATATTAAAAAAAAACAGATGAAGCAGGGGATGAAATACGAATTGCTTATGAAGTATCAGTGATTACGATGAAGCATTTGTCCGGAAGTACTGCTTTTGAGTAAATCATGCTCAGCGGATATGCTCCTGCGATTTGGATAAAGTCCCCAAGGATATCTGCACTTTGCGAAATATGTTCTATCGGGACAAGAGCGCCCGCTGACAAGCTGCCCGTTCAAATCGGGCGGCTTGTTTTTGCCTGTCCGGCGGGCGCCCCTCCTTGCCGCGCCTGCGGTGCTTTCCGTTGCTTCGCAGATGCCTTTGCTCATGCTGGTCAGCCTTACAATTGAGTTGACCAGCATAAGACGGCTGGCAGAACTGTTGCATTTACAATATTTTCCTTTTTATTTTTATTGACACTGGTTTATGCTTTGAATTTCATAATAGTACAGAAACATATACATTAAAACGTACATTTTAGAATAGGAGTTTGAAACTATGCTGGCAGTAAAATCTGTAAATGTCCGAGATAATTTTAAAGAATGGTGTGATAAGGTCAGCATGGGCGAAACGGTTGCCATTTCAAGACCACGGAACGGAAATATCTACATGATAAATGAAGCCGAATACAACGCTTTGCAGAAAGCAAAGCGAAACATGGAATATCTTGCTATGATTGATGAAAGTGAGGCACAAATTGATCGCGGAGAAACGATATCTTTTACACTGGAAGAATTGCAGGCAATGGAACAATTTAAGAAATATCTTTAACGGTAGTTGTTTTTTTATGGATAGTAGAGTACAATATGGATAATGATAAAATAAAGATAAAATATTGATAAGGAGTGAGAGAAAATGTTACAGATTAGACCTGTTTCAGATTTAAGAAATAAGTTTCCTGATATTGAGAGAATTGTAAATGCGGGTGAACCCGTATATTTAACAAAAAACGGATATGGCGCAATGGTGGTACTTAGTCTTGAAGAGTATTCAAAGTTGACGGATGGTGTGGAAGCGGCATTGGATAAAGCAGATAGACTTGCGGCAGAAGGTACTGTCCGGATGAGCCATGATGAAGTATTTGGAAATCTGCGGAGGAAGATAAATGCTCAGTAAAAAATACAGGTTGAGGTATCTGCCGCTTTTTTATGAGGATCTTGATGAAAAAGTAACTTATATCCTTGGGAAACTGAAGAATCCGAAAGCGGCAGATGATTTATTGGATAAGGTGGAAGCTGCTATTATGGAGCGGCTTCCAGTGGCAGAATCATTTGAAGCATATCATTCTGTCCGAGAGCGCAGATATTCTTATTACCGTATTTATGTGGATAATTATATTATTTATTATGTGGTAATTGATGATAATCCAAATGATTTGATTATGGAAGTGAGGAGGTTTCTTTATAATGGACAGAATCGAGATAATATGGTGTAGTAATAAGCAGGCAGTGAAGAATAATCATTGATTGGCAGGGAAATTGCAGGAACATACGTAGATAGCGCAATTATAACAGCTGGCTGGCGAAGGCAATGGCGTTTTGAGTAAATCATGCTCAGCGGATATGCTCCTGCGGATTTTCGTCCTCCAAATCAATAATACATCGCTCATAGGCGTTAATCACATGGGTATCCTGATACTTGTCATAGCGCTTATGGCGCTGTCCGTAATTGATATGCACATGCCCGTGAAGAAAATATTTGGGCTTATATTTTTCCATCAGCTCCCGGAACACCTGAAACCCTTGGTGGGGCAGATCCCGCCCGTCGTTGAGCTGATAGGCCGGCGCATGCGTCACCAGAATGTCAAAGCCCCCCTTGCGCAGCAGCTGGAACCATAATTTCTTGACCCGCTGGCGCATCTGCTTTTCCGTATACTGATTGTACCCCGGCTTATAGCGCATGGAGCCGCCAAGTCCCAGAATCCGGACGCCCTCGTAGACGAAAATCTGATCCTCGATGCAGGTGCAGCCTTCCGGGGGAATCTTCCCGTATTTGTCGTCATGGTTTCCGTGGACATACAATACCGGCACCGTGGAGAGAGTCACCAGAAAAGACAGATAGCGGGGGTCTAAGTCCCCGCAGGAGATAATCAGGTCGATTCCCTCTAATTTGCTCTTCTCAAAAAAATCCCACAAATATTTAGACTCCACGTCCGCAAGCGCCAGTATTCTCATGGGTCGATTATCCTTCCGTCTGTTTGATGCCCTGCTGTTTCATCACAGGCTCCGCCTGTTCTTTCAAATCTTCTTTTTTCGGTATGCTGCCGATGACGTTTTCCGCCAGCCAGTCCATGGTCATGATTTCCTCCGGCGTCATGCCCTCCGGGTCTGATTTCACGACGCCGCTCTGGGAATATAGAATTCCGGCAAAGGGGTTGAAGGCCTCCGAGCAGATCGTATATTTCAGCAGATCTACCAAGCGCTTTGTGCCGATGGGCAGGTATTGGGAGCATATGACGTCGATGACTCCCGCGGACATGCCCCACCAGTAGTTGATGGCTTTGGTGGCGGAAGGATTGTCGTCGTATTTCCAAGTGCCGTCCACAATGGTTCGGATGAGCTGTTCATAAAATTTCCCCCAGTGCCACAGGGGCATGGCAAGATTTCTTGGGTGGCCGTCCTCCAGATGGTAAATGCCGAAAAATCGGGAACCCTCTTCCGGGATGACCATATCCCGTCCTGAAATACAGGAGGAATTATTTTCCCGAATTCTTTCTTCAATATCCCCTTCCTTCATAGTGGACCATTCCAAGTACACCTTCACCCGGGGATTAATCATCTTGGCCCCTAGGGCGAAGGCGTTGATATTGGCGATGCACCCGTAAATGGGATAATCCGCGATATAAGTTAAGCTGTTGTTCTCCGCCATGGCTCCGGCGATAGCGCCCATAAGGAACTTTGCCTCGTGCATACGGGAATAGTATGTGCGGATATAGCGGTGGGATGTATTCAAGGAGCAGTTTAATATCCTGACGTCAGGATTGGCAATCGCCGCCTTCACGCTGCTCTGCACAAAGGAGGGCGTGGTGGTAAATATCAGATTGCACCCGGTTCCGATGGCGTCCGCTATGAGGGAATCTATGTTTTCCTGCGTCCCATTTTCATAGAAAACCGTGCTCACCTCATCGGAAAAGGTCTGCTCCAGATAAAGCCGCCCCAGCTCATGGGCGTAAGTCCAAGCGGAGGTTCCGGGAGTCTTCTCATAGATAAACGCCGCCTTCAGCTTTTGCGAAAGGGGGGAGAGCAGAATGTTGAGCAGGGGCTTCTTCTCCTGATTGGGCTTCATTTTCAGGTCGATTTCCTGCTCCTCCTGTAAAAGCGCGAACTCTTCCCAGCTCTTTGTGATTAACTCTTTCATTTCGCTGGCGGTTTTCTCCGCGATTTCCTTGTAGCCGTATAATGTGACGAAGGCAAGGAAGGCATCCCCGGTGGTGATTTTCAGCTTGGCGCCTCCCTTGGCCATATATTCCGATTCAAACTGGGCATAGGTGGAGCTGAATTTTAAGCAGTCGTCTTCCGTCCATTCTTCTCCGGGAGCTTTTCCCACCGCCTCCTGCAGCTTCGGGAAACTGCCCTCCTGCGAAAACCAGACATAATTGATGGGGGCCGCCTTATAAAAGTCCAGAAATTCATAATAAATTTTATTTTCTTTTTCTTCCGTTGGCTTAGGGATGATGCGGGTGACATATCCGGGGATGGATACGGCGCCAAAATACTTCATGACGCTGACCCGCTTGTTCCCCTCTTCCACATAGAATTCGTTCAGGTATTCATAGGCTTTGATGGGTTCCCGAATGCCCTCTTCCACATGGGAGATGCTTAAGGAAATCCATTTGGCGGCAAATTCCGAGCTGTCCTGTAGAATCGGCATAAAATTTGCCGCAAAGGAATTGCTCCTGCCTGCGGTTTTCGTTCCCACAATCCGGTCCGTGGGAATCTGTACCAGCCCCAGAGGAGCTTCCGAATAGGAATCCTTTGTCAGCCTAATATCCTCCAGAACCTGCAGCGTGGGCTTTTCGCCTCGAAGCAGTCTGGCCTGATACTCTTTTTTGCCCAGCTTATATGCTTTGTTATAATCTTCTTTTCCCATAATATGATATCCTCTTATTTCTACTCGCTGCCGTTGACATTTGCTATGTCCCTCGACTCATGAGCGGAAAGCATCATAGATGATGGCAGATTTGGCCGCTCGTGAGTATATGACGGCAAAATCCTGCCAAAGTGCGGTTTGGACTGCCGTGATATGAAATGATTCACTGTTTACAAAGGTTTGCTTTGGCTGGTATACAGTCTACATCGAGTTCCCCTGAAAGGCTATATGCAAATCTGACAAAAATTATTCTTCGTTCTGCGGCATAAGCAGTAATTTTATCAGGTCTGCAGTGTTTTTTACTATGTAGAATTGTACTCGCGAGCGATAAAACCTGCCGTCGGCTCACGGGGCCTGCCCTTTGTGAATCCGGCGGTATGGCATCAAGATAATCTGCCTTACCTGCCTATAGGCAGATGAAGCTGACCAACATGGGATTATTATATCATAAAATTAACATAATTATAAAAGAGTCATACAATTACCATTTTGTGTAAAAAATCTTAGGAAATTCTTAAAATTATTGACGAAAGTTAAAACTTGTTGTAAAATTATAAAAAGTAAAACAGGATAAACAATTCAATACAATCTAATTTATTATGCGTACACATTTATAACTGTATAGTGTTGCTGATCCACAAGATAGGGCAGTGTCGGGCTTTTGTACGGCACTGCCCTATCTTGTGGGGACAGGAGGATGCATGGCGACGGTATCTTCTCGGTCCGTATACATAAGCATATTCAGCGCTCCGGCCGTGATTAGAAAAGCGGCCTTGGATATGGTATGGGCAGGCTGAGAAGATGCAGTTTAAGCGATTCCAAGGAAAAGGCTTGAACCGAGCAAATATCAGTGATACAATCAGAACCATACATCGAAATTGGCATGGGGAGGATATTATGGATAAAAGTACCGCGAAAGAATTATTATCGTTTCACTCGTCAAGAAACAGCGACATTCACAACCCCAAGTGGGAAAATGGTTTTTTGGGAAGCTTAAGGCCGTTTAGCGGCGAACTTCACAAAGAAAATTTTGTTGAAGTAATGGAATGCCTAAAGGCGTTAAAGGATGAATTTTCCGCTTCGATGATAGAGAAGGATATTGCGGCGGACGTCATTGCCATCATCCATTTAACGAGAGCATGGGCGGCTCCCGACGGAATGCTGGGAGGTAATGGACTGCTGACGGAAGAACAAACAAAACATTTGCTGGCTTGGGTGGATATCATTGAATCCTGCTTCATGTATCTGCTGGACGACGACGTCGAAGAGGCTTTCAGCGATTATGAAGCCTATCTGAATGATGAGTATTTCTGACGGAGGCCTGTATAGCCGATGCGACAAGATTTGAACTTGTGTCCGCAAATTTTTACAAGAGCCGCGAATCAAAAGATTTTCAATATAATTCTTGATTTGCGGCTGCTTTTATGCATATGGCATGAGCCGTATTCCATCCGCACTCCCCAAGGATATCTGCCGGCGGAATGCCAAGCGCTGATACAATATAAGCGTTTGGATGAATGTATCTTTCTAAGGAATATCTAAAATCGTTCAGTGAGGACGTTTGGCAGAAATCGACATGGACAAGGTTTTCCGGCCCGAAAAAGCTGTAAAAGCGCAATGCCATTAACACAAGAAAAAACAATAACGGATACATTTCCCTTTGCCAGAGGATAAATGTATCCGTTATTGTTTTGGAAATTGGATTTCCGTCCCTGCGGGGGCTTTTTTATAGTCGATGCGACAAGATTTGAACTTGCGACCTCTGCGTCCCGAACGCAGCGCTCTACCAAGCTGAGCCACGCATCGATACCTAACACTAAAATAATATAAAAAAAATCATTGATTGTCAAGTAAAAAAATAATATTATGAAAGAAAGATTTAAAAAAGCAGCAAAATGCTCTGAAAAGGATAGAAAAAGATGGAAAGGGAGCGGAGGCGCCCCGAATAAACGACTGAGCTGCCGCGAATCACAAAATTCAGTTTGATATCCGCCGGAGGGAGGGGCATGGAAGACAAGAAGGGAGCAGTGGGGTATGCAGGAGTCAAAGAAAAGGAGAATTTTTGATATTATTCAGATTGGCTATGACGAAGACTGGCAGAGCCGGGCTTTTGATGTAATGTTGATGGCCATGATTTTTATCAACCTGTTTATTGTCATTTTTTCAACGTTTGACAGCTTTGCGCCTTATCAGAAGCTTTTGGATATGGCGGAGCTGGCGACGGTGACAGTATTCGCGGCGGAGTATGTGCTGCGCGTCTGGACCTCGGAATATCTTTATCCGGCTGTTCCCAAGAAAAAGGCGGTACTGAAGTATATGACATCTTTCAATGGTCTCATTGATATGCTGTCCTTTCTGCCCTATTTCCTGCCCTTCTTTTTTCCGGCGGGTATTGTGGCGTTTCGTATGTTCCGGGTGGTCCGAATATTCCGGCTGTTTCGGATTAACGCGTATTACGACGCCTTAAATGTAATCGGCGACGTGATACATAGCAGAAAGGATCAGATATTATCGTCCATTTTTATCATATTGGTGTTGATGACGGCTTCTTCCTTATGTATGTATCATTTGGAGCATGAGGCGCAGCCGGAAGTGTTCCGAAATGCATTTTCCGGTTTCTGGTGGGCGGCGTCCACGCTTTTGACAGTGGGGTATGGGGATATTTATCCGATTACGATCCCGGGGCGTATTCTTGGAATTATGATTACGTTTCTGGGAGTGGGAATGGTGGCGATACCCACGGGTATCCTATCCGCAGGATTTGTGGAGCAGTATACAAAGCTGAAGGGCCTGAAGGATTATTCCGCCGAGGCGGATATCCAATTTGTAAGGCTGGAAATTATTGAAAATCATCCATGGGCGGGGCGGAAGGTGTGCAGCCTGTCGCTGCCGCCGGGGCTTATTATCGCAGTGATTCAGCGAATGGGGAAGGTGGTGGTGCCTAGGGGCGCAACGGTAATACGGGAGGGGGACTGTGTTGTTCTGGGAGCGGAGGGCTATCGGGACGAGGGGGAGATTGTTCTGAGGGAAATTGTCCTAAAGGAGAATCATCCGTGGGTCAGCCGGGCGATTCGGGAGCTGCATCTTTCCAGACAGACTTTGATTGTCATGGTGCGCCGGGACGGGAAGCTGCGGATTCCTGACGGTAATTTTTGTTTTGAGGCAGGAGATATGGTGATTTTGTATACAAATAAGGTTTATCGGGATATGAGGGATGTGGAGATCTGAGCGCGTCTGAAATTGCTTTTTGTGGGATGGGCGTCATATTTTATAGGATATAAACAGGACTTAACCATAAATATATTGTATAGGAGGAAATATGTATCAGACAATTGTCACATTAAAAAAGGGTGAGGGCCGTACCTTGAAGGCGGGGGGCATGTGGGTATATGACAACGAAATCGCGTCGATTGCCGGAAGCTATGAAGAGGGAGACGTGGTGTCCGTCCGGGACTTTGACGGATATGAAATGGGATGCGGATTTCTTAACACAAAGTCCAAAATAACGGTGAGGATGCTGTCCCGGAACAGGGATACGGTGGTGGACGAGGCGTTTATGGAACGGCGTGTCCGGAACGCGTGGGAGTATCGGAAACAGATTATTGACACTTCCAGCTGTCGGCTGATTTTCGGGGAAGCGGATTTCCTGCCGGGACTGGTGGTGGACAAGTTTTCCGACGTGCTGGTGGTGGAATCTCTGGCGCTGGGCATAGATCGATGGAAAACGGTCATTGTGGAGGCGCTGAAGAGGGTTCTTGCGGAGGACGGCATCCATATTCGGGGGGTATATGAGCGCAGCGACGCCAAGGTGCGCCTGCAGGAAGGGATGGAACGAAGCAAAGGCTTTCTCGGCGCGCCCTTTGATACCAAGGTGGAAATTGTGGAAAACGGCGTAAAATATATCGTGGATGTGGAGGACGGACAGAAAACGGGGTTTTTTCTGGATCAGAAGAACAACAGAGCCGCGGTTCAGCGTCTTTGCAGAGGGAAGAAGGTGCTGGACTGTTTCACTCATACCGGTTCCTTTGCGCTGAACGCCGGCATTGCGGGGGCGGACAGCGTGCTGGGAGTGGACGCTTCAAAGCTGGCGGTGGAACAGGCCGTAGAAAATGCAAAGCTGAATGCGCTGGAAGACAGGGTGCGGTTCCAATGTGCGGATGTGTTTGAGCTGCTTCCCCGGCTGGAAGCGCAGGGGGAGAGGTTTGATGTGGTGATTCTGGATCCGCCCGCGTTTACCAAATCCAGAAATTCCGTGAAAAACGCGGTAAAGGGCTATCGGGAGATTAATCTTCGGGGAATGAAGCTGCTGCGGGAGGGCGGTTTTCTGGCCACATGCTCCTGCTCCCATTTTATGGAACAGGAGCTGTTTGCAAAGACCATCCGGGAGGCAGCGCAGGGGGCGGGGAAGCGGCTGAGGCAGGTGGAATTTGGCACGCAGGCGGGGGATCATCCCATACTTTGGGCGGCGGAGCAGTCCTATTATTTGAAATTCTACATTTTTCAGGTGGTGAGCGGGCATTTTGCAGATTGAGGCACAAAGGTTCAGGCTGCTCTAACGGCAAAGGGGATTTCCAAAGAACGTATACGGAAATATGGTTTTGATTTATACGGGGTTTCACATTTTGGAGAAAGGACGATTCATATGAAAAAAGGAAAACGGTTATTCAGGGCAGTATCAATCTTGGCTCTGCTATTGCTGCTAACGGGCATTGCAGGCGCGGGGATACGTTTCTATCCCGCATGGAAAGCGGCGAAGCTTTTGGGAAAAGGGCAGGGGACGGTGAATTTTTCCTACGAGCTGGAGTTGGAATTAAATAAGGAAGAATTGGAGAGCGGGCAGGTCAAGGTGCTGGAGATACTGGCGTATCTTACGGGTTTTCCTCAGGAGGCAATGTTTCATTTTGACATTCGGGGCAGCGTATGGGAGGATAAAATACACGCGCTGTTTTACCCCCAAGGCGCCGGGGAGCCTTTGATTGAGCTTTACTTGAGCGACGATACGGACGTTATCAATGAGGCCATGCTTTATAATGCAATTCGCAGTCATCTGCTGAAGGATAACGCAGTATTGAGTTTTCTGGTTCCGGTACAGGAGAAGGAGGTGTTCATGTCCTTGGAGCAGGTGGAGCAGATATTTGGAATTGATTTGGACAGGGCAAAAAGCTTTGAAGTGCCGTTCGGGAATCAATTAACGGAAAAACAGTATTTTTTCATGCTTGCGGCCATGGCTCATAAAAAAACGGAGAACGGCGAAAGCTTTGAACTGTCGGCAGAGGGAATAAGGATACGATATGAGCTGTCAAACGAGGATTCTCCTTATCCTGCGTCAATACAATATGATATCAAGGAGCCTGCCAAGGTATTGGGAGAGGCCGAACTGCTTTCCAAAGCGGGGATAAACCTGTCTGATGAAAGGCTCCGGGCATTGAAAAGCATTTCCATCCGCATGATTCTAGGGGAGGAGCAGGAGGTTTTGATGCCGACAGAGTTTGTAAATCAGGATATCATAGATTTGATAACGAAGATTCGGGAGCTGTTTATGTCGCTGGAAAATAAAGGAGATGGACAGGGGGCGCTTTGAATATTTTCTAAAAATACCGGCATGGGCGAAAGGCTTCCGGCGGGCTTGACAAACGGCGGGAATGTGTTATAGTTCTAAATGCAAATGTTGTTTGCATTTAGAACTATTTTAATTTAATCAAATAAAAAAGAGAGGCCGGAAATAACCATGCCGACGGCAGCATGACGGGCGCAGGGGTGTAAATTTGGATATGATAGATATGATGTTAGACGCTGTGATTGACAGCGCAAAACTGATTCCTTTTTTGTTTTTGACCTATCTTGTAATGGAGTATCTGGAGCATAAGACAGGGGAAGGAACCCGGCGGCTGATTCGGAAGATGGGCCGGAGTGGGCAGGGGAGCTCCGGCAGGAAAAATCTTGCAGAAAAAGCCGGACGAAGCGGCAGAATAGGTCAGGCGGAAGCGGGAGCGGCGTGGGGAGAGACAGGCGAAGCGCAGGGGGAAATGGGCGCGGTGCATGGAAAAATGGGCGCGGCGCGGGGAGAAGCCGGCGGAATACAGGGGGCTTGGCGGGGCCGAGGAGGCTTGGCGGGTTTTGGAAGGCTTAGCGCGGGGCCTGTGGCGGGCGGCCTGCTGGGAGTGATACCTCAGTGCGGCTTTTCGGCGGCGGCTTCCAATTTATATGCGGGGCGGGTCATTACTTTGGGAACCCTGCTGGCGGTCTATCTGTCCACCTCCGACGAGATGCTGCCGATTCTTATTTCCGAGCGCGCGCCGATGGATATGATATTAAAAATTCTGCTGGCAAAGGCCGTAATCGGCATAGGGGCGGGCATTGTGATTGACCTGCTCTCAGGCGGAAAAGACGTAAAAAGGCAGGAGTGCATTCATGATATCTGCGAACAGGAGAAATGTCATTGCGAAAGGGGAATTTTCCGTTCCGCGCTGGCACATACGCTGCAGATTGCCTTTTTTATTCTGGCAGTGTCCCTTGGGCTGAATTTTGTTCTGGGTATGTTCGGGGAGGACGCCTTGGCGGAGCTGATTTTACACAGGCCCATCCTCGCGCCCGTGCTGGCGGGAATCGTGGGGCTGATACCGAACTGTGCCGGTTCGGTGGTACTCACCCAGCTGTATCTGAAGGGCGCCATGGGGATGGGGGCTTTGATGGCGGGACTGCTTGCCAATTCGGGCGTGGGAATGCTGGTTCTGTTTCGGGTGAATCACAATAAAAAGGAGAACCTGAAAATATTGGGTCTTGTGTATGGGATCGGTGTTGTGCTGGGAATCGGAATAGGCATTGCTGGGATTGGATGAGCTTGAACAGGCCGCGGAGATCGGGATGGCGTCCCATATGGATTGCCGTTATAATCATGGTTCCTGAGCAAAGTAAGAATTATGATGGCGTTTACTATCATTTCGTGGGGGAACATTAGAAACTGAAAAGGGAACCTGTAAATGGATGTAATTATTTGGCTTCGCGGATAAGAAAGATTATGGTAAAAAAATATAAAAAATTATTAAAAAAACACTTGCATTTCTTAAAATTTTGTATTATAATATGTTTTGTTCGTAAGGAACAATTCCACATAAGATATGCACCGCTAGCTCAGTTGGTAGAGCACCTGACTCTTAATCAGGGTGTCCAGGGTTCGAGCCCCTGGCGGTGCAGTGTAAAGGACTGATTTTGAGGACGCAGGAGCCTTGGGGTCGGTTCTTTTTTCGTGTACTTTTAAGGCTTCGGGGTTTTGAGCCTGAAAAGTCAGGGGGAAAGGCTTTGGCGCAGGAGTTGTCGCAGAACGGTCGCAGAGTCGTCGCAGTGGAAATAAATATGGCATAAAACGAAAAGGATAATGTGCTTTTAAGGCATGTTATCCTTTTCCATATCTGTATCTGCCTGTATGCTGTTCAGTGCATTTTTTCGTGAAAGGTCGCACAACCGCATCATATCTTTTACCGTCTGGAGAATCATCAGCTTTTCAGCCTCATTCCTGTCGCTTATTTGTGCAAGGATTTGCATAGAAACAGCGTCCACTGGCTTTTCAGGAGACTGAGACGGAGAGAAAAAATTCCCCAAGGTTGATATTGAATTGACTGCATAGCTGTTCAATTACTTTTACGGTGGGATTTTTCTGGTTTCGTTCCAGTAAGCCAAGATAGGTTGTGGTAATGTTTGCCCTAAGAGCAAGCTTTTCCTGACTTAATCCGCTTTTTACCCGCAGTTCGTGAATTCTGTCACCTATATTAAAATTAGTTTTCATATCCATAAATATAGTTTAGATTATTGACAAATTTTATTTAAACTGATGTAGTTAATTGTGTATGTATTAACTATAGTTACTATCAGGAGGAACACAATATGATTGTGGTGTTATCAACAGTAATTGCTTGTATATTAACAGCTTTGTTGGCTTGTATTCTTTATCCTATCGCAGGAATATTCTGGCTTGCCGGAAAAGTGGGTGAAATGGTTGGTATTGTTGGTAATTGGATTTTTGTACATGCAAATGCGGCGATAAAGCACTTGTGGGCAGACCTCAGAAATTCGTCCAGAGGTACATCTGATAATGGACATAATGATGGAATTTCAAATTAATCTATGGGGAAACAAGTGACAAAACCTACCAGATTTAGAAAGGAGACTTTTATATGAATTGGATTTGTAAAAATTGCGGTAAGACCATGACAACAAACGCACCGACAGCAAAGCCCACAGGGGGAAACTGTCAGAAGGATAAAAATGGTAAGATGAAGCCCCATAACTGGGTGAAAAGATAGGGAAATTCAAATATATATCATTATTATGAAGGTGACTTTCAAAGCATATCATTTTATGTATTTTATGCAGAGTGCTAATGCAGGAGCTTTCACGGCGGCAAAAGGGACAGGTTGATACAATCTGTCCTTTTTCTCTGCAAAAATTTAAGGAAAAGGAGGAAACGGGGTGAAGGTCATAAAGATTTTTTCAAAGAGCCAGCTCATACTTCTGCGTAATATTAATCCATTGTTGGGGCGGTATAGACTGCCGAAAAGAATTTTAAAGAAAATGGATTACATTTTGGAGGAAGAAAATCTGGGTCAACAGGGATTTCTCATTGCCATAGTAGAACCTGTCAGGGATGACGTTCGGGAAATAGAAGATGCCGTCAATGTATATCCTTGTCAGCTTCAATTTTTGGATGAAATCGAACGACAGGAGACACAGGATACTGACCGCAGTAACAAAAAGGGCAGAGAGTGGTTTTTGAAAAAGCTTCATATTCAGGAGACAGACAGCTATATCTATGTATTGTACTATATCCTGAAAAAGCATTTATACAAAACGCTTTCGTGACGCAACGGCAATCATGTCAACAGTGTTTTGGGCGGTGTAGCGGCGTACACCGCCCAAAATCTTTTTATCAGGAGGAGGAAAGCCTATGGAGACAGTCAGACAGAATGTCATATTGGAGCGTACAGGGATATTCAGCCAGACAGCGGGTAAAAGGTTTGAGTATACAATGGAGCGCAAGGAAACAAAGGGCAAAAAGATTTTAGTTATCTGCACCAATCCCACATCAGACAATTTGCTGGTGGTGGATCTGACGACAAATTATCTGATGAACAATCTTTTCGCAATGGGGTACAGCACGATTACACTGTGTAACCTGTTTGCGGACATTACAGACAAACTCCAGCCTACAAAGGCAGGAGACAATACCGACAATTTAGAGTATATCAAGGAGGTTCTCAAAAGGGACTTTGACGAGATACTTCTGGGATTTGGCAATGGCTATGTGGGCAACAAGAAGGTGAAAGAGGAAAAGGAAAATCTGTATAAGATTTTGAAGCCGTATGCCAAAAAGCTGACAGAGCTTGTGGATACGGACGACAAGTATAAAACATTGAAAACAATACACCCTTTGTTTGCGGGACAGAGATTTTCAGGAAAATGGGCATTCCGTAAGTTTGTACTGCCTAAGATATAGACGGGGCAGGAGTATTGTTTTCAGGTGACAGAAAGGAAAGGGTATCGGTTATGAATTATTTTATTGGAATTGGCATAGGGATTGTGCTTATCAACGTAATCTATATCAATGTATCTATGTGGGAAGGAGCATATTGAAAATGGGCGATATCATCTTGGGTATAACACTGGTAGTCAGCATCTTAAAGGTTGTGGTTCAGTATAAGGGAAAGCAGGGAAAATAAAATGTATAAAATCATACCGAATGCAGACGCATTAAAACAGTTTCAGGAGGAGACAGGGAACGCCTTATCCCTATGGAAAAATACGAAGGCTGTCGAAAGCATCAGGGTAATGGCTGAACAGACGGACTTTTACTATGGTGCAGACAGGGATATTGCCGCTGATTTGGGCGGTTACATAATTATCCTTTATGGGGACGCTGACGAAATGGAAAGAGAATTTGACGGAGTGTTACAGCGTTACTGCACAGAGAAGGATTTGTATGAGTTTGAGGATGAATATCCCAATGGGCAGGATATGGTCGTGATACGGCTTTATATCTGTTCAAACGATTATGCGGTGGCGGTTGTGACGGTTCAGTAATGTCAGGATATAATTTTTGATATGCCGCTTGCCTGAAAGCGGATGAAACGCCTGATTAAATGACAAAGCGGCATATCAAAAATTACGCCTTCCATTCCTGTTTCACGTTTGAAAATATTGTTGAGGGACGTCGATAAAAATAAGTACCAAACCTGAAAATCACAGCATATAAATTGATATGCGTGTGCCTGACCATATATGCCATGGAAAGGAGATGTTCATCATTTTAAAAGCGACAGTAAGAAAATCAGCAGATAAAAACGAATGCTATGTGATACAAAAGAAATACACCGTTTATGAGGGACAGTACGGCTTATGGGAAACAAAAGACGATTCACTTGTTTTTATACCAAAAGGTTCTGCGGTATATGTATCAAGAATTGTGAACCGCATAGACACAGGAGAAAAATTTCTGGATTTACTTTTTATAGATGCACAGGGAAATGAGGTAGAGATACCATTTCCAAGAAAGGAACTGACAGAACAGGGCATCATGGAGTTGTTGAGATATGGAGTCCAGATATTGAAACAGGATGCAAAGGTACTGATCACAAGTATCTTTAATCAGGAGCCGTATGTGCCCAGTATTTTACAGCATGAGACATTGGGGTTTTCCCAATATGATGAACGCACTGTTTTTTTGGCTGAGAAGGCTATCGGCGCAGAGTCAAAATACTGTGGCAGATTACAAATCGGTTCAAAAGGAAAATACAAGGCATGGAAGAAACTGGTCATAGATGAAGTGCTTGGAAACATTCCCTTGGAATTTATGCTTGCAGTAGCAGGAAGCGGGATTTTAGTGGACTATCTCAGGGAAAAGGTGCAGGTAGAAAATATAATCGTCAGCATGGTGGGTGAAAGCTCTTCTGGAAAGACTTCAGCAGGACTTTTCATGGTAAGCTGTGGTGCAAAACCCAGTTTTCAGGGTGACAGTCTGGTACTGAATTTCTCCGATACACAGAATGCGTTATTGGCAACAATCCAGTCAAGCTATCCTGTTCTCATTGATGAAGGTTCCCTGTGCAATTACAATCCCACAAAGCTGTTATACAGCCTGTCTATGGGAAAGGAGAAGAAAAGGCTCACAAAAGATTTGGAAAGGGCTGAATCGGGATATTTCAGCACCGCCATTGCCATTACAAGTGAAAAAAGCCTGATTGATATAGCGGATGAAAACACAGGGTTATTAGTGCGTGTGCTGGAAATTGAAAATGTGATATGGACAAAAAGTGCCGAATCTGCAGACCGAATCAAGAATACCATTTCAGGAAATTATGGATGGCTGATACCTAAGCTTGCCAAATATATTCTGGATTTAGAACAGGAATGTGGGAAGGAAGAAATTGTTTCTTTCTATTGGCAGTGGTATCAGTATTTAGTAGAAAGTGCGCAGGAACAGGGCTTTTATAACAATTTTACAGAAAGAGCCTGCAAACAGTACGCACTGATATTGACAAGCGCCTCACTTATTGAGAGTGTAATGGATATTCAGCTAAATACGGATGAAATCATTCAGTTTATCGAAAAACACAGCCTTGTCAGAGAAGCGAACCATGCAGATATCGGTGCAAGAGCTTTGATATATCTTATGCAGTACGTCACAAAATATTACAATCAGTTTGTGAGGGAAGGAGATGGGGATTTCGCACCCCAAAAGTGTCTGGGACGTATCAAGGATTTAAAGCAAGGCGGTGTTACCTATAAGAAACGACTTTTTATAGCAGACGAAACGCTTGAAGAAATACTCAGGGAAGGCAGATTTCCTGATAAAAAAGTGGTTTTAAAAAGATGGAAGGAGCAAGGCATACTTCATTGCAAAAAAGACCGTTATCTTTCAGATATCGTGATTGCAGGAGAAATAAAGGTAAAGGGCTATAAAATTGATTTACCCGAAATAAGTGATGATAACAAATAAGGATGTTGCAGAAATAAATTTTGGGATTTAGAGTAAGAGGTGATTCAATGTCAAAAAAGTCAATAACGGGGTCAATCAGACCCCGCCCTTCAAAGGATGATGTACAATATTATACGGTTGTTCTGGAACTAGGCAAAGACCCCGTTACGGGAAAACGTATCAGGGCAAGTTTTCGGATAGATACGACTGATAAGAAGGAAGCAGAGAATTATCTGACCATGAAAAAGGCGGAATACCTGCAAGGTGAACTTCTGAATCCTTCCGACATGACAGTAGCGAGCTATCTTGATGAGTATCTTGAATACTGTGAAAGCTGTAATCACAGTGCGGCAACGATAAGGGATTATAAAGAAAAGATAGAGAGATACTTAAAGCCTATGTTTGGAAAGAAAAAACTTCAGGAACTGCAAAAAGTACACATTCAGCAGGTATATAACACCTGGAAGAAAAAATCCAATGCCAGTGACAAACCTCTTGGCGCAGAAAGCATTAAACACATTAACCGTATTTTTAAGGCGGCATTGAATGAGGCTGTAGGACGTCAATATATCAAACAAAATCCCGCAGCGAATGTTAAGATTGCAAGGGACGCTTCCACAAAAAATATAGATGTATATACCGTGGAGGAAATCAGGGAATTACAGAGAGCCGTGAAAGGGACAGATATGGAGCTTCCTGTCGCCTTGTTGTTTGACTGTGTTATGCGCCGTGGAGAATTATTGGGATTAAGATTTTCAGATATAGATTTTTCTACGAATACCGTTACAATATGCCATTCTCTGGTTGAGACGCAGGACAGCAAGGTTTGTGTCCTGAAGGACTGCAAGACAGAAGATTCCTGCCGGGAGATGGTTGTCAGCGATTATACCATGAAGCTATTGAAAAAGCAGAGAGCAATATATAAAGCAAATAAGCTGAAATATGGAAAAGATTTTAATGATAAAGAATTTGTTGTGTGCCAAGAGGACGGCAGTCCTTTTCTGCCGAAAAGCTTTACCCGAAAGTGGGCAAGGACTTTGGAAAAACATGGTCTGCGTCATATCAAGCTTCACGGAACAAGACACAGTGCCATATCCCTGTTGCTGTCAGAAGGAATACCGCTGCATATCGTACAGCAGAGAGCAGGGCATAAAGACCCTAAAATAACGCTTTCAGTCTATTCCCATGTTGCAAAGGATAAGCAGAACATAGTGGCAGAAAAACTGGAAAACCTTATATTTTCGGCGGTCAACGAGTAAAACTGACCCCCTGATTTTATTACAGAGAGGTATAGGGGGATTAAGGACAATGTAAGAATGACTTTGCAAGGGTATCAGAAAAATTCATAGGAATTTCATTGTAAGCGGGAAGGTTTTTTTGTATAATTGACATGTAACAGGCACAGGATAAGGAAAATATTTTGATAATCCTATTGAGTATCAGCGGTTAATCAGCATGTATTACAATAGAGAGGTGGTAAAGTGGCGCAAAGCACACCAAAACGTAAAATAAAAGACAGCGTATTCACAAATTTATTTCAGGACAAAAAATATCTGTTACAACTGTATAAGGCACTTCACCCTGAGGATGACAGTGTGAAGGAAGATGATATAAAAGATGTTACCATCAAGCATATATTGGTAGATGCAGACTACAATGACCTTGGTTTCTCGGTCGGCGGCAGGCTTGTCATTCTGGTTGAGAGCCAGTCAACATGGACATTGAATATCATAATACGTGCGTTAATGTATCTGATACAGACTTATCACGACTTCTTTAAGCGTACCAAACAAAACTTGTATGGGGCGAAAAAGGTGAATATGCCAAAACCCGAATTATATGTGATATTTACAGGTGAAAAGCCAAAGAACCCGCCTGACGCTATATCGCTCTCAAAAGATTTTTTTGGCGGTGAAAAGATAGCAGTTGACGCAGAGGTCAGGGTGCTTTATCAGGAGGACGAAAACAGCATAATTGGGCAGTATATCATTTTCTGTAAGGTGTATAATGAACAGAGAAAGATGTACGGTCAAACAAAAGAAGCGGTAATAGAAACAATTCGTATCTGTAAGGACAGGAACGTGTTAAAAGAATATCTTGAAAACAAGGAACAGGAGGTTGTAGATATAATGATGACATTGTTTGATGACGAGCAGGTTTTGGAAGCATACGCAGAAGATATTAAAAATAGCGAGGCAAGAAAAACGGCAGAAAAACTGATAAGAAAAGGGAAAATGTCGCTTGATGAAATTGCGGAGTGTGTTCCGGCATTATCCCTTGAAGATTTAAGAAAACTTGAAAAGGAAGTTCTGCAGATGGCGTAATCAATTAAATCATAACAGTGCGAGGGTATAAAGAAAATACATTGCAGATAACAGGATAGCTGCCCGAAATCCCGTAAACAGTATCAGAAATCACAGAGCATATCGAAATATTTTTATGCACTGTTGATATTAGAGCGGGATTTCGGGCATTTTTATGTGAAATTTTTCTGCTTGTGAAGCTTATTTCCATGTGCTAAGATTATTTCTAAGAGCATGTCGCAGGATTGGTCGCAGAGCTTGTACACAAATTTCTCATAAAATTCCACTTTGGATAGCTTTAGATAGGTGATAATTTTTAATGGGGTTTGTCCCTTGTGAGTTCCTCTTAATCAGGGTGTCCAGGGTTCGAGCCCCTGGCGGTGCAGTGTAAAGGACTGATTTTGAGGACGCAGGAGCCTTGGGGTCGGTTCTTTTTTCGTGTACTTTTAAGGCATGTTATCCTTTTTCATATCTGTATCTGTCTGTATGCTGTTCAGTGCATTTTTTCGTGAAAGGTCGCATAACCGCACCATATAACTGGGTGAAAGATAGGGAAATTCTAATATATATCATTATTGTGAAGGTGCGTGTAGAAACAGTTCTATGTTCATATGGAACCTCCTTAGTTGTATGAAATTTTTTCAGTTACAACTTGAAGCTGCCATATATTTATGTTAAGTTAAAAGGAGAAAAAAGCCCTGACTAATTACGTTGTCAGAGCTGGCTTTACATAACAAACAGTAATACATAACAATCCGGTTATACAATAAATATCATAATACGTTCGTTAATGTATCTGATACAGACTTATCACGTGAAAAGACAGCAGTTGACGCAGAGGTCAGGGTCAGGAGGACGAGAATAGCATAATTGGGCAGTGTATCATATTCTGCAAGGTGTATAATGGACAGAGAAAGAAATATGGTCAGACAAAAGAAGCGGCAAAAGAAGTAATTTGTATCAGTAAAGACAGCGCTTAATTTTCGGACGCGTTCTAAGCGTCGGACTGCTGGGACAGTTCAGGAAGAATGGAAAAACGAAAAAAAGGAGGGTTTCGGGGATGCTGGAACAGGCGAAATGGATTGGATGCGGTACGGATATGGGGGAAGTCTGCCCTGAATTTATGCGGACCGTGGAAGTGAATGGGGAAGTGAAGGCGGCAGTGCTTTCCATTACGGCCGTGGGGGTCTATGAGGCGTTTTTGAACGGGACACGGATAGGGAATTTCGTGCTGGCGCCCGGATGTACGGTTTACCGGGAGAGGCTGCAGTATCAGGATTATGATGTAAAGGCCTTGTTAAAAAAGGAAAATATATTGACCGTTACGGTGGGAACGGGCTGGCATCGGGGCAGAATCAGCGAGAAAAGCATGGATATTCATCAGATGCCCGCGGCGGTCATCGCCTGCCTTGAAATTATTTATGAGGATGGAAGGACGGAAAGAATCGCCACAGATGAAAATTGGAAGGTGAGAAGGAGCAGGATTGTATTCTCGGATTTTTATGACGGTGAAACCTGCGACGCCTCCCTGCCGGAGTGTCCTTATGATAATGTGAAGCTGTTGGAGCATATGGACAAAAAGAGGCTGATTTCTCAGGAGGGGGAGATTGTCTGTGAGCATGAGAGGCTGAAACCCGTCAGGTATTTTGTGACGCCCGCGGGGGAGAAGGTGATTGATTTCGGACAGAATCTTGCGGGGTATGTGGAGTTTCATGTGAACGCCCATAAGGGCGACAGGGTTGTGATTTCCCATGGGGAGATTCTGGATAAGGAAGGGAATGTCTATACGGAAAATTACCGTACCGCCAAGGCAAAGCTGACTTACATCTGCTCGGAGGGGGAGCAGACTTACAAGCCTCGCCTGACCTTTTACGGGTTCCGCTATATCAGGCTGGACGAATTCCCCGGAGAGGCGAATTTGAATGATTTTACGGCCATAGCGCTGTATTCCGATATGAAGCGGACGGGCCGTATTGCGTGCGGGCATAAGGGAATCAATCGGCTGGTGGAGAATACGCTTTGGTCCCAGCGGTCTAATTTTATCGACATTCCCACGGACTGTCCCCAGAGGGACGAGCGCATGGGCTGGACTGGGGACGCGCAGGTTTTCTGTAAGACGGCTTCGTATCATTATCATGTTTTGAAATTTTTCCGCAAATGGCTTGCGGACGTGCGCGTGGAGCAGTATGAGGACGGCATGATATGCGATGTGGTTCCCAATTATTGGAAGATGAGGCGGGGAAGCGCCGCTTGGGGAGACGTGATTGCCATTGCCCCGTGGCAGATGTATCTGACCTATGGGGATGAGAAGGTGCTGGAAGAGAACTTTGACGCCATGAAGAAATGGGTGGATTATATCACAAGAGACAGCGCCCATCCGTATCTTTGGACCTGCAAAAGCGACCAGAAGAAGCTTTGGGGAAAGCATTACGGGGACTGGCTGGCGCAGGATGCGCCCTACGGCAGTTATATCGGCGCCACGGATGTGGATTTGGTGGCAAGCGCTTTTTATGCCAATTCCGTCTCGCTGCTGGTCAAGACGGGCAGGGTGCTTTCGCGTGATATGTCGGAATATGAAGAGCTGCATGAGAATATTGTGAAAACATTCCGTCAGACCTTTGCGCTGAATACCCAGACTGCCCATGTGCTGGCCCTGCGGTTTGGGCTGACGGAGCATCCGGAAGAAACCGCCGCCGAACTGGTGCGTATGATTCGCGGCAACGGGAACAGGCTGCAGACAGGGTTCGTGGGCACGCCTTATCTGCTGCATGTGCTCAGCGAAAACGGGTACAAGGATACGGCGTATGATCTGCTGCTTCAGGAGGAATTTCCTTCATGGCTGTATGAGGTAAACCGGGGGGCTACCACCATTTGGGAGCATTGGGACGGGGTCAGGGATGACGGCACGATTTGGAGCAAGGATATGAATTCCTACAATCATTATGCCTACGGATGTGTGATGGACTGGATTTATGAAGCGGCGGCGGGCATTCGGACGATGGAGGAGTATCCCGGTTTTGAGAAGGTGCGTATCTGCCCGCTTCCGGATGAACGGCTGGGCTGGCTGAAGGTATCGCTGGAAACGGCGCATGGCAGGATAATCTCCGGGTGGGTGTGTCAGGAAGGCGGGGTAAGGTATGAGATTTCCACCCCGGTGGATGCGGTTGTGGTAATTGACGGGAAGGAGCATCTGGTCGGAAAGGGAGATTATATCTTTTATGGGGATCTGTAAACGGCGGTAGGATAAAAATATAACAGGAGGCAGGCAGAATGAGACAAGTGGTTTGTTTTCACAATCCAAAGGAAGATAACGCTTATTTGAGTAATTGGTTCCTGTCTGATTTTGAAGTGGACGGAATCCTTTTCTCTTCCATGGAGCAGTACATGATGTATCAAAAGGCTGTTTTATTTGGCGACGACAAGATAGCGCAGCAGATACGCAGTACATCCGACGTGGGGAAAATTAAGGCGCTGGGCCGGGTCGTCAAGAATTATGACGACGTTCTCTGGAACGGGATGCGGCAGATTGTGGTTTATGAGGGACTGCTGGAGAAATTTCGGCAGAACGACGAGCTGAGGGAGAAGCTTCTCGCCACGGGAAAAAGCCTGCTGGCGGAATGCGCCGTGCAGGATAAGATATGGGGAATCGGTCTGTCAATGAAGGATGAAAAGCGTTTTGACGTCAAAGAATGGAAGGGGCAGAATCTGCTGGGATTTGCCATTATGAAGGTACGGGACAGGCTGTGCCGGTCAATGCAGTAAAGGCGGGAAGTCTACTGCATAACGCCAGAATTTACCGTACTGCACTGGTTAAACGTATCTGGCTGGCGTTATGCAGTCAGGTACCTCGGAAATTTTAACTGTAAAGCAGTATATATTCCTGCGGGGAATGGGACAATCGGCGCTGGCCGGATTGTATGGACAGGCCATAGGATTACGGCCTGCCGTTTACCGGTTCCCCATAATATACTCGGCTTTCTTCTATAATCCGAAATCTCCCGTTTTCTAAGGAAAGGATGGAAGCGGCGCAGTTTGGAAGCGCAGTCTGCCAGAAGCGCTCTAAGGGGGCTTCGGTGATGGTATTTAAAATACAGCGATTCAATGCGCCGTGGGCAGTAATCAATATGGTTTCGCAGCGGCCTTCCAAGGGAAGAATCTGTTCTTGAAGAAATGCAAGGCTGCGTGCGGCTGCGGCTTGGAAGGTCTCGCCGCCCGCAGGCGGAACGTAGTCCTGCGGCTGACAGAAGAAGTTATATAAAGGATGGCCGGGATCCTTTTTGGCCTCGTCAAAGCCTCTGCCCTCACAGTCTCCGAAATTAATTTCCATCAGGCGTTTGTCCGTTGTCAGAGGAACATTTCTTGCGCCAAGGAGGATGCGGGCGGTTTCCACGGCCCTGCCTAGGGGAGAGCTGAACGCTCTGTCAAAGGTAATATCCCGCAGGGCGTCCGCCGTTTTTTCTGCCAGTTCCCTGCCAAATTCATTCAGCGGAATATCGCTCTGTCCCTGTAGCCTCCGCGCTCGATTCCAATCGGTTTCCCCATGTCTGAAAAGGTATAGTATCATTTTGACGTCCAGTCCTTTCTGTAATATCAAGCCTATAACATCAATCCTGCCATATCAAGCGGGAAGGGCTGTAAAATTGAAGGTTTTTATCTAAGTTTTTTGGAGAAATACAAAACCAAATCATCATCATTCTTACAGTCCGTATATGGTTCGCATACTTTGTCGCGGTACCATACGCCGGAACCGTCAGGGATGTAACCGCGTTTCACATACATTCTTTGGGCGCTTCCATAGCCGCTGTGCAGACCAACTCCAAGATAGACGACTTCGGAATATTTGGAGGCAATGTGCTCCGCCGTATCTATCAGCCTGCTTCCTATGCCGTTTTTCCGATATTTCTCTAATACGGCAAAGTCAACAATTTCCGGATATTGATTGGCAAAGGCGCCCCATTTTGAATTTGGATAAACATTGATATAACCTGCCGCATGGCCCTTGTATTCGGCAGCCATGGTGATGGCGGTTCCTTCTGCCTGATGGCGCAGCCTCATTTCAAATTTTTCCGCATGGGAATCCCAGCCTTGGGCAATTTCCTCAATGGTAAATACTTGGACGTCGCTTGGCTGTAAATCGCGTATTAATATTTCGCCGTTGTTATAATAAATCATAATCGCTTTCCTCGCTTCTTGATAATTCTGCCCTTTGATATGACCTTATTTTAACATATTCTGCGAATCATGACATCTATTTTATAAGAATATTTTCATTGCTATATTTGTTAGTTCGTTTGTCCAAGGTTAAGGGCGCGGTGTGGGCCCGGGTCTTTAACAGTTCCACAATAAGAAAAATGCCTACAGGCCGCATAAAGCC
>CAOKFN010000035.1 GCA_948467735.1 uncultured bacterium
GGTTCAGGTCCGTGTGGTAGCAATACCATGAGAGTTCAAGTCTCTTTTCCTGCATATATGGAAGAGTGTTAAGTAGTCTGCTTAGCACTCTTTTTGTTACTATAGTTTATTATAGCGGCTGTTTTGAGGGATATAGTTATTCTGAAATTTATTTTTGCGTTATAGGGCATGATATAAATTTCCTGCGGTCTGCCGCAAAGAAATTTATCGGCATCTGCTATAAAAGAGAATTTTTAAAATATAATATTTAAGAAATATATAAAATATATTATTGCGTTAAAATACGCAGCCGCATGGAAAGATACTGCTGTGTGGAGCGGGGGCTTAACGGGGCCTTGGGGCCGGCCGGAAGGTTATGATGTGAATTACTCTGTAAGATTGTATGAGGATGAGCTTATGGCAAAAAAAGAGGGCAGGGATAAGAACCGGCGAAAGGATTGGTACGAGCTGGATTTGTCTGCGATTGTGTATCCTACGCTGCAGAGGAGGGATTTTTCCTCTGTGTACAGGCTGTCGGTAGTGTTGAAGGAGGAAATACGTCCCAAGGTGCTTCAGCAGGCGCTGGACAGGACTCTGCCCAGATTTCCTACGTATAAGGCGGCCATTCGCAAGGGGCTGTTCTGGCGCTATCTGGAACCCAATGACCGCCCGGGGCCGTTTGTGCAGGAAGACGTGAGAAATCCCTGCCAGCCCATGTATTTTAAGGCGAATAACCGTTATCTGATCAGAGTTTACTATTTTCGGAACAGGATTTCGCTGGAAGCCCATCACAGTCTGGGAGACGGAACGGGGGGCATGTGCGTGCTGATGACGCTGACGGCGGTCTACCTGCGGATGCTGGGGGCCGCGGGAATTCAAAACGGCGGCTTTGTGCTGGATATCGACGGGGAGCCGGAGGAGGAAGAGCTGGAAGACGCTTATATGCGTTACGCCAATGCAAAAGTCTGTCCGCCCCGGCCGGGGGAGAAGGCGTACCGGGTCAGAGGGACGGCGGAACCCTTCTACACCTTGAATATCATCGACGGCATCATGTCGGTGTCGGAGGTGATGGCGGCGGCAAAACGTTATCAGGCCACCATAACGGAGTACTTGAACGCCGTTCTGCTCTACGCGCTTTTGACCAAGCAGCAGGAGGAGCGCCGGGTGCGGCTGCGTCCGGTCAAAATAGCCATGCCGGTGAATCTGCGCCGTTTTTTCCCTTCGATTACGCTCAGGAATTTTATTACGATGATTTATCCCGGGGTGGACCCGAGACTTGGGAAGTATACTTTTGAGGAAATCGTACAGCAGGTGCATAATTATATGCGGTATCAATTAAATGAAAAGCTTTTGAGAGGGGATATCACTACCAACGCGGCCACGCAGAGGAATCCGTTTATCCGGGTGGTGCCGTTGTTTATCAAGGATTTTGTGGTGAGGTTATTTTATACGAAGGTTCAGGATAGGAATTCTTCGGCGGGACTGACCAATATGGGCGCCCTGAAGGCGCCGGAGGGAATGAAGCCTTATATTGAGCGCTTTGATATTTATATGGGACAGCCCTTTTCACGAAGGACGAATTGTGCGATTATCAGCTTTGAGGATATTTTGACCGTAAATTTTGCCAGCAGCATTATTGAGGCGGATGTGGAGCGTTATTTTTTCCGAAAGCTGGTAAAGGACGGAATTCATGTAAAAATTGAGAGCAACCGGGAGATTTAGTCCGGCCGGGCAGCGCGGAGGCGCTGGCTTTATCAAAAAGAGGGTTTCGTTCCCCGCGGCCTGCCGGAAGGAAGTTTATTTGAGGGGGTGTGAAGATGTCATATTGTGTGAACTGCGGCGTGGAGCTTGACGCTTCCGCAAAGGAATGTCCTTTGTGCAATACGCCGGTGTGGAATCCTAGACAAATGGGCGGCGCCGCTTTTAGAACCTCCGGCGTTTCGGAGGAAGCCAAGCTTCCGTTCCCAAGGGAAAAGGGGCAGGTGGAGACGGTGAATCGAAAGGATTTGGGAATCCTGCTGTCCATGGTGGTACTGGCAACGGCGGCCACCTGCGGTATCTTAAATGCGTTTGTCTTCCGGGGGGTGCTCTGGTCCCTGACGGTGATTGGCGCCTGCGCGGTGCTGTGGGTTATTTTGATTCCGGCGGTTATCTACAAGGATCAGTCGGTGTATGTTTCTCTTCTGTATGACGGAGCCGCGGCGGCAATCTATTTATATATGCTTACTTATTTGACCAAAAGCAGGGACTGGGTCTGGGGGCTGGGAATTCCCATCACGGTGCTGGTGACGGTGATAGCGGAATTGCTGACATTGTGCGTCAGAAAGCTGCCAAGGTCTTTTCTGACTGTCGCGCTGTATCTGTTTACTGCCGTGGGACTGCTTTGTCTGGGGCTGGAAATTTTGATAGACAGATATTTATCGGCGGAAATTGCCTTGAGCTGGTCCGCGGTGGTGCTGACGGTCTGCGTGATTTTGGACATTGCCGTGATTACCATGCTCTCTCGCAGGCACCTGCGGGACGAGGTGCGCAGACGCCTGCATTTTTAAGAAGAGGCGGCCAAGAGGCGATAACAAGTTCCCGCAGACGGGAACTGGAATGGAGCAGAAAATGGAAAAACCACGCATAACCAATCAAAGCTTGATGCAGCTGATTAAGCGAGTGCATGGATTGGTGGAAAATACGGATATTGAAAAACACAGACAGTCCCAAAACCATATCGGCGCAATTCTGGGAAATACCAGAGCCATCAAATATCAGGAAGTGGATATTCACGGCATGTACGGGGAGTGGGTCAGCGTGAATCGCGCCCATATGAAGAAATATGTCATTCTGCACTGCCATGGGGGCGGATATTCCACAGGGAGCAGTCTCTATGCGAGGACACTGACCTCCAAGCTGGCGGATTCCACTTCCATGGACGTGCTCTGCTTTGATTATCGTCTGGCGCCGGAGCATCCCTATCCCGCGGCGGTGGAAGACGCCATGAAGGTTTGGAATTACTTGATGCTGTTCGGGTATGGGGCAAGGGACGTGATTTTGACGGGAGATTCCGCAGGGGGCAATCTGGCCCTTGCTTTGGCGCTGCGGCTAAAGGAGGAGGGGCGTCTGCTTCCCAGAGGCATTGTGCTGATGTCCCCATGGACGGATTTGACCTCATCCGGCGATTCGTTTGAAGAGAAAGCGGATTTGGACCCGGTGCTTAACAGCGTCTATATCGACAGGATGGTGAAGGCGTATGCTGAGGGAAGGGAGCTGAAAGACCCGATGATTTCTCCGCTGTACGGAGACTTCAACGGATTTCCGCCTACATATATACAGGTGGGAGAAAATGAAATTCTGCTCAGCGATTCCACAAGGCTTCATCAGGCGTTCGTGGATGCAAATGTGTCCGTGAAAATGGACGTCTATCCCGGCATGTGGCATGTGTTTCAGATGTCCCCGGTGAAAGCGGCGAGGGAAGCCATGGACCGGAACGCGGAGTTTATTTACGATATCTGCCGCTGACGGGCGGCGGACGCTGTGTTTTAGTTCGCGGGATGTTTCTTTTCTGGAAAAAAACTATCGGTCAAACGGAATAAAAAAAGGAATTTGTTATCGGACGCAGAATAATATAAATAGGAGAAAGGTTTTGCTTTTGACGTTTTCGTCAGAAAAGAGGCAGACATGACAATCAGAGAAAATTTAGAGCAATGGGAGAGAAACTATTTAAGTCCTTATGCGTCGCATAGTACGGATTCCAAGGGAAGGCTGAAGCCCGAGGAGCAGTGCGACATACGCCCGGTATTTCAGCGCGACAGGGACAGGATTATTCACTGCGGGGCATTCCGTAGATTGAAGGATAAAACGCAGGTATTTCTCTCGCCGGAGGGGGATCAGTATCGGACGAGGCTGACGCACACGCTGGAAGTCTCTCAGAACGCCCGCACGATTGCGAAGGCGCTGCGGCTCAATGAGGAGCTTGTGGAAGCCATTGCGCTGGGACATGATCTGGGGCATACCCCTTTTGGACACGCGGGAGAGAAGGCGCTGAACAGGGTCTGTCCGCTGGGCTTTGAACATCATCAGCAGAGCGTGCGGACCATTGACAGATTGGAGAAAAACGGCCGCGGACTGAATCTGACCTATGAAGTGCGGGACGGCATTTTGAATCACCAGACCACCGGAACGCCCCATACGCTGGAGGGGAAAATAGTGAGGCTGTCGGATAAGATTGCATACATTCATCACGATATGGATGACGCCGTCCGGGCGGGCATCCTGAAGGAGAGCGATGTGCCCAAGGAGATACAGGAGATTATCGGCAGCACCTCTGGAGCGCGTCTGGATCATTTCATTCACGATATTGTGACGGCCAGTATGGGGAAAAACGACGTGCTGATGTCGGAACCGGTGGACTTGGCAATGAAGCGGATGAGAAAATTTATGTCTGATAATGTGTACCACAATCCCAAGGCAAAAAGTGAAGAGGGCAAGGCGGAGAGGCTGATGGAAACCTTATACCAGCATTTTATGAAGCATACGGACAATCTGCCGGAGGAGTTCCTGCTTCTGCTCTCCGAGGGGGACGCCAAGGAGCAGGTGGTCTGCGACTATGTGGCTTCCATGACGGACCGCTATGCCATTGGGATGTATGAGAGAATCTACATACCGAAATCTTGGCCCATATAACAGAACAGAGGAAGAATATTCAGGGCAGCGATATCGCCGACGGACGGTGATATGTCAGAGGGAGACAATGGGCGGCCACAGGCGGCAGCCGGGCGGAGGAGTGTCAATGTATTATCCGGAGGAGCTTATAGAGGAAGTCAGGGCAAAAAACGATATTGTAGATGTGATTTCTGGATATGTCCGGCTGCAGAAAAAGGGCGGCAATTATTGGGGATTATGTCCTTTTCATAACGAGAAGACCCCGTCCTTTTCCGTCAGCGAAAGCAAGCAGATATATCACTGCTTCGGCTGCGGGGCGGGGGGAGATGTGTTTGGCTTTTTGCGAAATTATGAGAGCTATTCCTTTCCGGAAGCCATGAAGGTATTGGCGGACCGAGCGGGGGTGCAGCTTCCGGAACTTAAGGAAGGCGCAGAGATTCAGGGGAGGGAGCGGAAAAGGGCGAGGCTTCTGGAAGTCAACAAGGAGGCGGCGAAATTTTTTTATTATCAGCTGCGCAGTCCCCGGGGGGAAATCGGGTATCAGTATCTGAAAAAAAGGGAGCTGTCCGATGAAACCATGCACAAATTCGGTCTGGGCTATGCGGGAAAGAGCGGCGCGGATCTGGTGGGGTACCTGCGGGGAAAGGGCTTTGAGGACGAGCTGATCAAGGAAGCCGGGCTGGCTAATTTCTCGGAGAAGCACGGGCTTGTGAGCCAGTTCTGGAATCGGGTCATGTTCCCCATTCAGGACAGGAACCACCGGGTGATCGGCTTCGGCGGCAGAGTGATGGGGGACGGGGAGCCCAAGTATCTCAATTCCCCTGAGACGCCCATTTTTGACAAGAGGCGGAACCTGTACGGGCTGAATTTTGCAAGAACCGCAAGGAGCGGCAATGTGATTCTCTGCGAGGGCTATATGGATGTGATTGCAATGCATCAGGCGGGCTTCACACAGGCGGCGGCGTCTCTGGGAACGGCGTTTACCCCGGAACAGGCCGCGCTGCTTCGGAGGTTTACGGAGAACGTGCTGTTGGCTTATGACAGCGACGGCGCGGGCGTAAAGGCGGCGCTTCGGAGCATCGGCATTCTGCGGGAAGCGGGTTTGAACGGCAGGGTAATCAACATGCGGCCCTATAAGGACCCGGATGAATTTATGAAGGCATTGGGACGGGAAGCCTTTGAGGAACGAATCCGGCAGGCGGAAAACAGCTTTTTCTTTGAACTTCGGATATTGGAGGAGCAGGCCGACATGAAAGACCCGGAGGCAAAGACGAAATTTCATCGGGAGATTGCGAAGAAGCTTTGCGCTTTTTCGGAGGAAGTGGAGCGGGAGAATTATTTACAGGCGGCTGCGGAGAAGTATTTTATCAGCCCTCAGAATCTGCGGAAGCTGGTGCTCGGCTACGCAGCGCAGACCGGACAGGCAAGGCCGCTGGAACGCCCCAAGACGGGAGTGCGGAAAAAAGTCAGCGTGGAGGAAAATATAAAGCGCGATCAGAGGTATCTTCTCACTTGGCTTTCGGACGAGCCTGACCTGTATGGCAGGGTAAAGAAGTATATTTCACCGGAGGATTTTACGGAGGAAGTGTATCGCAGAGCGGCGGAGAGGCTGTTTGCGGATTTGGAGCGTGGAAACTGCAATCCTGCCTCTATCATCGGCATGTTTGAGGATGAGGAGGAGCAGCGGCAGGCGGCGGAGGCGTTTAACAGCGGCAGGCTTTTGGCGGACGAGAGTATTCAGCAGGACAGGGAGAAATCCTTTCACGATATTCTGGTAAACGTGAAAAGGAATAGTCTTAATTATTACACCGCGCATTTAAAAGAGGAAGATATACAGGGCATGCTGCAGATACCGATTCGCAAGAAAGCGGTGGAGGAACTGCAGAAAACGCATATTTCCTTAGAATAAGGTAAAGCTATTGGTGATTATATGTTTGGTTTTTTAAAAAGGGGAATGCTGTTTCCCGAGGAAGGATGGAATTACTACAATGGATGAAAACATGCAGGCAAGGTTTGACGAGAAGGTAAAGGAGCTCCTTACCGTCGCAAAAAAGAAGAAAAACATATTGGAGTACCAAGAGGTCAGCGAGTTTTTTGCGGACATGCCTTTGGAGGAGGAACAGTTCGAGAAAATCTTAGAGGTATTGGAACAGCATAATGTGGATGTGTTTCGCATTACGGACGACGATGTGGATCCGGATGAACTGATTCTCTCGGAAGAGGATGAGGTGGACGTGGAGAATCTGGATCTGACCATTCCCGACGGCATCAGCATCGAGGACCCGGTCCGCATGTATCTGAAGGAAATCGGCAAGGTGCCGCTGCTTTCCGCAGAAGAAGAAATTGAGCTGGCCAAGAGGATGGAGCTGGGGGATCAGGAGGCGAAGAAGCGTCTGGCCGAAGCGAACCTGCGTCTGGTGGTCAGCATTGCGAAGCGCTATGTGGGGCGCGGCATGCTGTTTCTGGATTTGATTCAGGAAGGCAATCTGGGATTGATTAAGGCGGTGGAAAAATTTGATTACCGCAAGGGATACAAATTCTCCACTTACGCCACATGGTGGATTCGTCAGGCCATTACCCGGGCGATTGCGGATCAGGCCAGAACCATCCGGATTCCCGTCCATATGGTGGAAACCATCAATAAGCTGATTCGCGTCAGCCGCCAGCTGCTTCAGGAGCTTGGCCGGGAACCGACCCCCGAAGAGATTGCGGAAGAAATGAATATGCCGGTGGATCGGGTGCGGGAAATTATGAAAATCAGTCAGGAGCCGGTTTCCATGGAGACTCCCATCGGCGAGGAGGAGGACAGCCATCTGGGCGACTTTATCGAGGACGACAATGTGCCTGCGCCTGCGGACGCGGCGGCCTTTACGCTTCTGAAGGAACAGCTGGTGGAGGTGCTCAGTACGCTCACGGAGCGGGAGCAGAAGGTTCTGCGCCTGAGATTCGGGCTGGACGACGGCCGCGCCCGTACCTTGGAGGAGGTCGGTAAAGAATTTAACGTCACAAGAGAGCGCATCCGGCAGATTGAGGCAAAAGCGCTCCGCAAGCTGCGCCACCCCAGCCGCAGCAGAAAATTGAAGGATTATCTGGATTGAAAAAAGCGGTATTGTCAAAGCGGCTTCAGATGCTGGCGGATATGGTGACGCCGGGGAACCGGCTTGTGGATGTGGGCTGTGATCACGGCTGGCTGTCCATCTATCTGGTTCAGCAAAAGATATGTCCCGGAGCGCTTGCCATGGATGTGAGAAAAGGGCCTCTGGCGGGCGCGGAGGCACATATTCAGGAATTCGGGCTGGGGGATTACATAGAGCTTAGGCTGTCGGACGGTCTTGACGCATATGGGGCCGGGGAAGCGGATACATTGGTAATTGCCGGCATGGGCGGCAGGCTGATGGAGAAAATTCTCATGGAGGGCATGGACAAAATAAATAAAACCGGGCGGATAAAGGAGCTGATTTTGCAGCCCCAGTCGGAGCTGCCCCAATTCCGTAAATTTTTGAGAGAAGCGGGCTTTGCCGTGACAAAGGAGGGGGCCGTCCGGGAGGAGGGAAAGTATTATTTTGCCATGAAGGCGGCGCCTGCGGAGGCTGGCAGGCGGAATATGGGGTCTGCGGATTCTGGGGAGAAGGAACCTGCGGGCAGGGAAGAGATACAGACGCTCTATGACGAATTCGGGGAGCTGCTTTTGAGGCGGCGGCATCCTGCGCTGATGGAATATCTGCAACAGAGGATCTCCTATCTGGAACGGCTGGACGGGCAGCTGGCCAAAGAGAATTCAAAGAAAGCGCAGCGCCGCAGGGATGAGCTTGGGAGGGAGCTTGCGCGGACGAAGAAAGCATTATTATTGTATGAAGGGAAGAATATATTATAGATGGATTACAGGAACCGCGCCGGAAGTCCTGTAATCTAGTATGAGGAGAAGGGCAGGATGGAGATGGTCACGGTAACGATACATGGAAGACAAAAGGAAGTGCCGCAGGGAACCACATTGGAGGAGCTGGCCGCGGAATATCAGCAGGAATATGACGGCATGATTGCGGCGGCTTCCATAAACGGCAAGATACGCGAATTGTTTAAGAAGGTGATAAAGGACTGTACGGTGGACTTTTTTACCTTGAAGGACGAAGTGGGACATAAAACTTATATGCGCACTGCCGTTATGCTGTTTTTGAAAAGCGTCTATGATTTGTTCGGAGCACAGGCGGCTCAGGGCAGCCGGGTGGAATTTTCCATAGGGCGGGGAATTTATGTGAGTACCTATGGGCATGTTCCCGCCACCATGGAGAATGCAGTCAAATTAAAGAAGAGGATGCGGCAGCTGGCGGAAGATAAAGTGACGATCATGAAGAGGAAATATCATCTCGAGGACGCCATGGAGCTGTTCCGGGAGAAGGGCATGGAGGACAAGGCGAAGCTTTTCCGCTACCGGATGAGCTCCATGGTGAATATATATGAGGTGGACGGTTTTTATGATTATTATTATGGCTACATGCTTCCCAACGCGGGGTATGTCAAATGGTTTGACGTCATATCTTATGAGAAGGGATTTATGCTGATGATTCCCGCTATGGAGACGCCGGAGAAGGTGGAGGAGTTTACGGAGCGCAGAAAGCTCTTTGCGACCATGGAGAACGCCGGCGAGTGGGGCAGGGTGGCCGGAATCGAGACGGTTGGGGATTTGAACGACCAGATCTGCAGGGGCTCCATGAGCGATCTGATACTGGTTCAGGAGGCGGAGCAGGAGCGGAAAATCGGAGAGATTGCCAAAGAGATTGCCGGGCGGGGACATGTGAAATTTGTCATGATTGCAGGACCTTCCTCCTCCGGCAAGACCAGCTTCTCCCACCGTCTGTCCATTCAGCTTCGGACGCTGGGCAAGACGCCCCATCCTATCGCTTTGGACAATTATTTTGTGGACAGAGAATTGACTCCCAAGGACGAGAAGGGGGAGTACAATTTTGAATGTCTGGGAGCCATTGACGTAAAGCTCTTTAACGAGGATATGACACGGCTGCTTGCGGGAGAGCGGGTGGAACTGCCTTCCTTTAATTTCAAAATCGGAAAGCGGGAGTACAAGGGAGATTACATGCAGCTGGGAGAAAACGACATACTTGTCATTGAAGGCATCCACGGGCTGAACGAAAAAATGTCCTATGCTCTGCCGGAGGAGAGTAAATATAAAATTTATATCAGCGCCTTGACGACGCTGAACATTGACAGGCATAATAGAATTTCCACCACCGACGGGAGGCTTCTTCGCAGGCTGGTGCGGGACGCGCGTACCAGAGGCTCCAGCGCCCAGCGCACCATTCGGATGTGGCCTTCCGTGCGCAAGGGGGAGGAGGAAAATATTTTTCCTTTTCAAGAGGGGGCGGACGCCATGTTCAATTCCGCTCTGATTTATGAGCTGGCGGTGCTCAAGCCCTTTGCGGAACCGCTTTTATTTCAGATTCCCAAGGATGCGCCGGAATATTATGAGGCGAAGAGGCTGTTAAAATTTTTGGATTATTTTTTGAGCGTGCCCAGCGAGAGTCTGCCGAACAATTCCCTGTGCAGGGAATTTGTGGGCGGCAGCTGTTTTAACGTTTGACATTTTCCGATTCAGGCTATGGCGGCGCTTCCTTCTATTGTCCCTCGTAAGGACCCGAGATTGGTTTCAGCGCCGCCGCTCTCCTGAATGTTATTCGACAGGCAGGCTATGGAGGGGCTTCCTTCTATCCGACTATAGGATTCGACTTTTAATCGAAAACAGCCCTTCCGGTTTCCTGCAAAGTCCGCCTGACGGAACAATGAAAACGTTGTTCCAAAGGGCGGCGTAATGTTTTTATGCGGCTATATGGGGGCTTCCTTCTTTCGGACCCGAAAGGGTATTATCCGCAGTGTGATAATTGGAAAGCTCCCATGATTTCCGCAGATAAGGCAATGGGTGAAGAGGATGAGTGAATTTGTAAATGAAATATTGCTGAGAAGAAAAAATAAGGTAATTTTAGAGATAGATAAGAAAATGACGGCAGTGTCAAATTCTGGCTTGGCGTCAAATATGACGGATGCGTCAAATTCAAGCCGGACTGCAAATAATGCCGCAGCATCGACGGCAGCTCCGAGTATGACAACTGTGTCGAATATCGACCGGAATGCGAGCAAAGCAGCGGCTTCAAGCAATGCCGCGGCCGCGGATTCCTCTGCGGCTCCGTACATAGCCGCTATCATGAAAAATGTGGAGGGACTGGGCTATACCTTTTCGTGGGAATTGTATGAAGCGTTAAAGCGCATGGAAAGGGAAACGCTGCAGAAATTTTATCTTGAGCTTATTCCGGTCTTAAAGAAGCTGGTGGGGGCGGACGCATCCTACCATCCCATGTATCCTAACTTTCCGGAATCGGTGATGGAGGCGGAGGACGCAGGGCTTTATATCAACGCCATTGTCCATTACTGGTCCTTCGGCACGCTGCTTCCCAACGAGCGGAAGGAAGAGCGCCTGCCGCTGTTCGATGTGACGAAGGTGAAGGTCATCGGCTTGGGGTCAGAGGAAGACCTTCATGATATTTTTTACGCCCTATGCCGTTCCAAGACTTCTCTTTCCCAAACGGACAAGGAAGATTTGGAATGGATTTTCAAGAATCTCAATGTGAAATTCCCGGAGGAAATCCCTCTGAAGGAGAACGCGGCGCTGGCCGGGAAGCTGTATCTGGAGAACGCGCCTTTGGCGTCGGCGGAAAATCTACAGGGCCTGTTTCGTACCGCCACGGATGTGCTTCGGCTGATTACCGCCATGTCAGGAGGAGATATCAGTCTGGCTAAGAACACAAAATACAGGAGCTTTCGCCGAAGGGAAAGGCGGCTTTTGATGGAGCTCTTACAATGCTGCGGCGCTGTTGAGGAGGATATGCTCCGATATAGGGACAGATGGATTCGCGTGGGAGAGAGGCTGCATCCGGGGGAGTTTCCTAGGGAACGGTTTGACAGGGTGATCACGGCCTTTGACAAGCTGCGGGGCGGCGTTAAGATAGAAACCTTTGCAAGCAGGGTGGAAAACGCCATGGAAACGGGGGACTGCCGGAGGGCGCTGGAGCTTTTGAAGAAAAGGCCGGGAGAGCTGGCAAGGCGGCTGGACTGGCTGCTTCGGAAGGCGGAGGACAAGAACCTTGTGGTCAATACCTTCAAGAGCACTGCGGACGAAGTATCCACCCCCGTTCTGCTGCAGGTGAGGGAGCATTTCCTTCACAGGGACAGCGGGGGGAATTCCGACATAAGAGAAGGAGATATGGGGAAAGTAAGGGTGTTCTTTCCCAAGGGCAATCTGGCAAGGTGCCATTGCATTCAGGATACTCTGCCGCCCATCGAAGAAAAATATTCTCAGGCCATTGTTAAAATATGTGAAAACGCTTTGATTGAAAATTATAGGAAAAAAGAATTCCTTGGCAATGTGTATCTGTCCGAAGAGTTCAAGAATTATCTGGTGCCTTTCAGCCAAAGAAGCGCCGGAAAGGCCCTTAAAACCATTGTGCGGGGTTCCAGACTTCCGATTGCGCCCAGCGTCAACGCCCTTCGGGCCTTTATCTGGTGGACCAATATGGGAAATTCCAAGGAGCAGGGAAGGGTTGACATTGACCTGTCCGCGGCGGTTTATGATGAAAGCTGGAATTGTCTGGACTATGTGGCGTATACGAATCTGAAGGCTTTGAAGTTCAAGGCATGCCATTCGGGGGATATTGTAAACGGAGGACCTGCGGACGGTCAGGGGGTCAGTGAATTTCTGGATGTGGATATGAACGCAGTCCTTCAATATGGCGGACGGTATGTGGTCTATCAGGTGTACAGCTTTACCATGCAGAAATTCTCGGATATGCCCCATGCCATGTTTGGCTGGATGGGCAGGGAGGATGTGGCTTCCGGAGAGATCTATGAACCAAGGACCGTGGAACAGAAGATGGATTTGACCTCCGAGAGTACGGTCTGTATTCCGGCCATATTCGACTGCGCTGCCAGAGAAGTCATCTGGTGCGACATGAATCTGCCATTAAGATATCGAATCTTTTCCAATGGAGGCAACAATTTAGAGAGCAATCTCTCCGGTGTGACGGCTGCCTGCTATGCCATGGTCCATATGCAGAAGCCCAATCTCTATGATCTGATTGTCCTGAATGTCAGGGCCAGAGGGCTTTGGACGGAGGAAAAGGAAAATGCGGACGTGATATTTGACGTGGAGGAGGGAATTACGCCCTTCGATACGGAAATATTCATGGGAGAGTATATTTGAGATGGCAAAAAGAATGGTCTTGAAAATCAGGAGCTTGGTCAGTGAGAAAAACATGGCCAATGTTTTCTGCATATTGTGTATTCTGCTTTTTGCCGTACTCTTTTTTTCGTCGCTGACCGCCACTTGGGAGCATGGGGAGTTAATTGACGAACATGTGTATTATCGGAAGGACTCTTGGGCGGCAGGTCTCTGCCTAATGGCAGTCCTTCTGGGCTCCGCCGCGCTGCTTAAGGCGGGAAGTGAAAAAATATGTGCAAAATGGAATATGGATGCGGCCGCGGCGGCGGTCTGTGTTCTGGCGGCGGGGATCAGCATCTATTGGGTGGGAGCATCCAATACATATCCGCGTTTTGACCAGCTTACGGTATGCGAATTGGCCGAGGAATTTAACATGGGGGATATCTCCAGACTGCAGCGGGGCGGATATGGGGCGGTGTATTATCATCAGCTGGGGCTTGTTACTCTGCTCAGGGTGTTGTATCGGCTGTTTGGAGAGGGAAATTACAGGGCGTTTCAGTATTTTAACGCAGTTTTGATACCGCTGCTTATTTTCTCAGGATACAGGATTGCCAAGAAAATTACGGACGCCAACAAAACGGCGGAACTTTTTTACTTGATTCTTATGCTGTTCTGCGTGCCGCTTTACGGGTATGTGCCTTTTGTGTATGGAGAGATTTCCTCGCTGGCGTTTCTGATGCTGGCGGGGTGGATGCTTCTGTCATGTCTGGAGAGCTTCTCATGGGGAAAAGGCATGGTGATGGCCTGTGCCATGGGACTGGCGGTGCAGCTGAAAAAGAATTCTCTGATTGTCTTGATTGCATTTTGCATAGTGGCTGCGGTTAAGCTGTCAGGACAGTGGAATCGCAGATACGCGGCGACGGTACTGCTTCTGGTGCTTGGCGCCGCGCTGGGGCAGACGGCGGTGGACGGAATTTATCAAAAGTATATTCCGGAGGACGCGAAGCCCATGCCGATGGTGATGCATATTGCCATGGGCGTGAACGATGACAATGGGTTTGCCGGATGGTTCAATATGTATAATTGGTCCGCCTATGAGGAGGCGGGCTTTGACCCGGCCTTGGCAAAGGAAGACGCCTATGGGGAGATACGCGCTTTTCTTGACAAGTGCAGAGAAAATCCCGGGTATATGGCGGATTTCTATTATCGGAAGTTCAATATGCAGTGGAATGCGCCCATGTATCAGGTTCTGGTCATGAACTTATGGAACAAAGGGCCTCAGAGCAGGCTGGCGGAAAAGATATATGGAGAGGACGAGCGCTTTTTTCTGGAATCTTACATGAATACATATCAGCTGGCCGTTTATGGAAGCATCCTGTTTCTGCTGGTGCGAAGGCGGAAGTCTTGGAGGCATTTAGAAAAATATGTGCTGCTGATAGCTGTTTTCGGCGGATTTTTATTCAGTCTTATGTGGGAAGCGAAAACCCGGTATATCTTTCCTTACTTTATCATGATGCTGCCATATGCCGCCTTGGGGCTGTGGGAGGCGGCGTCTTTCGGAAAACCTGCGTCGGAGAGCAGGAAGCCTATGAGGGATAGGAACGCCGCTTGAGGATGCGCATATGCAGGGAAGGATCATATCCCGCCGCTTCATCTTCCTGCCGTAAATTTCGGCGCTTTATAGTATATCTTGGTTTGTCTATATATTTTGGAATCGATTCTATAAAAACATCATTTCTTGGATTGATACTGGCGGTCACAAAAATCCGCCTTGCCGCCCGGCTCATGAGCGGCAAGGCGGATTTTATGAATCAGCCGCGGATTTTATCGCTAGTGAAAATAAGTACATTCCCATACATGTCATCCGTTTCCGGAAAAACATAAGAATATGCGGCGGGAACTTTCCTGCGTGTTCCGAACGGCTTTCGCATGTCAGCGTATGCCGGGCGGCCTGCGCACAGGCAGAGAGGGCGCGAATCGCTAAGTTTGCAAAAAGAAGAAGAAAATCGGAAGATAATAGATGTTTATGTGAGATAATGTAAAAGTAAAAGGATATGAATCGTATCCCGTTTCTTTTTGAGGCCTTGGGACGAAACTTGCGACGGTTTAAAGTTGAGTATCAAACCTTTCTCTTTTATAATAAGAAAGAACGAATTTAGACAATTTGTGTTACGGTTTTTCTTGTAACCCAAAAAAATTCGAAATTTTGATAGGAGGTAGTTTGATGGAACAGCTCAATCTGACAACTACGAAGGACAATGAGAAAATATATAAGATACTTGGGGATTTGATGAATGGGGATAAGGAGTTTCAAATTATGATTACGGTGCCCTCGGGAAAGGGAGCTTCGCCTCGCAGCGCCGTGCAGGAGAAGCCGAAACCTGTAGTTTCCCGCGATTTGGAACAGGATGTAACGAACATGATACATGAAATCGGCGTCCCGGCCCATATCAAAGGGTATCAGTACTTAAGAGAAGCGATTATGATGTCGGTGGACGATCCAAGCATGATTAGTTCCATTACGAAAATCCTTTATCCAACCATAGCAAAAAGGTTCCAGACCACGCCCAGCCGTGTGGAACGGGCTATCCGCCATGCCATTGAAGTGGCTTGGAGCAGGGGAAGAATGGAGACGCTGGACGCATTGTTCGGCTACACCATCGACACGGGAAAAGGCAAACCGACCAATTCCGAATTCATTGCCCTGATTGCCGATAGAATCCGGCTGTCGTATCGCTCTTAGCGGCGCCGCGGCAATGAACTGTTGCACATTTAGGTAATTTATGGCAAATTAAGAAATAATTACGAAAAGAAATGCTTTCCACTGGACGTATATTGTTGTATAATAAAGACAAGTATAGATAAGGTTGAGTGGAGGTTGCGATGAAGAAAATACTTTTTGCGGCGTCAGAGGGAGTGCCTTTCATTAAGACGGGCGGATTGGCCGATGTGGTGGGCTCCCTGCCAAAGTGTATTGACAAACAGTTTTTTGATGTGAGGGTCATTCTTCCCAAATATGCATGCATGAGACAGGAAATGAAGGATAAGCTGAAATATGTAACTCATTTTTATATGGATTACAACTGGAAAAGCATGTATGTGGGTATTCTGGAAGCGGAAGAGAATGGGGTGCATTATTATTTTGTGGACAATGAATACTATTTCAGCGGTCCGAAGCCTTACAGTGATGATCCCAGATGGGAAATCGAGAGATACGGTTATTTTTCCAAGGCGGTGCTTTCCGTTCTGCCGGTGATTGATTTCAGGCCGGATGTCATCCACTGCCATGACTGGCAGACAGGATTAATTCCGGTATATTTGAAGGAGCGGTTCCGGGAAGGGGATTTCTTCCGTGGAATCAAGTCCGTCATCACCATTCATAATCTGAAATTTCAGGGAAAGTGGGATACCAAGACCGTAAAGAGCATCACCGGGCTGCCGGATTACTTTTTTACCGCCGATAAGCTGGAGGCATACAAGGATGCCAATTTATTGAAGGGAGGCATTGTATACGCGGATGCGGTGACGACGGTGAGCAGTACTTATGCGGAGGAGATTAAGACCCCGTTCTACGGAGAAGGGCTGGACGGGCTGCTGAGGGCCAGAAGCGGCGACCTGCGGGGTATCGTAAACGGCATCGATTATACGGAATTTAATCCCGAGACGGACGGACATATCGCATGTCCTTATAACGCGGTGACTTTCCGCAAGGAAAAGGTGAAGAATAAGCGTGCCCTGCAGCAAGAGCTGGGGCTTAGGCAGGACGACAGGAAGATGATGATAGGCATTGTGTCAAGGCTTACGGATCAGAAGGGGCTTGACCTGATTGCCTATGTTATGAACGAACTGTGTCAGGATGATATTCAGCTGGTGGTTTTGGGCACCGGCGAGGAGCGCTATGAGAATATGTTCCGTCATTTTGACTGGAAGTACAGCGATAAGGTTTCTGCAAATATTTACTATTCCGATGATTTGTCACATAAAATATACGCGTCCTGCGACGCGTTCCTGATGCCGTCCCTGTTTGAGCCCTGCGGCTTAAGCCAGCTGATGGCGCTGCGCTATGGCACTGTTCCCATCGTGCGCGAGACGGGCGGTTTGAAAGATACGGTCGCACCCTATAACGAATACGAGAATTCCGGAACCGGTTTTAGTTTTTCCAATTACAATGCCCATGAAATGTTGAATACAATCCGTTATGCCGAGCATATTTATTACGATAAGAAGAGGGAATGGAATAAGCTGGTTGACAGGGCCATGGCAGCAGACTTCTCATGGCATGTGTCCGCCGCGAAATATCAGGAGATGTATGATTGGCTGGCAGGTTGAAGATGGCAGGAAATGAGGGCAGGAAAAACGGCTTCATAATGCAGGCGGGTATTCTGGCGGCGGCCGGGATTATCAGCCGGATTATAGGGCTCCTTTACAGGGGCCCTTTGCATAATGTCATCGGAGCTTTGGGATGGGGATATTATGGCTCCGCATATAATTATTATACCATTATCCTCTTAATTTCCTCTTACAGCATTCCCTCCGCCATATCAAAAGTAATAGCACAGAAGCTGGCGGTTAAGGAATACCGCAATGCGCACAGGATCTTTCGGTGCGCTCTCGGGTATGTGCTGGTGGTGGGGGCGGCGGCCAGCCTGTTTTTGTATTTTGGGGCAGGATTATTTGTAAAGGGAGCGGCGGTCACGGTGCTGAGAACTTTTGCGCCGACAATTTTTATTTACGGAATTCTGGGAGTGCTGAGGGGGTATTTTCAGGCCCACAGGAGTATGGTGCAGACCTCCATTTCTCAGATATTGGAGCAGATTGCCAACGCCGCGGTCAGCGTGGGGGCGGCATATCTGCTGATTCGGATTACAATGGGCAGTCTGGAATTCCCCACGGAGGAGGCCGAGCTGATTAAGCGTGCCACATATGGCGCTGTGGGAAGCGCTCTGGGAACAGGAGCCGGAGTGCTGGCGGCGCTTCTCTTTATGCTGGCGGTCTACGGAGTGAACCGAAGCTCCATCGAGAGGCGGATTCAGCGGGACCGGCACAGGGAGGAAGAGTCTTATCAGGAAATACTGAAAATGATTACCATGGTGGTGACGCCATATATTTTAAGCACTGCGGTGTATAATTTAAGCAGCGCGGTGAATAACAGCGTGTATATGAAGGCGTTTCTGGAGCTTAGGAATCTGGACGAGGTGGAATTGAGCTCCAGATGGGGGATTTTCGTAGGGCAGGCTCAGACGATTTCCAATATCCCCGTCGCCTTCGCCACAGCCATGGGGGCGGCAATGATTCCCACGGTGGCGCAGACCATTGCGTCCAAAGACTATAATGGGGCGAGAGAGAAAATTGCCACGGCGGTGAAAATGATCATGCTGATTTCCATTCCCTGCGCCGTGGGGCTGTTTGTGCTGGCGAGGCCGGTGACGGGACTTTTGTTCCATAACAGTAAAGCGGAAGAAGATTTGGCTGCAGGTCTGTTGATGGCGCTTTCGCTTTCCGTCATATTCTATGCCTTGTCCACCTTGAGCAACAATATTCTTCAGGGCTTGGGAAAGGTGAACGTACCGATTATCAATGCGGGCATTGCGCTGGTGGTTCAGACCATTGCCGCCATATTGCTGGTAGCTTTTACGGATTTGGATTTATACGCCATTGCCATTGCAAATACGCTGTATTCCGGAATTATGTGTGTATTGAACCAGCTGGCGCTGCATAAAGCGCTAAGATATCGGCAGGAAATATTGACCACGTTCCTTGCGCCCGGTTTTGCGGCTCTGATGATGGGAGGCGCCGCGTGGGCGGCTTATGAAGGTCTGCTGATGCTGACTTCTTCTCCGAAGATATCCGTGCTGGCGGCGATTCTTCTGGCGGCCTGTGTGTATATGGCGCTGCTTCTGCTGCTCAGGGGAGTTACGGAGGAGGAGCTGCGAGGGTTCCCCAAAGGGTATCTGCTGGTGAGGGCGGCGAAAAAATGCCGACTGATGAAATGAGGTGAGGTTCATGGCGCTGCCGAACAGGAGGCATGAGACGTTTCCTCCATGTTTTTCTGTCGTCAGGTTCGGGAAGAGCCGCGCGGGGGCTTCTTCCCGAATTCATTACTTCCTGAATGCCGAGAGGCTGATTTTAATCAGCCGTCCGGATGCCCGAGATGTCGCTGTCGATTGCCATGGAATAATTGGTATAATAGACCACGAAGCCGGGCTTGCCGCCGCCCGGCTTTTTGACATGTTTTTTCTGGACATAATCAATCTCTACTTTTTCCTGATTGCGGCCTTTGGAATAATATGCCGCAAGACGGGCCGCTTCCTCGAAGGTACGGTCGGGCAGTTCTTCCGCATTCTCCATTTTTACTATCACATGGGAGCCGGGCATCTGCTTCGCGTGAAACCACCAGTCGTTTCCCGACGCGAATTTGAAAGTCAGCTCGTCGTTCTGATAATTATTTTTTCCCACATACATATGAAAACCGTCGCTGCTGATATAGTGAAAGGGCCTGCTGGTGACTTTCTGCTTCTTTGCGCCGCCTTTCCTGCGGATATAGCCGCTTTCGGTCAATTCCTCTTTGATCTGCGCCAAGTCTTCCTCGTAAAGCGCAATGTCCAGCGCCGACTGGATGGATTCCAGATGGTCGATTTCTTCCTTGACTTCCTTGGTCAGTTCTGACAGAGCCTCGTAAGTCCGCTTCATTTTCCCGTATTTCTCAAAATACTTCTTTGCGTTTTCAACTGCGGTCAAGCTGGGATCCAGAGGAATGGTTATGGTTTCGTCCGTATAATAATTGAGCGCTTTCAAAGACCTTGCGCCGGGCTCTGACTGATAGCCGTAAGTGTTCAAAAGCTCCCCATAGACCCGGTAAGTATCCCGCTTCTCCGTATCCTTCATCTGACGCTGCTGCAGGTCGTATTTTTTGATATCCCGTTCCAGAGCGGTCTGCACAATACGGCGCAGATCCGAAGATTTCTGGCGGATGCGGGTCAGGGTATTTTTTTCCGCGTAATAATGTTCCAGAAGAGCGGACATGGAAGGATAGGTCACGGCAGAATCCCCGGTTTTGGCGGGAAGCTGCGCCGCGGCTGTTTGTCCATAGCCGTACATGGTCAAAGGAAGGGCGCTAAACTCCACCGGAGAGCCGTTAGTATAGGCGATGTTGGGGGTGAAGCTCTCTTCCCGGACGGCTTCTGCCATGCGGCCAAATGCCTTGTAGAGCCGTCCGTAATCCGGCTCGGTCAAGGCTGCGGTGGGACGCTCGCCGTCCACGCCGGCTTCATAGCAGAGCTCTTGGGCCAGTATGGGGGAAATGCCCGTAAAACTTCCGTAGACGGCTTTGAATACGGGCTGGGGCTTGGAGGAGAGCGTGGATTTGAATTCATCGTAATCCGTGGCCAGAGCGTCAAGCTTTTCCTGTGTCCGGGCCACGAAGTAAGGCTTGCCCGGCAGCACCTCCCGAACGGAGCTGACGGCGGCGGACACCCTTTTGATGCTGTCGATGATGACGTTTTCCTCATTGCAGAAAATGATGTTGCTGTGTTTGCCCATGATTTCCACAATGAGAGTTTTGCGGCATAAATCCCCCATCTCGTCTAAATGTTCAATGCCGATTTGTACGATACGTTCCAGACCCGGCTGGGAAATCTCCGTGATGCGGCCGTTCTGTAAGTGTTTGCGCAGAAGCATGCAGAAATTCGGCGCCGTCATGGGGCTGGTTTTATTCGCATCCGTCAGGTAGATCAGGGGAAGGGACGCATCCGCGGAGATGAGCAGGCGTTTCTGCCCGCCGGGCTGTTTCACGGTCAGAAGCAGTTCATCCGTCTCCGGCTGGGCGATTTTGTAGAGACGTCCCCCGATTAATTCTTTTTTTAATTCCGATACTACGTTCGCTATGGTAACACCGTCAAATGCCATGGCCAAATCCTCCGTTTCTTGATGTTTCGGGCGCTGTTTATTCATACACGGCGCCGACTCTTATCATAACATAGCCTTCGGAGAACGGCAAGCCAAGAAGCGTTTGAAGGTGAGGAAAATCACAAAAAGGAGATACCGCCCGCGTCTGCGGGCGAAGAATTCAAGGAAATGGAAGCAGAAGATTGGAAGCCGGCCGAAATAATTTTAGAATCTGCCGGAAACATGGCATTCAAAGAAATGGAGAAAACGTAAAGTGAATGTTGACGCATTCGGAATCTTATCTTATAATAAAATGAAGTATTTGGCAGGAGAGGGGCGGCGGCCCGGATAGGAGCACTTATGATTAAAAGCATGACTGGTTTCGGCAGGTGTGAGGCTGTGTGGAACAACAGGAAATTTACGGTGGAGATCAAAGCGGTAAATCATCGGTATCTGGATGTGAACGTCAAGATGCCCAAGACGCTCTATTTCTTTGAGTCCGCCATCCGCAGTGAATTAAAAAAATACATTTCCCGGGGGAAAGTGGATGTTTTTGTGGGATATGAGGATCTTTCGGAAAAGACTTCCGCGGTCCGCTATCATCGGGAGCTGGCAGGCGAATATTTGAAATATCTGCGTCAGATTTCGGAGGAATTCGGATTGGAAAACGACGTCGGCGCGTCAGGGCTGGCAAGGTTTCCGGAGGTGCTTACCATGGAGGAAACAGGTGTGGACGAGGAGGAGCTTTGGAAGGAGCTGCAGAAAGCGGCGGCTCAGGCGGCGAAGGTCTTTGTGGACGCACGGGCGGAAGAGGGAGAGCACCTGAAACGGGATTTGCTCGAGAAGCTGGACGGGATGCTTGGGATGGTTAATTTCATCGAGGAGCGTTCCCCTCAGATAATGGCGGATTATCGCCGCAGGCTGGAGGAGAGGGTGAGGGAGCTTCTGTCGGACGCCGCGGTGGACGAGGCAAGGCTTCTCACGGAAGTGACCGTTTATGCGGATAAGGTATGCGTGGACGAGGAAATCGTAAGGCTTCGCAGTCATATAGAGACCACGAAAAACACCCTGCGGGAAGGCGGAGCCGTCGGCAGAAAACTTGATTTTATCGCTCAGGAGATGAACCGGGAGGCGAATACCATCCTGTCTAAGACAAGCGATTTGGAGATTTCCAACCGCGCCATTGATCTGAAGACGGAGATTGAGAAAGTCCGGGAGCAGATACAGAATATCGAATAAAACAGCCTTGGAACTATCAATAGGAGAAATGCAATGCTGATTCATATTGGTTTTGGCAATATTGTAAATACATCAAAAATTATTGCGATTGTCAGTCCCGAATCCGCGCCTATCAAACGGCTGGTGCAGAATGCCAAGGAAAAAGGCCTTGCCATTGACGCCACCCAAGGGCGCAGGACCAAGTCCGTTCTTGTGATGGAGAACAGCCAGGTGGTGATGTCGGCGCTTCTGCCGGAGACCATCGCGGGGCGGGTGCAGGCCGGCATGGAGGTTCCGGAGGATGGCTCCGAGGAGGAGCTTAGGGGCTGATGGGGCTAAGGAACCGAAGCAGGTTCCCGGAAATGGGAACGGTTTTTTGTATTCGGGAACCGGAATAGGAGGAACACAGTGGATAAAAAAGGAATTTTAATTGTGATTTCCGGATTTTCAGGCGCGGGAAAGGGTACACTTGTCAAGAAGCTGTTGGAGGAGCACGACGAATACGCGCTGTCCGTTTCCATGACCACCCGTGCGCCAAGGCGGGGGGAAAGGGAAGGGGTGGAATATTTTTTCACCGATAAGGAACATTTTGAGGAGACAATCCGGCAGGACGGTCTGGTGGAATATGCCTCCTACTGCGGCAATTATTACGGCACCCCAAGAGCTTATGTGGAGACACAGCTGGCGGCCGGGAAAAATGTCATTTTGGAGATAGAAATTCAGGGGGCTTTGAAAATTAAGGCCCAGTATCCTGAAAGTCTGCTTATCTTTCTGACGCCGCCCGACGCGGACGAATTGAAACGCAGGCTGGAAAGAAGGGACACCGAGAGCAAGGAGGCGATTGCAAGGCGCCTTGCCCGGGCGGTGGAGGAATCGGAAGGCGTGGAAGCCTATGATTATATTGTGGTAAACGATGTGCTGGAGGAATGTGTGGAAGAGGTTCACGCGCTGGTGGAGGCGTCCCGCAGGGCGCCGGTGAGACAGGGAGCTTTTATCAAACAAATCAGAGAGGAACTGCAAAGGTTCACGAAAGGAGCAGAATAACTATGTTACATCCATCTTATTCCGATTTAATGAAGGTAGTAAACAGCGAGGTAGAGCCGGGAGAAGCGCCTGTGGTCAACAGCCGTTATTCCATCGTCATGGCTACTTCCAAGCGGGCAAGGCAGATTATCGGGGGCAAGGACGCGCTGGTGGACAGCCGGGATAAGAAACCCCTGTCCGTTGCGGTAGAGGAATTAAACCAAGGCAGGATTAAAATTTTAAGTGAAGAAGACGAACAAGTGTGATGAATATTTTATTTGTATCTTTGGGCTGTGATAAGAATCTGTCGGATACGGAAATGATGCTGGGTATGCTTCAAAAGAAGGGGTATGCCTTTACAAATGATGCAGAGACGGCGGATATTGCGGTGGTGAACACATGCTGCTTTATCGGAGACGCCAAGGAGGAAAGCATCAATACCCTGCTGGAAATGGCCGAGCTTCGCAAAGATGGCAGATTGAAGGGACTGATTGCGGCGGGCTGTCTGGCCCAGCGCTATCAGGAGGAAATACAGAGGGAAATTCCGGAAGTGGACGCGCTGGTGGGAACCATGGCCATCGAAGAAATCGCGGCGGCGGTGGAGGAGGTCTTGGCCGGTGCAAAGCATTTGTCAGAGAAGCAGGCGGCATCAGGGAAAACTGAGACGCCCCATCAATTTTGGAATCATTTTCGGGATGTGAATTCCGCCCCGCCCGTATTCAGGGACAGAATACTGACCACGGGCGGGCATTTTGCTTATCTGAAAATAGCGGAGGGCTGTAATAAACGCTGTACTTACTGTATCATTCCCAAGGTACGGGGAGATTACAGAAGCATCCCCATGGAAGAGCTGGAAGCGCAGGCGCGCATGCTTGCGGAGGGCGGCGTGAAGGAGCTGATTTTGATTGCTCAGGAAACCACTCTTTACGGGCTTGATTTATATGGGAAAAAGAGTCTGCCCGAACTGCTTCGCAGGCTTGCCCAAATCGGCGGGCTGAAATGGATTCGGATGTTATACTGCTACCCGGAGGAGCTTACGGAGGAGCTGATAGAGGTCATGGCAGGGGAGGAGAAAATCTGCCATTATCTGGATATTCCCATTCAACATGCGTCGGACAAGGTGCTAAGGCGTATGGGCAGGCGCACCAATCAGGAGCAGCTGCGCCGACAGATTCACAGGCTGCGGGAACGGATTCCGGATATCTGTCTGCGGACTACGCTGATCAGCGGATTCCCGGGGGAGACGCAGGAGGATTTTGAGGAATTGTACCGCTTTGTCAATGAGATGGAATTTGACAGGTTAGGGGTATTTGCCTATTCTCAGGAGGAAGATACTCCCGCCGCCGGGATGCAGGATCAGATAGAAGAATCGGTGAAGGAAGAAAGACGTGCCGAGCTGATGGAGCTGCAGCAGGCCGTTGCTTTTGAGAAGGCGGAAAGCATGGCGGGGCAGGTGCTGACGGCCATGGTGGAGGGAAAAGCGGCGGATGAAGACGTGTATGTTGCGAGAACTTACCGGGATGCGCCGGAAGTGGACGGCTATTTGTTTATAAATACGACTGCCAGCTTGATGACGGGGGATTTTGTGAAAGTGCTTGTGACAGATTCCAATGAATATGATCTGATTGGCGAACTGGCAGATGACTGGGAGGAAGTAAGATGAATTTACCAAATAAACTCACCATATTTAGGGTGATCTTGATTCTGCCCTTTGTGATTCTGCTCTTGGGCCATAACGGCGGCTGGGGCTGGTATCAGGCGGTGTTTGGCGGCATCATGGAATATGTGGACTATATTGCGCTGGCAATCTTTATCGTCGCCAGTCTGACGGATTTGATCGACGGCAAAATTGCCAGAAAATATAATCTGGTCACAAACTTCGGCAAATTTATGGATCCGCTGGCGGATAAGCTGCTGGTGAGCGCGGCGCTGATTGCTTTGGTGGAGCTGGGGAGGATTCCGGCATGGATTGTCATTGTCATTATCAGCCGGGAATTTATTATCAGCGGATTCCGCCTGATTGCCGCGGATAACCGAGTGGTGATTGCCGCCAGCTATTGGGGTAAATTTAAGACCACTTTCCAGATGATAATGGTCTGTCTAATGATAGCGGATATACCGCAGCTGAGTTTTTTGACCAATTTGGTCATGTGGGCTGCGCTGCTCTTGACAGTGGTTTCTCTGGCGGATTACCTTGTAAAAAATAAGGATGTTATGAAAGCGTGAACAATTTGCACCGATTCATGGATGGTCTGCGGCCTTTGAGGAGGCGCTGCTGCCGGGGCAGGAATCGGAGCCGTTCAATTGGTCTGCGGCGCGGACAGAGAGGATGAAGTTTGGAGGTGAACTTCCAAATATTGAAATTAATGGGGGTGAAAGTATGACAGTTGAATTGATATGTGTGGGAACGGAGCTTCTGCTTGGAAGCATTGTGAATACCAATGGGGCGTATCTGGCGGAAAAATGCGCCGGTCTTGGACTGTCCTGTTATTATCAGACCGTAGTGGGGGATAACGAAGAGCGGCTTGGGCAGGTGCTTCGGACGGCTATGGAACGGTCTGATATTGTGATCCTGTCCGGGGGCTTGGGGCCCACGGAGGATGATTTGACCAAGGAGACCGCGGCGAAGGTCTGCGGAAAAACCCTGCGGATGCATGAACCCAGCAGAAAAGCCATTGAAAAATTTTTTGCGGACAGAGGAATGGAGCCCGCCGACAACAACTGGAAACAGGCTATGCTTCCGGAGGGAGCCGTTGTGATGGACAACCATAACGGCACTGCCCCCGGGGTTATAATAGAAACGGAGAAAAACAGAGTGATCCTGCTGCCGGGGCCGCCTAATGAGCTTCGGCCCATGTTCGAGGAGAGCGCGGCGCCTTATCTGGAAACGCTGACCAATCAGGTCATCTGCTCGAAAACCGTGAAGATCAGCGGTGTGAGCGAGAGCAGGGCCGAAACCATGGTGAAGGATTTGATTGACGCGCAGGTCAATCCCACCATTGCGACCTATGCCAAGACAGGCGAGGTGCATATCCGCGTCACAGCCAATGGGGAGGATAAAAAAGCGGCCATGAAGCTGATAAAGCCGGTGGTAAAGGAGCTGAAGTCCCGATTTGGCAGCCATATTTACAGCACGGAGGAGGACTGCACTTTGGAGAAGGCGGTGGCGGATCTGCTGTCAGCCAATGACCTGACGGTTACTTGCGCGGAATCCTGTACGGGCGGTCTGCTGTCAGCCAGACTTGTCAATGTGCCGGGGATTTCCGAGGTGTATAAAATGGGTGCGGTGACTTATTCCAATAAGGCCAAGAGGCGGCTTCTTGGGGTAAAGAAAAGCACGCTGCTAAAATACGGAGCGGTCAGCGCCGAGACGGCCGAAGAGATGGCAAAGGGGGCGGCGTCGGCTTTTAAGGCCGATGTGGCGGTTTCCGTGACCGGAATCGCCGGGCCGGACGGGGGAACGGATGAAAAGCCCGTGGGACTAGTGTATACTGCCTGCTGTGTGAAGGGTAAAATTACGGTCAAAGAGCATCGCTTTTTGGGCAATCGGGACAAAGTGAGAGAATCTGCGGTCTCGGCGGCGCTGTCGCTGATGCGGGGATGCATTTTGGAATACTACAGCAAAGTAACTTTTGGGAAAGAGGAGTGAGCGGCGGTTTTTGCTTTGACATAAGACAGACTGCCGCAGGTTTTTTTCGGTTTGAGGGAAACAAGAAATTTTGCGCGTCATTTTACGGAAGCTGCCGCAGGCGTAGGAATGGTAATTTGCTGCGGTAATATTAAAATAGGAATTGACTTATTGCGGCGGCATCTGTTACAATAAAGCGGAAGCATAGAAATTCTAACGATACCTATTTCTTTTTTCTGTACGTCTAGGAAACCATTCGGTTTAGATTCCTTGCTTTGTCACCACTCAACTAAACATAAAGGCAGGGAGCGGATAAATAGTTCACTGTCAGACCCCGTTTCCGGCGAATCGGAGGAAAGGAGATGTTTTTATGGCATAAATTTACAGGTCGGGTTCTTTTGCCTTCGGGCCGGCCGGGAGAATCATTACAGGGGGGCGTTATGAAAGAGTAGAGCATCTGCGGCGGGAAAAAGGGCCGGGCAGGTTTCCTATGTTTTGAACAAAATTCAGAAGACCGGTAATGAGAGAGTTTTATGGTACATAAAAAGAGTTATAGTGTTTCCTGTAATAAGAACACGACAATTCCTTGGAAATTGAGGAAAAAAATAAAACAAATGCTTGACAAATACGAACAAATGTTTTATGATGAAAGCATACAGAACATTTGTTCCTTGAAGAAAAGGAGATTATCAAATGGAAAGAGAAGAAAAATTAAAAGCGTTGGATGCGGCAATCAGCCATATTGAGAAGCAGTACGGAAAAGGGGCGGTTATGAAATTGGGCGACCCCTCGTCTCAGATGAATGTGGAGACTTTTCCTACGGGTGCATTGAGTCTTGATATTGCGTTGGGGCTGGGAGGAATTCCGAAGGGAAGGATTGTGGAGATCTATGGACCGGAATCCAGCGGCAAGACCACCGTTACGCTGCACATGATTGCGGAAGTGCAGAAGAGGGGCGGCATAGCGGGATTTATTGACGCGGAGCACGCATTGGATCCCGTATATGCCAAGAACATTGGCGTGGACATAGATAATTTATATATTTCCCAGCCTGACAACGGGGAGCAGGCTCTGGAGATTACCGAGACCATGGTGCGTTCCGGCGCCGTTGATATTGTGGTGGTGGACTCGGTGGCGGCATTGGTTCCCAAGGCCGAGATAGAGGGGGATATGGGGGACAGCCATGTAGGCCTGCAGGCGCGTCTTATGTCTCAGGCATTGAGAAAGCTGACGGCTGTTATCAGCAAGTCCAACTGTGCCGTAGTTTTTATCAATCAGCTGCGTGAAAAGGTGGGGGTAATGTTTGGCAGCCCGGAGACCACCACCGGCGGGCGGGCATTAAAATTCTATTCTTCTGTCCGTCTGGATGTGCGTAGAATAGAATCTTTGAAGCAGGGCGGCGAGATTATCGGAAACCGTACCCGGGTAAAGGTTGTGAAGAATAAGATAGCGCCTCCTTTTAAAGAGGCGGAATTTGATATTATGTTTGGAGAAGGAATCTCCAGAGTGGGCGATATTCTGGATTTGGCGGTGGGATTGGATATTGTTGTGAAGTCCGGCGCTTGGTATGCCTATGAGGGGAATAAGATTGGTCAGGGGCGTGAAAACGCAAAGCAGTATTTGAAGGATAATCCCGAGATTTGTCAGGCTGTCAGCGACAAGGTGCGGGCACACTATGGATTTGACAAGACGTCCGCAGACGGCGAAAACGGTGGGGGAAATGCCGGTTCAGGTGCGAAATCCAAGGAAAGCTCAAAAGCCGCGGCAAAGTCCGGCGGTAAATCAGGCGCAAAGGCAGGAGTAAAAGAGAGCGGCAAGGCGGATGCGGCGGAAAGCGCCAAGACAGAAGCGGCAGAGAGTGCGGAAAATGTACAGATTCCGGAGGTTCAAGGAGAAGAAGCGGCCAATATGGAGGCATAGATTGGACAATGTGACAATGCCGCGAGGGGCACAACCCCCGTCTTTGGGGACGCCCCGCTGCCTGCGGCGGGGGCATGACTTTGCGAAGGCGGTTTAGCTTGTCGGACAGGGATGCGGGTATGTTTTCCGGCCGTCGGAGTATGAGAGGGGAGTTTGAGAGGATGACCGTTACAAGGATAGAAGAGGTGACAAAATCCCGTGTCAGGATCTATATTGAAGAGGAAGAGGCTTTTGTGCTTTACAAGGGGGAACTGCGTACTTTTCATATTCGAGAGGGAGAGGATGTGGCGCAGGAAAGCTATGATACCATTATGGGGGAGCTGCTGCCGAAACGGGCAAAGCTCCGAGCCATGAATTTGTTGAAGAGCAGGGAGTATACGGTTAAACAGCTGTATGATAAGCTGAAGGCAGGGGGCTATCCGGAGGAAATCATAGAAGAAGCGCTGGCCTATGTGGAGAGCTTTCACTATACGGATGATCTGCGTTATGCCTCCGCCTTTATTACAAGTCATGAGAGTACTAGGAGTCGTAGAAGGATAGAACAGGATCTCATGACAAGGGGGATAGGAAGAGAGACCTTGGAAAAGGCATGGAGGGAATGGGAAGAAGAGGGCGGAAGTCAGGACGAACAGGCGATGATTCATAGGCTTTTAGAAAAGAAGCATTTTCATCCGCAGACGGCAGATCAAAAGGAAAAACAAAGAATGTATGGTTTTTTAATCAGAAAAGGATTCTCCGGTGAGCAGGTGCGCAAAGCGATTTTGGCGGATGATTATTGACAATATCCGCCAAAGGCTTGTTCGCTTGGATGCTTTTAAGGATTGTAAGAATCTTTCCGCTAATTCATTGAAAGGCATTTTATTGTTTCCAGTATGCTGAGTATTTGATATTTTACAAGAAAAGCGATGTCGCTGTACTCCGGGTATTTGTTTTTTAAAGTATCTAGAAGCGGTAAGACATATTTCTCTGTTTCCGCAATGTAGTGTTCCATCTGCCTGACGGTAAAACTCCCTGCCATGGTGGAAACGTTGCTGCAGCGGTCGATTGCTTTTACGATACAGGCTTTTCCGTTTCCATTTATTTGTTCATAATATCTTTTCTCTGCCTGCTCTTTTGTCATGCCGTCCGGCACGGAAAAACTGACGAGGCCGACGATTTCACGCACCTCTTGGCAAAACGGAAATTCCTGCAAATTTACATCCGTATCTTCCGCCACGTCATGCAGCAGAATCGAGGCAAGCAGGGCGTCATCCCTTATACCGAACGCGTGCGCTTGGCATGCCATCATGAGAGGATGATTGATGTACTGGATTTGTGTCAATGAGAATTTTCCTTGTTTCCGAAACTGCCCCATATGGCATTCACGCATAAACTGAAGCGCCTGATATGTTTCCGGAAGATTTTCTGATAAAGCAAACGCTCTCATTCTGGTGAACATATTGTCTTCATGAAACAACCTGTCTCTGATTTTATATACTTCATTTTCCTGCCGCCTGCTTTCGCTTGTCAGTAATGCGGTATAAGGTATGTTTAGTATTTCGGCGATGGACATCAGATTTTCTATGTCCGGGAGGCTATGCCCGTTTTCCCATTTGCTGACTGCCTGTGCGGTAAGGTAGATTTTTTCAGCCAAGTCTTCCTGTGTAAGCCCGGCTTTTTTTCTTGCAAGTGCGATGTTCCTGCCTATTTCTGCCATATTCATATATGTCCTCCCTATCCGGCCGGTGCTGCTTTAAATTGGCCGCCATAAGATATCTTTTTGTAAATTGTTATGGACGCCACAAACGCGACATATCCATTTGATTTTACGAGTTTCGTTTTATATAAATAGATTGTAAGATTTTCTAATGAAGAATACCATATAGGAACAGTTGAGTTAACTTGAACAAAAGTTAAGCTTCTAATATTTACTGTTCGCTGCTGAATTCATTATAGCACATCTTTTTGTCTCGTCCATATCTTTTATATTGATGTTGACAGCCGGAAGTCAAAAGCCGCCAATTTTTTATAGATAACATTCTTGTAAACAGAGTAAATGGGACTTGACATTATTTGAATTTAAGTTTAAAATTTAAGTGTTGTAAATTGCTTGTTAGAATGTTTTCAGTTTTTGGAGAGGTTTGGTTTATTTCACACGATAGAAAATGCATGGGGTGTGTTCCTGCATTTGCGACAGGGGGAATCCCTGCGGAGTGTGGAGTCTGCGGCTGGGAATCATGGGGGATAGAGGACATGTTTCCTGCTGCGGAAAGGTATCTCAAAGAAAATATGTACATACATTCTATATAGACTGTGGGACAAGCATTTGCCCGGCAGTTAAATGTACAATGAAAATAAAATAAGGAGGTGCTCCTGTAGATGCTTGAGATTGTGATTGCCGTAATCATATCTGCAGCTGTGACCGCTGTTGCAGCGACTCTGATTGTTTCTAACTATCATAAGAAGACAACGGAGGCAACCATCGGCAATGCGGAGGATAAGGCAAGAGAAATCATCGATGAAGCTCTTAAGACTGCGGAGACCAAAAAGCGGGAATCGCTCCTTGAGGTAAAGGAAGAGTCCATTCGGGCCAAGAATGAACTGGACAAGGAAATCAAGGAACGCAGAGCGGAAGTGCAGCGCTCGGAACGCAGGGTTCAGCAGAAGGAAGAGAACATTGATAAGAAAACCGAAGCCATCGAAAGGCGCGAAGCTGGTTTGGCAGCCAAGGAAGAGGCTTTAAACAAAATTAAAGTCGAGGTTTCCAAACTGAACGAACAGCGCGTGCAGGAACTGGAACGTATTTCCGGATTGACCTCTGAACAGGCAAAAGACTACTTATTGAAAATTGTTGAAGATGAAGTAAAGCATGAAACGGCCGTGATAATCAAGGAAATGGAGAGTCGCGCCAAAGAAGAAGCAGACAAGAAAGCGAAAGAATATGTGGTGTCAGCTATCCAGAGATGTGCAGCAGATCATGTTTCTGAGACCACAATTTCTGTTGTACAGCTTCCGAACGATGAGATGAAAGGAAGGATTATCGGGCGCGAAGGGCGCAATATCCGCACGCTTGAGACTATGACAGGCGTTGATTTGATTATTGACGATACGCCCGAAGCAGTTATTTTATCCGGATTTGATCCTATTCGTCGGGAAGTGGCAAGAATTGCGCTGGAAAAATTGATTGTGGATGGACGAATACATCCCGCCAGAATTGAAGAAATGGTGGAGAAGGCGCAGAAGGAAGTAGAAGTAATGATAAAGGAAGAGGGAGAAGCGGCCACGCTGGAAGTCGGCGTGCATGGCATTCATCCCGAACTTATCAGATTGTTAGGAAAGATGAAATTCAGGACCAGCTATGGTCAAAATGCATTAAAGCATTCCATTGAGGTAGCGCAGTTGTCGGGACTGCTTGCCGCCGAATTAGGCTTGGATGTCAGACTTGCTAAACGCGCCGGTCTGCTCCATGACATTGGAAAATCCGTGGATCATGAAATGGAAGGCTCACATATTCAGCTGGGCGTGGAACTTTGCAAGAAATATAAAGAGAATGCTACGGTGATTAATGCTGTAGAATCCCATCACGGTGATGTGGAACCCACTTCGCTGATTGCTTGTATTGTACAAGCTGCCGATACAATATCTGCTGCAAGACCCGGAGCTAGAAGGGAAACATTGGAAACCTATACTAGCAGATTGAATCAATTAGAGGAAATAACAAACAATTTCAAAGGTGTAGATAAATCTTTTGCTATTCAGGCAGGTCGAGAAGTTCGTGTTATGGTGGTGCCGGAACAGGTTACAGATGCCGATATGGTTCTTCTGGCGCGAGATATTTCCAAGCAGATTGAAGCTGAATTGGAATATCCCGGACAGATTAAGGTAAATGTCATCCGTGAAAGCCGCGTAATTGATTACGCAAAATAATACCGAAAGATTAGGCTTGAAAATTAACAGGGATAAAAACGTCGTATGAAGAGTACGGCGTTTTTTTTGCCGCATGCATACTAAATAAATGGACAGCTCTTAATTGTGATTGTCCCGTGTATATGAAATATTGATTTTTTTGGGGTTTTCAGGGGAATTAATTAAAAAATGGGGAAACTCAAAGTATACTGATTCTTGACGTAACATCTTTTTTGCGTTATGCTGTATAGGAAACCGTGATTATTGTGGGACAGCTGTGTTCTACGGAAAAGTACAGAGGAGGAAAGGGCGTCCGGTCTGGAACAGGAGCCTCAGCTTCTTCGTGAGAGCATTTGTTTGTGCGGAATTGCATCTGAAATTTCCGGGGGCCGGATGTGAGGCATGAGCTGCGGTATAAATAAAAATATGGTAAAGTGTTTTGCTGCCATGATATAAGAAAAGAGGAGATACTTATGTTACAAAAAATTTCAACGGACAAGGCGCCGGCGGCCATAGGGCCTTATTCTCAGGGAATTATTGCAAACGGGATGCTGTTTGCTTCGGGACAGATTCCCATCAACCCTGCAACGGGGAATATTGAGGGGGAGGATATTGCGTCGCAGGCGGAGCTGGTGATGAAGAATATCGGCGCGCTGCTTGCGGAAGCGGGAACGGACTATGCGAAGGTGGTCAAGACGTCCTGCTTTTTGGCGGATATGAATGATTTTGCTGTTTTTAACGAGGTGTATGCAAAATATTTCACGGAAAAACCGGCAAGAAGCTGTGTGGCAGTGAAGACACTGCCGAAAAATGTTTTGTGCGAGGTGGAAGTCATAGCGGTTGTCTGACAGATGCTTGGGAGAGGAACGATTAGAAAGCGGCTTGGCGAATGCCGCTGGGTATTCGACTTGCACGGAGGCGGACAAATGTCTGTCCGAGGCACAGGAAGCATGTAACGGTGTTCTTTTTGCATATTTTTCGGAATTTGGTTTACACTAGCCTTTATAAGAAAGATGTTCCGCGGAGATTTGAGAGTGTGCGGTTTTGAGGAATGATCGAAGGAAAGGTGAGTGAATCAAATGATGGATTATGTAAATGCCTTTTGGGTGGGCGGACTGATTTGCGCGCTGGTGCAGATTTTGATGGAAAAGACCAAGATGATGCCCGGGCGCATTATGGTGCTTTTGGTAGTCACAGGCGCGATTATCGGGGTGTTCGGATGGTATGAGCCTTTTCAGGAATTTGCGGGGGCAGGAGCCAGCGTGCCTCTGCTGGGTTTTGGAAATGTGCTGATGAAAGGGGTCAAAGAAGCGGTGGATGAGAAGGGGCTGCTGGGGCTGTTCGCCGGAGGCTTTAAGGCGGGAGCAGTGGGAACCTCCGCCGCTTTGATTTTCGGATATTTGGCAAGCTTGGTTTTTAAGTCTAAGATGAAAAGCTGAGTGGATGTGAGCATATAATTAGAGCGTTTCATATAAAATCCCTTTTCCGTCCAAATATTTTCGCAGTGCTTTGTCCCAGATGGCGTCCGGTTCTTTGGAGAGAAGGAAGGTGTGATAGGCGGTTCCGGTGGTAAGTACTGCTTTGGAGCCGTCATAGCGGATGTTCAGCACAAGCGCTTTTACCTGAGAGGATTCCACGTCACAGCCTTCCCGCTCCAGCAGTGCCGAGGCTTTTTCCGGCATTAGATGCAGGACGAAGCGGAAGAAGAGGGGCGTGCGTTTCCCTTTGATTAGATTAAAGCACAGACCTTTTAATTCACTCCAAGGGCGGAATTCGTAAGGGATTTCCGGCGCGTCTTCATCACTGCCATAGAATTCACGGTTGATATGCCCGTCAATGGTAAAGGTGCTGGCGGTGCTGATCACCGCTTCTTCCAATAGGAAGGGCTCAAAGGTGTCCGCCGCCAGAAGGTGGTTCATAAATTGTTTCATAGAAGAGACTTGTAATGCTATCATAGTGTATCATTCCTTTGGGTTATTTTTGGAAAGTTTTATTTCCTGCTATGAGCGCGCTTTGCTTCTTTCTGTATAAATTATATCATAAGCGGAGCGTAAAGTCTATTTAATTATTGACAGGTTTTGAGGGCATAACGCCTTAAAAAATTATTCAAAGGTCTTCACAAAACTCTTGATTTTCCACAAAAACAGTACTATAATAATCGGGATAAACAAAGGCAGATTCTTCGGGGCAGGGTGGGATTCCCTACTGGCGGTATAGTCCGCGACCCGTGGCAGAGGTACAGGCCGGCCTGCAGGATGTGTTCTGCGGTGCCTGCAGCATGGAATTTAAGTATAGTGCGTGGATTCTATGGTCTGTCATGGCTGATTCGGTGAAAGTCCGAAACCAACAGTATAGTCTGGATGAAAGAAGAAAAATATCGGCGGTATGGGAAGGGCAGAGGAAAGCTGCCTTTCGGCTGGCGCGGTGAAAGCGCGGGACTGCTGATAAGCGCGGAAATGGTTGTCCCCGAAGCCATATGGTTTCGGGGTATTTTTGTGCGTGCGAAGAATTTTCCTGCAAAATTTTACAGGCCATGGGCCGGAAAATGGAGGAAAAAATGAACGATTTATTTCAAAAAGCTGGAGAGAATTTGTGGTATGTGCTGAGTTTTTTAGGGATTGTGATTGGACTTTTTGCAGTGGGGATACTGCTGGAAAAGGCGGCTCAGAAGAAGAACGGGCAGAATCAGGCGGTTTTCGGTGTGAGAAAAGTGGCTATGATCGGTATGTTTTCTGCGATTGCGATGATTTTAATGCTGTTTGATTTTCCGCTGCCCTTCGTCCCCAGCTTCTATAAGCTGGATTTCAGCGAGCTGCCGATTTTGGTGGGAACTTTTGCGTTCGGACCGGCGGCGGGGGTTATGATGGAATTTATTAAAATTCTGTTAAAGCTTTTTATCAAAGGAACGTCAACGGCGTTTGTGGGGGATTTGGCTAATTTTGTGGTGGGCTGTAGTTTTATTCTGCCCGCATCCGTCATTTATGTGTTTAAAAAGAGTAAGAAGACGGCGATCATTGCCTGCGGCGCGGGGACTTTGTTCATGACGGTGTTTGGAACGGCTTTTAACGCCATATATCTGCTGCCCGCTTTTGCGCAGCTGTACGGGATGCCCATTGAAAAGCTGCTGGCAAGGGGCAGCGCGGTGAATCCCTTGGTGGAGGAGGGGAGCATTATCAGTTTTGTGGCGGCCTGTGTGGCGCCTATGAATTTGATTAAGGGGCTTAGCGTATCCATCGTTACGCTGTTGATATATAAGCCTTTAAGTCCTATTATTAAGACAGGACATAGAGCATAAATTTTATTTTTAAATAGCGGAACTTTCGTCGGGGCCGTTTTTGGAGAGCATACATATACTTACGGGCGGCAAAATCTGCCGCCGGTTTTCGGTGTCTGTCTCTCGTGATTCGGATCACATGGCAGGCTTCAGAGGCCGTCGGTATGGATTACGGATCATAATGAAAAGGAATCGTACATTCTAATCGAGTATGTGGAGAGTCAATATGAGCAGTCTTAGTGAGAAACGGGAGCGGTCGGAGAAAACGGAATGGATGAAGAAGCCGGAACGGTCGGAGAATTTAAAACAGCCGGAGGGGCCGGAACAGTCTGGGAATCTGGAACAGCCGGAGAAGCCGGAGTTCAAGGCATGGCCGGAGAATTTCGGGAGATGGGCGGAAGAGGCCTTCGAGGGCTGTGACAACGGGCGAAGGCTTTTGGGCAATCTGCTGGTATTGAGGCGGTATGTCAATACGCTTAGGCAGGGACTGGAGAGGAAAGGGAAGGAGATTTCCTTGGGACTGCGGAGGGCGGAGGCAATCCTATGGGATTTGCTGGAGAGGAAGGCGGATGCGGCGGAAGCCGAGGATTTCTCCAATGATTTGTACTACTGCTATTATATCGACAGCGCGGGGGATCGGGAGGAACTGCCGGAGCTGTTTTATACGGAATATTTCGGCGATGGCCGGCCCGACGCCTATGAGTGGATGGCGGTGGAGTGGGCCGCGGGACTTTTGCTGCAGATGGTGTCCATGGCTGGCGGACGGCTGGATTTTGACGATTTTGAGGATTGTGAGCATGTGGATTTCTACGGCGTACACTTGTTGACGGATCAGCTGGAGGTCATTGCCAAAGAGGGGAGTATTCTGCCGTTTCAGGAAATTGCCCAAGCAGTGCTGGCGGATATGGCGCGGGCGCGGAGGGCGCGCCCGGAGGAGTATGCGCCGCTTCGGGAGGAGTACCAAAAGTATGCCATTATGCCGGAGGAGTACGCCCCAAGACTGCTGGAATATTAAGCCATGACGGCTGTGAAAATATTTGATGATTGCTGGAAAGAGACGGGGACCTGTATGTTTTTCGAGGAGGAAATTGTCGTGAATGGGCGGCTGGACAGCGGCGGATTGGTTTTGATATTATGAATGAGATATTTCCAAGCGTATGGAAGCTGAAATGGGAGGGCGGTTATTTTCGGAGAGGAAATGACCGTCCTTTATTCCTGCGGGCACTGAGCCAATTCAATTGTCTTGACTATGCGCCGTGCCTGAAGGATCAGTCCTTGGCCGGCTTTCGCGTAAGGACATGCTCCATGTCAAAGCCGATTTGAAACCAGCTTTGATAATGAAGCGGGTTTACGGCTTTGGGAGTGAAGGCGAAGGAAGTGTCTGTTGTGGGAAATTTTTCTTAGAGCATTGACAAAAAGATAGAATTATTGTATTATACAAACAATACAGCGATACAAGTTGATTTTACATATGCAGCAAGGCAGGATGGGGCAGGAGGCTGGCAATGGGCGCATTGGTGGAAATCAGGGATATGTGCAAGGTATATAATCCCGGAGAGAATGAAGTCAGGGCATTGGATCATGTGAACGTTATGATTGAAGAGGGGGAATTTACGGCGATTATCGGGCAGTCGGGAAGCGGTAAATCTACGTTGATGAATATGCTGGGGTGTCTGGATGTGCCGTCCAGCGGAATGTACCGTCTGCATGGACAGAATGTTTCGGAGCTTGACGACAATGAGCTTTCGGATATCCGCAATCGGGAAATCGGTTTTATTTTTCAGGGGTTTAATTTGATTCCCAATCTGACCGCTTTGGAGAATGTGGAGCTGCCCTTAATTTACAGGGGAGTGGGAAAATCCAAGCGCAAAGAGCTGTCCAAGGCGGCGCTGGAGAAGGTGGGGCTGGGGCATCGGATGGAGCACAAGCCGGCGGAAATGTCGGGCGGGCAGCAGCAGAGAGTCGCAATCGCAAGGGCAATCGCGCAGGCACCTCCGATCATTCTGGCGGACGAACCAACGGGAAATCTTGATTCCCATTCTACGCAGGAAATTATGGGTATTTTGAAGGAACTGCACGGGGAGGGCAGGACGGTTATCTTGATTACTCATGACAATGAGATTGCCGCTCAGGCGAAGCGGGTTATTAAAATAAAAGACGGGCGCATTGAGTCCGACTCTTCAGGTCAACAGGAAAAGCAGGAAAGTCAAGAAGAGCAGAAGGGCCAAATGAAGCAGGAAGGTGAAATGAAATAAGAAATTCATCTGGAGAAAGAAAAACAAGCTGAGTACAAAATAGTTAAGCCGCTTATAAGGCTAAGGGCGGACCCAAAATCAAGAAAGCGATAAAAGGTACATAAAATGAACAACATAATTGAATGGAAGAGGAGATGACACAGAATATGACAGAGAGCATGACAGAATCAAAAAAGAAAAAGCGTGGAAAAAAACACAGAAAACTCCCTATTATTATTGCCGTCATTGTTGTCGGTTTTATTGTGTTCCGGGCGGCCGGCGGTATGGGAACGGCGACGGTCGGCGCGTATGTGACGACTGCGTCGGCTGTCAGGGGGGATCTGCAGGAAAGCATCAGCACCAGCGGCACGGTGCTCAGCGAGGAGAAAAAGGTGATATTCGCCCCGGTCAGCGGCACTCTGGCGGAAGTAAATGTGGAAGCCGGGGATGTGGTGAAGGCGGGGGAGCTGCTGATTGGCTATGACATGGACAAGATGGAAAAGACCCTGCGGCAGTCGGCGCTGCAGCTGGAAAAAAGCATGGCGGGATACGACGGGGCCATTGCGAAGGATTCTCAAAATCAGGCGGATTTAAACGAGGCCTCCGTGAATCTGCGTGTGTTGAATCAGCAGATAGCGGATAATAAGGCATATTTAAAGGAGCTGCAGAACAGTCTCAGCCAGAATCAGCGGGATACCAGCAATGCGCTGGCGGCGGAGAATTTTACATTGCAGGAAAGGCTTGGAACATTGACTCCGGGAACGGCGGAATATAATGAAGTCTCCGGAGCCATAGCCCAGAACAGCTATCTGCAGCAGATTGCGAATTCCACGGATTATGTGGCTCAGATGCAGAAGGAAATCGAGGATGTTCAGGAGCGAATCGCAGGATATGAGGAATATAAGGCGCGCATGGAATCCCAGAAGGCTTCCAGCGAGGCGGGAATCATGAATTCCTTCGACAAGACACAGTATGACGCGGATCATGAGCTGGCCAGCCTGTCCTATCAGGCGGCGGAGGAAGAATATTACATAGCAAAAAAAGGAATTACCGCAGAGTTTGACGCGATTGTCACAGAATGCAGCGCGATACCGGGAGCGGGGGTGAGCGGCGGAATGCAGCTTTTGACGCTGGAGAGCAGCCGGAATCTGAAGGTGTCCTTTGACGCTTCCAAGTATGATATTGAGAAATTGGCGCTGGGGCAGAAGGCGGAAGTCACCATTTCCGGGAGGACTTATGAGGGTCAGGTCAGCAAAATTAACCGTATGGCGGTGAGGAACGCCTCCAATACGCCCATGGTGGGGGTGGAGATTCATCTTGCGGACCCGGACGACAATATCATTCTGGGCATGGATGCCAAGCTGTGCATTTATACGAAAAAAGCGGAAAATGTGCTGCTGATTCCCGTGGAAGCCGTCAACGCGGACAAAGAGGGGGATTTCCTGTATGTGGTGGAAAACGGGACGGTGGCGAGAAGGGCCATTGTCTGCGGGATTTCTTCCGACGCGCTTGTCGAGGTGAAGGAAGGGCTTTCGGAAGAGGATAAAATTATTGTAAGCGCGCTCACAAACGTGGAAGAGGGAATGGCGGTTACGGTTCTTGAATAAGAGCGGGCGTATCCGACAAATGCGGTATGGCGTTTAAACGCCCGCGGCGGGGAAGATATGAAAAGGAGCACAATATGGCACAGGCATGGGAATATATTAAAATTGCCCTGATGAATATCAAAAGCAATAAGGGCCGTTCCGTTCTGACAATGCTGGGGATTATCATCGGCATTTCTTCCGTCATTATGATTATTTCCATCGGCAATGGACTCAAAGGGGGAATTAACAGCGAGTTAAACGCCATTGCCGGAGGACAGATATATATCTATTCTTATGGGGACAATGATGAGGGAATCAGCATTGATTTTACGGATGAGGATATAGAAGCTATTTTGGAGAAAGTACCTCATGTGAAGGCGGTCACTCCAAGCTTTAACTGGCAGGGAACGGTGAACGGCAGAAAGGGAATGTTTTCCGCCTCTGCCAGCTTCGGAACGCCGGGACTGGAATATGCGAACAGCGATCCCATTATCAAAGGCCGGTATTTCAATGAAAGCGATTATTATTCCGCAAATAAGGTCTGTGTTATGACGGAGAGCAGCGCGAAAATGCTTTTCGGCAACACCAATGTTGTGGGAATGACCGTGGAATTTTCTCTGTACGGCGTTTCGCAGGATTTCACGATTATCGGCATCCGGCAGGATAATGCATCCATGCTGTCCGGGATTATCACCGTGGATACGGCGTCTTTGGAAATGCCGCTCTCGGTTATCTCTTCCATTTACGGATTTTATACGGTCAATAATTCGCTGTTGATTATCAGCGAGGGTTCGGAATATGCCTCTCAGGTGGCGGCGGACGCGGTGCGCCTGATGGAGAACCGACATAATGTCCGAGGGAAAAATGCCGTTCATGTGGAGAATTTTAATGATTATATGGGCCAGATAGATCAGATATTGAGCTATGTCACCATTTTCGTTGTATTTGTGGCGGCGATTTCCCTGCTGGTGGGCGGCATTGGGGTGATGAATATCATGCTGGTGTCCGTGACGGAGAGAACCCGTGAAATCGGCATCCGCAAGTCGCTGGGGGCGAGGACCGGTTCCATTTTAATGCAGTTTCTGTCCGAGTCGGCGATTATTACGCTTCTGGGCGGCGTCATCGGGATTCTTCTTGGGGTGGCGGGAGCGTTCGGAGTCTGTTCTCTGGCAGGCTTCACCGCCAGAATCAGTCTGGGGACGGTGCTGGGGGCCAGCTTCTTTTCCTCTGCGGTGGGCATTTTCTTCGGCATCTATCCCGCCAGAAAAGCGGCGAATTTAAGCCCTATTGAAGCGCTTCGCCATGAGTAGGCAGATTTTTTCCCTTGCATTTTTGGCATCAATAGAGTAAAATGGCTGTAGCTGTTATGAATTTAGAGATAATTAATGAACGACTTGTTTAGTCAATGGCGCGGATGCCAAAGCTGCGGCGTCACGGATTTGGCCGCAATGGGCAGGGGTGTGAAATATGCTTAATTTTACATTGAAAATAGAAGCGGGAGATTTATATGACTATATGCTGATGCATTCTTATAGCAGTCCGGCGGGCGTCTTGGGAAGCGCTTTTGGGGCGGTTTTGATTCTCTATGCGGCGGCGTCCAGAAAGTGGGCGTATATTGTGCTGGGAGCGGTGCTGCTGCTCTATCTGCCATGGACGCTGTTTATCAAGAGCAGGCGGCAGATTTTGAGCAATCCCAGCTTTCAGGAACCTCTTCAGTATGCGTTTGACGAGGAGGGACTGACGATTTCCCAAGGAGCGGAAGAAGCCAAGGTGGCTTGGGGTGACATGCATAAGGCGGTTTCCACGGGCAGGAGCATTATCCTTTATACCACAAGGGTGAATGCGGCCATATTTCCCAAACGGCAGCTGGGAGATCAGAAGATGGCAGTGATTGAAATGATTTCCACACATATGCCTCCCTCCAAGGTGAAAATACGTTCATAGGATAGGGAAGACGATTGACAGGAGATGCGTAAGCTTTGCAGAATATTGATATTGTTATAGAGGAAGCCCGGACGCGGCTGGACGCGGAGGGAAAAGCCGTGATTGAGTCAGGCGGCTGGGAGGATACGTTTGAAATCGGCCGGAAGCTGGGCGAGGCGTGTCTTCCGGGACAGGTTTATACGCTGACGGGAGAACTGGGGACGGGAAAAACCGTTTTCACCCAAGGGTTTGCGAAAGGGCTTGGGATTGCGGAGCCCGTGAACAGTCCTACGTTTACGATTTTACAGATTTATGAGGAGGGGCGCATGCCCTTGTATCATTTTGACGTATATCGGATTGCCGATGTGGAGGAAATGGATGAAATCGGCTGCGAGGACTGCTTTTACGGAGAGGGCGTCTGCCTGATAGAATGGGCGGAGCTGATAGAGGAGCTGCTGCCGGAACGATATGTGAAGGTGACTATTTTGAAGGATTTGGATCAGGGGTTTGACTATCGGAAGATATATTTTGAAAAGTGCGGCGGCATGGGGGAAGTATGAAGATATTAGGCTTGGATAGTTCGGGGCTGACGGCGAGCGCCGCGGTGGTGGAGGATGACGTGCTGCTGGCCGAAAGCACCGTGAATTATAAAAAAACACATTCTCAGACGCTGCTTCCTATGCTGGACGAGCTTCGGGGAAGGCTGGAGCTGGATATGGATACTCTTGACGCCATAGCCATTGCTTCCGGGCCGGGTTCTTTTACGGGGCTTCGCATCGGCTCCGCCACGGCAAAGGGGCTGGGGCTGGCATTGAAGAAGCCCTTGGTGGAGGTGCCTTCCTTAGAGGGACTGGCATGGAATCTCTATGGCAGCGACCGGATTGTGTGTCCGTTGATGGACGCAAAAAGAAATCAGGTGTATACGGCGGCATATGAATTTGAGCCCACGGAGGAGGGATTCCGGCTTCGTGCGGTCATACCTCAGATGCCCGTGGATATTGTGGAAATGCTGGAAAAGCTGAATCGGCTGGGCCGGAGCGTCATGTTTCTCGGGGACGGCGTGCCGGTGTATCGCGAGGCGGTCAGGGAGTACTGCCGGACGCCTTACAGCTTTGCCTGCGCGAACAATAATCGGCAGAGAGCCGCCAGCGTGGCCGCGCTGGGAGCGGTTTATTTCGCGCAGGGGAGGACGGTGACGGCCGCGGAGCATCGGCCCGAATATCTGAGAAAGAGTCAGGCGGAACGGGAAGCGGAAATGGCCGGGAAATAACAGAAGACGAAAAAAGCAGAAAAATGTGGAGAACGGTCATGGAGATTGCGGTCAGGGAACTGAAGAAAAGCGACATAGAAGAGCTGGCAGAGATAGAATCAAAGGCGTTTTCCATGCCATGGTCAAAACAGGATTTTGAAAATCTGCTGAGCCATTCCTATTGTTTTTATCTTGTGGCTATGGCGGAAGGGCAGATTGCGGGATGCTGCGGGTATACCGACAGCTTTGGCGAGGCGGATATCGATAATGTGGTGGTGGCGGAAGAATTTCGCGGCAGGGGAATCGCTCAGGCCATGTTAAAGGAGCTGCTTACGAGAGGAGAGGCCGCCGGGATCAATGCGTTTACGCTGGAGGTCCGCGTCAGCAACGCGGCGGCCATTCATATTTATGAAAAATTTGGGTTTCAGCCGGAGGGAATCCGGCCTCGATTTTACGAAAAACCCATAGAAGACGCCGTGATCATGTGGCGGCGCAGGGCAGTCATGTAGCCGTGCCGTAAATCCGCCAGCAATTACCAGACGTTTTTATGTATATTTTTAGTATAATGGTTTCAGCCGATGCCATGCAATATGCCGCGTTCCATATCCTCCGCTTTTACAGGGTGAGGTATTTTGCAGCGGTCTGGCCCAAGGCAGGACTGCTATGGAATCAGGGGGGCGTCGGGGGAAACGGTAACGGGATGTTTGAGGCACGAAGGGAGAAAATATGCGTAAATACGAGGATGGACAGGACAGGAAGCTGATGCGTGTGATCTGCAATCGATGCGGCAGGGCGCTGAAGGTTGAGAACGGATATCTGAAGGAATACTGCTTTGCCGCGGACGCTTCTTTCGGATATTTCAGCAAAAAGGATGGGGCGGCGCATCATTTTGATTTGTGTGAAGAATGTTATGACGAGCTTGTCGGGGGGTTTGCAGTGCCTGTGGAGGAGACGGAAGCGGCGGAGCTTCTGTGAACGGAGAAGGAAGAGGAGATGCTTCTGTAAACGGAGACAGAAGCCGAAGAAACTGCCGGGAACGGAAGCGGCGAAGCAGCTATGAACGGAAGCAATGAAATTAAAATGTTTTGAGTTGAAAAGAAACAGGAAAAAGGAAGAAATAACATGCTGGATGTAAGCCTGCTCGGGACAGGGGGAATGATGCCGCTGCCATATCGGTGGCTCACCGCTCTGATGCTGCGCTATAACGGAAAAAGCATATTGATTGACTGCGGCGAGGGAACTCAGATTGCGCTGAGGGAAAAGGGCTGGAGTCCGAATCCCATTGATATTATATGTTTTACCCATTATCATGCGGATCATATCAGCGGACTGCCCGGGATGCTGCTCACCATGGGAAACGCTGAGCGCAGAGAACCGCTTCTGCTGATAGGTCCCAAGGGATTGACCAAAGTGGTAAACGCGCTGCGGACCATTGCGCCGGAGCTGCCGTTTGAAATACGCTGTCAGGAGATAACGGAGGAGGAGCAGATATTTTCTTTTGAAGGATTTCAAATTAAGGCTTTCAAGGTGAGCCATAGTGTGGTATGCTATGGGTATAGCATGACAGTGGAGAGGAAGGGGCGCTTTGACAAGGACCGGGCGCTGGAAATGCAGATTCCTATGAAGCTGTGGAGCAGGCTGCAAAAGGGTGAGACCATTACGGAGAACGGCATTGCCTATACGCCGGATATGGTATTAGGGGCGCCGAGAAGGGGGCTGAAGGTGACATACTGCACCGATACCAGACCCACCGCCAGTATCGACGCCAACGCATCGGGTTCCGATCTGCTGATTCTGGAAGGCATGTATGGAGAACCGGATAAACTGGCGAAAGCGAAGGAAAACAAGCATATGACCATGTACGAGGCGGCGGCCGTCGCAAGGGCCGCGCAGGTTCCCGAGCTTTGGCTGACACATTACAGCCCGTCTCTGCTGCGTCCGGAGGAATATCTGGGCAGCGTGAGGAAGATTTTCCCCAACACCATCGCCGCGAAAGACGGAAGGACTGTGGAGCTAAATTTTGAGGAGGAGTGAGGGCGCCTGCCCGGATGTTTCGGACAGGGAACCGGGGAAACAGTATGGAAAAAAACAAGAAGGCGAATACGAAAAAAACAGTTATCATTGTGAGCGTTCTCATGGTATGCGTGGTGGGCATATTGGTTCTGTATGCTTATCTGTCAACCAAACAGAGGGACGCCATGGCGGACGCGAAGCTCTCGACGGTGCAGCTTGTCTTGAGTCAGGATTTGGAGAAAAATTATCCGCCTACGGTCAAGCAGGTCGTAACCAGCTTTGTGGAAATTCAGAAATGCATGTACAATGAAGAGTGTACGGAGGAGGAATTGGAACAGCTTGGAATGCAGGCAAGGCTGTTGTATGATAAAGAGCTGTTGGATAACAATGAAGTCACTACGTACCTAGTGCGGCTGAAGACGGAAGCAGAAGCCTTTAAGGCGGCGGAGCGCAGGATATCCAGAGCCAGCATCGCCGCCAGCAATAATGTGGAGACCTTCAAGGAAGACGGGTATGAATTTGCAAGGATTCACTGCAATTATTATTATACGGAGAAGAAAGGCCCCATGGTTCTTCAGGAAATCGTTTATCTGCTGCGCCGGGACGAAAACAGACAGTGGAAGATTTACGGATGGGATAAGGCGGATAAAACGGATACGGCCCAATGACGGAGGAGAAGGATGTGCTGATACTGGCTGTGGAAACCTCCTGCGACGAAACGGCGGCGGCCGTGGTAAAAGACGGCAGGGAGGTATTGTCGAATGTTATCTATACGCAGATAGCGCTGCACACGCTCTATGGCGGCGTGGTGCCGGAGATAGCATCCAGAAAACATATTGAGAAGATAAATCAGGTGATTGAGGAGGCCTTGGAGCAGGCGCGGGTCACTCTGGAAGACATTGCCGCCATTGCGGTCACTTACGGTCCGGGGCTGGCAGGGGCGCTGCTGGTGGGTGTGTCGGCGGCGAAGGCGATTAGTTTTGCTTCGGGCATTCCGCTGGTGGGGGTGCATCATATCAGCGGACATATCAGCGCCAATTATATCGAATACAAAGATCTGGAACCGCCCTTTGTCTGTCTGGTGGCGTCGGGAGGACATTCCCATCTGGTGATTGTAAAAGATTACGGGGTGTACGAGATTATCGGCAGGACTAGGGACGACGCGGCGGGAGAGGCCTTTGACAAAGCGGCCCGGGCCATCGGGCTTGGCTATCCGGGAGGACCCAAGATTGACAGAATCTCCAGAGAGGGCAATCCGGAAGCGATTCCGTTCCCGAGAGCGAAGGTGGCGGGAAACGAGTATGATTTCAGCTTCAGCGGCTTGAAATCGGCGGTGTTGAATTATCTCAATTCCTGCCGGATGAAGGGAGTGGAAATCTGTCAGGCGGACGTGGCGGCTTCTTTTCAGAAGGCGGTGGTGGATGTGCTGGTGGAGCATTCCCTCCATGCGGTGAAGGAATTCGGCTTTCATAAATTTGCCATAGCGGGAGGAGTGGCCTCTAATTCTTCTTTGAGGGAGGCCTTTGAAAGAGAATGCGGGAAAAGGAAAATTGCGTTTTTTCACCCTTCTCCGGCGCTGTGTACGGATAACGCGGCAATGATAGGCGCCGCGGGTTATTATGAATACAAGAAAGGCGTCCGCAGCGGGTATGATTTGAACGCGGTGCCGAACTTGAAGCTATGACGCAGAGGCCTGCGCCGCGGGCCGACAGGCCGGTTCAAAGAAGCCGGATCCGAAGCCGTGTGCGGGGCGGGGCTTCCGTTAGGAAAGACAGGGCAGCAGCATGGATGTAAAGAAAAAGCGCTGTACGGCGGTGGTGCTTGCCGCCGGCAGCGGGAAAAGAATGAACAGCGCCGTGCCCAAGCAGTTTCTGATGCTGGAAGGCAGGCCCGTATTGTGGTATTCTCTGCAGGCGGTGGAGCAGTCGGATATTATTGACGACTGCATTTTGGTGACGGGTGCGGAGGATATCGGGTATGTGCGCAGGGAAATCGTCGAGAGGTACGGTTTTCGCAAAGTGGATGCGATTACGGCCGGGGGCGGGGAACGTTATGAATCGGTGTATGAAGCGCTCCGCGTCATCTCCTGCGGAAAAATGACCGTCCCAAACGAGGATGGCTATGTTTTTATTCATGACGGGGCAAGGCCCTTTCTTACGGAGCAATTATTAAAGGACACTTACAGGGAGGCGTGCAGGCATGGCGCCTGCGTCGCGGCGGTCCCTGTAAAGGATACGATTAAAATTGCGGATGAAAACGGCTTTGCGGTGCAGACCCCTGCCAGAAGCCTTGTGTGGGCGGTGCAGACCCCTCAGGTCTTTGAGACTCAATTAATTCTTCAGGCATATCAAAAGCTCTACGAACAACTCCCGCATGTGAAACAGGAAATCACGGACGACGCCATGGTGGTGGACGCCATGCTGGGAATTCCGGTGAAGCTGGTCAGATCTTCCTATCAAAACATCAAGATTACTACGCCCGAAGATATGCGGACGGCCGAGGGTTTTCTTGCGCAGGGTCCGTCCGAAGAAGGTTAAATACCCCCGCGGCAGAGCAGAAAAGAGAGACAAGGGTTTGGCGCCAGTGAAGGTGAAAGAAAGCTGTCATCATTTATTATATTCTGTTTCATTATAAGCCCATGTATGGTATTATCATCGCTTTTCAGGATTACAATCCCAGAAGAGGGATTGTAATGTCGGATACCGGAGGCGCCGAGGATGCCGCCGCGATTGCCGAAACGATTAAATATGCTGCGATTATCGTGTCCACGGTTCCGATTCTGGCTCTGTATCCTTTCCTGCAGAAGTACTTTACCAAGGGCGTTATGGCTGGCGCGGTTAAGGGTTGATTTCTTTTGGAAATGCCGGGGTTTTATGTCAGCCGGTTGTTTTCGGACCGAGCGGTTCTTGTACAAAGATGGGTAAAGTGATGTTAAAGAAAGATATGGGAGATTAGGCGTCTGGAGAATTCAGGCGCCTTTTTGACAGCTTGAGAAGGTTGGAATTAATGGAGAAACGGCGGAAATATCACTATTTGACAGAGGAATTTGCGGCGGCTGAAAATGAGTAATCCGAGGGCTGCAGCAGATGAAAAAAATATTTGAAAAAATTTGAAAAAAAAGGTTGACAGAAAAAGAACTATTTGGTAGAATAGTTTTTGCCGTTGAGAAAGCGGCACACTTGGAGAGATATCGAAGTGGTCATAACGAGGCGGTCTTGAAAACCGTTTGTCCGCAAGGGCGCGTGGGTTCGAATCCCACTCTCTCCGCTCAGGGGGCAGATGCAGAGACCTCCGAGTTTAAATGCAGCCATTTATAATAAAGAAAAGCGAAGAATTTTGCCGTATTGGAGAAGTACCCAAGAGGCTGAAGGGACACCCCTGGAAAGGGTGCAGGTCGTTAATAGCGGCGCGAGGGTT
>CAOKFN010000036.1 GCA_948467735.1 uncultured bacterium
AGCGCGGCATTCAGATCGGCGAACAGCGCGGCATTCAGATCGGCGAACAGCGCGGCGAACAGCGCGGGACAGATAGAATCAACCGTCTGAATTCCCTTCTGATTCAGGATCAGCGCCTTGCAGATTTGGAACGCTCTGTAAGGGATGCTGATTTCCAGAAACAGCTGCTGGAAGAATACGGCTTTTAAAGCCAAAAGGAAAAGGCATGTCAGCGCAGTCTGAGCAGAAACCGAATGAAACCCCTGCATCCAAAACAGGCAGTGCCTGTACCGGGCTGCATATTTGGTTCCAGTCATTCAAAAACAGATCGACTTAACAAAATAAAACCGCCCGGCGCTGCCAGCGCCAAACGGCTTTAGATATGCCCCGAAGGGATACACTTATCTAAACATCCATATTGTATCATCTCCGGGAACAGCCTGCAGGTGAATTTCCAAATTTTCTCCGGCAGTCCGCAGGCTGTTATTTGTATGCCCCAGAATCCCCCTTTCGGCACTTCACAGCAGGACGCGGGATTTCTGTCAAAACAGTTATGTCATAAAAAGGAGAATGATATCATGGCAAAAGCAAAACACCCCAAACTTCCAAACGGATTCGGCAGCATCAAAAAATTATCAGGGAGCCGCTCGAACCCTTACGCCGTATACCCTCCCACTACAGAATTCGCGGAAAACGGCTCCCCAAAAACCCCTAAGGCCCTCTGCTATGTCCCTGACTGGTACACCGGGTTCTATGCCCTGATGGAATACAGGAACGGCACCTTCAGCCCTGATGCATTCTCCCAGCCGGAAGTCAGAAGTTCCGACAGGGCTTTCGATGCGGTGTCAAAGATTATATCATCCTACAACAGCCGAACCAGAAATGCGGCGCAGCATAAAACTTTCGCGGAAGTGTATGAGGAATTCTTCTCCTACAAGTATGAACGCGACAAAACAAGAATCTACTCCAAATCTTCCATGGGCGCCACAAAAGCCGCATATGCCCAGTCCCGCACCCTGCACGGCAGGCCGTTCCGAGAACTGAGAACGGAAGACCTTCAGGCAGTGATAGACGGCTGTGAAAAGAAACACGCCACAAAAGAACACATCAAAAACCTCTTCAAGCAGATGTATGACTATGCCTACGCCCATGACCTGTGCGACAGAAAATACGCTGACCATGTGAAAATCAACACGCCGGATGACGACGAGCACGGCGTCCCGTTCACGGAACAGGAGCTTGCGCTGATCTGGGACCGCGCCGAAGGAAGCGACACGTTGCAGGCAGTCCTTATCATGATATACAGCGGATTCAGAATAGCCGCCTACAGCCAGCTGGAAATCAACATGGAAAAGCAGTATTTCCGGGGAGGCGTGAAAACTGCTGCCGGGAAAAACAGAATCGTCCCATTCAATCACGAAATCATTCCATTCATCCGCGAAGACTGCATACTGTTCCATTCCGGAAGCCAGAAATTCAGGGCACTGTTTATGGAGGCGCTGGAGAAAATTGGAATTGCCGGGCACACGCCCCATGACTGCCGCCATACTTTTTCATGGCTGTGCGACAAGTACAGGGTGGATCCGCTGTGTAAAAAAATGCTTCTGGGACATGCCCTTGGAAACGATGTCACAGATTTAAGATACGGCCATAGAACTGTGGAGGAATTACGGGCAGAAATCAATAAGATAAGCCGCTGACTGTCGCTAACGTGTCGCTAACCGCACAAAATTTTTTGAATATTTTAAGCATTTATCCGAATGCCAGCGGGCTGGAAATACTGATAAACACTGGATTTTCTCCATTTTTATCAGCATTTCCGCCCGCTGGTTTTTTTAAGCTGAAATTAAGATAAGCAAAAGCACAGCCTAAGCCAAGAGGTTTATGCTATGAAACATAGGCCGCCTTACTTAACGCCTATATCATCCCCCGCGTCATTTGCCATGCAATGTTTCATGACAATATGCTCGTGCAGACATCGATGCAAGGTCTATCAATTGATTTGAATCTCCGCTCCCATCGGCGCTGGCTCAAAGACAATATACCGGCTTGGCTCTTCGCTCGCGTCGGTGTCTGCTCAAAGTTAATAAATTGTCTTGTCTCTACTCGCGTCGGCGCCTGCTCAAAGTTAATAAATTGTCTTGGCTCTGCTCTCACCAGCGCTGACTCAACGACAATACATTGACCCGGCTCTTCGCTCGCGTCGGCGTCTGCTCAAAACAAATTAATTGACTTGGCTCACTACTCAACGAACAATGTCTGCTCAGCGGACGGCGTCTGCCCGCGGGAATAAAAAACAGGGAGGTATTCTACATGCAGCTGCAATTACAAGACTTATGCAAACAGTACGGAACAAAATATGCCGTAAACCATGTCAACGCAGACCTTTCCCCGGGGGTATACGGCCTGCTGGGTGCAAACGGCGCAGGCAAGACAACGCTGATGAGAATGATCTGCGGCGTATTGAAGCCCACGTCCGGAAGCATCCGTCTGAACGGAAAAACCATCAAAGAACTTGGGGAACAGTATTATTCCAATTTAGGGTACATGCCGCAGTATTTCGGCTTTTATCCGGATTTTACTGCCCGGGAATTCATGCTGTATATGGCGGCGGTGAAAGGGCTTGACGCCAGAACCGCAAAATCAAGAACCGATCAGCTCCTTCATATGGTAAACCTGCGGGAAGCGGCGGACAAAAAAATAAAATCCTATTCCGGCGGCATGAAACAGCGGCTCGGCATCGCGCAGGCGGAATTAAACCACCCCTCCATCCTCATACTGGACGAACCCACCGCCGGGCTTGACCCCAAAGAGCGGGTCCGCTTCCGCAACCTTATCTCCGACTTTGCAAAGGAGAAAATTGTCATTCTGTCCACCCATATCGTGTCCGACGTATCCTACATTGCCGACTACATTTTGATGATGAAAGACGGACAATTCCTCCTTGGGGAGCCTATGGAAACAGTCACGGACGGCATCCGAGGAAAGGTGTGGGAATTTCTGGCTGATGACAGAGAAGCCGCGGAATACAGCCGCCGTTTTTCCATTGTAAACCTGCATCACGAAAATAATATGGTTAGGCTGCGGATTGTCAGCGATACTGCGCCGACGCCGGAGGCCCGTACCGTAACCCCGAGCTTGGAAGACTTGTTCCTATATTATTTTGGGGAAGACGCACAGAATTTCGAGGATGACACACAGAATTTCAGGGATGACACTTAGAATTTCGAGGATAACGCACAAAATTTCGAGGATAACACACAGAATTTCAAGTATAACACACAGAATTTCAAGTATAACACACAGAATTTCAGAGATGACACACAAAGCGAAAGGAGCAGCGATTATGTTAATAAAATATGAATTTCTAAAAATCCTAAAACGAAAATCCACCCTTATGATAATGGCGGCCAGCCTGCTTTTAACGGCATTTCTCTTCGGCCTGCCCATCCTGCAGTATCAAACCTATCAGCAGAACAGGGCAATCAAAGGCTTCGAGGGCATCGCCTATGAAAAGGAGCTGTACCGGAATTTATCCGTTCCCATCACCGAAGAATATGCTGCAGAGATCATCGGGGAATACCAAGCGCTTTTTGAGAATCCGGAGAACGTGGGCTATGACGGGAACGAGAAATTTCTGATCGGGGACGCATATTGGGATTTCGCAGCCCCCCGTGAAGACCTGCTCAACCTGCTTGCCTCGGTATATGATTCTCCGGGCGAGTATTCGGGACTGAACAAACTGCCGGAGCTCAATCTGGCGGAGGGCGCCATGTTCTACCAGTCAAGAAACGAGAAAATTGAAGCGCTGTTAAACACCCCTTCGCGGAATTTATCGGACAATCAAAAAGAATACTGGCGCAGTATGAACAGCAGAGTCGAAACGCCCCTGCAATATGGCTGGCACGAGGGCTGGGAAATTATCCTGAACAGCTTTGAGCTTCTGACCTTTGCCCTGCTGGCCGTCTGCATTGCGACAGCCCCCGTCTTTTCCGGCGAATATCAGTCGGGAACGGACGCGGTGATTTTATCCGGCAGATACGGCAGGACGAAGCTGGTAAGGGCCAAAATCATATCCTCCATGCTGTTTGGCGTCCTTGCATTTACGCTTCATGTCATTGTCGCCTTTGGACTGCCCCTTGGAGCGTTTGGAACGGAGGGCTGGAATCTCCCTTTGCAGGCTGCAGGCGCCTCCATCCCTTATCCGTTCACCTTCCTGCAGGCCTGCCTTATCAATATGGGCGTAATTACCTTAGTGCTTCTGGCTATGATCGGGCTGACATTGCTGCTGTCCGCTCATATGAAAAGCCCCTATCTTGTATTGACCGTGCTTATGCCGGTGCTCTTTCTCCCGCTGTTCCTCTCTCCAAACGGTACAGACGGCGCCTACAATTTGACCCTGTTCCTGCTGCCGTACCGTGCGTTTATACCGGAAATCGGCAAGTATATCTCTTACAAAATCGGCGGAATTGTTCTTGACGCCCTTTCCATGCGGGCCGTGCTGTACGCAGTATTGACGGCGGTTATGCTGCCGCTTGCCGGATTGGGCTTTCGGAATCATCAAGCTGTGTGAGGTGCGTTATGAATCGTAAAAAGAATAATTTAAAAAGAAAAAATGCCATCATCGTCAGTATCATAATCATCGCGGCAGCAGCCGCCATAGGAGTCGTCCTTGCCCAATCCTCCCAATGGTCCCGGATTTCCTTTGAAGCTGTGGTAAAAGAAATTGTCACACAGCCTGACGGCGAAGTCCGCCTCCTTGTGGAACGGCGCACGAATGTATACGGCAGTCCGCTGAATTCACTTGGAATCAGCCGTGATACGAAACTGCTTAACGCGGAGGGCAGAAGCATTTCCCCGAAAGATATCCGGCCCGGAAGTTTTGTAAAAATCACGGCAAAGGACGCGTTCACCGAGGAAACGCCTGTTTACTATCCTGTTGTCTATGAGATAAGGGTAACTTCCTCCGGCGGATAAGCGTTCCTGTCCATCACAGGACGGCGGCCAATCCAATACCTGTGGGCAGAGGGTCGGAATTTCTACCCTGCCGACAGAGTTAGGGAATTTCTATCCTGCCGACATATAGAATGCAAATTTCATATATGTCGGCATTAGAGGCCCTAAACTACTGCTGCAGCTTGATTGTATCAACAATGGACAGTTTCCCTAATTTCTTGATTGGTCTCCTGACTGCCAGAACCGCCGACGCAAAACACAGAATAACGATTAGCAAAAGCGGCATAATCGGAATCCGCCAGCTTATGCCCCATTTATCGGCAATCAGAAATTGGAACATCATTTTATTTAACGGCAGTCCCAGAACACATCCCGCAATACAACCTAATAAGGCATAAGTGAACGCTTCCGCCGCAATCATTTGATAAAGCTGCCCAGCCCCCATGCCGATGGAACGCATAATTCCATACTGCCTTGCCCTTGCCGCCGCGCTGGCATTCATACTGTTAAAAATATTGAACACCGTAATCAAAGCAATGATGATAAGAAATCCATAAATGAAAACCGCCCCTGTGTAATAAGAACTTTGGGCTTCGGAATTGGAAAGCCTCTTATCCTCAATAAAACAATCGGACGGAAGGAGCCTGCGAATCGCCGAAACCGTTTCATCGCCGCCGTTTCCCGCCAGCTGAACATCAATGACGGCATAGCCCCCATCCCCGATACATTCCATAAATAATTGTTCAGAACATATGATTACGCCAAGGCTTCCCGCTTCATCCTCAGCATTTGCCGTAGACAATATGCCCCCAATCCTTACCTTTTTATCTCCTAAAGGCCCATGAAGCGTCACAAAATCCCCCGTCTGCCAGTGCATGCCGTCCCGATACAGCAAAAGTACTTCCGCAGCTCCTTCCGCGGCTGCGGCGATATTTCCTTGAATTTTCTCATCCCTCGCCCATCTAAATTGATTCTCCTCATAGGAAATCAGGACTGCGGCGCCGTCTCCGGCATCGGACGAAACGGATAGTCCGCGATATTCCATTCTCCCAAACGCCTTATCCACCCCGTCTAATTCTCCTATTTTCTCCACAAGAGAACGTTCAAAGCTTTCCCCTGCCACGGCGGACACATCCCCTGCCGAAGCCGATAACGCAGGCATCCCCTGATTTAAAAAGACAACCATGACCTGAAAAGCCAAAAACATCATAATGCTTATGGCAAAGGAACAAGTCATAAGAAATAAGTTCTTTTTCCCCGATACCGCATGGAAAATTCCCATCCCCGTTTCCACACGGAACAGCCCCGTACACGCGGCGCGCTTATACTGCACCGCCTGAAAACTGCCGTTTACCGCCGTCACAGGCGAAACCCTTGACGCCTTCCGGGCGGGAGAAAGGGAAGCCAAAAGAACAATCAGAAAGCCCACCACCGCTCCCGCTATGATGCCGCCAATGCTGAATTCATATAGCGGAACCTGTGAAAACCTCTCGCCGCTGACAGATTTCAGCAGCAGGCAGGCACACCATGTCACTGCCTGCCCCGCCAGCAGGCCAATCGGAACCCCCTCTGCGCTCTGCCTGAATCCCTGAAGAATTACAAAACGTTTCACCTGAAGCTTAGACGCCCCGATGCACCGAAGCAGTCCGAAAAACTGTGTTCGTTCCATTATATTGGTGTGAAAGCTTGCGGAAATCATTACCGTTCCCGCAATTAAGACAAGAAAAACGAGAATCCCGGCAATCACATAAAGCGCCTGCATGATATTGCTTTCGCTCTGTCCCATCAGCCCCAGCAGAGCAGTATTCTCCGAAATCTGGCTGTCTGAAAGGCCGTACTGCTCTTTGATTTCCTTCATGGCCTTCTGAATAGGTACGCCGCGTTTAAACTGAATTCGATAAGTGGTGCCGTCCGCCGCATTTTCATCCCCAATGGCCAGAAAGCCTTCCTCGCTCAATACCATTCCGCATACATCCGCTTTCAGCATTGACCCCATATCCTCAAGGATGCCGGTAATCCTATACTGCTTCTGCGTTCCGTCGGGAATCGTAACCGCCGCTTGGCCGCCTATCTCCAAACCATACTGCTCCGCTGCTCTTTCATTTATAAGCGCCTCGTCGGACAGCACCGGATATGTGCCATTTATCATATTCATTTCCGTCAATGCTTCCATGGTGTTCTCATCCATACCTGCAAAGCTGACCGCCTTTTCATGCAGCATCCCCATACTGCCCTGATAGACCCATCCTGCAAAAGCCACGTCTATTCTTGCCGAAATCAATTCTGCCGTCCGTTCCTCCACGGAATGGAGCGCGGCATGATATTCTCCGTTCGTCTGAATGAAGTAATTCTTCTGGGAGCGCACCGCCATATCCGCCATGCTGAATATCGCCGTCACAAGGCATACCGAGAGGATAATGCATAGTACGGAAATTCGATTGTTTTTACGGTGAACCTTTTCATATTGAGGTATCAGTCCAAGATAGCTTTTCATCTCTCTGCCACCCCCAAATCCTTTAATTCCCCGTCCCTCATGCGCAGCACTCTGTCAACGGCATTCGCATGATTCTCATTATGGGTAATCATCAAAATGGTCTGCCTGTATTTGGCGGCCATGGATTTTAAAAGAGCGATGACTTCATGGCTGTTTCTGCTGTCCAGATTTCCAGTCGGTTCATCCGCCAGCACAATGGCCGGCCGAGCCGCCAGCGCCCTTCCGATTGCCGCCCTCTGCTGCTGTCCGCCGCTTAACTGGCCCGGAAGATGCTTCCTGCGCTCTTTTAAGCCCAAGACGCCCAGAAGCTCCTCCACGTACTCTTGATCCGGTTTCCGGTAATCCAATAACAGCGGAAATGTAATATTCTGTTCCACATTTAATTCCGGTATCAGATGAAATGACTGAAAAATAAACCCTATGTTCCGGCGGCGAAATACCGTCAGCTTTTTTTCGGGCATAGAGAAAATATCCTTTCCGTCAATCAGCACTCTTCCGGAGGTTGGATTGTCCAAAGCGCCCGCCACGTTTAAAAGCGTGCTTTTCCCCGAACCGGATTCCCCTACAATGGCGATAAATTCCCCTTTTCCCGCGGAGAAGGAAACCGACTTAAGGGCCTGAACCTGCGCTTCTCCTTTCCCATAAGTTTTACATACATTTTGTACTTCAAGAATATTCATATTCGTTACCTGCCTTTCGGGAATTATCATACCCGCTCCATCTTACTTTCCCATGAATTCTATCTTACTCTTTTGTAAGACGGAAAAAGCTAAGCACAAATCTGCTGCCCTGCCCCATTCTGCTTGTCACGGAGATCGTCCCATGATGCGCTTCCACAATGGCTTTCGCCAACGGCAGTCCCAGCCCTATTCCATGGATGTCCTGCGAAAAACGGCTGCGGTAAAACCGCTTGAAAATATGATGGATATCCTCCGGATGGATTCCTTTCCCGTTATCTTCAATCACAATATTGGTAAGCAGCGGGGTTTGTTCCCAGCTGACAGTGATCCTTCCGCCCCTTTCCGTATGCTCCAACGCATTTTTAACCACATTCCCCACGGCTTCCGACAGCCAGAGCGCGTCGCAGCGCAAATTAATATCGCCCTCCCCCGATAATATCATTTCCTTCCATTCCTGCGCGGCAGGAACTTCAAAGCGTTCCGTGACGTCGCTTAAGAGCGCTTCCAGATTTTCCTCCTCCATTTCCATCCTGATGGAGCCTGCGTCCAGTCTGGCTAGTTTTAGCAGTGTATATACCACATCCTCCACACGTCTTATTTCCCGTAAAGATTTCCGGGAAAATTCACGAATTGTCTCCTTATCCGTACCATCCTGCGCAATAATCTCATGGTACATTTTAAGGGCCGCCAAGGGCGTTTTTAATTGATGAGACACGTCTGAAATCATATCCTGCAAAAAATGACGCGTCTGCTTTTCATGCTCCGCATGAGCGGAGAGAATCGCCGCCAGCTCATTCACCCTGTGAAACAGATGATACCAATCCCCCGTTTCCTCGCTGTCTATCCTTTGATCCGTATCTCCCTCCAAAAAACAGCTGATAACGCGGCCCGCCTCCGCAAAGACAGCGTTCTGCTTTTTGATATACAGACAGATCACCAAGAAAACCCCGAAAAAAAAAGTGAAAAGCATACCGCCAAATATAAGGATAATGCGTGTTTTATATTCGGCTGCGGCAGGTATCAGCGCGGAATCGGTACTTTCGTTGTAACCGGCCTCTTCCAGAACCTGTTTTCCAGCCTCCAGATCATCGGCTGTCTTGTCTTTCGTAAACGCGGATACCACGTTTGTATCCGGATGGTTTATTAAATATCCCGCCGCTTCATAATCATGTTCTACCATTGTTTTCAGGAAATCCTTTGTCATCCATGATATGAGAACGGCCGAGCTTATCACCGCAAAAAAGCAGACTGCCATTAACCTGCCCAGCATGGTCCGCGTTTCTTTTCCCATTCTTTCCATGATGCCTTACCTCTCAAGCCATTTATAGCCAAGGCCTCTTTCTGTCAATAGTTTAACAGGAATATCCGGATTGTCTTCGATCTTCTTCCGCAGTCTGCGAATATAGACGGAAAGCGTATTGTCATCCACATAACTGCCGTTTCCGTCCCAAAGGCGGTCCAAGATCAGCTCCCTTGATAAAATCCGATTCGGATTCTTCAGAAACAGACAGAGCAGCTTGTATTCCACCAATGTCAAATCCAAGGCTTCTTCCCCTTTCCATGCAGTCCTCTCCGGCAGATTAATTTTAATCCCGTTTGATTCGAGAACCGCTTCCTCTTGGCGAAACTGTTTGGAACGGCGCAGCAACGCATTGATTCTCGAGAGAACCTCTCCCAGCTTAAACGGCTTGACAATATAGTCGTCCCCGCCCATGTCCAGCCCTTTTACGATACTGATCTCTTCATCGGCGGCGGTCAAAAAAATAATCGGAACAGCGGAAGTCCTGCGCGCTTCCCTGCAGACGTCAAATCCCGTTCCGTCCGGCAGCGTGACGTCCAGCAGCAAAAGGTCGTATTGCTTCGCATGAAAAAGCGGATACGCCTCTTTTACGGTTCTGGCAATATCAACCACGAAACCGTTTCTTTCCAATGTATACCTCAGCCCGTCAATCAGGCTTAAGTCATCTTCCACATATAATATTTTTTTCATCTTGATATCCTCCGGCGTACTTAAAAATTTCCCATAAGCCTGTTTCTTTGGCCCAGCCATTTCATAAGCCTCTCCCCTTCTTCCCGCATCCAATAGTAATCATGGTAATATAGTCATCCCGGCCCCGCAGAGACATTTCATTCAATCCCTCCTCATAGGCATATCCGGACAGCTCCAGCTGATTCTCCTCCGCAAATTGACGGACGGCGCCATACACCTCCTCCAGCTTCTCCCAGCCGCCGATGCAGAAGGTCCGCAGATAATCTCCCGCAGGCCGTATGGCGTCGTAAACTTCCGTGTCCTGTCTGCCATAGGCGAAAAAACAGTCATAGTTATGGCATCGGCCGTTTATGATTTCCTCCGCCGCAATTCGGCTTCCGAAATTATCATAAAGACCGAATATGGATTTCAGCCGTAACGAAAAATCCCCTGCGGCGGCAAAATCCGCGTCGTCATAAGCGCCCGTGATGGGGCCGCTGAGCAGAAGCCGCTGTTCAGGAAGCGTGATAAGCTTTACTTTCCCATGCTCCGCCCCCATGCTCACGGATAATTTATTTGATTTTTGTTCCAAAAAAGCTTTTGTATTCAGCAGCTCCCGAATGGACTTATCAATCAGGGACTTCTTTTCGGCAATCAGCTCCGCAAAGGAATCGCCGGAGGGATTCTGCTGATAACGAAGGATTTCTTCAATAGACAGACCGATTTTTCTCAGGGTTATAATCAATTCCAGCTGGACGGTCTGAAAGCAGGTGTAATAGCGGTATCCGTTCTCCTCCCTGCATTCGGGCGAAAACAAACCGATTTCATCATAATAGTGCAGGGTGCGCTTGTTGATTCCGCTCAGCTTTGCAAACTGTCCCGTCGTATAGTAATATTTTTTATTTTTCATCCCATCTCCTCTTGACTTTACAGTTACTGTATCGTTTATAATGCCACAAGAAGGAGAAAATTGCAAGCGGAAAGGAGAAAAATGTGTGCTAAAGTACACAGAGAGCTGATGATGAAAATTGTAAACGCAGAACAGGAGCAATGGAAAGAAATCAAAGAGATTTATCTCGAAGCCTTTCCAAAATCGGAACGAAAGCCCTTTTTTGTCCTCAAACATTCCGTAAAAAAGGGAAAGGCGCAGTTATTGACCGCTGTGGAAGACGGAGCTTTACAGGGCTTTGTCATGGTGATTCCATACGGCGGCATGGTGATGGTGGATTATCTGGCGGTTTCCGGTCAAATCCGAAGCCGCGGAACCGGCAGTAAAATCATTCGAGAGGTATGCCGACGGTTTTCCGGTCAAAAAATCATTCTACTGATCGAGCGGATTGACGATACCGCCGGGAACAGAGAGCAGCGGATTGCACGGAGAAGCTTCTATTTCAAAAACGGTTTTACCTCCTCGAACATTTATATCACCGGACACAGCGGTAAAATGGAGGTTCTGAATTACGGGGGCACGGTATCTTTGCAGGAATATATGATGTTGCAGCGGTACGCTTTAGGGAATTTAATGTTTTGGTTTTCTAAAATGAAACCGGCCGGTTGAGAAAGGAGTATGTTATGAGAACAATTTTTTCTAAAGTAAAAATAAACGGACGACAAATTCTTCTGCTGTCCGCTCTGGTTTTATTCGCGGCGATTGCGGAAATGATGCTTCCCTCCCTGCTGGCCCAGATGATCAACAGCGGCGTGACGGAGGCTTCCTCCGGCATGATTTTCACGCTTGCCGCCGTTATGGCGGGCGTTACGGCGTCTGCCTGCATCGTCAATTTCCTGTCCGTGAAAATTGCCTCCCGTATCTCCACGGACTTTGCGGCCAGACTTCGGGGGCAGGTTTTTGAAAAGGTACAGAGCTTTTCCGCCGCCGAGCTTGACCGTTTCGGCGCCGCAAGTCTGGTCACGCGGAGCACCTCGGATATCACAAATGTCCAGTCCTTCCTCACGATGCTTCTGCGGATCGGCATTCTTGCCCCCATGATGGCGGTCGCGGGACTGGTTTTCTCCGCAGCGGCCGGCGGGCAGGTCAGCTCCGTCCTCAACGCTGCGATTCCGGTGCTGCTGCTTGGGTGCGGAATTGTAATCCTTTCCGCTTCCCGCTATTCCGTCAAGCTCCGGCAGAAGCTTGACAGGATCAACCAGCTGTTTCTGGAGTCTCTGGAGGGCGTGCGGGTCATCCGTGCTTTCAATAAGCAGAAAGCCGAAAGCGCCCGATTCGACGAGGCCAATTCCGATTATGCCGCGGCAGCAATGACATCCGGCCGCATCACCAGTCTCTTGATGCCCATTATCAATGTGATCTTCGGCGTCACCACGGCGGCGGTCTTGGGTCTTGGGGCCCATTACGTGGAAACCGGCGCCATGGAAGTGGGTTCCTTGGTGGCAAACAGTCAGTATATCAGCATGGTTTTGATGTCCGTCATGATGGCCGCCCTTGTCATTATGATGTTTCCCACGGCGTATGCCTGTTCCAAACGAATTGCGGAGGTATTGGAAACCGAACCAAGTATCCGGGACGGACGGTTTTCCATTCAGGACCGGCCCCTGCGTTCCACGGTGGAATTCCGCCATGTGACCTTTGCATATCCCGGCGCGCAGGAACCGATTTTAAAGGATATCAGCTTTGAGACCCATCCCGGCGAAATCACCGCGATTATCGGCGGAACGGGCCGAGGGAAGTCCAGCATTTTAAAACTGATTCCGCGCTTATATGATCCTCTGTTCGGAGAGATTTTCATCGACGGCGTCAACGCCAGAGAATATGCGGTGGATGAGCTTCGCTCCCTCATCGGATACGTTCCCCAGAAAAATATTCTATTTTCCGGGGATATCGCCTCCAACCTAAATTTCGGGAAAGAAGACGGAACCCTGCAGGATTGGCAGGAGGCGGCCCGGACTGCCTGCGCCGAGGAATTTATCTTAAAAAAAGATAACGGGTATCATGACGCCGTCGCACAGGGCGGGACAAATCTTTCCGGCGGACAGCGCCAGCGTATGGCGATCGCAAGGGCAATTATGAAAAAACCGGAAATCTATATTTTTGACGACAGCTTTTCGGCTTTGGATATGAAAACCGACCAGACCCTGCGCAGAAATTTAAAAGAGGCCGTCGGGGATGCCGCCGTCATCATGGCCGCCCAGCGTATCAGCACCATTTTGGACGCGGACCGCATTTTGGTGATAGATGACGGCATGATTGTCGGCATGGGAACCCATAAGGAGCTCTTGGATACCTGCCCTCTCTATCGTGAAATAGCAGAGATACAGCTGGGAAAGGAGGCTGTCTAACATGAAAAAGCATACGTTCAAACGGCTTTTCGGATATCTGAAGATTCATCGGCTCCGCCTGTTTTTTGTCCTGCTGTTCGCTTCCGTCAGCACTGTCTTTACGGTTATGGCGCCGTTTGTCATCGGCAGAGTCACAACGACCCTGTTTGACAGCATCAAGGACGGGGTGTTTTACTGGGAAACGATTCTCTGGCTGCTTGCGGCGCTGGTGTGCCTGTACCTGATATCCCAATTCTTTTTGTTTTTACAGGGATTTCATATGGCAAAGATTACTTCCAATGTAATGGGTGAAATCCGAAGGGATATCGACGGCAAAATGCACAGATTAAAGCTGGATTACTATGATACCCATACCCATGGAGATATTCTCAGTGTAATCACCAATGATGTGGATACCATCAATAATACTGTCAGCCAGAATCTTACCTCCATTGTCACGCAGGTAATTACGGCGGCGGGGATTCTCCTCATGATGCTGGCAATCAGCCCGAAGCTGACATTGATTCCCATAATCATGGTGCCGCTGTCTTTGCTGAGCGCGGCGGGGGTAATGAAATCCGGCGGCAGGCATTACGGAAAGCAGCAGGAGCTGCTGGGGCAGTTAAACGGATATATCGAGGAAATGTATAACGGCCAGCAGGTAGTGCAGGCCTTCAGCTATCAGAATCGGGCGAGAAGGCAGTTTCACGCCTTAAACGAGGAATTGAAAAACAGCTCCTATCAGGCGGAAACCACCACGGGAGCGGTCAGTCCGATTACCACCTTTGTAAACGACATGGGATATGTCATCTGCGCCGCAGCCGGCTGTCTGCGCGCCATCGGCGGCTTCATCACGGTGGGAAATGTGCAGGCCATGCTGGAATATACCCGCCGGTTTGCCGAACCGTTTTCGTCTCTTGCAGGGATGGCAGGCAGCTTTGGCGCGGCAAAGGCCGCGGGAGACCGGATTTTCGCCCTGCTGGACGCCGAGGAGGAATTACCCGAAGCTGAACACGGTATCATTCCCAAAGACCGCTCGGGCAGCGTGACCTTCCAAGACGTTCATTTCGGCTATACGCCTGACCGGATGCTGATGAACGGCGTCAACCTCACCATAAAACCCGGCCAGAAGGCCGCCATTGTAGGCCCCACCGGAGCGGGCAAAACCACGCTGATCAACCTGCTCCTGCGCTTCTATGAGCTAAGCGGCGGCGCTATCTCGGTGGACGGCGTGAATATATGCGATATGCCGAGAGAAGAACTGCGAAATCGTTTCGGTATGGTCCTGCAGGATACATGGCTTTTCGAGGGAACGATTGCCGATAATTTAGGATATGCGGAAGAACATATGGACAGAGATAAAATCATCGCCGCGGCAAAATCTGCCTGCGCCCACGATTTTATTAAAACGCTCCCCGGCGGATATGATATGAAGCTGTCAAAGGGAGCGGAAAACATTTCACAGGGAGAACGGCAGCTTCTCACCATTGCCCGGGCAATCGCTTCCGATCCCGAAATCATGATTCTGGATGAAGCCACCAGCAATGTGGACACCCACACGGAGGTTTTGATCCAACGGGCTATGGCCCGGCTGATGAAAGGCCGCACCAGCTTCGTCATTGCTCACCGGCTTTCTACCATCCGCGACGCCGATATCATTTTATATATGGAGGACGGGGATATTAAGGAAGCGGGAAATCATGAGGAGCTGATGAGGAAGAACGGGAAATACGCGGCTCTTTATAACAGCCAGTTCGCATAAGGGGAAACCTCTCCCAAGTATGCACTTTTTTGGCGACAGTTCAGCGCCCAGTCTGAACTGTCGCCTTAATCCAAGGCCAATCCGGTGTGTGGCAAAAACGCCTAGGCTTAATTTTCCTTATCCTCCAAAATTTCACCTAATATTTGATATAATTTCAAGGCCTCCTCTTTATTCAATGTGACGCCTTTGCCCATCTTCTCATGTTCAGGCGCCCAATCCCTGATATCGTATTTGGGCGCGCCTCCATTCCACGAAATGAAATTCACTTCTTTCGTCCATCCTTTAGCGCTTTCCGAGAGCACTCCCAGTTCCTTTAAAATATCATATTTAATTTCTGCCATGCCAATCTCTCCTCGTATCATTACTCTATTTCAATCCTTCGTATTGCTTCTCTATTCCATTCCTTCGTATCTCTTCTCTGTTCTATTCCTTCAGCTCGTTTCCCTGTTTCACTCCTCCGTCTCATCCCTCTGTCACATTGAAACCAATGGCAAGGAACCTGCGCATTAGCTTTTCATCGCCGCAGGCGGCTCTCAGCGTTTTCGCAAACATCATGATATCATCTATATATTGAGAAAACACACAAAAAATATCTTCATCCGAGTCAAAATGGAACATATCCCTGCCGCTGTTTTGCTCCTCCCACTCCTTTATCATCCCCTTTGAGAGAGCTTCCCAATCCTTACTGCTGCCTTCAAGCCCCAATTTACGGAATATATTGGCCTGAAAACCATCCTTAATTCTCAACAAAAGCGACAGAGCAAAGGGATGGTGCTGCACAAGAAAAAACGGCGCGATCTCTTCCGGTTTTACCCAGATTTGAAACGGCGGACGGGGATTGGGAATCCAAGGAAGCAGCTCCCATTCATCATCTTTTAGCAGGCCGTATTGTTCAATATCTTTCATTTATCAATTCCTCCCTTCCCTGCTCTATTTAACGTGGTTATCGCATCAAAGCCGATTCGATTTTGATAGGTTAAAATAGCTCTTTCCGGGCGGGCAGCTGCCGACAAAAGCCCTCTCGCCTATCTCCACGCCCTCCGGCAGACGGATTTCGGAAACCGCTCCGCAAAACCCAAAGGCTTCTTTTCCGATTCGCTTCACGGTGGACGGAATGCGTATGCTTTTTAAACTGCGGCATCGGTAAAACGCTCTCTCCGGTATTTCTTCCACGCCCTCCGGTATCCATATTTCTTCCAGCGAAGTACAATTTTCAAAAGCCCTCGCCCCTATGCGCCGAAGCTTATCCGACAGCTCCACACGCCGCAGTGTGCCGCATCCGGAAAATGCCAGCTCCCCGATTTCCTCCACCTCCCCGGCCTGCCTGACCTCGCCAAGCCATTTGCACCCGGCAAAAGCACGTTTTCCGATTTTTTTCACCGTCTCCGGAAACGTTACCTGCGTCAGCAGGTTTCCGTCCTGAAAAGCCCCTTCCCCTATGGCTGTAATGCCATGGGCAAGGGTCAGTACCGAAATATTTCCGGTACACTCCACAAGCACTCCTTCCCCGTCCGTCTTAAAACAGTTCAGGCTGTCCGTCACGGCCTGTTTTGCCAGAGGCGACAGCTCTTTTTTCCGATCTTCGATTCCCGTAAACTTCACGCAGGAACCATCCGGCAGAATTATCTCCCGCAGATGGATACAGTTGCGGAAGGCATATTCTTCCACCCGCACCCGATCGGACAAAAAACGTATCCTCTCTATTTCAAGACCGTTTGCGAACGCCCAGCCGCACACCAGACGGATATCCTCCGGAACCGTCACGGTCCCCCGGCAGCCGGAGCCGTCCAAGAGCATATCCTTTACCACCACAAGGGGCTGCTCCTCCACGCAGGATTCCTTCCTGCGCCGCTCATCCATCCATGCGGTTCCGTGAAACGCCCTCGCGCCGATATACTCCACGCTATCCGGAATTTCCACCTCCCGAAGCATCATCACATCCCGAAATACCTCTGCTTCTATCCTTCGGACACCCTCCGGGATTTTTACCTTTCGGGCTGCGCCCCGATAGCCGCGAAGCACTCCCTCTTCCTCTATCTCGAAACAACTCAGGGCGCTATGGAACAGAAGCCTTGCCGTCTCCGGAATCCGCTCCGAAAAAATATCTCCATAAGAATGCAGCGTCCATTCTCCGTCCCCATACACAACCTGCGAAAGAGCGGTACAGCCGGACAGCGCATATTCCCTCAGATATATCCCGCCCTCCAGAATAATTTTTTCCAAGCCGCAACAATCCTCAAAAGCATGCTCCCGCAGGCAGGCCCCATCCCTAAATTCCGCGGTTATAAGACTTTCACATTGCTCAAACGCATATTCCTTCACCACATAAAGCCTGTGAAAATCAAAGCTTGTAAGCTTTTCGCAGCCGCTGAAGCAGAAAGCCTGCGCCGCCTTCGCATTTCCACAGACACATTCTTCCAGACTGGCGCATCCGGCAAAAAGTCTTTTCTGCAGCATGGACAGCTTCGGCAGAAACACCTTTTTCAGCGAGACGCATCCGGCAAAGGCCGACGGCCCCGCCTGCCATACGGCCCCAGCCGCCTCCCGCAGAGAGATACATTTTTCAAAGGCACGAGCGCCTATTTCCCGCAGCTTTTCCGGGAAATTCACGCTCTCCAGCCCGCTGCAGCCAAAAAAAGCTCCTTCTCCAATCCACTCAAGGCTCTCCGGCAGCACCAGCCTTGTTATCCTCCGATTTCCGGCAAAGGCATAAGGCCCAATTCCCACAGCGCCCTCCGGCAGAGACACTTCCCCGCCGCAGGCTTCTCCGGAGACCACGATATCGCCCACAATACAGCAGCCGCTTTCCCCCTCCCGTAAAAAACAAGTGTCCTCAAACGCTCTCTCCCCCATCCGCAGGCCGGCTCCCAGCCGGCTTCGTGTCAATGATACACAATGGGCCAAAGCCTCTTTCTCAATGATTTTTGCCTCTGCCAGATTCAGTCGGCGAAGCTTCCCGCATCGATAGAAAGCGCGTTCTCCTATCTTCTGCCATGCCGGAAGGCATTCACCTATGGCAGATACCTCCTCCAGCGCGGCACAGCCTGAGAATACCTCCGCCTCCAGACGCCGGATTCCCGCAGGCAGCCACACCCGGCGAAGCCTCCTGCAGCCCTTACATGCGGCGGCGCCGATAGAACGGACGCCTTCCGGCAGGTGAAGCTCCGTCACCTTTTCATTTCCGTAAAAAGCGCCTCCGGCTACTATGCTCACCGATTCCGGAAGCCATACTTCCCCTTCCAGCTTCCTCCCATCCCAGAAGATACGCTCTTCTGCGGCTATTTTCTTCCGTTCTCCTTCCTGCCGCCCGGTTTCTTCCTGCCTTACTTCTGCTTCTTCCGCCTGCCGCCGTCCGGTTTCCTCCCATCTTCTCTCTGCTTCCTGCCGCCCGGCATCCTCTCGCTGCCGTATTGCCTGCCGCTTCCGCCATTCCTCGAGAAAAATCGTTCCTTCCCATGGATGTCTTCCCGCCGATTCCAGAGACTGCGGCAGAACCACATGTTCCAGACTGACACAGCCATAAGCCAGCTTATCCGGAATATGGCGCACCCCTTCCTCCAATATCAGCGTTTTCAGCCTTCCGCAGTCTCCAAACACATCCTCCCCATACATCCTGCCCTTCAAACCATTTCCGTCGCCGCCCGATATCCGGACTCTGCGGACCCCGCTCTTTGCAAATGCCAGACTCTTTACATAATCCGCCTTTGCCGGAAGACATACTTCCTTCAAACTGCCGCATCGATAAAAGGCCATCTCTCCAATCAAGTTCAGATTCTCGGGGAACTGCACCTTTCGCAATGCGTCGCAGCCATAAAAGGCGCTCTCTCTAATCTCCGCAAGCGCCTCCGGAAACTGTACTTCCTGCAAAGCCCGGCAGTGCCGAAACACTCTGGCTTCCAACGCAGCGATTTTAGAGGGCAGTCTGACATATCGCAGTTTCACGCAGCGTTCAAATGCTCCCGCACCGATTCGCTCCAATTTCTCCGGCAGTGAAATCGTCTGCAGCAACAGACAGCCCCGAAACGCTTCCGCGCCTATCTCCCGAAGGCTCTCGGGCAGAAAGACCTTATCAATGGTTTCATTTCCCGCAAATGCCTCCTCGGCAATCGAAGTGATTCCGTCCGGAACAATCACTCTGGTCTCCGCGCCCAGATATTTCAACAGTATGGTGCCGCTGAGCCTGAAATTCCCCAATACCTGTCTCTGTATGACACGCACCAATTCCGGAACCATGTCTGAATCTGTATTGCCTCCGCTGTCCGGAGTCGTATCCGATGCTCTTTTCCCGGCCACGTCCGGAATCACGTCCGAATCCAATCCCCTCTTCTCGGCCGAAACCTTTATTATCTTGGAGATGCCTTCAAAAACGTACTCCTCCCCATCGGAGGTCCTGACCGTCTTAAGGGAAGTACAGTTGCGGAACGCATCCTTATCTATTGTGACCCGCGTCCCTTCAAAGCTGACCTTTTCCAGACCAATGCAGTTGCGGAACGCCCGGCTTTCTATCCTTTTCAGAGATTTCGGAAGCTTTATGGACAGAATTCCCCTCATATCATAAAAGCAGCTCCTGCCCAGACTTTCTATCCCCTCCGGCACCTCCACATGCTTGATATTGACCCGAAACCGAAGCAGACACCTGCCTTCCAGCTCCATCATCCGCAGAATATCCTCCACAATCAGACGCGCCAGCGGCGGCGCCTGAATTTCTCCTTGGACAGCCTCCACCACATTCGGCATACGGAAGCACTCTCCATCCGGAAAAGAAATTTCCGTTACCCTCCCGCAGCCGGTAAAAACATCACAGATACAGCCCGCCTCTAAATCCCGCGATATTTCAAGTCTTTCCAGCAATATTCCGTTTGCGAACGCCTGCGTCCCCAGCCTCTTCACACCGGGTATCCGCACCTGAGTCATGCTGTCGCAATATAAAAACGCGCAGTCTCCCAATTCCTCCACGGAGGCCGGCAGAACGGCCTGTTTCAGCTCATGGCAGCGATGAAACGCATAAGGCCCGATATACGCCGTCCCCTCCGGAATCTCCACAAATTCCAGCCTCCGACAGCCCTTAAAAGCGTCTCCCATGATACGGCGAAGCCCCGACGGCAGAATCACTTTTTTCAGGGACACACATCCTTTGAACGCCCCTTCTCCTATGGTATGTATCCCTTCCGGAACCGTGATTTCTTCTTCTCTTCCTGTATACTTTTCTAATATACCGTCTTTTACTTGATAATATTCTGCCATGCACCCTTCCTCGTTTTCCGCTTCCCCGCCCGGATACGGAATTCTATAAAATACCCCTTTACTCTGCTTCTACCTATGGCAGAAAAATCAACGCCGCCGCTTCCCGCAGTTCCTCCGGACTCCCGCTCCGGAACATCCGTTCCTTATACCGCTTCGTCCCCTTTCGCTTCTTCATCATATAACCGGCAAGTCTTTTGATATATCCCAGCGTAAAAGTCTCATCATAATACCTCATGGTTAATTCCATCTGCTCCATCAAAATCTGATACGCCGTCTTCTCACAGGGCTTCCCGGTCAGCTCGCTGAAAATAAAAGGATTCTCCAATCCGTAACGCGCCAGCATCACTCCGTCCGCTCCTGTCTGCTCCATCATCCTCCCGGCGTCCTCCGCGGAGAATATCCCCCCATTGGCAATGACAGGTATGGACACCGCCGCCTTTGCCAAGGCAATTTCTCGCGCATAGGGTTTTCCGTCATACATCATGCTGCGGCTCCTGCCATGAATGGTAATCATATCCGCCCCCGCCGCTTCGCACATACGCGCAAATTCCGCCGTAAACATATCGTCTTCCCGAATTCCGGTGCGGCATTTCACCGTCACCACTTTCCCGCTCCTCTTACAGCCCCGGATTATCGCCGCCGCTCTCTTCCAGTCCAGCATCAGCGCGCTGCCCTCGCCGCTCTTGAACACATTGGGAACCGGACAGCCCATATTGATATCTATCACGTCAAATTCCTTCAACAGCCCGCTTCCCGCCATTTCCTCCATTACCGCCGGAATGCCTCCCAGAAGCTGAACCGCTTTTATCTTTTCCTCTTTAGCGGTAACAAGCAGACGCTTTGTGGCCCTGTCTTCATATTTCAGCGCATTGGCGCTGCACATTTCCGTAAAGCACAGCCCCGCTCCCAGCTCGTATGCCAGCATCCGAAAGGGATAACAGGTATATCCTGCAAGGGGAGCCATCAGTACGTTGGACGGCAGAAGCAGACCCCCAAGCCGAATTTTCTTTATCTCCATAAAACATCCTCTCCCCGTCAGCTTCCTTACATCCGAACGTATATTCTAGCGGCATGCCGGAAAAACCATGGTACAATTTTCTATGTCATCCGCATCCTTTTCGGAAATATAGATTTCCGCAGACTGTGATAGATCATTTTCCAGAAACATTTCTTCCCGAAATAATTTCAAAACCAAGGGGTATTCTTCTTCCGCCGACTCTACGGCAAGCCAGATTCCCATTGCTCCGTCATCAAAATAATCATAGCCGTTGTCCCGTATCCTGCCGTCGGAAATCTCCTCGATGCGGTCCGGAACACGATACCGCAGATCCGCGTCCGGATTTTTCAGCTTCTCGGGAAACAGTTTCACAACAATCGTCTGCATATTTTTTTCCTCTCCATATTCCAAATTTTTACGAAATCCATCTTTTCCATCATTGATACTAACGGCCTCAAGGGTTTGCCAAGCCATCCCGCTTATCAAATAGTATAGTCTCTTTTGCCGTTGAAGTAAATATCAATATTGCTTGAGCTGCCCTATTTTTTCAATCGACGCTCCTGAACCCCGCATCAAAAATATTTCTTATAAACGGCGCATCACAATGATGAGCCGCTCATTCCCTAAGAGCGTATCTTAATGCAAAAATTCATCTTTTTTCTTGTATCTTGTGCATTCTCTATGTATAATAGATTCATGAGCGGCAGGATTTGACACTCTGACAGCGCATTAATCTTGCAGTACAGTTATTTTGTGACAGTTCCCAAAGAAAGGAAACGGGAGAAACGCATCCTCCCGATCAATACGATGGCAAGACAATCTGACAATCACGAAGAAGTATTAAAATTTCTACATCAGTATATGGAGAATTATCATCTCAGCGATAACTCAAATGTGTATAAAGCTGAGATCGAAAAAGCAATACGTCTGCTGGAGGAAAAAGAGCCCGGCCTTATTTGTTATGTCAGCGAAATATATATCCTTCAAGGAGCGCTTGTGATAGCTCATGAAAATTCAAAATGTCTTTTGGTCTCATGGACCGAAAGGGCGGCAAGGGAGCTATTGCGCCATCTGCCGGCCCATAGGCAGTTCCTGTGCTATTTTGATGAAATTTACAGGGGCGTCATAAACGAATATCTGCACGGCACATCCGATGAGATACAAATGTATCAAACGGAAGGTATGAGAATTGGGGATATTCAGAAGCGCGGTCTTCAAACCGGTTCTTCTAAAGAAAAAATCATTTATTCCAAAAAAGATGAAACTGCCGCCGAATTCAGACAGTACAACACTCTAAAAGAACGAATTAACAGCGGAACATACATTATTGAAGGAATGCTGTTGGTAGAACGGGCACTGAAGGACGGACTTCCGGTAGAAAAAGTGGTATATAGCGATAGCATGGATGAGGGAAGCCGCAATCATATCGCACAGCTCTGCCAAAAGAACGAGTGTGCATATTATAGAGCTTCCTCGGGTCTCATGGCGGCAATGACGGCAGCACATCCGACTCCGGAAATTATCTGCAGCGTAAGAATCAAGGTTTTAAATCAGAAAGACTTGATTATTACCGGCGGCAGGAATTTTTTTCTTGTCTTAGACGGAATATCGAACCCGGATAATCTTGGCATGGTTCTCAGAACTGCGGATGCGGCGGGAGTCCACGCTGTTATTTTGTTGAGTAATTCCACACACTTTTTAAATAAAAACGCCATACGGGGGGCGAGGGGAGCCGTGGGAAGAATCCCCATCTATTTTTCTTCGGATGATGATGAGCTTATGGCGAAGCTAAAACGCAAGGAGTTTAAGATTTTTGGCACCAGCGCCAAATTTAATTCCAACAGCTTTTATCATCTGGATTACGACAATCACAATAACGCAATCGTAATCGGAAATGAAAGCAGCGGCGTCAGGAGAGAGATACTTGAACAATGCACCGACTACGTTAAGATACCCATGGCGGAGGGACAATCGTCTTTAAATATTGCGGTGGCGTCCGCATTGATGATGTATGAATATGTCAGAATGTTTTATTAAATTTCTCTTTCCTTTTTTCGTCTTTTGTGTTATAGTAAAAATATGGAAGCATAGCTCAGCTGGGATGAGCGCTCGCCTGACTAGCGGGAGGCCAAGGGTTCGAGCCCCTTTGCTTCCATTTTTTTATTGCTGCGGGAAAAGCGCCAAAGCCTTGGCGCGAAAAAGCATATTACATTGCGGCGGTTACAGGAGGCAGAATGAACGGAAAGCAAAACAGCGCAGGAAATAGATACTGGAAAAGCGATCTGCACACCCACACCTGCGCCAGCGGTCATGGCACGAATGACAGAATTACCGACTTGGCGAAGGAAGCGGCAAAACGGCGGATGGAATTGCTGGGAATCAGCGACCATGGCCCTGCCAGCCCCGGAAGCGCCGGACTGTCTTATTTCCGCAGTCTCATCCTATGTGAACGCCGCCGTTTCGGGATTCGCCTGCTCTATGGCGCCGAGGCCGATATTCTGGATACGGAAGGGAATCTGGATATTCCCGATGATATTCTGAATACCTTGGATTACTGCATTATCAGTATGCACCGCCCTATCTATACCTCCGGTTCCGCCGCCGAAAATACCAAAGCCTACATCCGCGCCATGAGACATCCCAATGTGAAAATCCTCGGACATTGTGACGATTCCCGCTTTCCCGTGGATTATCGGGAGCTTGTGGAAGCGGCTCTTTCTCTGGGCGTAACGCCGGAGCTTAACAATGTTTCCCTTCTGCCGGACAGCTATCGGAAGGACTGCCGCACAAATGCCGTTCGGATGCTGCAGGTCTGCGAAACGCTCTCCTGCCCCATTGTGCTGTCCAGCGACAGTCACGGCCGGGAACATATCGGAGAAGTGGCGGAGGCTTGGAAGCTTATGGAAGAACTTGATTTTCCACAGGACTTGATTCTTCGGAAGCTTTAAACATACAAAGAACTGCTGCAAAATATGATGTTTTTGCAGCAGTTCTTTTGCGTTCCTCCCATCATGCGGCACCGCCATGGGCACAAACAATTTATGAACACCCAAACATGCGAAAACAATTAGAACCTGCCGCTTTCCGCACTAAGCCCCTTACATCCTCAGCAGTACAAATCATCCTCCGAGTGATACTCCAGAATCTCCTCATTCAGCTTCACGCCAAAATCCTTTCCGATATCCCGAAGATTGTCATCCGTAATCATCTGTCTGGGCGCTCTGCCGCCTGTGGCCGAGAGTGCGATGGATGCAATCTGAGCCGCTTTCTCAATGGTATGCATCAAACCGAACGCAGTATCGAAATCGGGGCCGGATACAAACAATCCATGGAATGCCCAGATGGCGGCGTCGTATTTTTCCATAAGGACGCAGGTTGCCCTTGCAATCTCAGGGCCGCCGGGAACCATCCACGGCACTACGCCCACGCCGCCGGGAAATACCACGCAGCACTCCGTAGCGCTCTTCCAAAGCATTTTGGTAAATACCTCCGACTTCAAAGGAAGCACATAGGTCAGCGCAATCACATAGGGAGTATGGGCATGATAAATCACACGATTTGCTCCGTTTGTGACGCGTTTTCTCACGGAATGATTCATAAAATGGGTGGGAAACTCACTGGTGGGCCTGCCGCCGTTTTCCAGTCCCCATACAATGCGGTAGGCGTCGCCCGTATTGCTGATTTCCACAATACAAATACTGTTTTGAGGCTCCAAGCCCACGTTCTGCAGGAACTTGCCGCTGCCTGTGGAGATAAAATATTCTCCTGCCAGATTATCCGCCTGTACGCCAAGCTTTACCCAAGGCCCCGCCTGCGCTTTGAAATAAGGACGGCATTCTGCCACTTCCTCTTCTTTCATTCGGTAAGTCAGGTTTCCGCCGTTTCTCTCATGCCAGCCCTGTCTCACGCCGTCATGGCACATGCGGATATATTCTTCCATTACCTTTACGCCAAATATATTATTCATTTTCTACCTCCTGCCCGCCATACGGGCCGATCCCTCATTGAAAAGCCTATTCCTTTATTCCCGCGAGCAGACATTGCTCGCTGAGCATATATTTGCTCGCTGAGCAGACATTTGCCCGCTGAGCAGACATTTGCTCGCTGGGCAGACATTTGCTCGCTGGGCAGACATTTGCTCGCTGGGCAGACCTTTGCCCGCTGGGCAGACATTGCTCGTTGAGCAATGAGCCAAGCAGACATGCCTGTACGCAGAACCGACAGCAAATCGGGAAGCCTTTCACGGCTCCCCGACTATCTCTTTCTTATAAGCCGCTTCTTTCAGATGTAACGCATCAATTCCCTCATCTCAGAAAGAATCCTCTTACTCCCTCTTCAGCTGTACTTCGTCCTCATATTTCTTAATTTCGCCATAGAAATCCTTATCGGATACTACGCCGCAGCGCTCGCAGTATTCATTCCAGATATCGCCGAAAGGCAGAGTCTTGACAGCCTCCTGTTCCACCATCAGCTCTGTCATTCTGTTCTCATTCTGCAGCTTCTTAAGCTGTTCATGAGGGGTACAGAGCGCGGAAAGCAGCGCTTTCTCCCAGCTGCGGAAGCCCATAGCCCATGCGGACACGCGGTTGATGCTCGCATCAAAATAATCCAAGGCCATATATACGCGCTTTAATCCGTTTTCACATCTCACGATTTCCTTTGCCATTTCTCTGGTCTCATCGTCAAACAGAACCACATGGTCGCTGTCCCAGCGGATGGGGCGGGTAATATGTAACGCAATCTCCGGATAGAAACAGAGCAGCGCAGGAATCTTATCGGACACTACTTCCGTAGGATGATAATGACCATTGTCCATCAGCGGCAGGCAGCCCTCATGGGTTGCGGCAAAGCTTAAGGTAAACTCTGCGCTTCCCGCGGTGAACGCCTCCACGCCGATACCAAATACTTTGGACTCCACGCAGGGTTTCACCAGATTCCTGTCAAATGGCTCAGCCAAAATCTGTTCAATAGAATCCTTGTATCTCATTCTGGGACCCATTCGGTCGGCGGGAACATCCTTGTAACCATCCCCCGTCCAGATATTCATCACACAGGGAACGCCCGTCTCCTTCGCAAAATACTCGGCAATACGCACACATGCCTTCCCATGGTTAATCCAGAATTTTCTTGTCTCCTCATCGGGGCTGGACAGGGTCAGGCCATCCTTCACTTTGTCATGAGAGAAGAAAGTGGGGTTAAAATCTATGCCCATATTTCTTTCTTTTGCGAAATCCACCCACTTTTTAAAATGCTTCGGCTCAATTTTATCGCGATCCGCAAATTCACCCGGCTCGAAAATCGCATAGCAGGCGTGAAGATTCAGCTTCTTCTTTCCGGGCATCAGGCTCAGGGCCTTATCCATATCCTGCATCAGCTGTTCGGGCGTCTTCGCCTTGCCGGGATAATCTCCGGTGGTCTGAATCCCTCCGGTCAAAGGGCCGTCATGGTCGAATCCGATCACATCGTCCCCCTGCCAGCAGTGCAGGGACACAGGCGCCTCCATACATGCCTTGATTGCCGCCTCGGTATCCACGCCGTAAGAAGCGTAAATCTCTTTTGCAGATGCATACCTTTCCTTGTTTGTCATTTTTCTTTTCTTCCTTTCTTTCTTATAATTCCACAGCCGCTCTCTTTCAAACAAGCCCTCCTCATTCCCCTCTGTGAAATCACAAATCAGGAGGAAGAATGCCCGCCGTTTCACACTGCCGGACTGTCTCTGCGAGCGGCTGATCTCTGCTTTTATTTCCAAATTTTCAACTCATTCCCCCGCCTCCCCGCGGCCGCCGGAATCTTCTGTCTCTAATACTTTTTAATAGGGAAGGAATTCAGTACGCAGGCTCTCGCCGCCTTCAAATCGGCCAAGGCTCCCGCCGCCATCATCTGCGCCGCCAGATTGCCGATGGCGGTAGCTTCCGTGGGTCCCGCATATACGGGAATGCCCGTAGCTTCCGCAGTCAGCTTGTTCAGATAGTCCGCATTGGCGCCGCCGCCCACAATGTGGATACAGCCATAATCCTGTCCGGTAATATCCTTAATCTCCTCTATGGTTTTCGCATAGCATTCTGCCAGACTGTTGTAAATAACGGAAGCCGTCTCCGCAATGCCCTCGGGCACCTGCTGTCCGGATTCCCTGCAGGCGCTGCGCACTTCCTCCGTCATATTCTCAGGGGCCAGAAAGCGGTCGTCATTGCAGTCTACTATGGACGCGATTTCACATTTCGAGGCCATCTCACAGATTTCCCCAAAGCCAAGTTCCCCGCCGATTTCCTTTTTCACGGACTGTATCATCCATAAGCCCATGATATTTTTCAAATAACGGAAACGATAATTGTATCCGCCTTCGTTGGTCAGATTATGGGCCTTGCTCTCGGGGGAACAATTCGCCTTCAAAAGCTCCGTCCCCATCAAGGACCATGTTCCGGAGCTGATATACAATGCATTATCGCTGTCGGTGGGAACCGCTATCACTGCGGAACCGGTATCATGAGTGGCGGGCGTCACGACTTCGCAGGAATATCCCACCTCTTTCTGCACCTCTTCCGTCAATTCTCCCAGCACCGCTCCCGGACATACCAATTCTTGGAATATCCGCCTGGGATATCCCAGTTTATCTATCAGCTCCCAATCCCAATCCTTTGTCTCGGGACTCACCAGCTGTCCAGTGGTGGCGTTGGTATACTCCGTCACAGCCGCGCCGGAGAGCATATAGTGAAAATAATCCGGCATCATCAGCAGCTTTTCCGCCTGATTGAGCTGCTCCGGCTTCTTCGTCTTTAACGCCATCAGCTGATAGACGGTATTAAAAATTGCTTTCTGGATTCCGGTGCGGGCATAGAGATCGTCTTCGGAAATAATTTGATACACTTCCTCGTCCATCCCCTTGGTACGTCCGTCCCTATAGGCCACTGCATTGCCGATGCGCCGATTGTCTTTGTCCAGCAGGACGAAATCCACCCCCCAAGTATCCACACCCACGCTGACAGGTATTTTGCCCAGATCCGCGCATTTCTTCATTCCCAGCTTAATCTGCCTGAACAATTCATCCACATCCCAAGTATTTTCCCCATCCTTTTCCACCATTCCGTTAGGGAAACGATGCACCTCCTCCAGAACCATTTTTCCATCCTCAAGATGGGCCAGAATATGGCGGCCGCTGGAAGCGCCGATATCTATCGCAAGATAATATGTACTCATTTCTACCTCCTGCCGACACGGTCGGCACAAATATTTATAATAATCTGTGGAATCCCCTAAAACAATCCCGTCACAATCACGGCCAGAATGCCGCCGATGGAAGAACCCGCCAGATTCACAATCAGCTGATAGGGCCAATCCACCTTTTCCCCGTCCTTATTCGGGAACGGAAGAATCGCGAACCACACGCTGCTGAATACGGAACGCATGGCGTTCATGCTGAATCCCGTACTGTTCAGCGTCAGACTTAAAATTGCAACCGCCGCGAAACCGATCACGCCTATCTGCAGCGCCGCGGAATCTCCGCTTGTCGCTTTCAGACAGGTAAACACCAGAAACAAAAACGCAAACGAGGCAATAATCTCCTGCACAAAGTTCAACGCCATATTCTTCTCAACAGGATACGCCGAGAAGATTCCCCTCTTGGAAACCCCTTGGGAAGCCTTAAAAGAGTCATAAAAGAAGACCAGACAGACAATCTCCGCAGTACCCGCTGCCAGAAATTCCATTGCCAGATAAATCAACGCTTCTCCAAAACCAAGGCCGCCCACAATGATCTGGCCGAACACAACGCCCGGATTCAGATAGGCCGGACCTCCCATAATAACCGCCACGGTCAGTCCCAAGCCCACCGCCAGACTCCATGCGATGACAAGCTCCACATAGTTTAACGCCGATACCAGAGTCTTCTTCAAAGTAACATTACACATATAGGCATAACCGCCCAGCAGAAATACGAGGCTTCCTGCAAATTCCGCCACATAGCTCATACACGCTCCTGTCTAAATCAGGCCTGCGAGTCACAGGGAAACTATCCCCCTCGCAAAGTCCTGCTTTCTCAAAATAATAGTCGTATCCGTATCTCAATCCCTGTTATCACTCACGCATTGCCTCTACAGCGTCGGAAATCTTATGTACAATTTCCTCGATATCCTTATTTACCAAGGTACTCTGCTCGGAAAGCTTACCCACTTCCTTTGCCACAACCGCAAAACCCGCCCCTTGGCCGCCGCCAGCCCTGGCCGCCTCAATGCTGGCGTTCAGAGCCAGAATCTTCTGCTTGTTCTGAAGAGCCTTCAGTTCGGCCGTCTTCAGGGTAATCTGCTCCACCAGCTCATGGGTTGCCGCCACACCGTTTGAAAGCTTGTCGATTATGACGCCGTTCTTTTTCTTTGCAAATTCCGCGTTGATAAAATTATTCAGCACCTCTCCCAATAATCCTGCCGACGCCTTAATTGCCTTTTCCGTGCGCACATTTACCTTGTGCAGCGCCTCTATGTATTGATTTTCATCCACTCCGATTTCCCTTGCCACCTGGCGGAATTTCTCTTCGTCGGGTTCTTCGGGAAGCACCTGCCCTCCGATGACCGAGCCCACCTTTTCACCATTCACCATCAAGGGAATGCCGAAGTCAATCAGCCCCGCATGGCAATGATAAACGCCTTCTCCCTCTCTGTCGCACTTTTCACACCTTGCGCAGCCCTTGCTGCTGCCGCGAGTCAGTTTCATGCAAAAATCCGTAAAATTATAGCACTGAGAAATATAATTCCCGTCAGCGCCCACCGCCACAGTTGCAAGACCTGTGGAATCTGCCCAGTTCGACATAATTCTCTCAAATTGTTCCATATTGGTGAAATCTTTGATGTTCATAGGCTAACCTCCAAATTTTTTGCTGTTGCATCCAGTATAACACAAGTCGGGTAAAAATCACAGGAATTTTGAAAAATTTTTTTATTTTTTGTATAGTATTTTATTACCAACTCCAGTCTTATAATTTATAATTGACCATAATGCCATATATTGCTATAATTAGGATGATTTTTCCAAAAATATGCTTGAAGCTTTAGAAAGGAATTTTTATTATGACTGATATTGCAGTAAATACCTCCAATCAAATCAATCCGGTCAGTCCCATCCTTTACGGCATTTTTTTTGAAGATATCAATTATGCCGGCGACGGCGGATTATATGCGGAGCTGATTGCCAACCGCTCTTTTGAATATTATGACAAGGACGGGAAGGAAGACCTGCGGACGCTCTGCTGGGAAACCGTGGGAAACTGCGGCTTCTCCATAGGCACACGTTTTCCTTTAAGCCCTGTCCACGGCAATTATGCCAAGCTGACCGGACTGGAAAACTGCGGCATACGCAATCTGGGTTTCTGCGGCGAGGGCTTTGCCGTGAAAGAAGGAATGGAATTCCGCTTCTCCTGCTATGCCAGAAACGCCGCCCCCATGTCCCTGAAAATACGCTTCACGGACAAGGAAGGCCTCTGCTTCTGCGAGAAAAAGCTTTCGCTGGTGCGCGCGGGACATGGCTGGACAAAATACAATATGACTCTTACGGCCGCCGGAACCTGTAAATATGTTTATCCGGAAATTCTGCTGGGAAAAGAAGGCTGCGTTGATCTTGACCTTATTTCCTTATTTCCCGCAGACACCTTCCACGGACAAAAAAACGGCCTGCGCAGGGATCTGGCGGAAATGCTTCAGGCCCTTTCCCCGAAATTCATGCGCTTTCCGGGGGGCTGTATCGTGGAAGGGCGCAGCATTGACACTATGTACAATTGGAAAGACACCATCGGAGACCTGTCCATGCGCCGTACCAATAAAAACCGCTGGCAGATGCCCCAGTATCAGTTAAACGGCCGCTCCTCAAAGGATTACTTTCAATCCTATGGTCTGGGCTTTTATGAATACTTCCGGCTCTGCGAAGACCTAGGCGCGAAGCCTGTTCCCGTGGTAAACGCAGGAATGACCTGCCAATGGCATGAAGGGCTTTTGATTGAGATGGAACATCTGGACCCATGGATTCAGGACGTGCTGGATTTGATAGAATTTGCCAACGGCTCCCCTGAGAGCAGGTGGGGAGGCGTCCGCGCCGAAATGGGGCATCCCGAGCCATTCGGTCTGGAATATATCGCCATCGGCAACGAACAGTGGGGCGCGGCGTACTTTGAACGCTATGAAGCCTTTCAGAAGGCTGTCTCCCAAGCATATCCCGAAATCCGGCTGATAACTTCCGCAGGCTGGAATTCGGAGGGTGAAGAATTCGATACCGCCTGCGAATGGCTGAAAAACAATAAAGACAGGGCCTATGGGGTGGATGAGCATTTTTACAAATCCCCCGAATGGTTTCTGGAAAATATCTGCCGGTACGACAGCTATGACCGAACGCTTCCCAAAGTATTCGCGGGAGAATATGCGGCCCACACCTGTAAGCAGACCGAAAAGAGAGAGGGCAGCTGGTATGCGGCCCTTTGCGAAGCGGCCTTCCTGACCGGTCTGGAAAAAAATGGGGACCATGTGGTAATGGCCTGTTATGCGCCCCTCTTCGGGAGAACCGGCCGCCAGCAGTGGCAGCCCAATTTAATCTGGTTTGACAATGACAGCGTGTACGGCACCCCCAGCTATTATGTCCAGCAGTTATTTTCCCGGCATACGGGCACTTCTTTTGTGGAGACAAAGCGAAACGGCGCCTTCACGGACGCCGGCGCCTTTACCGGCACCGTTTCCTCCACACTGTCGGAGGATAGGAGGCATCTCTACGTGAAGCTGGTGAATCTGTCGGAACATCCGGCAAATGTCAGTCTGTCCACGGACAGACCCGTGAGCGAATGTACCCTCCATGAATTGTCCGCCGAATTGGATGCGGTCAACTCCCATGAACATCCCCAAAATGTGTTTCCGGTGAAAAGAGCGCTGACGCTTTTCTCCTCCCGGCTTCCGGAACTGATTCTGCCCGGATACAGCGTCACGGTATTGGATCTGACCCTTGCGTAAGCCGTATCCCGCCGGGAACCTGCTCTCTGCTCAGGCCGTATCCCGCTTGGGAACCTGCTTCCTGCACAAGCAATGAAAGCGGGTTCCCGTCCCACTCATACCTGCCGCTCGCCGTCAGGTTCCCGTCCCCCCGTCCAACACGGGGAAAGCTTCCTGAAACGCCCGGATGCACTCCTGTGAAGAAGAACGGTCCAGCACGGCGAATTCCACGCTCTCAAACACATCCCCAAAGCCCTCCGCCAGAAGCTCCTTCCACCACCTTGCAATTTTCTTCGGGTCATTGCGGAATACGCCGCAGCCATACGCCCCCAGAATCAAATGCCTGCATTCCTCCTTGGCAAAAACAGCCAGCGCAAGCTTCATCCTGCGTCTCATCACCTGTTCCGCCCGCCCCGCGTCTTCGCCCCTAAGCATTACCTGTCCCATATTTACCGCAGGCAGAGTCAGCACCGACGCCGTCACAGGCTGCTCCAGCAGTCCGAACCTCCCGTCCCGGAAAAAGACCACCTCGGGAGAATAGATAGCATGGTCGGTATACATCATAGTGCCGCAGGAGCGGTTCCTTTGATAGTATTTCTCATGAACGGTCAAGGTCTTATACAGACCGCCGGACACGGCAAGACTCTCTTCCTGAGCCATGGCTCCGTTCAGGAAGCCGCCCCCGGGATTCTTGGCACTGGCAAAATTAAGGACTCCGATCTTCTGTTTTCCCTCTGCGGTCAATTTCAAAACCGCATCCACCGTAGAGCAGTTTTCTGTCCGAATCGTCAGCTTCCCGGCACAGCCCCTGCCTGTATTCAAATTATCAGCGCCGCCGTTCTCTAATTCCCCGCCTCCTGTCCGTGTTTCCTCCCAGCCCGCAAGCAGCTCCTCCCCCTCTTCCGGCGTCAGCAGGAAGCTTTCCTTCCGGGACCGTTCCAGAAGTTCTTTGATTTCGATTCTGCGGCCCCCCGCTTCGTAATAACCTTTCTCCATAATATGTAAAGTCTCTTGGGCTGCTGCTTTTCTATCCATAATACCACCTCCTTATATTCCGTTCCTTTCCTGCCATTCTTCCATCGCCTTTTGAATCTGCCAAGAGATCAGCTGCGGTCCCAGATAATCGGAAAGTCCCATGCCTGTCTCCGTCAGCCCAAGATATATCTCCTGTTTTCGCCGTCTCCTTGTTCCCGCCGTCTCTCTCCCCCTGTCGGCGCTCTCTTTGGGCAGACCTCCCGCTTCCCCGCAGGCCGCCGTCCGGGGCTCCTTGGATTCTCTCAATTCCACATACCCCTGATCCATCCACTCCCCCAGAATGGGAAAATCCTCCATAACTTTCCCTCCAAACCGCTCCTCATAACGTCCCGTTTCCAATCCCGGCCGAATCAGCAAATGCCGAATGACATAGCGGCGTTTCAATTCTTCCTCCGTCAGCAGGATTCCGTGGGTAATCCGGGTAAAATCCACCGTGTCTTCATATTCCTTCAGACGCGCAAGGCACTCCCTTCCGCTCACGGCATAAGGAGTGCTAAAATGCAGACGGCCCAAATAACTCCTCCCCCCGCAGCCCAAGCCCAATGACGTACTCAAGCCGCATTCCGAGAACTCCCTCCCCTCTTTGCGCCTTACAAACCGCCGCATGGAATCCTGCCGAAAGCCTTCCTCCAGCAGATAATCTCTGGCCCTTAGATACTGCCCATACGCCGACTCCGGGTCCGGAACCACCCCTTCCCGCCATAGTCCCACCCCCCGTTTCACATACAAGGGATACAAAAAAATCTCATCCGGCCGGAAAAGCGCCGCCTCCTTTAAAGACGCCAGCAGACTCTCTTTCGTCTGACCCGGAATCCCGTAAATAAAATCCACGTTAACGGTGGGAAAATCAAAAGATTTCAAAAGCGCCAAAGCCTCCCTTGCCCTTTCCGCGGTGTGCATCCTGCGCAGGGCGGCAAGCTCTTTGTTGTCAAAGCTTTGGATTCCCATGCTGACCCTCGTGACCCCCGCCCGCTTTAATATGGCAAGCTTTTCCTTGGTGGTCTGATTGGGCGCCGTCTCTATCACCAGCTCCCTCCCCTCGGAGAACTCAAAATGGGTATCCAGCAGACAAAAGATTCGTTCCAGCTGCGCCTCCGTCAAAAACAAGGGCGTGCCCCCGCCAATCACCAAATCTAAAAACCGGGCGCCATAAGCCGCTAAAAGCGCCCCATACTGCCCGGCCTGCCGTTCCACTGTCTCCAAGTATCCATCCACCGCTTCTTTACTCTGCCCCGTCACGGAAAAAAGATTGCAATAACCGCACTTTGCCTGACAAAAAGGAAGATGAAGATAGAGACCATGCCCCCCGCCCGATAGCAGCGGGGCATATTCTCTCAGCGAAATATCCCGCAGGGGACGATAAGCCGTCTTATGGGGATAACTGTACATATACTGAACATAGGGATTCATATCGGATATTTCCTTTCAGAGCGCAAAATGTTTATAGGGAATCGTGTTCACCACCGGATGGTTGATTCCGTGAAACTGGCACCCATCCTCCCCGTAACAGGTTCCATGATCCGAACAGCAGATGACAAAAGCGCCTCCCCTCTCCGCCTTCCATCCTTCAAACAGCCTCCCAAGTTCTCCGTCCACATACCTAAGCGCCGCGGCATGGCTCGATACACTGTCATTGGAAGCGCCTTCCAGATAGAAATAATTGGGATAATGAATCGCATCCACATTCAGGTATAAAAAAATACGTTTTTCCGCATCGGACAATTTTTTCAGAATAAAATCCACCTGATTCTTGGTGCTGTCTTTCACAGGACAGCCAAAAGACGGATTCCACCAGCTTTTCTGAAAATAGCCCGGAAACACCCGTCCTATGTCGGAACGTTTGTCAAAAAACGCCACGCCGCCCACACACCAAGTTTCGTACCCTTCCTTTGCGAGCCCTTCCATAATGGTGCTGCCCGAAAATCCATAGGCTCCCTCCGGCGGCTTCTTTCCCAGCCCGATGGACTGGGGGAAAAATAACAATTCCCTGTCCGCCACATTTTTAGCGTCATACCGACAGGGCAGAAATCCCGCGAACATCGCATGATGAGAGGGATATGTAAAATTCCCCGGCGCCTGACACTTCTGCCAAGGACCGTACTGATTCAATACGGGCGTTCTTCCCGCCGCTTCCTCCTGCACCGCCACATCATAGCGCAGGGTATCCAGACAGATAAACAGAATATCGGAAGCCCCCACCACCTGATTCATGTCCACGGTCGGTTTTCTTCTTTCGCCGGAACCTGCAAAAAAACGCACAGGAACCTCCGCCGCCGCTGACTGCTCCAACTCTTCGTTCATATTATAATTCTCCTATTTAAAGCTCCCGTTTACGGGAACCTGTTCCGGGCTGCAGCGCCCGCCCTCCATCCAGTTTTTTATCATCTCTGTCTGATGGCGGTAGATTTTATTATCATGGTAGATATCCTGATAAATTAAATCGCCCTGCGCGTTCATCTCAATAATTCGCGGGCGCAGGCTTCCTTTCTCCAGCAGAATATCGATTCCCGCGCTTCTAAGTCCCTGACAGCATTCCATGCTTTTTTCACATAATTCAAAAACGGCTTCCAGCACGGAGCCGGGAAGTCCCAGCGCCGCCGCTTCCAAGGGATGATTGTTCAAATGCAGATTGGTAATCGGCCCCTTGGAAAGCCTCGCCAGAATAAAGTCCATTCTGCCGTCTTGAACCACCGCCCGCAAATCATAAGAAAATCCCTGATATTCCGCTTTGGCATACCACCTCTCCACAATACAGTCCATCGCCAGAAGCCTGTCCAGCAGAGGCAGAATTTCCTCTTTGTCCGTAAAATGCCGAAGGCGCTTTGTATTGATAAGGCCATATTCCGGTGATCGCATGGCGCAGGTATAAAGAACCATCCGCCCCAAGGAGGGCTGCCAGCGGAAAGCGGACACTCCCGCCGCACCGGATCCCCTCACGGGCTTGATAAAGACCTGAGAAATCCGCTCTTCCCTCATCGCTGCCATAAGCCCCTCCACTGACCATTTCCCTCTCTTTAACTCATTCTCCTCTTTGAAAAATTCTGCTGCCGCTCCCTCAGAGTATCTCTTCTCCCTGTGCAAAGCTTCCTTCGGACGCCGCTTCTTTGGATTCCGGTCCGCCCCCGCCGAAGGCCTTCCGGCCGTGCCTGCGCCGCCCGGCGCATCCCCTCCTGTCAGCTCTTCCGTGACGGAAAGTCCGGCCTCCCTCAGCCGATTCTTACACGCCCGCTTATCCAGCAGGGCCGCAATCGCCGTCGGATGATTCAAAAATTCTATTTCCTGCTCTTTGGCCCTTTGGGACAAGGTTTCCAGACATTCCAAATAATCCCCTGTCAGCCCCTCCAGCTCTTCCAGCGAACAGCTCTCCCACAGGGGCGGATCAATTTTCAGGAAGCCCTCCGTCCACGGCAGTTCTGTCTTCCAATTCCTCCAATCCATCAAATGAAACGAAATTCCCGCCTCTGCCGCCGCCCGTTCCAGATAGACGGTTCTCTTCGTATTCGGGTTCCCCAGAAGCGCCGCCTGCCTCATTCAGTCAGCATGGCATTCATATAGATTTCACCATGATATTCGCTGGGTTCCTCTCTCTCGGAGGCGTCCACCTCTATGGGAAGCTTCTCTAACCTCTTCACCATATCCTCAGACAGATAATTATAATGCACATCCAGCTTCTTCACATTGGGCCATGAGGGCAGTTTCTCCAAAAGCATTTCGCCTCCCTTGTCCGACAACGTGCCGTTAGACAAATCCAGCGTGGTTATCTGCCCCATAAATTTGCTCTCGAGCACCACTTCCGTCAATTCGTCCTGTATCTCGCTGTCCGTGATTCCCAGATAAGTAAGAGAAGGGAAATCAGCCTTTTCCAAAAGCTCCCTAATGGTACCGGCGTCTCCGTCAAATCCATAGTCTTCCACACCGATATAGAGAAGCAGCTTCTTTAGCTTCGGCAGCTTTGCCTTCTGTATGGACTCGATAACATCCTTGTATAATCCGCCGCAGATAATCGTCAAGGCTTCCAGATTTTCATGGACGATTTCACCCAGCTCCAAATCCATACTGCCCTTAATCGTCAGCTCCTTCAGCTGCGGCATCGCCCCCCAAAGCTCGCTGTAATCTCCCTGCATAATCCAAGACACTTCGCACTCCTCGAAATCCATGTCTCCCATAAAAAGCCTCTCAATATGAGAAAAGCGATCTGCATTCTCCACAATTCCGTCTATCAGCGGCTGGCAGCCGTCTTCCCACGCGCCGCCCCAGTTTCCGATGACAAGCTCCTTCAACCCCCCGAACTCCGGATCCTCCAGAATCTCCTCAATCATGGTTTCCGCAGTCTTATTTTCATCCTCATACTGCTCATAATCGTAGGCATACGTTTTTGACTCAACATTCCTGTCTTTTTCCATACTCAACTGATTACCTCCTTAAGCTTCGGCTTTTCTTTCTATTATAGCAAAAGAGACGCGCTTCCGCAAGCAAAATTCCCTTACGGCTCTATCACCGCATTCTCCAGCCCGTACTTTTCCGCCCTTTCCTGCAGCACGCCGCTTAGAAAGCTCTCCCTCCAGAACGCATTCACCTTCTCCGCCAAGTCCGACCCCTTCCTGAAACCGACCCCATATTCCTCGCTGCTTAAGGAATCTATGCAGATGAGCTCTTCAAACTGCTTCCCCTCTCCAATCAGTGCTCCCGCCATAATGGCGTCGATTACGGCGGCGTCCGCTTTGCCGGAAATCACGTTCTCCAGCGCCTCCATCTGGGAGGATGCGGAGGTAAAACGATAATTTCTATCTTTCAATTCCTGCTCTCCGGCGGAACTGACCTCCGCCGCAAAAAGCAGATGCATACAATCTTTTGCCGTCCGCAGCTTCTCCGCATTCTTCACAGGCACCACCACCATCTGGGCGTTATTCAGATATGCCGCGGAGCATTCCATTTCCTCCCGGACCTTCTCCGACAAAGTCATGCCGTTCCAGACACAGTCAATCGTCCCGTTGTTCAAAAGCTCCGTCTTCTTTTTCCAATCAATCTCCATAAACTCCGCCGAAACCCCGATGCTCTCCGCGAACAATCCGGCCATCTCCGCGTCGAAGCCCATCCATTTTCCGTCCTGAATATAATCCAGCGGCTCAAAATCCGTCACCCCCACCACCAGAACGCCTTTGTCCGTCACATATTCCGAATCCGACGCAAAGGAATGCTTTACCGCCTCTTCGCCGCCGCACCCCGCAAGCACTGCAGCAGCCGCTAATACCAATCCAGCCCATCTTATTACCCTTCTCATTCCGGCTCCTTCCAAATTCCCCACAATCCCACTGCCTCCTCAGACAGCGTAAACCACCGACAGCCCGGCGCAGGCCCTGAATGAAGATTTTCTAAGATTTGGCGCTTTCCAGCCTTAGATAATCTTCATTCCGTTCGCACTTCATATAAAGCAGTCCAAACGATCCCGCCCCGCAGTTGCTGGCAATCGCAGAGGAGGCTTTCTGTAGATAAATCTTCTCAAACGGACAATACTGCCGCACCATTTCCTGTATCTGCGCCAGACTTTTCTCATCCATTCCCGCATAGGTGAGAAACAAAATCCGCCTGTCAATATTTTTGGCGTCCTTCAGCACACTGCGGATATAGCTTTTGGATACATGGGCAAAATCACCCATCCGGATTCCCCCCACGGTCATTTTACTCTTCCGCAGCACAATCACAGGATGCAGCAATAGGGTATTGCATAAAATATGAATTTCCTTCGGAATCCTTCCTCCCCGGTAGAGCATCTGGGTACTATTGACAATGAAGGAGGTTTGTATGCGTTTTTTCAGTGTCTCCACCGTATGCACAATCTCTTCCGCCGAGGCATTCTGCGCCGCCATATGAGCCGCGTACAACGCCGCGAGCCCCATGCCGCTGGAAAGATGGCCGGAATCGACCACAGTGACGTTTTCAAAAGACTTGGCCGCCTCGCAGGCATGCCGATAACCCTCGCTGGAATTTTTCGCCATTGCAATGTGAATGATATTCTGCGCCTCCGTCAGCTTCTCCGCGAAAAAATTCTCATAGTCCGTCACATCCGGCGCCTTGGAGGCCCCTCTTTTTCCCCGATACAGATAATCCAGCAGATCATCCGTTTCCAATTCCTTACCGTCCAAGAAACGGCCATGTTCCGTGCAGACAAAATAAGGGTGTACCGATATGCCCAGCTTCTCCAAGAGTTCTTCCGGCAGATCGCATACGCTGTCCGTAGTGACCATGAGCGGCACACGCTTTCTCTGATCAAACACAAGGACTTCCCTGCCCACCTCCGATTCCGAAATTTCCTCGCTCAAAAGAACCATTTCCTTGGGCAGAAGCTTCATCACCGCCGCCTCCAGCAGCGCCCCGCTGACCGGTTTGGCCAGATAGCCGTTAAACCCTTCTTTTTTGTACAGAAGCTGGTTGTCGCTGCCCGCGTTGGCAGTCAGCGCAACCACCGGAACTTCCCGGCACATTCCCGTCGGCTGCGCGCGAATGGCATGAAGGCATTCAATCCCGTCCATGCCGGGCATCAGGTGGTCCATCAATATCCCGTCATAATGCTTGCTCTGTGTCAGCTTCAGACATTCCGCGCCGCTTGAGGCGGTGTCGATTTGAATCTTCGTATCCGAAAGGAGTTTCTTTGCCACCATCAAATTCATATCGTTATCATCCACAATCAGCAGGCTGGCCTCCGGCGCCTCGAAGCTTTGTTTATAATGCGCCCTGCTTTCCTTCTGCATCCGGGACTCCAAGGTAAATACCCCCAGCTGCGTCTCGTCCACAATATCCTGATCCAATGTGATCAGAAAGGTGGAACCCTTCGTATAAACGCTGTTGACGCTGATTTCCCCGCCCATTAACTGTACCAGCTGCTTTACAATGCTAAGCCCCAGCCCGGTGCCTTCGATGTGACGGTTTTTCTCCTCATCCACCCTCTGAAACGCATTAAACAAATAGGGAATATCCTCCTTCTTTACCCCCTGTCCGGTATCCTTGACGGAATAATACACCCGCACCTTATTCACGCCCTTCCGTTCACACCGGACCAAAAGGGTCACGGAGCCATGCTCCGTATACTTGATCGCGTTATTCAATATATTAATTAAAATCTGCTTGATTCTGACCTCATCGCCGCAGAGCATGCTTGGTATGGAGGAATCCACATCCAGATGAAAGTCCAGCCCCTTCTGCTTTGCCTTAATCCATATCATATTGATAATATCCGAAAAAAAGGCTCCCGTCTCATAAGATACGTTCACAATATCCATTTTCCCCGATTCTATTTTGGACAAATCCAGAATGTCGTTAATGAGAGTCAATAGCATCTTGCTGGCCCCTTGGATATTTTTGGCGTTCTCCGCAATCTCATCCGAGATATCGCCGCGCAGAATCATTTCATTGAGGCCGATGATGGTATTAATCGGAGTGCGGATTTCATGGCTCATGCTGGAAAAAAAGTGGTTTTCCGCCTTGTTCAGCTCTTCAATCTCTTTCTTCTGCTGATTGGATATCCTGCTTTCTTCCCGATAGATGCGATTTTGAAACAAAATCATCACGCTTGTCAAAGCGCCCACCAAAATCACGGACAGCACGGAATCCATATAAGCCATGTTCAAGGTATGCTGCATCACATATTCCGGATAATGAAAGGTGACATAATAGCACAGCAGGGCTTCGGCCGCCCCCAGCAGCAGAAAGACCAGTCTCCTCGCCCCGTAAAGCGTAAGACTGATGTAGACAAATACAAACACAAACCACAAGGGAGCGCCTCCATACATTCCTCCCGCCATAAAGAAATTCAGCGGCAGAAAAATAATCAGCAGTACGGCAACCAGAGAAGCGCCCAGATTGATTTTATTTTTCCTGATGCAGACCGTCCCCACAGCAATGATACATAAAATGCAGACGGCCAGCGCCGCCAGATTCGCAATGTTTTCTCCGGTAAACAGTTTGCTGAGCAGCATAAGCACCAGAGCCGTGACGCCGATTCCCGCAATCAGGCGGAACATCCGCTCCTGCAGGTTTACCTTATGATCCATAATGGGTTCCAAAAACTTCCTGATCACAGTACCCTTCTCCTCTCCGGCCGCAGTACGGTCCCGCCGCGCTCTCACTTAAACCGCAGTCCCCTGCCCTCCATGGCCACATTTTCCACAATAAATCTGCAGACTGCCTCATACGCCTCCATCAATTGCTCATGATTCTCCCTGATAAACGCGATATCCCCGCTCTTTCCCGCCAATTCCAGCGCCTTTGCCTTGGCCGACAGCTCTTCCGCCCCAATGGTCAGGGAGGTGCTCTTTAACGCATGAACCTTGACGGCATATTCCTCCCATTCCTCTCTTTGATACAATTCCACAATCTCCCTGCGCTTTGCCTCGCTCTGATCACAATACATCTGCAGCATCTCCAGATAGAAATCCTTCTCGCCCCCGCAGTAGCTTAAGCCCGTCTCCACTCGAATGCCGATCTGTTCCAGCCGTTCCAGCATCCCCCGCGGTTCCGAGGTCTCCTGAGCAGCCTCAGGAAACGCCTCCTCCCCTGACAAATCCCCCTGACCTGCTTGGAGAACTCTTCTCTGTTTGGCCGACTGCGAAGCTCCCCGCCCGTCGGCCAAAAGCGCCGACGGGCCTGCGGCGGTTCCCCGTCCCGCAGACTGCGCTCCCTGCATGGAACCCCCATGATACCGAATACACTGCTCCGGCAGCACCCTGCGCAGCACCCGCTCCAGCACGGAGCGTTCTATGGGCTTGGGTACAAATTCCGTAAAGCCTTCGCTCTTAAACATCTCCCTTGCTCCGCTGATCGCATTGGCCGTAAGCGCAATGATGGGCAGATTCTGATACATTCCCTCCTTCATGGCACGGATGCGTTTCAGCGTTTCCACGCCGTCCATTCCGGGCATCATATGGTCCAGAAAAATCAAATCATACATGGTTCCCACACATTGCTCCACCGCCGCGGCGCCGCTTAAGCAGGTGTCAATCCGTATCCCGTAGCTGTCCAGAATCCCTCTGGCCACCACCAGATTCATCTCCTCGTCGTCAACCACCAGCGCCCGGACTCCCGCACAGGTAAATTCCCTGTCCTCCATCATGCTCTCCCACAAGTCGTTCCCATGGGTCACTCCGTTTAACAGATTGACAATGGGCAGCGCAAAGAAGGGCTTGTGAATCAATATCATTCTGCTGCCCACATCCGGGAAAAAGTCCTTATCCGCAATCAGCACCACACAGATTGTTTTTCCAAGCTCTTCAAAATAAGAAATATTCTCCCGATATTCCTCTTGGGATAGAAACAGATGGGTCAGCCGATGACTGTTCAGCACTCTCTCCAAATCCACAAAATGATAAGCGCGGTATGCCTGAATTCCCAGACCCTCCGCCATGTGCAGAATCAAATTATCATAATACAGCCGCACTTCGCCGCGGCTGTACTTATCCTGCTTGAAATAACATACGATGCAGAACTGCTTCGCATCGGAAAGCAGCATGCCCGGCGTATCTTCCGCCACCCCCTGAGGAATGGATATATGTACCTGCGTCCCCTGATTTTCTTTGCTGCTGTAATGGATAAAGCCTTCCATGGCATGCAGCAGCCCCCGGGCAATGGGTATCCCCAGCCCCAAGCCTCCCGCATAACGGCTGCGTCCGCTGTCCGCCTGATAAAAATCATCATAAATCCGGCACAGCTGCCCGGGAGTCATGCCGATACCGGTATCGCAGATGGTAATGTCCAGATTCACCCCATAGCTTTCCCGACGGTGTCCCACATGGACATATATCCCCCCTTCTTCCGTGAATTTCATGGCATTCTGCAGCAGAATCCGCAAAACCCGTGAAATCTTCTCCGCATCCCCTATGAGAACGGCCGGAACCTGTGGTTCCAAATCAAAAATCAGCTCCAGCTTATGTTCGCTGTTCTGCATGGCAGCGGTAGTAATCACGTCATTGATTACGGAGGAAGGCATATAATTCTCATTGGTCACTACCAGCGTATTTCCGACGATTTCCGTATAATCCAGAATATCGTTAATCTGTCCCGCCAGCCTTCTGCCCGCCATCTGTACGGAGCGCATACTTTCCCGAAGGTCAGGCGGAATCTGCCTGCCAAGGGCAACTTCACTGATTCCCGTCACCATATTGATGGGAGTCCGCAGTTCATGGGACACATTGGAAAGGAAATCCGCGTTCTGCCGCTTTGCCGTCTCAAGCATTCCGGTCATCTCCAGCATTTCTTTTCGCTCTTCCTTCCACCGATTGACCATGGAACATGAAAGCGCCATAGCGCCGACGGTTCCCGCCGCACCGATTCCCAGCCTGACGAAATTCTCCATTCCCATCCCCGGCCCTATGGTGCCCAGAAAAAAGATATGATACAGCAGCACCATCAGATACATGGCGCCCGACAGATACAGCAGCAATTTCTTATCCAAGAGCGCCAGCATAAAAAGCAGCATACAGACGCTCATAGGGACATCATACAGACATTCCGCATGTGTACCATAATAAAATATCTCCACCATCATGATTCCGGCGCAGACATATTCATAAATACTATCCGAAGCCATTCTTCCAATATGCAGGCTCCATATGACCAAGATGCCGATGACAATCAAAGGTATCATCCACATCTCCCATTCCATGACAATCGAGGCCGCAGTCAGCAGTACGCCAAAAACGCTCACAAACCCTGCCATCAGGAGATGTGTACCTGTCTGTTTTTCTTCATGCATTGTCACAGTCGGTTCGCTCATAATCACCTCATTTTTCCGAGACACCGCTCGGATTCTGCTCCATTGAAAGCCTTTGGGAATCCATTCTTTGACATCCTCCCCGCCTTACTTTTCCCTTAAACTATATTCCTTGTCCTCATCTATCATCGCAAGCAGATGCTCTGCAATCACCGGATCAAACTGCGTACCTTTTCCCTTCTCGATCTCGGCTCGAACCGCCTGCTGAGGAAGCACATCCCGATAGCTCCTTCTGGAAGACATGGCGTCATAGGCGTCCGCCGCCCCGATAATCCTCGCGGTCTCCGGAATCGCCGCGCCTTTCAATCTGTCAGGATAGCCCGTTCCGTCATAACGCTCATGGTGCCAGCGGGCCCCTATGGAAATATCCGGAAGCTCGGAAATATTGTCCAGAATCTCCGCCCCAATGGCCGGATGAGACTGAATCACAGCGTATTCCTCCTCCGTCAGCTTCCCCGGCTTATTGATAATGGCATTGGGAATGCCGATCTTGCCGATGTCATGCAGCAGGCCGATATAATAGATATCCTCGATTTCCCGACCGGTTTTGCCCATACGCTTCGCCAATTCACAGGAATATTGCGCTACCCGCATGGAGTGTCCCTTGGTATAGGCGTCCTTAGCGTCAATGGCGCTGGCCAGAGACAGCATGACCTGTACGGACAGTCTCTGCATTCTCTCACTGCTCTCCTTCAGCTGACGGGTCTTCTTCTCCACCTCCTGCTGGAGAGACTGCTGCAGATGATATAATTCCAAAAGGCGGCCTATCCTGTGCCGCACGACCTCCGCCAGAAAAGGCTTCTGAATATAATCCATTGCCCCCGCCTGAAAAATCTTAATCTCCGTCTCCCGCTCGCTGTCCGCCGTCAAAAAAACCACAGGGACATGGCAGACTTTCTCCATTCCCTGTATTTTCTCCAAAACTTCCAGACCGTTCATCTCCGGCATATGTAAATCCAGCAGAATCATGTCCGGAACACTCTGCGTCAGATAATCCAGCGCCTCGCGTCCGGAGGATACGCAGACCACCTCATAATCCCTTTTCAGTATAAATTCCGCCATTTTCAAGTTCATCGCGTCGTCGTCTATGACCAATATCTTTTCTGCCATTTTGATTCCTCCCAAACAATACTCGGAAATCGGGAATGTTCCGCATTCTGCCGCTCTATAGGCATACTCTTTTTTATTATATTCATTTTCGGTAGAAAAGACAAGATTTTCGGCGAGAATGATTGCTTTTTGGCGTGATATTTCATCCCATGACGGGCTGGCAGCCAGACCCCGGCGGCAATGTACGCCTACAGGCCGACGGCTGGACCACGGCAGTACTGTACACTTGGCGCGCCGACCGCTGGACCGCAGCGGCACTGTACGCTTGGCACGCCGACCGCTGGACCGCAGCGGCACTGTACGCTTGGCACGCCGACCGCTGAACCGCAGCGGCACTGTACGCTTGGCACGCCGACCGCTGAACCGGCGCGACGCTATACGCTGGACGTGCCGACGGCGCATTTAGCATAGGCACATTTTCTCAGCCTACTGCCCAGATCACCGTCACATGATCCGAAACATCGATATCGTCCGGTTCCACCGCCATATCGTAGGAAGCGCCGTCACTTTCCTCCGCCATACAGCGAACCGCCTTCATCTGATTCATGGGTCTGGATATTATCTCCATTTCCTCCCATGAATAATCAATCGTCATAATCTCTCCCAGAGTCACGCCTGCCGCGTCCGCCAGCACCTGCGCCTTCGTCTTGGCGTCCTCCACCGCTTTCCCCAGCAGGAGATTCTTCACCGACTCCACATCCTTCACCGTGTAGAGAATGTGGAATTCCGGCTCCGTCTGACTGTGGGCCAGAGCGTACAGCATCTTCCCCAGCAGCTGGTTGTCAACCCCGAATTCAATTTTTAGGCTGTGCCAGAACTCATATCCGACGAACTTCTGTTTCCACACTCCCATCTTATTCTGGCTGTTTTCATATTTTGTGTTGACCCGAAAAGAGGTGGTCTTCAAATCCGTTTTTTCAAATCCCAGCCCCTCAAAGCAGTCCCTCAGCATTTCCGTCTGCCGGGCCGACTGCTGCAGAGCCTTCTCGTAGCTCTCCTCCACACCCTTTAAGTCAATTGCCAGCCGTATGATATCCGGCTTTACCGCAATTTTCCCTTTTCCGGTTACTTTTACTGTCCTCTCCATCCTATTTTCCTCCTATTCCAGTTCCGTCTCTGCACTACAGCGCCCTTACTAAGGAAGAAAATTTCATCTGTATAGGGCACAGCTGAAATTTCCTTCCGGGCGCTTCC